>NZ_BAAAFA010000004.1:0-315133 GCF_039523295.1 Colwellia asteriadis | reverse complement strand
TTCAAGTGTGGTCTGTAATGCTTGTTCAATATTCACAAAAAAAATCCGTAGTTAGTTTCCTAACTACGGATTTTGCATGATCGTTTGGATCGGTCAACCGATCATTCTCTTAACTGATCGGCATTGGGCTAATGCCCTTCTCTATTAACTTTAGCTATCTAAGCTAGGTGCTTAGCAAATTATACTTACTTGCGTAAAATATTATCTACTGTGCCTTGTGCTAAGCCGTGGTAACCAGGGCGAGCTTTATCATATACTCTACTTGCCCATACTTTACTCTCAGGATTTTTAGCTAACTCTTTATAAAGAGGAACAATTAGCTTACGTCGACCTATGCCTTCCAGATACTTTTCCATGGCAGGGTAAACTTCGTTGTAGCCCACTCGAATCGATAATAAATACCAAGCATGTGCTATTTCAGCATTTTTACTATTGGTTAAGTCAAAAGCATTATCTAGGCTCACCATACGATCAGAGCTAATATCAAGTGGTAAGTTATTGATAAAGTGCAACCACTCATGCAAGGTCCAGTTTTTAGTTGGTAGCTCAGACAAGCTAACTTCATCGGCAAGCAATTGTGCTATTTGATTATCAATCACACTAAACGCATTTGATGTCGGCTTAGGCACATAACTTGGTAAGCCTTGCTGGTAAATCCACTCATTAAGCTCTTTATGGCTTACAATACCTGGGTATTTATCAATAAGGTTTGCTTTAATATATTTAACAAAATTTTCAGTCCCTAAACTTTCAAAAGCATGACCATCAAAGTAGTCGAGTACAAATTTATCAAAACGTTCACGTCCATATTTTTGCTCAAGATAAATTAAGAATAGTTGTCCTTTAATGTAAGGTACACCTGAAAAAGCGTCATCGGGATCGCGCCCTTGTAAATCAATATAAAGCTGAGTATCGTTTGGTGCTAGTTCTGCTATTTCAAAGTTTAAGTCTTGCGCCGATAATGCCTGTTCCATAACAGCTCTGTCTGTACCAAATACCGCTTCCATGATGCGATTTTCAACATAGCTAGTAAAACCTTCATTCAACCATAAGTCACGCCAACTTTCATTGGTGACTAAGTTGCCTGACCAAGAGTGTGCTAATTCATGAGCAATAAGGTTAACTAAGCTTTTATCACCGGCAATAACGGTTGGGGTAATAAATGATAAGCGAGGATTTTCCATACCGCCAAACGGGAAACTTGGTGGTAAAATTAATAAATCGTAGCGTCCCCAACGGTATTTACCGTACATAGCTTCGGCTTTATCAATCATCATTTGTGTATCGTCAAATTCAGCGACGGCAGCATCTAAAATATAACTTTCTGCATAAATACCTGTTTGATGACTCATCGCTTTAAAGTGCAAGTCACCTACACCAATGGCAATCAAGTATGGTGGAATAGCTTGTGGCATTGAAAAAAAGTAATCGCCATCACGCTCTGTTGTCGGTTCATTATTAGCACTCATTACGGCTAATAAATCTTTATCAGTAGTTATACGAGCCGTATAAGTTACACGTACACTTGGTGTGTCTTGAATTGGTATCCACGAACGTGCATGAATAGCCTGGTTTTGGCTAAATAAGAAAGGCTTATCTTTACCCGCTGTTTGCTCTGCAGATAACCATTGTAAACCTGACGCTTTTTCAGTTGAGTTATAATAAACTCGGACTTTTTTCGCTTTAAACTGAGTATTAATCGTTAACTTGCTACCTAAAACGTCATCTCGCTTCGCTAAGTTGTAATCAGTTTTTTTCCACTCACCTTGACTATTTTGGGCCAGCACACGGTGAATAACTAAATCACGAGTATCAAGAATCACTGGCGCTGGTTTATCGCTTAACCAGTTTAAGGAAAGATCAACAAAGCCTTTAAGTGATTTTTTATCAAAATCTACATCAAGATCCAAATATACATGCGTTGTTTTTACTTGATCATAATTTGCATAAGTATAAGCATCCGTTAATACTTGAGCTGATACGTTATGATGAGCATGCTCTTGCGCTGACAATGCTGGTGCTGACGATACAGCCAAACAGCTAAGCAACAGGCAAAGTTTTGAAAAATTTTTCATAGCATTTTTACCTTAGTTAGACTAAAAATGGTGGGCTGTATCAAATTATTGAAACAATGTAGCCCAAAACAAACAAGCCCGTAGATTACAGTGTATCTACGGGCTTGTTCAATAATAAATCCGAGTCAATCAATTAAATAACTTAGGATTTTGTTCAAAATCAGTTACGGTTTTTGCATTTGAATAACCACACGTCTATTTTTACCGCGACCTAATGTGGTGTCGTTAGAGGCAATATGACGTTTTTCACCATAACCACTCGCTTCTATTCGGCTTGCATCTATACCGTTTTGTACAAAATAATCTCTAATCTTTGTTGCTCGACGCTGTGATAATCGTAAGTTAGCATCACGACCGCCATAGCTATCTGAATATGCATCAATAAGCACTAACTCTAATTCAGGATCTAAACTTAAGTATTCACGAATCATATTCATGCGTCGCTGCGAAGCTTTAGTAAACTTGTCACTATTTGATTGATAATTCAGTACGGTATAAGAAATATCATCAAAGCTGTAGTTTAATAAGTTACCAATACAGCCGACAAAATCTTGATAAGCTTTTCTAAAGCGTGCCGTAGATAAACCCACTGATATTTTATCACTGTCGCTATACCAGTCGTTATAATAAAAAGTGGGGCTCATGCCCTGCTCTAGTTCACTCAACATAGTCCAAGCCACTTTTTTAGGTAGACTTGGGTTGAATTGTTTATATAACTTCATATCAGCTAAACGACGTGAGCCATTACCTGGCTGCCAGCTTGGTGAAACACTACGTACCTCGGCCAACGAATAATTGTCAGGTAGTAACATCATATCAAGCTCAAACTCCATATTTAATTGACGGTTTGCTTTAGCGTAAAAGCGAGCTTCGCCATATTGAGGTATTTGATGTGATAATGTGCACTGTAAGCGCGAATCGTTAGATAAGAGCCATGTAGAGTTTTGAATATTAGCGCTATATTGACGAATTCCCGCCTGCGCATTGTTACTCCAAAACCCAGCAGTTAAGCTAGTGGCTAATAAAGAAAATAATGTAATTGATATGAGTGTTTTTTTCATAATGTTATGCACAATACTAATAAACAATGACCAACCAATAGTCACTAATTATCACTAATATAGAGTAATATAAAGGATATATAGGTTATCGTCCTAATCTAAGATAACTTTAGCAGTTTCTTCTCAATTAATCGCCATTTAGTGATAAATAATGAGGCCTAATACATCAAAATCCTTTTGCACCTCGTTTTTAAAAGACTTTTCTGAGATAATTGCTGAAATTTTTGATGCGTGCTTTTATTTATCTTATGTCTAATCCAATACCAGAAATAACACCTAAACCAGCCAATAACGACCCATCACCAAAAACAAGTCAACCTCAAGAGCTTACTTCACCAGCTTTATCTCAACGTTTTAGAGGTTACTTCCCCGTTGTTATTGATGTTGAAACAGCAGGTTTTAACGCACAAACCGATGCACTACTCGAGCTAGCAGCCTCAGTATTAACGCTAGACGAAGAAACCGGGCTAATGTCGATTGATGAAACAATTCAATTTAATATTAACCCTTTTGAGGGAGCCAATTTAGAGCCTAAAGCATTAGCTTTTACCGGTATTGACCCTACAAACCCGTTACGTTTTGCGGTAGATGAAGATGAAGCACTAAAGTCATTATTTAAACTCGTGAGAAAAAAAATGAAATTGGCTGGTTGCCAACGCGCCATCATTGTTGCTCATAACGCGGCTTTTGATTTAGGATTTTTAAATGCAGCCACCGAGCGCTGTAATATAAAGCGTAGCCCTTTTCATGCATTTGTGAGCTTTGACACGACAACACTGTCAGGGCTTGCTTTAGGGCAAACCGTATTAGCTAAAGCCTGTGTTGCCGCCAATATAGAGTTCAATAATAGTGAAGCGCATAGCGCCTTATACGATACCGAAAAAACTGCTGAGCTATTTTGTTATATTGTTAATAAATGGAAAACTTTAGGTGGTTGGCCAATGCCAACCATAGAAGAGTAATGTCACTCAGCTAAGCCAACCTCCTTAACTGAAAAACAAAAAAACCGCCGAGGCGGTTTTTTTATATGCTAATTATTATAATTAGCGCTTAAAAGCTAATTTACTCGTAGTTAACCAAAAAGACGAATAAGTACTAACAATTAAAGCTGTTCAGCGTTATCTGTAAGGTAAGATGCAACACCTTCTGGGGAAGCTGTCATACCTTTATCACCTTTGTTCCAACCTGCAGGACATACTTCACCGTGTTCTTGGTGGAATTGTAATGCATCAACCATACGTAACATTTCATCAACGTTACGACCTAATGGTAAATCGTTAACTACTTGGTGACGAACATTACCTTCTTCATCAATTAAGAATGAACCGCGGAATGCAACACCAGCTTCTGGATGTTCTACATCGTACGCTTTACAAATTTCATGTTTAACATCAGCAACTAATGTGTATTGTACTGGACCAATACCACCTTCGTTTACTGGCGTGTTACGCCATGCATTATGAGAAAATTGAGAATCGATAGAAACACCGATAACTTCAACACCACGGCTTTTGAACTCGTCCATACGGTGATCAAATGCTAACAACTCTGAAGGACATACAAAAGTAAAATCTAATGGGTAGAAAAATACGACTGCTTTTTTACCTTTGATTGCTTCACTTAACGTAAAAGAATCAACAATCTCACCATTACCTAATACAGCTGCTGCTGTGAAATCTGGTGCTGAACGACCAACTAATACACTCATTTTATGCTCCGTTTTTATTTATTTTCAAAAAATTTAATAATTTTTACATCACAATACTGTAAAAATACATTGTTATGTAAAAGGTTTACTACTCGGCAGAGTTTTCTTCTGCTGAACTATATTTTGCTGTAGTTTCGGTAAGTAATGTTTGTAACTCACCTTGTTGAAACATTTCAATAATAATGTCACAACCACCAACTAATTCACCATCCACCCATAACTGTGGAAAAGTTGGCCAATCTGCGTAAATTGGCAATTCCGCACGAATATCAGGGTTTTGTAAAATGTCGACATAAGCAAATTTTTCATTACAAGAGATTAGCGCTTGTGATGCTTGTGATGAAAAACCACAACTTGGTAACTTAGGTGAGCCTTTCATATATAGCAATACAGGATTTTCGCTAATTTGTTGCTTAATACGTTCAATTGTATCCATGGTAACCTCTTTATTAATGCTCATGACTTGAAATGCACTGCGTTTATTAAGAGATAGTGCCTAAAAATAAACTTTCAATACCAATCAAAAAAAAATATGACTATTATATGCTAATTAACTCTTGAAACTGAGCTAACTAAGACCAATATAATAATACCTGAGTATTTTACTCAAGTTTTAACAAAAACACAGTAAAAAATAACTATAACCTGGAGAGCAAAATGGCAATTGAATTACCATCACTACCTTACGAGCAAAATGCACTAGAGCCACATATCTCAGCTGAGACATTATCATTTCACTACGGCAAGCATCACAATACCTATGTTGTAAAGCTAAATGGTTTAATTGAAGGCACTGAATTTGCTGATAAATCATTAGAAGAAATCGTAAAAACTTCTTCTGCAGGTATTTTTAATAACGCTGCACAAATTTGGAACCATACGTTTTACTGGCATAGCCTTAGCCCAACAGGTGGCTCTGAGCCAACGGGTTCATTAGCTGACGCAATTAATGCAAGCTTTGGTTCTTTTGCTGAATTTAAAGCAAAATTTACTGACAGCGCAATTAACAACTTCGGTTCAAGCTGGACTTGGTTAGTAAAAAATGCTGACGGTAGCTTAGCTATTGTTAACACCTCTAATGCAGCTACACCATTAACTGATGAAGGCGTTACTCCTTTATTAACCGTAGATTTATGGGAACATGCTTACTACATTGATTACCGTAACGTGCGCCCAGATTACTTAAATGGTTTTTGGGCATTAGCTAACTGGGATTTTGCACAAGCAAACTTCAGCTAAATTAAATAAACTATTGATAATAGTAAAAATAAAAAACGAGCTATTTAGCTCGTTTTTTGTATTTAAGTGCATTGGCATACTGCTTGACATTATGTGTCAGCTTTATAAAAGCTTAACGTGAGGCTAACCTATTTCGCCTTGATTCAAGATAAATTAATAGGTTTTAATTACTTTCACAGAGTCCGTAACACTTTCAGCAGAAATATAACCAATAGCACCTGGGTTTGACTGGATAAAATCAATGACTGCTTTATCGTTCTCAAGCTCTTTTGGCGGTTTAGCTTTACCCGAAAACATTAATTTAGACCAGTACGCCTTTATTTGTGTGGCACTTTTATTTAAAACTTTATCTTCAAATTCAGCTCTAGCTGACTGATCCGAGTTTAAGTTAACTAAAGTAACTTTATCTCCTGTCGAATAACTTTTAATTTTACCTAAAAAAATACGAGGAATATCCCCCTCATCTATTGCTGCTGTATTAGCACTATTAACAATAACCGCTACATCAGCGAGTGCACTTACACTATAAACAAGAAAAAACGTTATTAATGAAAGTTTTATTTTATATTTGTTAAGTAATTTCATTGGCATCCCCTTAAAAAACAGTAACTAAAGCGGTTCTAAAAACACCCGCATCATGTAAACTATTTAAGTCATCGCTAAAGTCTGTATATTCAAATTTAAGAGCTGCTGACTCATGAAAATTCCAACGTAACCCAAGGGTAATATAGCTCTCATCGGCTTTTTGCTGATTAACTAAACCTTGCGTACTCGCTTTTAAAAAGTCAATACCAGGGTCTAAGCCCCAAGGCACTCCAGCAGTTAAGTCATTTTTACTATTTTCATCAACGCCGTAGGTAACATGTAAAAGCATATTTGAAAAACGCCAACCTGCCATAACATAGTAAGACTCTTCATCCGCTATCGCCATATCATCTAGCGTTAGCTCAGTGTACTCCCCAACAATAAGGAAATTTTCAAAGTCTAACTGAAAACCTAACTCAACGAATAGAGCTTTATCTTCTTCAATTAAAACATCACTTGCAACATCAGTAAAACCGGCTTGTTGCCAGCCATAGGCAATTTCATTTATCCCCGAGTGTGGAATAGTAGTATCGGCTTGAAATATACCTGCACGTAAAGTTAACCAATCGCGAGTTAAAGTAAATGAGCCGCCAAGTAAGTCTTTAAAATCTGGACTAACGGTTTCACCAAATACATCGAGTTTATCTGTATTACGCCCATACATAACTTGGAAGGTACTATCAAACTCTCCTAGACTGGTACTATAAATAGCGCCAACGCCATCAAAAGTATCAAAAATCAAATCGTATACACCTGCTGGGGGCGTAATCCAAGTATAAGCATAAGAGACATCAAGAAAGTCAGAATACATATAAAAAGGCGCTCGTTGACGTCCCACTAAAAAGCGTAAGTCATCAGTCGCATCATAGCTGATATAAGCCCATTCAAAATCGACATCCCAGTCATTTTTACCTCGAGAAATAATTTGCGCAGTTACGCCAATACCATCCGTTAAATCGGCGCTAGCTTGTAAAGCAAATAACGAGTCATTTTTAAAGTCAAAACTGTCATCATAACCATATAACTCATCTTTACTAGATGTAGTCACTCCTCCAACAATAGAAGAAAAGCCATTAAACACTATTTCTGCGTGTAAGTTACCTGCAAATAACGCGCTAGTAACGATAAGAGCTTTACATGTATGTTTCATATATATCCACCTTAACCGTTTATTATAATTAACTTAAAAACTATTGATTAACCACTACACTTTAAATTGACGAGCAACTGCTTCTAACTCTGACGCCAAACTTAATAAACTATCACTTACCCCTGCAATTTCTTGTGATGCAGAGGAAGCTTCATTGGCACATGTTTGTATATCTTCAACATGCCCAACCATTAACCCCGAGACTTGGTGCTGCTCTTCTGTAGCAACTGCTATAGCGCCATTCATATCAGCAATAATATTCACGGTATCTGTTATAGCAACTAAGCTATGTCCTGCTTCATTGGCACTTTCGACACTCACTTCCACACTCGCTTGTGAGTTTTCCATCATAGTAACCGCCCGCTTAGCTGCACTTTGCAATTGGCTTAACATTTGGTTAATTTCTTCAGTTGACTCTTGAGTTCGAGACGCTAAGCCTCTTACCTCATCGGCAACCACAGCAAACCCTCTGCCTTGCTCTCCAGCTCTAGCGGCTTCAATAGCAGCATTTAATGCCAATAAATTAGTTTGATCAGCAATACCGCGAATAACCTCTAAAACCACATTGACACGACTAGTATCCTCTTGGAGCTGATTTATAGACTCTGCAGCTTGAGTAATATTATCAGCAAGAACTCTAATGCCTTCGATGGTTTTCTCAACCACCTCCTTGCCTTTTACCGCTTCATTATTAGCATTTTTAGCCGCGTCAGCGGCATCTGCTGCATTGGTTGTTATTTCTGCAACACTTTGACTCATTTCTTCAACTGAGCTTCGAGATTGATCTACGCTATCAGATTGTCGTTTAAACGACTCAATGGTATTATTTGATAACGTTGAAATGTTATTTGCGGTATCTGCAAGTGGTAAGGCGGTATCAACCACATTTTTGATGACGTTTTGTAGCTTTTCTATAAAACTATTAAACCAAAAAACTAAGTCCCCCATTTCATCTTTACTACTAGTCACTAGCCGTACCGTTAAGTCACCATTTTCTTGAGCGATACCTTTCATTGAGCTAATAATATCTTTTAGTTTTTCACTAATAGTATTAGCAATAGGCAAAGCCACAGCAAACAAGCTTAGTAATGTTACAACGCCAAGAACAATCCCCATTGTTGAAGTCGACTCCGCGTTTTCATTAACTGATTCAAATGCTTGGGTGAATGACTGGTAACGCTGCTCTTGAAAGGTATTTAATTCGGTTTGTAAACGCGTTAAGTTTTCCGACATCGCCTGACTACGGGGGCCTAAGGTTTCAAAGTCAGCAGTTCCATCAACCATCTCTTTAGAAAGCGCATGGGCTAGTTGATAGTACTCATTAAAATCTCTTAATAACTTTCGTAAGAAGTTTGCATTACTGGCATCAGATGCAATATTTTCTTCTAATTTAGCACGAGTTTCATCTGCATATTTATCAGCAAGCTCTAATAAATCAACTTCTCCCATGGTAACGGCATTACCTAACGTTTCTTTTATCTTATCCAAACGAACAAGGCTATGTTCTGATGTTTGTAATAGCTGATACTCAACATGATAGGCTTGATTAAGTTGAGTTACTATTTGCGACATAGACACTAAAGTTATTGCTAAATAAACGCAAAAACCTAACGCACCTACCATAGGAATTAATAAAATCTTATAGCGTATAGATAATTTTTTGAAAAAGTTCATCTCATCCTTGCCTTTTATTATTTTTGTGAATTATTACTATTTATTATGTTGTAATTTTAGGTTTCGATAGCAACTATCAACAATCGTGCTCTTATGATTGGCACGCATACATACACGCATACATACACGCATAAAAATAGTCTAGGAAAGAAGTCTCTAAATAACAAACCTAAAAATAACTTTTAATGAGAATAGTTATTTGATCTTCTTTTGTTTTTTTTACAAAGTAACAATAAAGTTGCTTAAGTTTCCTAGCTAAATCAATTAAAGCAACTAATCTTAAAATATAACAATTAAAATATAACGAGCACGTCACTTTAGTGACCTTTTACTTTAGTTATAGTGAGTGTTTAGTCTGAAGTTATGGTTGATTTATTAATGATACTATTTAGATAAAATACCTTTAAACGCAAGCTTAACAATAGATAGAAATAATATGGAAATGCTGTAAGAACTAAACTTTAATAATAATTTGATGACGATAACATTGCGCTTTTTAGGAGACGGTTATGAGTATTTTTCAACATTATCAAACACGTTACGAGCAATCACAGCAAGAAGAGTTAAGTTTGCAAGACTTTTTAACCCTCTGCAAGGATGACAAATTAGCCTACGCTAGTGCCTCGGAAAGATTGCTCAGTGCTATTGGTACTCCAGAAGCAATAGATACCGCAAATGATCCCAGATTAAGTCGAATATTTTCAAATAGAGTAATTAATCGTTACCCCGCTTTCGCAGACTTTTATGGTATGGAAGATGCTATCGAGCAAATAGTCTCTTATCTTAAGCATGCTTCTCAAGGCTTAGAGGAGCAAAAGCAAATTCTTTATTTACTTGGCCCTGTTGGCGGCGGTAAATCCTCACTAGCGGAAAAACTGAAAGCACTAATGCAAAAAGATCCTATTTATATTTTAAGTGCTAACGGTGAGTTAAGCCCTGTTAATGACCACCCATTCTGTTTATTTGATGCACACTCTGACGGTAAAATTCTAAAAGAAGAATACAATATTCCAGAACGCTACCTAAATACTATTATTTCACCTTGGGCGGCTAAGCGCTTGCATGAATTTAAAGGAGATATTGCACAGTTTAAAGTGGTAAAAGTATACCCTTCTATTCTTGATCAAATAGCCATTGCTAAAACTGAACCAGGGGACGATAACAACCAAGACATATCAGCCTTAGTGGGAAAAGTCGACATTAGACAATTAGAGCACTTCGCGCAAAATGATGCCGATGCCTATAGTTACTCGGGTGCCCTGTGTCGTGCTAACCAAGGCCTAATGGAGTTTGTTGAAATGTTCAAAGCACCAATTAAAGTGCTGCACCCACTACTTACTGCCACACAAGAAGGCAACTACAACCCAACCGAAGGTTTATCGGCCCTACCCTTTAACGGCATTCTATTAGCTCACTCTAACGAGTCAGAGTGGCAAACGTTTAGAAATAATAAAAATAATGAAGCCTTTTTAGATCGCGTTTATATTGTTAAGGTTCCTTACTGTATGCGGGTTTCTGAAGAGGTAAATATATACAAAAAACTACTTGAGCACAGCGAATTAAAAACAGCGCAATGCGCCCCTGATACATTAGAAATTTTAGCCCAATTCTCAGTACTGTCACGTATTAAAGAGCCTGATAACTCCAGTATTTACTCGAAAATGCGCGTCTATGATGGTGAAACACTTAAAGATACAGATCCAAAAGCTAAGTCTTATCAAGAGTACCGCGATTATGCGGGTATAGATGAAGGGATGTCAGGCTTGTCAACACGTTTTGCTTTTAAAATATTATCACGTGTTTTTAATTTTGATAATCAAGAAGTTGCAGCAAATCCCGTACATTTATTTTATGTACTAGAGCAGCAAGTTGAGCGTGAACAATTACCACAAGAAACCACTGAACGTTATATGGAGTTTATTAAAGGTTACTTAACTCCTCAATATATTGAGTTTATTGGGAAAGAAATTCAAACCGCGTATTTAGAGTCTTATTCTGAATACGGTCAAAATATCTTTGATCGTTATGTCACTTATGCCGATTTTTGGATACAAGATCAAGAATATAGGGATGCCGAAACTGGTCAGCTTTTTGATAGACAATCATTAAATGAAGAGCTAGAAAAAATTGAAAAGCCTGCGGGTATTAGTAATCCAAAAGATTTTCGTAATGAAATTGTTAACTTTGTCTTACGTGCCAAAGCCAATAATAATGGCAAAAATCCAGCATGGACTAGCTATGAAAAATTACGTACGGTTATTGAGAAAAAAATGTTCTCTAATACCGAAGACCTATTGCCCGTTATTTCTTTTAATGCAAAAACATCAACTGATGATCAGCAAAAACATGATGACTTTGTACAGCGTATGATGACCAAAGGCTATACCCAAAAACAAGTAAGGTTATTATCTGAGTGGTACTTACGTGTAAGAAAATCTTCTTAACGGAGGTGATGTATGGCTAATTTTATAGATAGACGCCTTAACAGTAAAAATAAAAGTACTGTTAATCGTCAGCGATTTCTAAGGCGCTACAAAAACCAAATTAAAAAATCCGTTGAAGGGGCCATTAATCAGCGTGGCGTGACTGATATTAGTTCAGGTGAAAATATTACTATTCCTAAAAAAGATTTATCTGAGCCAGTGTTTCACCAAGGTAGCGGCGGTGTAAAGGATAGAGTTCATCCTGGAAATGATCAATTTTCACCTGGAGATAGAATTCCAAGACCACCGCAACAACAAGGTCAAGGTTCAGGTAAAGGTGAAGCGAGTGATAGCGGAGAGGGAGAAGATGAGTTTTCATTTTCTATATCTAAAGAGGAGTACTTAGACTTATTATTTGAAGATTTAGAGTTACCTAACTTAGAAAAAAACCAGTTAGATAAGCTCATTGAATACAAAACGGTACGCAGTGGTTATTGCGCTGAAGGGGTACCGTCAAATATTGATATAGTAAAGTCTTTACAAGGATCTATTGCACGCCGAATAGCTATGACGGCAAGCAAGCGTAAAGAGTTAAAAGCCTTAGAAGCTCGACTTGCTTTGATACAAAGTGATAAACATGATCATATTCAAGAAGAAAAAGAGCTCAAAGAGAGCATATTAGCGCTTACAAATAAAATAAAGAAAGTCCCTTTTATTGATACTTTTGACCTGCGCTTTAGAAATTATGCACGACAAGCTGTTCCAACCTCAAAAGCGGTTATGTTTTGTCTAATGGATGTTTCTGGTTCAATGGATCAAGCCACTAAAGATATTGCTAAACGATTTTATATTTTACTCTATTTATTTCTTAGCCAAACCTATAAAAATATCGATGTTGTTTATATTCGTCACCATACCCAAGCAAAAGAAGTTGACGAGCATGAGTTCTTTTATTCTCAAGAAACGGGAGGCACTATTGCATCAAGCGCATTGGAGCTAATGAATGACATAATTAATGAACGTTATAATGATAGTCAATGGAATATATACGGCGCTCAAGCCTCTGATGGCGATAACTGGGCAGATGATTCTCCTCAATGTAAAGCCATACTGGAGAAAAACATATTACCAAGGTCACGCTACTTTAGTTATATTGAAATAACACAGCGAGCACACCAAACGCTTTGGCAACACTACCAGCAACTCACCCACACCCACGGTAACTTTGCTATTGAGCATATAAAATCGGTCACAGATATTTACCCTGTATTTAGAGAGCTTTTCAAAAAAAATACAACATCAAATGCCGCATAAAAAGGTGGATGACATTATGAACACTTCATCTAAAAAGAATAATAAAGAACAGCAAAAAGATTCAGTTAATGGTACCCATGAGAAAGCAAAAAAGCCACTAAGTGATAACTCAGATTGGTCATTTGAATTATTAGAACAATATCAAAATGAGATAGCAAGAGTTGCCGAGATTTATCGACTTGATACTTATACCAACCAAATAGAGGTTATAACAGCAGAGCAAATGATGGATGCCTACGCGAGTGTTGGTATGCCTATTGGTTATAACCATTGGACTTTTGGTAAAAAATTCATTCAAACCGAGCAAAATTATAAGCGTGGACAAATGGGCTTAGCTTATGAAATTGTTATTAACTCAAGCCCTTGCATTTCATATTTAATGGAAGAAAATACGATGACAATGCAAGCACTGGTGATGGCGCATGCTTGTTATGGTCATAACTCTTTTTTTAAAGGTAATTATTTATTTAAGTCATGGACGGATGCAGACTCAATTATTGATTACTTACTCTTTGCGAAAAATTACATAAGTAAATGCGAGCTTAAATATGGCATAGCAGAAGTTGAGGCAACGTTAGATGCGTGTCATGCGCTCATGAATCATGGTGTAGATCGCTATAAAAGACCACAAAAAATCTCACTCGACGAAGAGTTAAAGCGACAAGAAGAGCGCAGTGAGTACCTGCAATCACAAGTAAATATGCTATGGCGTACATTGCCAAAATCTACAGAAAAAAGTGCAAGTGGCACAGTACAATTCCCTAGTGAACCACAAGAAAACATTCTTTATTTTATTGAAAAAAATGCGCCATTATTAAAGCCATGGCAAAGAGAGATTGTCCGTATTGTTCGAAAAATATCACAATACTTTTATCCCCAAAAACAAACCCAAGTGATGAATGAAGGCTGGGCATGCTTTTGGCACTACACCTTATTAAACCACCTCTATGATGAAGGGTTAGTAACCGACAAGTTTATGTTGGAGTTTTTACACAGTCACACTAATGTAGTTGCCCAGCCAGACTATAACAGCAAGTATTATTCAGGCATAAACCCGTACGCATTAGGGTTTAATATGTTTATGGATATTCGCCGCATTTGTGAGCATCCAACTGAAGAAGATAGAGCTTACTTCCCTGAGATAGCTGGCAGCAATTGGCTCGACACTGTGCACTTTGCCATGGAAAACTTTAAAGATGAGAGTTTTATTAGCCAATATTTATCACCGAAATTGATGCGAGATTTTAAGTTATTTCACATTAATGATGATACACAAAACAATTATGTGGAAATAGGCGCAATACATAATGAGCAGGGTTATAAAAGCTTACGTAACAATTTAGCCAATCAATACAATTTAAGTAATTTAGAAGTCAATATTCAAATTATTGATGCGAATATTGATGGCGATAGAGGGCTAACCTTAAGATACACTCCGCATAACGGAGTAAGTCTAGGAGACTCAAAAGACGAAGTGTTAAAGCACTTACATTACTTATGGCATTTTGAGGTAAAGATAGTTCAAGAAAATAATGTTGGTATTGATGAAGTTATCGCACAATGTCCTGCCAACACAAAAAAAGGCGACTAATGTCGCCTTAATAAAAGTACTGGTTCAAAGCAGAGAAAACTTTATTAGTTATTAGAAAGCTCTTTTAAAACTTCTGCTTTGAGATCAATCCAAAGTTTCCCAGACTCCATGCCGTAATTACGGACCGCCGCCGCTGCCTCATCAAATTTATTATTATTAGCTAAATCAATAAGTGACTGATAATAAGTACGTGAAATTTCACGCCCTTGAGGGTGGGCAAAGTATAATCGACCAATACGAGAATATAATCCACCTAAACCATTTAAAATAAGTAAGTAAATAGGGTTTCCTGATACGACCACTAATTCTTTATTAAGTTGATAGTCAAACTCAGCAAAAGCTTCACCAGTATCTTCAATGTCAGTATACTTTTGCAATAATGCAGCAGTGGCCTCAGGGTTATTTTTAATTGCACCACGAATATAAATAGTACTAATGTTAGTACGTGCTGATAATAAGTTATCAACTAAGTCTGGAATACCTTCTTGGTCAAGCTCTGCCAATGTGGCAAGAATATTTAAGCTTGAGGTTTCCCAAAAATTATTCACTTTAGTTGGTTTTCCATGTTGAATAGTCAACCAACCATCTCTTGCTAAACGCTGTAGCACTTCTCTGAGCGTTGTTCTAGTCACACCAATTAACTCAGATAATTCACGTTCTGCTGGTAAAATAGAGCCTGGAGGGAAGCCACCATTCCAAATAGATTCAACTATGTACTGCTCAGCAAAACCTGCTGGACTTTGAGCTTTTATAACCATTGATTATGCTTACCTAAGTTTAAACGTGAACGACAATATAATAAGCAACTGATTGTACCAGAAGTTTTTTTCTACACAAGTGCAACCGAGGGCATTCGAATACCATAGCTATCCGCTATTCAAGCTATCAATGGCACGAATGCTCAATATCAATAATATTGATTGCAATCAAAGTCTTTGTTGTATCATTTTGTTATGATTTTGATAGAATTCACGCAAAAATAATCATACTTACCTTCAGCCGTATTAATTTTACAGCTTAATAGAGAATAACATGAAACCATTTCTATTGATTTTACTGGCATTTACAGCAGTACTCTTTCCTAGCATAGCATTTGCTTCAGCAGACCTCGGACAAACGCTTAATTTAACTAATCACTGGATTGGCTATACCGCGATTGCTATTTTTGTTGTTGCTTATTCACTTGTTATTTTAGAAGAACAACTTCACTTACGTAAATCAAAACCGGTTTTACTTGCCGCGGGTTTAATCTGGGTTTTAATTGCCATAGTTTACGCTTCAGAGGGCATGCCCCATGCCGCTGAAGTGGCAATACGTCATAATTTCTTAGAATATGCCGAATTGTTCTTCTTTTTACTGGTCGCTATGACTTACATCAACGCAATGTTAGAGCGCGGTGTGTTTGATGCGTTACGTGACTGGCTAGTACATAAAGGATTTAGCTATAAAGCACTATTTTGGTTAACTGGTATTCTCGCTTTCTTTATTTCACCTATCGCTGATAACTTAACTACCGCTTTAATAATGTGTGCTGTAGTGCTTGCCGTTGGTAAAGATGAACCTAAGTTTATCGCTATGAGTTGTGTAAACATCGTTGTAGGTGCTAATGCTGGTGGTGCTTTTAGCCCCTTTGGTGATATAACAACCCTAATGGTTTGGCAAAAAGGGATTGTACAATTTACTGAGTTTTTTGCGCTATTCTTACCATCAGTAGTGAACTTTATTATCCCAGCGTTTATTATGCAGTTTTTCCTTCCTAAAGGTCACCCTAGCCCTAATGAAGGTGATGGTGCTGTCATTAAAAAAGGCGGCTTAACCATTGTCGGATTATTTTTATTAACCATTGTTACTGCAGTATCTTTCCATAACTTCTTACACTTACCCCCTGTATTTGGCATGATGTTAGGTTTAGCTTACTTAAAGTTCTTCGGCTACTACATACGTAAAACAGGTCAAGGTGAAATTGATACCTCAGATTTACCGACCAGCCACGCGCCTGAAAACAGCTTCGACATTTTTGATAAAATAGCAAAAGCAGAATGGGATACTTTATTCTTCTTCTACGGTGTTATCCTAGCGGTTGGCGGTTTAGGCTTTATTGGTTATTTAGGCATGGTTTCTGAGTTCATGTATGGTGAGCTTGGCGCGACAAATGCCAATATATTAGTAGGTATTTTATCGGCAATTGTTGATAACATTCCCGTAATGTTTGCAGTACTAACAATGAACCCTGATATGTCACATACCCAATGGTTGCTAGTAACATTAACCGCTGGTGTTGGCGGTAGCTTATTATCTATAGGCTCCGCTGCTGGCGTTGCCTTAATGGGTCAAGCAAGAGGCTATTACACCTTTTTCGCACACCTAAAATGGATGCCTGTTATCTCTTTAGGTTATGCTGCCAGTATTTACGTGCATTTACTTATAAACTAAATACCCTATATAAATCTTGTTATTCATATTTAATTACAAGATTTTTAATAATTATAATTAGCTTATAACCGCTAAATTGTTATGATAAAGCCCCTAAATGCAGGGGCTTTTTTTATGGCTGCTAAAATACTTACTTTAAAACTTATACGTACCTTTAAGGAATTTTTTTGAACTATCTCAGCAAAATAACGACAACCAGAACCCCCTGGTTACTACTCGCATTATCAGCACTTGGATTAGAGTTAACGGCATTATTTTTTCAATACTCCATGGACTTAGCCCCATGTATTATGTGTGTGTATCAACGTTTAGCTATTTTGGCGATTGTTATCGCCGGTATTATTGGTGCTGCTGGGCACAACAATATCATTGCTAGGGTTACTGCATTTTCATTATGGGGGACTGGTGCTATTTGGGGTGGTTTGATCGCACTTGAGCATATTGAAATGCAAAGTAATAGCGGCTCATTATTTTTTAGCTGTGAATTTATTCCTAACTTCCCAACTTGGGCACCGCTTCATGAGTGGCTACCTTTTTTATTTGAGGCAACAGGTGATTGTGGTGAAATTAGTTGGCAATTTTTAGGGTTTAGCATGCCACAATGGATGCTAGTTATTTATGCATTTTACAGTATAGCTTTCGCTGTTATTCTACTTAATAGATTGGTTATTGCTAAAAAACCTTAGTCTATTATCTGTTTATAAAAACAGGTAAAGCATGCTCACTTATCAATAATCATAAGTGAGCATGCTTCTCTCAATTTTTCACCTCTTAAGCTTTTAAGTTATTCTGCAATAATAGGCGCGCCAACTCCTGCGGCGACATAAGGAATAACCTTATTTATTAATGTCTCAATCGATACATCATTATTAAAATCATTACGCGAGATATCCATTAATGCATCACTTGACGACATCGTAAAAACAATAGTTCCCATGGTAAAGTGCAAACGCCAAAACATTTCCTGTGTGGTTAACTCTGGATAAGCTTTATGAACGGCTTTGGTAAAATGCGTAAAAACATTTGGATACTGTGTGGTTAAAAACCAACGCAAAAAGCCTTGGCTATCGGTATAGCCCCGTCCTAATAATTGTAAAAAAATACTAGTACCATTAACTTTAAATTCATTTAAATGCAGTAACGGCTCCACAAAAGCAAAAAATACCTCATCAAGATTAGGTTTATCGTCACCATGCACAATAACCGACAAAGCGAGCTCTAATTTAGGAGCCAGTTCATTCATATAACGAGACATTACCGCTTTAATTAATTCCTTTTTTGAACCAAAATGATAGTTAACTGCCGCTAAATTAACCCCAGCAGAGCTAGTAATTTCTCGCAACGATGTGCCATTAAATCCTTTATCTGCAAAGAGTAATTCTGCTGCATCTAATATTTTATTCTTTGTACTCATAGCTGTAACACTCTCTATTATTCATAAGCCATTCAAATATAAGTGTTAAAACACCTAGTTCAAACATCCGTTTAAAATAGCTTATATCCCCCTTAGCTACAAGTATTATCCTTACCTTGTGTTGAATTATTCAATATGCACAAACAGGATAAAAAATTAACCATAAAAAATAGAATAAAAGTTGAACTTAATTATAGTCAGCACCTCTAACTATACGAATACATGTTATTTCCTGACTCAGCGACCTGATCTGTCAATCACTCCCTGAGTCATTTTTTTATCTAATACTTCACCTTGGTTGCATTACAAATCGTTACGATAGCTATACAGTAAAGATCAACCATCACCGATATCATATTGTTAGTTTTCATTCTCCCTTGTAGTAACAATATGTTTATTAAGTAACTATTTCATGTTGTGTCTTTAGCCCTCTTTTTTAAAGAGGGCTTTTTTTTATTATTTACTTAGCTAAAATTCTCATAGTTAATTTTGCTAAAAAGTTGAATCAATTCAACTTTTTTATATACTAGCAATCACCAATATTCTAATAAAAATTTAGTTAATCATAATGAAAAACATAACAACAACGTTTAAGTTAACGGGCTTAGCTTTAGTTATAGCGGCTTCATTAACTGCCTGTAACAAAGAAACCGTAACCGCACCGGTTACTCAAAATAATGCAGAAAAAGTTGCCACACCATTAACGGCTAAAGACGCACAAGTATTTTTAGATGATGTTGCCAAAGAAATGGTAGCGTTAGGTCTAGAAGGCGCTAGAGCACAATGGATTTATGCTAACTTTATTACCGAAGATACTGCATCACTTGCAGCAGAGTCTAGTCAAAAATCAACTGAAGCCGGCGTACGATTTGCTATGCAAGCTGCCAAGTTTGATAATGTTGAAGTGAATGCCACTCAACGTCGTCAATTAAACTTTTTAAAGCAAAGTTTAGTATTGCCTGCGCCACAAGACTCTGAAAAATCGGCTGAGTTAGCGCAAATAGGCGCTAAGTTAGGCAGCATTTATGGTAAAGGTAGCTACACAACTAAAACAGGTGAAAAACTGAGTTTAGGTGATATGACCTCAACAATGGCTACATCACGTGATTACGATGAGTTACTTGAGTTATGGACAGGCTGGCGTGAAATTAGCCCTGAAATGAAGCCTTTATATACTCGTCAAGCTGAGCTTGCTAACGAAGGTGCCAACGGTTTAGGTTATAAAGATTTAGGCGCTATGTGGCGTTCAAATTACGATATGCCTGCAGATGACTTTGCAAACGAATTAGACCGCTTATGGGGTCAAGTTAAGCCACTGTATGAAGACTTACACTGTTATGTTCGTACAGAGCTTGGTGAAACTTATGGTACTGATAAAGTTGCACAAGATAAACCTATTCCGGCTCATTTATTAGGTAACATGTGGGCACAATCGTGGGGTAACATTTACGATTTAGTGGCACCTGAAGATGCTGATCCTGGCTACGATGTTACTAAGCAGTTAGCAAAGCATAATTACGATGAAATAGGCATGGTTAAAGGTGCTGAGAAGTTCTTTACTTCATTAGGCTTTGCACCACTTCCTGAAACGTTTTATACACGTTCTTTATTTACTAAACCTGCAGACAGAGATGTTATTTGTCATGCTAGTGCTTGGGATTTAGATGCTAAAGATGATTTACGCATTAAAATGTGTATTCAAAAAACAGGGGAAGAATTCAACGTTATTCATCATGAATTAGGGCATAACTTCTACCAACGCGCCTATAAAGACCAACCAGTGTATTTCCAAAACAGTGCAAATGATGGTTTCCATGAAGCGATTGGCGATACAATTGCATTATCGGTAACTCCTAAATACTTAAAAGAAATCGGCTTAATTGATACTATTCCAGATGAGTCAAAAGACATTGGCTTATTAATGAAGCAGGCTCTTGATAAAATAGCCTTTATTCCTTTTGGTTTAATGGTTGATCAATGGCGCTGGAAAGTTTACTCAGGTGAAATTTCCCCTGAAAACTACAACACAGCATGGTGGGAATTACGTGAAAAATATCAAGGTGTAACAGCACCTGTAGCGCGTGACGCTGATGCTTTTGATCCTGGCGCTAAATACCATGTTCCTGGTGGTGTTCCTTATAGCCGTTATTTCTTAGCGCATATTCAACAATTTGAATTCCACCGTGCGTTATGTGAAATTTCAGGTAATACCGACCCTATTCACCGTTGCTCTATTTACAACTCTAAAGAAGCGGGTAAAGCATTAAACACTATGCTTGAAATGGGCTCTAGTCAGCCTTGGCAACAAGCTTATAAAGTTGTAACGGGTAGTGAGCAAATGGATGCAACAGCCATTTTAGATTACTTTGCACCTTTACATGTATGGCTTAAAGATAAAAACCAAGGTAAGCAGTGTGGTTTCTAGCACATAGTGCTATTGGGCTAATTCGGCTCTTATAGCACTCTTAGCGAATCAAAAAGCCCCGTTATTCATGACAATAACGGGGCTTTTTCTTTCCTTTGAAATACTTTTATAGCAAACTTAACGGCTATAACTTAACTGCTATAATTTCACTAGCTCATATGCACTAGCATGTTACTTGGTTGCTCTAAGAAAGATTTCCATAAATTACAAAAACGCGCGATAGTCCCACCATCAATAACACGATGATCACCAGACCAGCTAACTTGCATAATACTGCGCGCTTGTACATTACCAAATTCATCAAAGCGTGGTAACTTTTGTACTTTACCTAAAGCAACTATAGCAACTTCAGGCTTATTAATAATTGGAGTTGCAACTGTCCCACCAATAGCACCAATATTTGAAATAGTAATAGTTCCCTCTTTTAAATCACCTGCCGCTACTCGTCCATTACGAGCATCAGTTGTTAAACGAGAAATATCATGTGCTAAATCAATAATTGACTTAGTTTGTACTTGCTTGATATTAGGAACTAACAAACCGACTTTGGAGTCAACCGCCATACCAATATTATGATCGTTAAAATAAGTTATTTCAGAGCAATCCGCATTCACTTTTGAGTTGATAACAGGGTACTCTTTCAACGCTAACGACATTGCCTTCATAAAAAATGGCATCATGGTTAGTTTAATATCTTGCTTTGCATATTGCTCTTTTAACGCACTACGTAATGCAATAAGCTCTGTTAAATCAATCTCTTCACAATAAGTAAAATGTGGGATGGTGCTAACGCTGTCTTGCATTGCATTAGCCATTACCGCTTGAATACCACGAATTGCTTCTACACGTGTACCGCCAACGCTATGTTGGGCCGGTAAGCTTGCTAGCGTCATACTCTGTTGAGTAAAGGCAACAACATCATCTTTATATACTCGACCTTTTTTACCGCTACCATCGACCTCATGAATGTTCACATCTAATTCACGGGCGACACGACGAACGGCAGGACTAGCAAGCGCTTTTCCTTGAGAGTTTTTCGATTGAGATAGTTTTTCGGGTGTTTGCTCAAGCTTACTCACTACAGTAGCAACTTGCTCAGAACTTGTTGTCGGCTCTATTTTGCTCGCTTGGGCCTCACTTGTATCCGAGTGACTAACCGCACCCTTATCTTCATTCGGTGTCATTGAAAATAACGGCGCATGTACTTTTGCAATATCACCTTGTTGATAATAAAGCTTTTCAACAACCCCTGAATGCATTGAGGGTATTTGCACCATCGCTTTGTCTGTCATGACATCAGCGATAGGCTGATCTTCTGCAATGGTTTCACCTTCTTTAACCAGCCATTCAACCAGCTCACATTCAACAATACCTTCACCAATATCAGGTAATATAAAATCAATACTCATGTTCTGTTCCTGTAGTTGGGTAAATATTAAAAGTTAATACTCGTTTTAATGGCTTCATAAACCTTCAAATGATCACTAATATATTCTTTTTCAAGCGCTAAAGGGTAAGGTGTATCTAAACCACAAACTCGCGCAATAGGTGACTCTAAATGCAGAAAGCATTCATTTTGAATAGTTGCCGCTATTTCACTAGCAAAGCCTGCTGTTAAAGGGGCTTCTTGACTCACCAATAAACGACCAGTTTTCATTACAGACTGAGTAACGGTTTCAATATCCCAAGGGATTATGGTGCGTAAATCAATAATTTCACATGAAATACCATCTTCACTTGCCATTTTAGCGGCCTTCTCAATGATCTCCATTTGAGCGCCCCAAGCCAATAGCGTAATATCTTTACCCGTTTGTACAACCTCTGCTTTACCTAAAGGTAATTGGTAATCTTCTTCTGGCACTTCGCCAACCAATGCACGGTATAAACGCTTCGGCTCAAAAAACACCACGGGGTTATCATCTCGAATTGAAGCAAGTAATAAACCTTTGGCTTGATATGGGTTGCGAGGAATAACCACTTTTAGTCCTGGCGTATGAGCAAAATAAGCTTCTGGCGATTGGCTATGATATAAACCACCAGCAATACCACCACCATAAGGAGCACGAATAGTTAACTTACCCACATCAAACTCATTACCAGTTCGGTATCTAAATTTAGCGGCTTCATTCACAATTTGATCAAACGCTGGGAAGATATAGTCCGCAAATTGTATTTCGGCAATAGCAACAGATCCTTGCGCAGCTAAACCATTAGCAAAACCAATAATGCCCTGCTCTACTAACGGACTATTAAAACAACGGGTTTTACCATATTTTTCTTGTAAGCCACTTGTAGCACGAAAAACACCACCGAAATGCCCAACATCTTCACCAAAACATACGGTACGATCGTTATCTGCCATTGCGATATCAAGGGCATTATTAATTGCATGTAATAAATTCATTTGAGCCATGATTAAAATTTTCCTGCCGTAAATGGGTAAGATTCAGGGTACTTATTAACGTGCGCTTTAACAGCTTCAAGTTGTGCTTTTAGTTGCGGTGTTGGCACATCGTAAACATCAGTTATCATGGTATCTATATGAGGCTTATCTACTTTTTCAGCAACTTTCACAGCGGCAAGTATGTCTTCTCTAAGTTGCTCAAATAGTATTGTTTCTTGTGCTTCATCCCACCACTCCTGCTTAAGTAGCCAGTTTTTCATACGTAAAATAGGATCATTAGCTTGCCATTTTGCTTCTTCTTCCTTGGTTCGATAACCTGATGGGTCGTCTGAAGTAGAGTGTGCACCAAGACGGTACGACATTGCCTCAATAAGCACAGGTTTATGCTCACTAACCGCATACTCACGAGCCAATTGCATTGCTTTAAGCACGGCCAGGATATCATTGCCATCAACACGAATAGTTTTAATACCGTAACCAACACCGCGTGACGCTATGCCGTTACCTTTGTACTGTTCATCTGCTGGTGTTGAAATAGCGTAGCCATTATTACGACAGAAAAAAACCACAGGAGCTTCTTGCACTGCTGCCATATTTAAACCAGCATGAAAGTCGCCTTCAGATGCTGCACCCTCACCAAAATAACATAAGGTAATAGCGTTTAACCCTTGGACCTTCTGCCCATAAGCATAACCAGTCGCTTGCGGAATTTGCGTCGCTAATGTTGAAGATACTGTCATACAATTAAGCTCTTTAGAGCCGTAATGGATAGGCATTTGACGCCCTTTACCTAAATCTTTAGCATTGCTAAACAGCTGATTCATAAAGTTTTCAAGACTAAAACCACGAAACATTAATACCCCTTGCTCGCGGTATTGCGTCATGATCATATCTTGTGGCTCTAATCCAGCAGCGCCGCCAACGCTGGCAGCCTCTTCGCCTAACGCCGTCATGTAAAAGCTTAATCGGCCTTGGCGCTGTGACGCAACCATGCGCTCATCGAGTACACGGTGAAATGCTAAGGTTTTATATATTTTTATTGCTAGGGTTTTATCAATGTCAGGTAAATCTGCACCAGGATAGGTATTACCATCTTGGTCTAGCAGCTTTAACTCAGGAATGATGACACTATTACCATCAATAAAGGTGGCTTGATGCACTATTGGTCCGTCATTATAAAGTTCATTATTCATAATGTTCTCTTATCTTTGTTCGCTCAGCGTAGAGATACGCTGCCGCAGGATAATTTATTAGCATCTACTTTTATGCTCACCTTACTATCGAAATGTAGTATTGAGTGAGGTTATTTAGTTGTTGAGTATAGCTAATAAACCGTAATAATCTTCATGAACCTTACCTTTACGTTAACTGACAATCAAGAATCACACCTAATGACTTAGCTCATATTTTCGAACAAGTGAGCAATTTTGTTTACACCTTAATCGACATTGTCATCATCTAGTCATAAAAAGCCAATAAAGTTGTCGTTATTACTCTATGTTCTGTTAATAGGCTTACACCATGCGCGCCTCTCGCTTTTTTAAACTCTCTTCTTTTGCCATGATTATTTTTATTTTAGCTTTTTTATATTCACTCTTTTGGGTCGGTGATTCACTTACTACCAGTAAGCAACGTATAAAGGCTTACCAACAGTTAAAATTTGCTGTCGCAATTGATTTCAACCGAACAATCAGCCAATACCTTGAACACGGCGATGCAACGCTACTCACTAAAGCAGAAACACAACTTGATGCAATTATTAACCAAGCAAAGTCAATAAACCAACAAGCGCTACAGCAACAAATAATTGATTTCTCTTTAGCGCTTAAAACTCTGTTAGTAACCAAGTTTCGCTCATCGGGAAAGCTCAGTGGTAACTTAGACGCGCTACTTATTAATAGCGAAAGCAGTTTAATTAGCCTTAACCATCAACTAGCCACTTTTGCGGTAGCAAGCTCTACTATTACCGAAGCACAACGTTTACATTATTTAATAACGACTGAACAATTAGCCAGCGCTTTAAGTGCTTTGGTTATGGCACGAGCAAAAGCATTACAAGGAAATAATGACAATAGCTTAGCTATAATAGAAGTTCCGCTTACTGAGGTAAAAACGGCTATAAAAGCACTTTCAACATTTCCAGCGTTAGGCATATTAGAAGAGGTTGATGAGGATGAGTTGGTAGACAATGATGACGATGCTGTTGATTTAAGCAATGAAGCCCTCGCTGAATTACAAAGCATTAGTAAACGATACCAACAAGAGCTCAATCGTACTTTCAACTTATATCAACAACAAAGTGACACTTTACGTTTATTAAAAAATAACATTACAGTATTTGAAAAAATTATCTTTGATGCTGAAAAAACAATTAACGCTCAACAAGAGCAAGACCTTAACGACTTAACCGTCATTATTATAGTCTTATTAAGCGCTATGGTTGTCTTCTTACTGATTAATCACTTCTTACAACATCGTATTATACTAAAGCCACTACGCTTACTTCGAAACAGCTTTGTCAATTTAATAGAGAAAGGTCAGTTTAATATTATCGAAAATATTAAACCTAATAATGAGCTTGGTGAAATTGCCGCCAGTTTTAATCAAATGGTGCAACAATTAGCACAAGAGGCTACACAAAAATCACAACAGTTAAGCTTAGTTTCTGGTGCGCTAGAAACCATGAAGAATCAAACGGCCATCATTCAAACTACAGCAAATAATACCAACGATGAAGTAAATACTGTCCATCAAATCATGCTTGCATTAACTGAGGCGAGCGACCAAGTGAACGATTTATCTGAACAAGCTGCCGCCAATGCTCAGTTAACTCAAGAAGCCATGTTAGCCAGTAAAAGCGAAGTTGATGATGCTTTATCAGCAAGCCAATCAACGAATAGCGCCGCACAATCGGGCAAAGCAGCTATTAACCAACTTGCGCTGTCAGTTAACAGTGTCGGCTCAATTATTGAAGTGATTAGCGCAATTGCTGATCAAACTAATTTACTAGCATTAAATGCCGCCATTGAAGCAGCACGTGCTGGTGAACATGGTCGTGGTTTTTCCGTGGTTGCTACTGAAGTGAGGCAATTAGCAGGAAGAACCCAAGACTCACTGCAACAAATTAATGACCAATTAAAACAATTGCAGTCTGACAATCACTCGATTAAACAAACCATGGAGGCTATTGAAATAGCCTCAGCTAAACAGCAACATGTTGCTCTAGCATTAAAAGAAAATGCCCAGCAAGTCAGTGAACAAGCGCAAATATCAGCGAATGTAGCCCGCGAAACTTTAGGACATATCACAGAGCAAAAGTCGCACTTCCACGCCTTTGAGCAAGCAATGTTACGTGTAAATAAAGAGGTTGGACAATCCAAAGAACTCGCTCGTGAAATATCATTACAAGTTCATAACCAAGTTGAAGATATTAACCAAACTCTGAAAATTGCTAGCTAAGCACAGCTTAACGTAATTATAAATATCTTAGCAAATAACCTGAACTAGCATTTAACATTTAATCGAAATTAACCGCTGAAATACAAGTAACTAAAACCTTCTTAGCGACTTGTATTTCAGCGACAGTTTTACTAATAATTTTTAGTTGTATAAATATCTAACCGCTTGCTATTGCTAATCATAAAAGTTAGGTGACATGTTTTTTAATTTAGCTTCTTCTGGGTCATGCTGAATCCATAAACTGGCTGAGGTATTATCTAAAATATGGTCAATTTTGGCAAATGATTGAATTGTTTGTTTTTTATCATTCCATACTGGTATACCATAATTCGCTCTATTTTCTGCAAAATGATAAAGATCACCACTTAAGATAACATCGCCTGTTTTCACTAGTTTAAGGTACAGTGACTGATGTCCAGGTGAATGCCCAGGAGTACTTAAAATAATAGTAGAGCCATCACCAAAAACATCATAGTCACCATTAAGCGGCACATGTTCAGCACTTTTAAGTTCAAAGTAGTGATTAACATCAAAACCATACTTAGCAGCATCTTTTGAAAAAGCTAACTGGTAATCACTGTTTTGCATTAATAATTTACTCTGCGTGAAATAATTAGCATTACCACTGTGATCTAAGTGCAAGTGGGAGGGAGCAAAATAAGTAACATTTTTTGGCTCGACCCCTATTTCTTTTAACTGGGAGAGCATCGTTCTTTTTACAGTTAAATGGAACACGCCTTGATGCGCTTCTACACCATGGCTAGATTTCGCGATGTCATCTTGTAAACCAGCATCCCACACCAATATACCTTTAGTGGGGTGTTTAATAACATAGCAAGGAACAGCCATATTCATCGGTTTTCGCGTAGAGAGCAAAGGGTTAAACAGTGACATATCTCTCGCTTGAATCGTGCCACAGTCAAGTACATAAAGTTTAATTTTTACCGTACTTTTAGCGTTTAAACTTTCTATAGATATAGTCTTAGCACTTACGGTTGCTGACAACAGCATTACGCAAGACACTGTTATTATTTTGCTTATTAATTTTTTCATCTTTGAACTCCTCTTTAAGTTGAACCAAGTATAGGGCAGTTAAAAAATGAAAAAAAGTGATGTATAATCACAATAAAGGTGAACAAATGGAACCTTAAAGAGAAGTCAGATGGATAAATTAACTTACTATAAAAGCTATGTAGCGATAATCGACAAGAAAAGCTTAAAAAATGCGGCTCATTACTTAAATCTAAGCCCATCAGCGGTGAGTAAGCACCTATCAATATTAGAAAAATATTATGGTACAGATTTAGTTATACGTGATGCCAAAAACATCAAGGTAACGGGTGAAGGTAAGGCTTTTTATCATCAATGTAAAAGTGTATTAACGAGCTTAGCCCAAGCTGAGTCGGTATTTTCCAACGATACACGAAATACCGCGAGTATCCTACGCATCACTTTGCCACAAATATTGACCCAAGGTCGCGTTATGTCAATGTTAGCAATGTTTACTAAGCAATATCCACAAATAAAACTCGACATTATAACCTCCAACAATAATTTGGATTTAATTGAGCAAGATATTGACTTTGCTTTTCGAGGGGGCTTTTTAAGTGACTCTCAAGTACGCTCTACTAAACTCTTTAGAGCCTGTACTATTTTATGTGCTCCTGCTAGCTTTACCAAAAACTTAGCCCCAGCTGATCAGCTACGAATGATAACCGACACACTGCTAATCCCCTCTTACGTCAACTTATCAACCTTACGCACTTATTTGCAAAAAATTGGCATTAAAAAACCTCTTGATCAATTCACTACGATTAACGACGCTTTTAGTTATAAGAACGCGGTACTTGCTGGTATGGGAGTGGGAATATTTCTGGATTTCTTTATTAAAGATGAGCTTGAAGAGCAAAGTGTATGGCAAATTACAGAGCCACATCATTTCCAATACCGAACGTTAGATTTCAACATGATATTTCATAAAAATATACAGTTAGCAACCTCTCATGAATTGTTTAAAAGCTTTGTAGTCAATTACTTTAACGATTATATTAATTAGAAATATATCGACTTTCCGCAACTACGACTAATCACTAACTTTAATACTGTAGCTAAATAATCGATTCACATGAGAAATAACATTAAATAATTAAACAGCAGATTTATGGCTAAGACTTTTATTAATATTGCTCAATGAAGGTAGCTCTAAATTAAAGCACGTGCCTTTACCTAAAGTTGACTCTACTTTGAACTCACCATTTAAATTATTTTTAATAATATTATGAACAATACTTAAGCCCAATCCGGTTCCACCTTTACCACGCTTTGTGGTGTAAAAAGGCTCAAAGATATGACTTTTCACTTCATCTGTCATCCCTTGACCGTTATCACTAATGTTAATCGACAAAATATCGTTACAGACCTTTGCTGAAATAATAATTTTGCCCTCATTACTCTCCTCGTTTGCTTCAAAAGCGTGTACTGCCGAGTTTGATATGATGTTGGTAAAGACTTGCGACATTTTAGCAGGGTAAGTTGTAAAACTTGTCATATTGTCATCTAACAATAGTTCAACCGGAGTGTCATTCCATATTTTGTAATCAACGATAAATGATTTAATTAATTCTTCAGATGTGCTCACCACATACTCCTTTAAGTTTTACGCAACTAATGGGTCGCGAGAAAATTCTCGTAGGATATTAAGTTAATTCTACTAACGCTATATTTTAATAAAAATAACGCCTCATTCAGTGGCGAATACCTATTTGACTAGAAAAGCTTAGCTCGAGTGAGAAGAGTTAGCTTACCCCGTCTTTACTGCTTGCTAAAGGTGTTACTCGCTAGTACTTAATGGAATAGTTCCCACTATTTCCCCTTCTTCCATAACAAAGAGCATATTCGCTATAGGAGCATTACCGTAACTATCATCACTCCATGCATCGTGATGTAAATAGACAAACATATTTAATAACTCTTCAGAGGCCTCTTTTGATATCACCATCAAGCCTGTTCTTCTTGCAATTGAAACCAGTAATTTTTCAGCCTTTAACATCTTGTGAGCTTTTAACATCTGCTTTTTAGATAATATCGCTTCACTACTAAAAGATTGACCACTGGCGGTTAGCACTTGGTTATCAAGTGCCTCAGCGGCGATAAAAGTGACGTCCATTGCATCAATATTGCTAAAGGCTGTTGCAACCGCAACATTTAAGTCAATCTTTTTACTCTCTTGGTGCGTTAAAAATATAAAATTGTCAGTGGTCTCGTAACCAAAACCTATGACTACTTCGGGGCTTTCTTTAGTGCCAACCAAGGTTGAATAAACCGCACCATGTTTTACTCCAACCCAGTCACCGGGCTTAATAATGGGATATAGTGTTCTTTCTTTAATGTCTACCGACACTTCTTCTTGTAAATGTTGAGGCAAAGGCTCTGTACTTTGTGTTGCCATAACTACTCCTGAAAATACCGTGATTAATAAAAGTAATACCGTTTTCATCGTGAAATCCTTTTGCAAAAAAGGCACATAGTGCCGAAAAATTTAATTGAACATATAGTTAGAGTATTCTCACATAAACATTAGTAAACTCTATATTATTCCTAGGGTTTAATAACAAAACCTTTTTCTATACCGCTTTTAAAACCTACAGTTTCATAGACAGAATGAGCCCCTTGTAACTGCTCCCCAGACAACAGCATCACTTTACAGCAGTTACTTTTCCAAGCTAAAGAAATTGCAAACTCTAGCGTTTTTTTACTTAACCCTTGGCGGCGAAATTTATTTAACGTAATAACGTGTTCGATAATGCCAAAAGGCCTTGCTTGATTAGCAATACTTTTATTGAGACTCAAAGCGCATGTTGAGGCTAATTGACCGTTAATATCGGCGACCACGATAAATGTTTGGCTGTCATTAATGATATCGGCCCACTTTTCTTTGACAAAGTCAGCCTCTAGCTTTGGATCAAAAGGACGGAGTTCCTTGTATAGGCGAAGAACGCCCTCTAAGTCATGCATGGTTGCAATTCTAATCATATAATCTAAAATCCATTTAACCCCACATAACGCGGTTTTGACCGTTAGTTAACATAAATAATAAACGAGGAAAGCGCTATAATTTAGCAGTACTATGACCAGAATTTCCACCATGGTTTAGTCTCTCTAGTCATGACCTCAGCGTTAACTGAGGACTCAGTTACTAAAGGTTGAGTAGCTGAATCGGTGGTTTCATCTTTATCTTCATCTTCATCTTCATCTTCATATTCAGACAATTCAACAACATGAAAATCGGTATGTATCGCAATAAGAGTGCCATCTGCACTGTAACCACCAACAACGGGATAAAACCCGTCTCCCCAACCAGAGTGAAATAATATTAAATTATTATCACTATTAGTTAACGGCAGCCTAATATTAGCAATACCACGACGGATTAATTTTTCATCATCCATTTGGTCAAACCAACTATCGCGGTTTTCACTTTCAAATAAATCGTCATACCATGTATCTTCGTCAGGCATATCCGACTTAATAGTTTGTGCATCCGCAAAGCAAGCGGTACCAGCATCAACACCGTAACCATAAAACTCACCGTCTTGTAGAGGTTGTTGAGATGGCTCCTCTGTAAGGGTAAGCTCAAGAGGTTGTCGCGTACTTTCAGCCTGGGTTTCATCAAGAATTAAACTCGCGTAAGCTTCACGAAAATGACTACCATCTAAATCAGCACTAACATCAGCAACGGTTACAATAACCTCGTACTCCCCTGGTTTAATTTGAATAAATGCATTACCTGACTTACTCATTGCAGCAAAAGGGTCACAAACCATTAACTGCCCAGAAGGAAGTTTTAACTTGCCACAAGCAACAGTACTTAGCTCAATTTTACCATCTTCATTAGTGATGATTCTATTTTGTAACGCTGACCATTCAGGTCCATTTGGGTATGGCATAAAATACCCTTATACTGCCTGATGCCATAAACCATGGCAAAAATAATTAACTTAACCTGAATTTTTTGCTAAGCACTACACGCCACCATAAATCATTGACACTGGTTGGCTATAACTAAAGGTAAATAACTAGCAATAATTCACATGAAAAAGCCAATGAAGGTTACAACAATAGTATTAGAGATAGCAAAAATATTTTACTTATTACTAACAAAGATTGAGCGGTACTGGGGTTCAGTGTAAACGGGTATTATTTCAGACAGTTGCAATGAAACATAAAAATCAAGTGACAAAAATAAGCGATTATTTCTCCTCAAATAACCGCCTAAGTAGCCCCCAAAAATAACTACTAAGCATTATGCGCCAACTTAAGGCCAACAATACCCACACAAATAAAACCCAGGCTCACTATTTTAAGTATATCTGCTGACTCATTAAACAGCATAATACCTAGTATAGCTGTGCCAACAGCGCCAATACCTACCCATATTGCGTAAGCTGTACCAACAGGTAAGTCTTTCATTGCGATACCTAACAATATAAAACTGGCGACGAGCGATAATACAGTACCAACACTCGGCCAAAACTTGGTAAAACCATCAGAATACTTAAGCCCAATCGCCCAAAAAATCTCAAGCAGCCCCGCTATGAAAAGAATAAACCAACTCATATACACCTCTATTAATATAGGGGTCGTCCCCTGGTAAGTTATCGAGAGGTGAGGTCGTCCACACTTCTAAGAAATATAGTTTTCTAGCTAACGAGTAATAACCACTACCATTGCTCATCAAGTTAAATAACCATTAAGTAACTGTTGGGTTATATTATTAGGTAAGTTATTTAGTGCTGACCCTAAGTCTACGACTTTTTTAACTTTGTTTTAAGTGCTGCTATTTGCGAGGTTGCTGCTGGTGAAGGTAACAATTCAGCATTAATGGTTGCGATGGTATCTAGCCCTTCAGCAACAATAGCATTGGTATTTACATTTAAACTACACTTAGTTGCCTGAACCGCATAGCTAGGTAATTCGGCAATAGTATTTGCTAATTTAAAAGCGGCTTTCATTAACCCTTTACGCGTGAAATAGATATTATTGACTAGGCCCCATTGTTTCGCTTTTCGCCCTGAAAAAATAGCGGAAGTAAAAGCTAATTCACGTAGTTGCCCATTAGATAAGTTACTATGTAGCCGTTGTAAGGTTCCCATATCAGCAGGAATACCTAATTGAGTCTCCATAATACTAAAATAAGAGCGGTATGACGCTAAGCGAATATCACAGGCAGAAATCAAATCAATAGCACCGCCAACACATACCCCATGAATTGCGGCAATAGTAGGTACAGGACATTCAGCGATAGCCGAAAAAGATTGTTGCATATTCAAAATAGCTAAACGTAAGTGTTCAGTTTTATCACCTTGAAAGTTCTCTGCTGACTCCATCACTTGCAATAAAAAATTAATATCTGCCCCTGAAGAAAACTGTTTACCTTTACCGCTTAATACCACCGCATGAATATTATTCTGCGTTGTTATCCAGCGATACACCTCCCCTATTTCAAACCACATAACTTTATTCATCGCATTTGCCTTTTCAGGGCGAGCAAGCTGTAAATGCAAAACACGATTAATGAGCGTTAAGGTTAGAAATTGAAAAGTAGGCATATTGATAGGCTCAGCTTATATACAAAGTAATTACTATCAATTGAAGATGTCACACTCTCGTATATTAATGCAAGAAAAAGCATTTAGGTAAGGTTGATGTCTTATTTTTTTGAAGTCGATGGTATTTATTTAATCATGGTAGCAGTATCACTTTATCAACACATAATACGCGTTCAGTATTGATGAAATGGCTGCTACCGTTCAGATTTTTCATTTTATTTCGCCCTATCTTCTTGAGCCTAATACCTATAAGTTACCTTAAGGTTTTATATTATCAGTCGATTTTGGCGAGTCCGTTTGCTCCACATCCCACTGGCTAATTGATAAGTAGTTCATATTACTTAACAAACTTACTACAGAAGAAATATTATTAATTATAACTTTTAGCATGTTAAAGCTCCCAATTAACTGTTATACCCTATTATAAGCTTGACGTTGCTGTTAAACGGTCAGTAACTGACGTATATAAATGCTGTTTAATTACATTTAAATTACTCATCGCAATTGTATTTGGGTCAATAGAAACGGCGGTATTTAAATCCTCAATAGCACCAGATATATCATTATTTTTATAACGAGATATAGCGCGGTTGCTATAGCTTAAAGACGTTAAATAGAGTGCTTTTTCGCTTTCTAAACTCATCGCTTCAATACTATTAATTGCAGCAGTACAAGCTGACTCAGACTTTTTTAATTTGCCTGCCTGTAAATAAGCAACGCATAAGTTTATTTTATCGTCATTGGTGGTAATACCCTTAGAGCTACTTTTTATTTTATAAATGCTCGCTTTAGAACTTCCTTTTACTAAGTCATTCGTTGCCGTTGCTCCTTCAATAACAGCTACCTTTAACGGGGGAGTACTTGCAAAAGCTACAACTGAATGACTCAATGCTAAAAATAATGTGGTTAAATAAATAGGTTTACAATTCATGTTTATCTCTCTTAAGCAGCACACCTTGTTGATGCAGCTTTACTATAAGAGTTAATAATTGAGTCGACAAACGATCAAAATAAACCCATTGAGTGAATAATTTTCACCCATAGTGACATAGCTAATTTAACTACTGTGCAAATGTTGCTTTAATCCAATTTGAAAACAATGTGAGTTCAAGATTTTTTTCCATATTGTCATGCTGTATTAAATAATAGCGATCGTTTGTATTTAACTCCTCATCAAACAGCTTCACTAATAATTGTTCACTAAACCATGTTTTGGTTATAGGCATAGGCACTAATGCAATCCCTAGCCCTTGTTGCGCTGCGCGGGTTACGCCATACATACTGTCAAACTGAATGATTTGTTTAGGGTCAAAGTCGTGTACATTTACATGATCTGCCCATTTATGCCAAGACCAAGGACGAGAACTATGTAAAATTAGTGGAGTATCTTTTAGCGCTTCGTGCCCTTTTATTTTTAATTTTCGATAGAGCTCTTGGTTACAAGCAGCAACATAACGCATAGGAAAAAGTTCGTGAACGATACTCGCATTAGGCTTACCATTTGCAAGCATTATTGATAAGTCAGCTGTTTGTACTGCTGCATCACCAGCTTTAATGGTTTGTAATTGAAGATTAACTTCTGGGTTTTTATCTGACCATTCGTTTAAACGTGGAATAAACAACTCACTAGCAAAAAACTCAGGTAAACTGATGGTAATAGTTTTATTTTTTTGGCTGCTAGTAAACTCAGAAATAGTTGACTCTAATTGATGGATAATAGGCTGTATTGACTGATAGAAATGCTTTCCTGAGCGAGTTAACTCAATTGAACGGGTACCACGTTCAAAAAGAATAAAGCCTAACTGCTCCTCTAACTGTTTTATTTGATGGCTAACTGCTGAAGGAGTTAAAAATAACTGTGCAGCCGCATGTTTAAAGCTTAAACATTTTGAAGCGACGCAAAAAGAACGTAAACCACGTATTGGTGTTTGAATTGGCATAATTAATCTATATTGATGACGACAATCACATATAGCAAAATACGTTCCAAAACATAAGAGTATGATTTTAAATTATATTTTTTATTTTTACGGTCGTTTAATTTTTAAGATTGCACCAATTAAGATTGTTTGCACCATTTTAGCCTAGCTTATAAAGTCAGGGGTTAATGGCAAAAAAAAAGGGCATAAAAATGCCCTTAAGTCTACAAATGAAACAATTTATCAATTTAATAACTACCTTAAAAAATAATTTTTAGATAATTACCACAAACAATAACTTTCAAATAATCGGGGAGACTAAGAAAGTGAAACTATCTTATGCTTTCCAATCCTCATCAACAAACGAGATAATTTCACTTTACTGGTGAATTTTTCTCACCTGTCTACCAGCCTCTGCTGAAGGTGAAAACCAACCTATAAATTCACGCTAACACCCTCATAAAATAACAATTATTTGTAGATAATAACGTCGAGTGATAAGTTAACTTTAAAGCCACCTTTAAATTAAACGGTAAGCGCGATAATGAGCAATACAAATAAAACACTATCCCTGTATCACAAGCTCCAAAAATATCCGTTCGGTAAAAAAATATTCTCTATAATTGTCAGCCGTATAGCACCTTATTTTGCAACAATTAGCCCGTATATTTCAGAGTTATCCCCTAATCAATGTACGTGTTTAATTAAGAAACGAAAGAAAGTTTTTAATCATATAAAAACCGTGCATGTTATTGCGATTTGTAACGGTTTAGAGATGGCGATGGGCGTAATGGCTGAGTCATCTATTCCAAAGCACCTACGGTGGATACCTAAAGGGATGACCGTAGATTACACCGCCAAAGCAGGCAGTGATATTCGCTGTGTCGCCAAAGTGAATGCCGAAGATTGGCAGCCCGGCGATATGCTGGTTAATATTACCGCTTATGATGAAAATGATGTAGTTGTTGTAAAGGGCACTATCAAACTTTGGATATCAGAAAAGCCAACAAAATAAATTTACTACTAACAAATATGCTTTTAAAATCAAGATAATAGTCAAACAATAGTTAGACAATAATAAAAACACACTTAAGGATAAAACATGAGCAACATTATTTCCCCCCCTGAGCAACCTGAAGCCTCTGAAATAACACGCGAAACCAGCGCACAACAATTCAAATTGGCGTTAATAAAAAATACTAAAACCATTGGTACTATAATGATATTGATTGGCGTTTTAGCTATTTTAGCGCCTAGCTTTATAGGCATTGCGCTTAACGCTTACGTTGGTGCTATGTTTTTATTAGCAGCATTTGCATTAGCTTTTAACGCTTGGCATAACAAAAACAGTAATATCTCGTTATGGTTTAAACCTTTTGTGCTAACCGCGCTAGCGCTTATTATTTTTACGCACCCTGCAATTATACTTGGAGTATTAGGCTTATTAATTGCCATTTATTTATTAATCAGTGGCTTCAGCGCTATTGTGCTTGCCTTTCAGTTACAGTCTTCAGCCAAAATATTTAACATACTCAATGGTATATTGTCTTTCATACTCGGTGTTATTGTTCTAACAAATTGGCCATTTGCCAGCGCTTGGATTGTTGGGCTAATTATTGGCGTAACGTTTTTGTTTGATGGTATTGCCTTGCTAACTATTGCTAATCACATGAGTAAAACACAAGAAAAAATAATCAACTAACCTTAGCGCTTCTAATTGTGGAATTAATATTTATAAAATAACGCCAGCATAAATGCTGGCGTTATTTTTTGGCTGACTTTGCTTTACTCGACTAGTTAATTCACTCACCAGTTTCAACGATAAACGCTTATATTAATAACGATGGTGCGCATAACCACCTTGCATATTACCAACATTATTAAAACCTAAACGTACTAACGCCTGAGCAGCTAGTAAAGAGCGACTACCGCTACGACAAATGAGTACTAATGGTCTTGATTTATCGTAGCTATGCTCTTTTATAAACTGTACTAAACGCGTTAACGGCACATTATAAGTAAACTGTGCGTCGTGCTGTAAGGCGTATTCATGTGATTCACGAATATCAATAAGTAATAGCTCTTTTTGCTTGATAGCCTTTGCGAGAGAGTCACTATTATATTGCTCTATAACAGTCTTTTGCTTAGTCGCAGCAACGCTATGTTCATTATTAATACTTGTATTAGTACATGGCTTAATACTGAGTGCGCCACACATAATTTCATGACCAGTTTCATCTATAATGGTTTTATCTAAATTCGCCTTTATACGCGAAAACTCGTCTTTACTTATTTCATTGTTCATCACTTGTGCAAGTAGAGTATTACGAGAAACTTCACCAGCGATACTGGTAGTAAACTCATGATGATAATCGTGACTAGGACAAATAAGGCTATTAACACCAATAAGTGATTGTATGTGCTGTAAACTTTCATACATTGCGAGCGCACTACTATTATCAAAATTAGTACGACCTAAGCTGCCCATTAAAATCAAATCACCACAAAAGGCATAATACACCGTTAAATGCGTTGATGATTTAGTCACTGGATCACACAACAGCAAACTAATACTGTCATTGGTATGTCCTGGCGTGACAACTCTTAATAACCATTTATCACCAATCGTTATATATTGGTATTCTTGCTCGCCAAAAATCACACTATGCGCGTTAAGCGGCCAACCTAACTCATCACTCTGCTGTGTACTTAAGCAAGCTTTAGCAATGTCAGTACGACAAGATTGATGATCTGCATGACCATGAGTATCAATAACGGCAGCTAAGTGCAGCCCTTGACAGCTAAGCATAGTGCTAAGCCTATTAGTTACTTGCGCTAGTGGATCAATAATAAAGGCTAACTTTGCTTTATTATCAATATATAGCCAAGTACAACTGCCACCCACTTTATATTGTACTAAGCCATTTATTTTGGCTTTATCTCTGTTGCCATCATGACTATTGACGGCAGTACTGATAGCCACTTTACTATCAGGCGTTAAGCAGCTATTGGCTAGCGTTTGAGCGATTAGCAAGATGCGTTCACAAGCAATATCAATGTCAGCAGGTGTCATTGCTGGGCCAAAAGACATTCTAATTGCAGACTCACTTTGCCACGCTGGTAGCCCCATAGCATCTAGCACAAAACTACGCGTCACCTTAGAGCTACACGCAGATCCTGAGCTAACCCGTACATTAGCAGCATCAAATAAGTCCATTATTTCTTTTGAGCTAAAACCTGGAATGGCAAAATTCAGCGTGGTCGCCACCGAGTTGTCAAAACGATGATTAAAAACAATTGTCGGAAAAGCTTTTTGCAAAGCAGAAGCTAACTGCTGACGATATAAGTGTAAGGTTTCAATGGGAGCAAAAGGTGTTTTACTTCGCTCTTGTTCTTCTACTAACGCACTTTTCTGCGCATTTGTTTGATGGTCCACAGCTAAAAGCATATCAAAAATTACACTTAATGCCGCTAACCCTGGAAGGTTTTCAGTGCCAGATCGTAAGCCACTTTCTTGACCACCACCAGCAATGACTGGTGTAAATGGTGCATGCTCTTTAACATATAAAAACCCTATGCCTTTAGGGGCATAGAGTTTATGGCCACTAAAAGGAGCATAATCAATACTGGTGCTAGCTAGGTTTAAAGGTGTTTTTCCTAATGCTTGTACGCAATCTACCATCCATGCAACTTGAGGATTATGTTCACGTATCGTTTTATCTAATAAAGCAATATCTTGGTAAACCCCTGTTTCATTATTAACAGCCATAGTGCAAACCATTAACGCATTCGGAACTTCTTTCGCAATAAAGCTTAAATCAAGCTGGCCGCTGCTATTGACCGGTATCGCTTTTACGGTCGCACCAATATCTAGAATATCGTTCCAATGTTTGAGGGATTCAGCTACCGCTTTATGCTCTGTTGCACCATATAATAAACTGTAACTCTTAGCGTCATTTATACGCGTAGCACGACTTTTTTTCACAGCAAGCAATGCTGATAAAATAGCAGTTTGAATACCTTCGGTAGCTCCGCTGGTAAATATAACGCTCCCTTCATCAGCGCCGATAACTGCCTTTGCTTGCTGGCGAGTTTTATCCATCATTTTTTTTGCTTGTAGCCCGCTAATATGGCTACTACTTGGGTTGCCAAACTGTGTTTCCATCGCTGTTAGCGCAGCTGCTGCTGCTTGCGGTAACACTTGAGTCGTCGCATTAGCATCAAGGTAAACTAAACTAAAAGGTTGCGTATTGTTAGGCATTATCATCAGGGTAAAATCTCTTATGTGACTTTATAATACGGGTAGCGACTTTTAAGCGTTACTCGCGTTAATATTCATAAGATAATTGTGTCATGTCATAGGCAGTTTTATTTTGCGTATTAACGTACAAATCAGCGCAAAAAGGTAATTAATTTCAAAAAATAGCAAAATATAAAAAATAGAACCTAACAGCTACATTAAATAATATAAATACAACTAAGTTTTACTTAGTTGATAGAATAAAAAAACAACCCAACACTTTAATAAGTGATAGGCTATAACTGATACACTATAATTACCCATTAATCTTCAGTCGAGTTAGCATTATCAACCCCAAAAAAACTGCAGATGAAAAGCTTATTAATTATGCTTCATCATTGAAAAACATTGAAAATTCTCAACTTAAAATAGCCACGTTCAATTTATTTAATTATCTTGAGCCTCCTAATGCCTATTATGAATTTGAACGTATTTATAGTGTCGATCAGTGGCAGAAAAAGCAGCAATGGATCATCAACTATTTACAAGAATACCAACCTGACATTATTGGTTTTCAAGAGGTTTTTAGTGTTGAGTCGTTAAGAGTATTAGTTGCTGCACAGGGCTATAAATATTTTGCAGTGGTTGATGAGCCTCAAGTCATTGATGACTTTATTTATAAACACCCTGTGGTTGCCCTCGCCTCACGCTACCCTATTGTTGAAATCAACGCGGTAAAGCCCGACATTGAGCTTGGGAAAGTGCTTGGGTTAAGTGAAGGTTTTGCTTTTAGTCGACAAGTATTAAGAGCAACTGTTGATGCTCCTCATATTGGGCATTGTGATTGCTATGTTGTGCACTTTAAATCAAAGCGTTCAATGCTAGATTTTGATGACAGTAATAACAGTTATTCTGGTGAGCAAAGTATTATTGAGCAACTTAAAGCGCAAGTTGCTGGAAGTTGGGGTTCAACGGTACAGCGCGGCAGCGAAGCGGCATTACTAATGGTCGATATAATAAAACGACGTGAAACTACCAATCATCCTATGGTACTCATGGGCGATTTTAACAACACCTTAGCAGATGGAGTATTAAGCCACCTACTCACCCACAGCTTACGCTTTGCTTCTGCAATTGATAGTGAGGCTTATCTTGCTAAATATTGCTTATATGACGCATGGCACTTATTTCAAACACTACTCAGTAATGAAAACGATGAGCTAGGTGAAACTGATAAAATTAAGCACAAAGCGTTAACTCAAGATGAAAACCAAAGTAAAACACTAACCCGTAATGCCACTCACTATTTTGGCGCCAGCAGCTCAGTGCTCGACTATATTTTACTTTCGTGTGAATTTGATGCTAGTTATCATGACAGCTTGTATGAGGTGAGTCATTATCACACCTATGATAGACATTTAATTAACCCAATATTCGATCGTGACGGTGAAAGTACTGATCATGGTATTGTGCTAGTAACTTTAACGTTAAGGTATTAATACTTGAGCTTTTTATCTGATAAAAAGCTCAAGTATTACTCAACATTGCCGATACGTTTTATTGTAAAGAAGCTATTCTCAATACAAGGAATGTAACGTGAACTTTTCAGTTAACCCATATGTTAGTAATACCGTGACTCTCAGCCATGCTAGCGACAAGTTAACGGTCCCCCAAAAAACGCTCACCGACAATGAAAGTACTACGCCTACCACGTCACAAACATTATTTATCAGTGAAGTCGCTAAAGTTAATTTCAACTTTGCTAATTGGTTAAAAGAGCCTATTCAAGCCGAATTTTCAGATGAAAAAAAAGAAAAGCTGGCGCTACTTTACGAAAAGCTTCCTGAAGATAAGTTCATTCATTTAGCTAGAATGGGGGTAACCAGCAATGATGACCTTTTAGCTATGGTACCTTCTTTAGATGAAAAACAACTTACCCAGTTAAGTGATGTTATTGCTGGTGTTGGTGTGTCAGCCAACATGCTGTACACCCATTTAAATGAATATGCTAAACATGGCAAGCGCTCTGGTGCTGAAAAAGTAGCACAATTTCTTGAAGTACTCGCCAACAGTAAACGCCCAGTACGAGAGCAGTTAATTGAAAACGCAAGCCAATACACGGAACAAGTTAACATTTACCGTGAACAAAAGAAAAACCAAGTCACTTATTCTCCGTTAGGCGAATATAACAATCCCAGATCAAGCGCTAATGATTTACAAAATTTTATCTCCACGGTTATTGACGCTGAGTCGCCGGCTACTTTAGTTAATAAACTTAACCAGTACACTTCAACTCAACAAAGCCAATTACTTAATGTTCTAGGCTTTGACCGAGAACAAGGAGAAGCATTGCTCAACGCGCTAATGAATAAAAGCGAGAACACCAAAGACAGTATTTTATCTTTCATTGGTAACTTAGCCTTAAAAGCCAACCCTTTTTTAGAAATGAAAGTATTCAATTCATCTGATGTTGGCTACCGAAAAGGTTATGGCGATAATCTTCATGAAACAGTTGCTGTCATGGTAGAGCAGACCGTGTCGTTACTTTCAGAATATAGCTTTGGTGATACTCAGCTTGAAAATATCGGTGTTCAACTAAATAAACTACATAGAAAAGAGCAAATAGCCTATCTAGAAGTAGCCACAATCGGGCTTGAAAATTTATTAAGTGACAAAACACAAGGCTCGGTCACCTCACTGACGAATGATGATCAACAACAAGCACTAAGGCGTTTGAGTCCTTTGTTATCAAATAAGTCTTTGTTAAATATCGTTTACCAAACTCGCGAAGGTGAAGAGCGTGAACATGGGCAATTTTTCACCCCTAAATCACAACAGCAATATCAACAAGACTTAACTACCACCATAAAACACTTTTTACCAAGCAGCGTTTAAACTAGGCAATTGCACTCCCCGCAGTAGTGTATTAAGCTTTTTTTACATACTTAGCGGTGACCATCATTTCACCAATACCATCGACTTTGCAATCAAGCTCATGATCTTTACTGTCTTTTATGCGTCTGATCAACGCTTTAGTACCAATTTTGATTACTTGTGAACTTGCCTTGATTTTTAAATCTTTAATCACTGTAACCTTGTCTCCTTCTGCCAATAAAGCGCCGTTTGCATCTTTAACATTAATATTCTCTTCAGCGCTCGCTTCAACAGGATCCCACTCCAACCCACATTCAGGGCAAACGAGTAATGATTGATCTTGATAAACATATTCAGACTGGCATTTAGGACAAGGGGGCATTATTTCACTCATTGTTAACTTATTTAATTAGTCTATTTCACCGTTATTTTATCAGTGAAAAGTTACGATTAAAACCTACACACTAAGCAATATTAAGCTCTTGAGCGACTAGTTTTAGTCAATTAGTTTATTCGTAAGGAATTGCTGATTAGTTAGTGCTAACAGCGCATGAGTAGGGTGAGAGGTTTCACGTAAGTACTGTGATATTTCTTTATGAGCACGGCGAAACGGCTTATAAAGATGTGCTTTTAATGCTTTTTTAACCGGCTTAATATCACTACCTTTAAGCACACAAAATAAAGCTAACGCATAAACGGTTTCTAGTTCAGGTAATGCCGCTTGTCGGTTAAGGTTACGATTATTACACGAACCACAACCGCCTTTAAATTGATAGGCGGTATTGGCAAAAATAACACCAAAGCCCATAAAACAAGAAACTAGATCAACAGTTTGCGCAAACGCATCTTTACCACCAGGCGCTATAACTCCACGCTGATTGACTAAAATCCCTGCTTTTCGCTGGACTAAGTAGGCTATTAAATCTTGAGGTTGATTAAGCTGACTAACATGAAAAGGAATGTCTATGGTGTCAATTTCAGCCTGATTTGCTATCTGACAAGTATCCCCGCGTAATGCTGTTTTAAAAAGCAACTGCGGCATAGCTTTTGGATAAAAATTTTCATTTGATACTAACTTAATTGGCCATGAACTCATGCCGCTATATTTAAGAGTATTAGCAAAAATAATATCGGCTAAGGCAACCGCACTGCTAGCGCTGCCTGGGTAAAAACTATTATTGGGCAACACTAATTCACTGTGCTGGTAAAAAAAATCGCCGTCAAGTTGTTCAATGCACCAAACAAAGCTATCAAAAATCCACGCCCTACTTGCTTCATCAACAACTGGCTGGTTTTGAAAAGGGCTTACTTTAAACAGCGAAGATAACATTAACGGCTAACCTTTATTAAAAAATAATAGTTGAATATAACTAATTGAAAATAGATAACTAAAAAACGTAATTAACCTGAACTCGGTTTAAGAGATATTTAACAAATTGAAATATAATAAAAAATTACTTTTATGAACCTCTAGCTTGATAGTTTTTCTTCTTTTCATATGATAAGCAAGGCAAATTTCGCGTCAATAGCTGGCCTATTGCAAGTAAATTTAACGAAGAAGTTAGGAAAAGTAGCTGCTAGAGAAACATTTGTTAAGCCGAGCTCAGGTTAATTAACTTTATCACCGCATTATAGCCTTATTACTATTTAAAAATCAGCAAAAGCTTAGGGGCTGTTGCTCTTTCGCGGTTAAATGTTGTTCGAGATAAAAGCGTTTTAACCGCAGCGGACAGCGTTTGTTGGTCATTTTTACGGTGTTATCACCTTTTTATGTGACGATGGATGTAGCTTATTAGACAATGCAGGAGCTTATTGTCCTGAATAACCACACGACAAAGGCTCTGCCTGGTATAAATACCCAACACAAAAAGCTGTAAAAAACTGCAAAAACAATCACGAAAGATCAACAGCCCTAATGTTATAAACATATTTTTAACCCATTTTCTTTTTATACGCCGTTGGCGTTAACCCTGTTTTTTGTTTAAAGACCCGATAAAAGCTCGTTCTGTTATTAAAGCCTGCTTGATAAGCTAAATCAGCCATCGTTAACTTAAATTTATCATTGTTTAATAATTCCAACGCATAATTTAAACGCCACTCATTTAAGTACTCATAAAAACTTTGATTAATGACGTTGTTTAACAACTCGGATAGCTGATGACTACTTATATTAAGCCTTCCTGCAAGTTGGGCTAAGCTAATATCGCCATCTAAGTATAACTGCTCAGCACTCATTAAAGACGCTAACTGTTGCACTAATTGTGTTGATACTTCAGCACTAAATCCATCATAAGATGATTGACTATCATTAGCCGAAGCTTGCTCAATGTTAATATTAATGAGGTGATTAAAAAATAAATTAGGCTGATATAGCGAAAATAACGCGATAATATTAGTCAATGCGATAATTAGTGAAGCTATTACATTAACAAGCGAAATATTTGGCGAGCCACTGGTTAGCGTATATATCCATATCGCCACATCAAAAATGACTAACCCGAGTAGCGTCATCGCGAGAAATAATAACCAATAAAAGCTGGTAAACTTATGCGCGCCAAGAAGCCTTTTCAGTTTATGCTTATGTTCAAATAATACTCGTATAGATAATACTGCATAACTCAGTAGCTGTAGTGCTAATAGCGGTAAATAGACATTAAAAGGAAACTGAGTGTTGATAATAAGCAAGCTATTAAAAAACACAAAAGGTAATGTATGGCTTAACTGCCAATACCACGGTTGTTTATTTAACACGATACGATTAATAATTATCCATAACAGCGGGCCATAAAGTAATGTTAACGTAACCCGTGCATGATATAACCATAATGGCGTTTCATAGCCTGCCTGAAAAAGATAAGCGTCAATACTTGGTATACTTAAACAAAGTACAAACAGCGACATTAATCGATTAGCAATAATGTCGCCTTGGGGGCTGCGCAATAAACTTAGAAAAGTCCACAAGCCTAGCGTAGCACTCATAATATACCAAACTTGACTAAGTTCATTGACTAACATTTACAGTGTCCTTAAATGAGCTTGCTGTGATAAAGCGCTTTATTACTCACTCGCAAAAAGATCAAACGAGCCTGAAAAAATAATTAAACCATCGGCAAAATTTTGCGACCAAGTGCCTGAGTTTTTCGTTTCAAATTGATAAGTCATAATGTACGGTAATGAAAAGTTCTCCGTAATTTGCAAATTTTGCTCTACTGCCGTGGTTTTGGAGGTACGATTAAACTGATAATTGCCCGTAAAATTTACCGTATCTTTACCAAAGCCACGTCCGGTCATAGTATCAACGTCATAGCGCTGAATAACAACCGCATCTTTAGGGTACCCGCCAGGTAATACTGACTCAGTATGCTTAATGCGTAAGGCAACGGTGTAACCGGCTAAACTCTCGGGTGCTAATAATTCAGTTTGCTTATTTTCAACAGAAAAGTCGCCCTGTATTACCGTTTGACCACCCGAATAAACTTGTTTGAATACACCAGAGTCTTCATCGTCAAAATAGTAATCTACTGTATATGCCCCTTTTTCAAATGACACACTTTGTTCAATAGCGTGGGTATTACTTAAGCGATGATATGAATACAAGCCGTCACTATTTACATGGTCATTACCACCTGAACCACTAATATTAAGTTTACCTTGCTCTGCAAAAGCATGAATCTTCAAACCTTTACTCGCAAACCCTGGAGCAAATGTTGATTGGCTCGCGTCAATATGTAAATTAAACTGGCTATGAGCAACCTGCGCAGGTGCCATAACCGTATTACATGACGTTGTTTTCGCAAAAGCACTACTAGCCATTACGGTTGTTGAAAGTGTTAGCGCGAGTACTATTGTTTTTTTCATTATTATTCCCTCAAATCAATGTCGTTATTGACGAGTAAACTATGCATGAAAATTTTTTTTCGTTGTCACTCTCGATAAAAATTAACAACCTAAACGTCAAAAAAACAAAAAGAAAAATAAAAACAATAACTTAAAAATCACATATTTAACTAGCTTCAAAGAAAATTTACGCGCCAATAGGGAACTATTACAAGTAAATCTAACGAATAAGTTAGTTAAATAAGTTAGTAAATAAGTCACTAAAAAAGGTTTATTAAGCCAAGTTGAGGTTAACTACCCTATTTAAAAACGCTGCTACGGTGAACATAATAAAGCAATTACTGTTAACTGTTTTTAGCCAACAATGCATCTATTTTCGCTTCTAATTTTAGAATATCTTCTTTAGTCGCTTGCACTTTTTCAGGCTTACTTTCTTCTTCATGCATCACTTGCATCGCATCAACAATAATACCAATGAATAAATTCAGTACGGCAAAACTGGTGATGATAATAAAGGGCACAAAGAAAATCCAAGACTGAGGATAAAGCTCCATAGTTGGGCGCACTATTCCCATCGACCAACTTTCTAATGTCATTACTTGAAAAAGTGTATACGCCGAGGCACCAATACTTCCAAACCACTCTTGCATATTCGCATCAGGATTAGTGCCAAATAACTTAGTAGCCAATACGGCCGAAACGTAAAAAATAACACTGAGTACACCAACCACCGACGCCATGCCTGGTAATGAATGTCCTAAAGCTCCAATAACTCGGCGCATTTGTGGTACCACTGAAAACAACCTTAAGACTCTGAGTATTCTAAAGGCTCTCAGTACGGATAGTGGCCCACTCGTTGGTGCCCAAGAAATAGCGACGATAAGAAAATCAAACCAATTCCAACCCGAACGAAAAAAAGAAACTCGATAAACAATAAGCTTTAACAATAACTCGATGGTAAAAATATAGAGGATAACGGTATCAATAATATTGAGCGTTTGTGAGTGTGCTTTACCAAAGTCACTGGTTTCTATACCTAGGGTTATCGCATTAAATAAAATAACCGCAATTAAAAAATTTTGAAAAGGCTTACTTTCTACAAAACGATGTAGTCGGCTGTTTGGCTTAACTGTTAATAACATTTGATTTACCAAGAAAAATTCAACTATGGCATAAGTTGGGGTAATAAATGTAAGTTCAAGTTATTGAAAAGCAAATATTGTTAATGAAATTTTGAAGATACTATCGTTAAAACTACCTCAATTGCATCATAGCACTAAAAGTCAAACAGTTTGTCTCGTTAAATAGTGTATAAGGTTCAGTTATCACTGACATCATTTTTCAAAATCGCTCATTTGACAGCGTTGTCAGTCACATGATAATTTGACATCGATGTATAAAAAACATACACAACTAGGTGTTTACTTATGATGTTTACTTATGCGCATTCGGCTAAGGTTACCTTGTATGGTCTTGAGTGTCTTACCTTAAAGTTATGATCTTAAAGTTATGACCTAGTGAGCTTTAAAGCTATTTTATCTTCAAGCAAAGTGTCTATTGAACAATTTATAATAGAGTAATTAAGCATAAAACCACCTTAAACTGTCGCCATTTAGCGACAAAATAAGGGTTAACAAAAAATATATAAATCAATGATTTAAAATATATTAAATAAGTAATAAGATAAAGCGAGTGTTTATATGGTGTTTTTTTATACTTACTGTTGCTATATAACAACAGCTTTACCACCTTCTTTTTAATAAACACTTTAAAAACAAACAATTAATAAACTGGCGTATTTTATGCACTTTATAAGTTCTCTTCTTGTGGTATTTAACTTATCAAGCCCTAGGTATATATCACTATGGTAATACCTTAATAATATTAATAATTTAAAGGTAACGAACATGTCTAAAACTATTTCTGATGCTGATTTAAATGCAGTATCACGTTGCATTAAAATAGATAACTGGATCTTTGAGGTAAAAACAGTACGGGCTATACGCGCTGACGAGTATGGTAAGCCTTACTCTGCTATAGCAACCATTAATGTTAACGGTGATAGAGCTTATGTAGATGGCTTAATGACTAATACAACCATAGATCTTGAGCGAGATGATTTTGCCGCATTTACCGCGTTCTTACAGCAGATTGATGTTAAAAAGGTTGAGTTTGATCGTTATAAAAACCAAGAAAGAGTCTCAAAATCAGTTACTGTGCCAGAGCCCAAAAAATCTCCATTACATTTAGTTAGCGTGGGTTAGTGGTATAAATGATGTTTAGCTATTGGCTTTACCGTAATAACAAGGAAGTTATCACCACGCCAGTAATCCTTAATTTTAAGCTGAAGGCAGTTTAACTAACTTAAATTACAGCTTAAGTAAAAAACTTGCTTAACTCCGCTATCACTTCATTTGCTTTGATAGGCTTGGTTAAATGCTTATTCATACCTACCGCTAAACTTCGCTCTTTATCATCAGTCATAGCATTTGCAGTCATTGCTATAATAGGTGTTTTTTCATGATGTGCTAACAGTCTAATTTTTTGTGTTGCTTCATAACCATCCATCACAGGCATTTGTATATCCATCACAATAACATCATAAGCGTGCTCTTCTGCCATTTGCACTGCTTGCAAACCATTTTCTGCACTGAACACTTTCATTCCCGCTTGCTTTAATATTTGCTCCGCAATCAACCGATTAATTCGGTTATCTTCCACTAGTAATACTCTTTTCCCTATTAAAGCACTCACTATATAACTTTTATTTTTAGTCGTATTGTTATGTTGGCTCGACTCTGACATAACGTCTGTGCTCGGTTTACTTTTATCAATAGGGAGTTTTACCTTAAATTCAAAACAACTGCCTTCACCTAATTTGCTTTGTAAGGTTATTGCTCCTCCCATTAAACAGGCAAGCTGTTGAGAGATTGCAAGCCCTAGCCCAGTCCCCCCAAACTTTCTCGAAGTGGAGTCATCAGCCTGCATAAATGATGTAAATAAACGTTGTTGTTGCTGCTCACTAATACCAATACCGGTATCGCTAACTTTTATAGAAACTAACTCACTGTTTTCAATGTTATTAACAATAATACGAATACCACCGACCTCGGTAAACTTGATAGCATTATTAACTAAATTAGTTAGTACTTGCGAGCACCTCACTGAATCACCAATCACATTTGTTTCTATATCATCAGCAATACTCACGGTTAACGATAGTTTTTTCTTTTGAATTTGAGGTTCAAATACCTTAACGACATTAGTTAACATTTCTTTAAAATCAAAAGGCTGCTGCTCTATAGAAAGCTTGCCCGCTTCTATTTTAGAAATATCCAAAATATCATTGAGTATATGCATCAAATTATTTGAAGAGAGTTGTAGCTGAGTTAAATACTCTTGCTGCTGGGCATTTAAAGGGGTTCGTGTAATGAGCTCGATTAAACCAATAACTCCATTCATTGGCGTTCTGATTTCATGACTCATATTAGCTAGAAATAAACTTTTACTTTGGTTGGCGTGCTCGGCGACTTGTGTCGCTTTTACTAATTGACTATTCAAGTTAGCCAGCTCACTCGTACGTGCTTCGACTCGCTCTTCAAGTAAACTATTCATAGCGTGAAGTTGATATTCTTGTTTTTTTCTATCCGTAATATCTACATGCGTACCTACAAGCCGAATAGGTTTCTGCGTTTTTACATCGTAAATAATACTCGCTCGTGATAACACATTCACTAATGTGCCATTTTTATGCTTCATTCTAAATTCAATACGGTAATAATGACCTTGCCCATTTAATTGTTTATTCGAGCTATCTAATGTTTCCTCAAGATCTTCCTCAAAAATAAGATCCTGCCAAGTTGAAACATTATTCGCTAACTCGCTTTCTTGATAGCCAAGCATGTCTTTCCAGCGCGGTGAAAAATAGACCTCATCGGTGAGTAAATTCCAGTCCCATAAACCATCATTCGCCCCTTTCATCGCAACAGAAAAGCGCTCTTCACTAATGCGTAGTGCTTTTTCATTATCACAAATGGTGACTATCATCCTGTTTAGCTCTTGAAATAAATCATTAAACTCCTTGGTATGTGTTGTATAAGCAATTGGGGCTAGTTGTTTATTTTTAGCAAGGCTAATTTTGCTAGCAAAATCATATAGTGGTTGAGTGAGCTTTTTAGATAAAAAGTATACTGCAAGCAAAGCAACAGCAATTGAGATCATTAATATCAATAGCAGTACATTAATTAGGTTACTTGTAGGGGCACTTAAGACCTTATCATCCACGGTAAGCTGCAAGGTATAGCCTGAATTATCAATAGGTTGAAATAGGTGGTGATATGTTGATGAAGTTAATTCATTAACAATATAAGCTTTCTTGCCAGTTAAAATAGTATTTAATAAATTAGTTGGGCTTTGTGGAAACTCATCTTTTATATTACTTGATACGGTTTGTTTTTCTCCTGACGCATTCAAAATAAAATCATTATTACCACCCCGTTTGAAATGAATAACTTTATCTGGCTGCCAGTGATACCAATAGGTACCATCACTACTGATCAACGCAACTTTAGCTAAACCACCAAATTCATTACTAAATTCATCTTGTATTTTATTAATACGCTGTTGAATATTTTCCCATGGCAAAGAGCCACCAATTAATCCAACTACCTGCTTATTATTAATAATAGATGCGGCGATAACAATCTGCTTAACCTCGGTAGTATAAGAAATCATCGGGTTTGAAATATAAACTTTTTGCTCTGCAGTGACATTATTAGCAATAGTTTCTAACCAATAATCTCGTTGAGCAATACTCCTAGGGGTTCCGTCTTTTTGACTATCGTCATCTGTACGTAACATATCAACAAAGCGGTTCCCTCCGGAAGTGTTATGAAAGCTGCCATCAGTGCGACCAACAATAAACTTTTCATAATAAGCACTTTTTTTATCGAGTGTATTCATTAAAAAAGGACGTACTTTTTGAAAGTCCATTGACTGAATAAGCGGTAAACTTGCTAATAAATCAATTTCAGTTTCGCGAGCAGAAAAATAACTTGCCAGCTCAGCTGATGATTGCGCTAAGCGATGGCTTACTGATTTGATAACCAAATCATTAGTCGTTATAGAGCTATGCCAAATAGCATATAAAAAGGCAATAGCAAGTGGTAATAATCCACTAAAAATAAGAGCGCTTAAAACTTGATTACGTAACTTCATAGAAAAAGAGCACAGGACAAGGTATTTTTAGTGTAGCTTATCTATAGCTTTTTGGGAGGGAACTTTAAATAAAAATGATATTTCTCAGAGAGTAAGGAGTAATTTAAACCCTTTATAGTCAATATGCTTACTCAACAAAATAATCAGCAACTTAACCGTACTAAAGTACGCTAGGTACAATTAAGTTGCTGAGAAATGTAATAGCTGCTCTAGGTAAATATTACCTGAATAAAACGCTACCCTAAGTTATTAAGAAAACCACCAATTTTTTCTTTGGCTTTATCTTTAGCTTGCTCTTTTAAAATGTTCGTTTGTTCTTTTTTAGCTTGTTTAAAAATAGAAGATAATGCTTGTTTAGCTAACTCACCGCCCAGTTGACTTGCTGGCATACCTGCATCACCGCCAATATTATTTAAGGTAATGTCGGCTAACGTAGCTTGATGTACTTTATTACCTAATTTAGTTAAGTCTACCGTTAAGGCAACACCCGCTAACACAAATTGGTCAACACGAACAATAGGATCAGCTTGACTTGCACTCTGTGAAGGCGCTTCAGCGTTAGATTGCCCTGCACTTGCGGTATTTTTTTTAATTTCATTTAAAATATCTTGCATGTTAGCGCCAGCATTTTCGGTAAACTCAACCACCGCTTCTGGGCTATGAATAATAATGCGATCAATAACAATTAAATCGGTTGATAGGCTTTTAAGATTAATATCTAAGGTAACTTCATTTAATGAAAACGCAGATGGCGCTGTATATTTTTCTGGATTAGCGAGTACTAGCCCCTTTATAGTGCCCGCCCCTTCTAATAACTTTAAATCAACACTCGCCACACGAACTGACTGCCCGGTAACTTGGGTACCAATTTTTTCAATTTGTTGTTTTACTAATGCATTAATCGCATCACCTGTTAGAAACAAAAATGCACCGCCAGCAATAAGCAATAAAACAGCAGTAAAGAGTATAAATTTTTTCATGGTTAACGTTCCTTAATATTTTAGAGTTCCGTAGTTTCACGTACAGTCGCTTAGAGAAAGTAGCTTTGAGCCAAAATGTCTAATAAAATTATACCGTAATAACGTTTCAACGTACTAAAAAACGTGAACCAAATCTAGCTAATTCACCATAAACTTAAACGCGTTTCATAGAAGCTTGGCTTAACGCGATTTTGGCAGCGCTAACGATAACAAGGTGGCCACTAAAAGCATGGCACTAGAAATCCACAAACAGGCTTGTAAACCATGATACTGATAAACCCACCCCGAAAGCACTGTGCCTGTTAATCTTCCCATGGCATTAGCCATATAATAAAAGCCAACATCAAGTGAAACGCCTTTATGACGAGCATAACTAACAATTAAATAGCTATGCAGCGATGAGTTTATCGCAAATACAGCACCAAAAATAAGTAAACTAATAATCAATGAGCTTTGAATATAAAAGTTAAAATACAGTGCTAGCGCAATAAGCCCAGGAATAAGCGTTAAGTAACTAGCCCATAAAAAAGCAGCTCGCCCTGTTGGTACTTTTCCTTGTTTTTTCCCCGTAAAATACGGCGCAAATGACTGCACGACACCATAAGCAATAACCCAAGATGCCATAAAAGTACCAACCCACCAATGATCCCAACCAAAATGAGTGGCTAAAAAAACGGGCAATGCCACTACAAACCATACATCTCTGGCACCAAAGAGAAATAATCGTGCGGCAGAAAGCACATTAATCGCTTTGCTTTTTGAAAATAGCTGTGTAAATTTTATCGCAGCATTTTCAGGTTTGCTTGTTGAACATTCAGGCGAAGTTTCTTTTGAATTAAGATCATCTTTTAGAAAAACTAAACTCAATACCCATACAATAAACAGCAGCGTCATCATAATGATAATTGCGCCACGAAATTCAAATAGGCTAAGTAAAACGCCTCCTAAAAAAAATCCGACGCCTTTAAGGGCATTTTTTGAACCGGTTAATAATGCCACCCATTGGTACAGTTTTCCTTGAGCACTATCAGGGACTAATAACTTAATAGAGCTTTTAGCGCTCATTTTATTAAGATCTTTTGCAATACCCGATAATGCCTGAGCGGCCATAACATAAGTAACAGTAAGCATATCGGCAGATACGGTGAGCATTGCTAACGCTGCGACTTGCAAGCCCAAACCAATATTCATGGTTTTATTCAGCCCTAGCTTTGCACCTAACCAGCCGCCAACTAAATTAGTGATAACGCCAAAAATTTCATAAAATAAAAACAGCATCGCAATATTAAACGCGCTGTAACCTAATTGATGAAAATACAACACCACCAACATGCGTAATGCACCGTCGGTTAAGGTAAAAGCCCAATAATTACCTGTGATAATTAAATATTGCTTTACCTGATCTGGTAGTGCCTTTACTGACAACAGACCCATGTTATGTTTACCTTATTTATATTTATTGAAGTTTACCACTCTCAACAGCACGTTTTTTAGCTTTGATCTGCTAAGCCAACCATACGAGCTAACTCCGCAGTACGATTTGCATACCCCCACTCATTGTCGTACCAAACATATAATTTAACTTGGGTATCGTTTACTACCATAGTGGAGAGCGCATCAATAATGCTTGAGCGTGGATCGGTTTTATAATCAATAGACACTAAAGGACGTTCTTCAAAGCCCATAATGCCGTTAAGTTCGCCTGCTGCTGCCGTTTTTAAAAGCTGGTTAACCTCTTCAATATTGGTATTACGCGCTACTTCAAAAACACAATCTGTTAATGATGCATTCGCTAACGGTACTCGTATCGCATGACCATTTAACTTACCACTTAACTCTGGAAATATATGGGTAATTGCCGTAGCAGATCCTGTTGTAGTTGGAATTAAGCTCATGCCACAAGCGCGTGCACGGCGTAAATCTTTATGTGGCGCATCTAAAATAGTTTGCGTGTTAGTAATGTCATGAATCGTTGTCATTGAGCCATGTTTAATACCAATTTTTTCATGAATCACTTTAACAACTGGCGCTAAACAATTTGTGGTACATGAAGCCGCAGTAACAATAGGGTGTATAGCTTTGTCGTAAAGCTGCTCATTAACGCCCATGACAACATTTAATACGCCCTCTTCTTTTACCGGTGCTGTTACCACAACACGTTTTACGCCTTGGTTAAGATAAGCTTGTAAAAGTGCTTTAGTTTTAATTTTTCCTGACGCTTCAATAACAACATCACAGTTTGACCAGTCAGTATCATCTACCTTAATGTTTTGCGTACAAGGAATTTCTTTACCGTTAATTACAATAACGTTATCACGATAACTTGCCTCGTGATGCCACTTGCCGTGTACTGAATCAAATGTCATTAAGTGTGCTAATGTTTTCGCATCACCTGCGGGATCATTAATTTGTACTATTTCAATATCATCCCAGTCATATGCAGCGCGCATTGATAAACGTCCCATACGGCCAAAACCATTAATACCTATTTTAATTGTCATAATATTTTCCCGTTAAATGTATTTGAGATACTTCTGTTTTTACCGCTTTATTGTTAAAGGTCTTTTAATCACAAAAACTTACTTTATTTGGCCTATTACACATTACTGATAACTGCGTATTACTCGCTTGAATTAACGAGACATTATTTTCTGTGGTTTGAGCAATAACATTTTTCACCCATAAAGGTAGTGCGGGGTTAATACGATAAAAAATCCACTGCCCATGTTTTCTGCCCGTCAGTAACTGAGCTTTTTTTAATACGGCTAAGTTACGAGAAACTTTTGGTTGACTCTCTTCACTCAATGCTGCCATTAACTCACATACACATAACTCACCATGATAATTAGTTAGCATTAAGGTTTTCAGACGAATATCATCGGTGAGACATTTATAAAAACTAACGGGGTCAATGTTAACGCTGTGCTCTTCACCTGTAGTCGCTAATGCTTCTGTCACAGTATCTTTAGTAAACTGACTTTCGTTAAGATTTGATTTAACTTCAAGTGCTAAAAATAATGCTAACCGCTTGTCTAAATAATGTAATGTGACAGCAAAAGCATCTAAGTCAGTCATTTTTTTCGGATCAGGAAAATCCCATGCCAGCTGTTTTTTAGCACCCGGGTGAGAACGACATTCATTGCTCGCGTTATCACATAAGGTGATCACATAATCAAACGAGACACCTGAAAAAGTATCAATACTTTTTGAGGTTAAATTGGTGGTTGGCAAGCCATACTTGGTTAAGGCGGTAAGGGTTCTTTCATCAACACCTTCGGGGTGTGTTCCTGCGCTGTATACGTCAAATAATTTTTCAGCTTTAGAGCGAAGTAATACCTCTGCCATTTGCGAACGGGCAGAGTTACCTGTACACAAAAACAGTAACGTCTTTTTTGGCGAATTCAGCGTTGTCATAAAATTACCTCACTTATTAATGCAAACAACTATATATACGAAAAAACATATATACAATTATTTTTATAAGATAATTTTACGAAAAGTATTTATTGAGATAAATGCGCTAGCAACTCACTAGGGCTGTTGAGCTTTCGAGATTGTTTTTGCAGCTTTTTATTGAGTGTTTATACCAGGCAGAGCCTTTGTCGTGTGGTTATTCAGGACAATATGTTCCAACATTGTCTAATAGGCTACATCCATGTAGCGCCACATAAAAAGTCTATAACGACGTAAAAATTACCAACAAACGCTGTCCGTCGCGATTAAAAGCCTTTTATCTCGGACAAAAGTTAACCGCTAAAGAGCAACAGCCCCTAGAATCAAATACACATCCATAGCAACTAAGGTATACAATGTGCTATCTTGCTAACAATTATTTAGCCTGAACTCGGATTGTTTACAGCGCTTTACTTCGCCACTATCAATGTAGTTATATACGGACATTTCCTTCATGAAAGATCTTAGCCAAGGCTCTATCCCTAAACATTTAATCACCATGGCCACGCCAATGATGATAGGTATGTTTATTCAAACCCTGTACTTTATTGTCGACTTGTACTTTGTTGGTAAGCTTGGTGCCGCTGCATTAGCCGGTTTAAGCTTGGCCGGTAATGCAATGTTTTTAATTTTCGCTTTAACGCAAATTCTTAATGTAAGTACCGCATCACTTATTGCTCATGCGGTTGGCGCTAAGCAACACCATGAAGCGAATGATATTTTTAATCAGTCAATGATGCTTTCTAGTGTGATAGGTGTGGTTGTTTGTATTCTTGGCTACCTTAGCGCAGAAACTTATCTAAGTAATATATCTCAAGACCCTGAAACCATTGCCATGGGATTAACTTACCTACATTGGTTTATTCCTTGTATGGCATTACAGTTTGTTATGGTGTCGATCAGTGCCGCTTTACGTGGAACCGGCATCGTCAAGCCAACGATGATCATTCAAACCTTGTCTATTTTACTTAATATAGTTCTCTCACCAATATTAATTGAAGGCTTTGGAACAGGTTATGCCATGGGCATTGCTGGTGCTGGATTGGCTAGCTCGTTGTCGGTTATTTTTGCGGTGATACTGTTATGTTATTACTTTAAAGTAGCTGAAAAATATATCTATATTGATTTTTCATTATGGCGAATAGACTTGCCACGCATTAAGAAGTTACTTGTTATTGGCTTACCCGCTGGTGGTGAATTTTTCTTAATGTTTATTTATATGGGCAGTATTTACTGGCTAATTCAGCCCTTTGGCGCAGATGCTCAGGCAGGCTTTGGGTTAGGCTCTCGTATTATGCAATCACTATTTTTACCTGCGATGGCTATTGCTTTTGCAGCGCCGGCCATTGCAGGTCAAAACTTCGGCGCTAAAAATTATGCTCGCGTAAAAGAAACATTTACGTGGACCGCAATAATGACTTGCTCGTTTATGACCTTAATTACACTTGCGTGCTTAGCTCAGCCCGAATTGATGTTACAAGGGTTTACTGACAATAATAACGTACTACTTACTAGCACAGTATTTTTGCAAATTATTTGCTTCAACTTTATTCCATCAGGGTTAGCATTTACCTGCTCAGGCATGTTCCAAGCATTAGGTAATACCGTACCGGCTTTAATCAGCACAGCGGTACGCTTAACTACGTTTATTATTCCGGCTATTTGGTTATCGCAACAAGCGCAATTTACCATTGAGCAGCTTTGGTATGTGTCAGTAGCCACTGTTTGCATACAAGCAGCGGTGAGTTTGTATTTACTAAAACGAGAGTTTAAAAAACGCTTATCCACACAACCACAAGAAAACCTTGATACATTACCTACGAAAGAGGTAATGAAAAGCCCACCATTATAACGAAAAGCTTAAGTGCTAACTAACCTGAACTCGATTTGAGAGATACTTAACAAATGTTTACCAATGCACGGGATCGACTTGGTAGTAGTGGCTTAATTGTCGATACAGTTTAGGGTGTTGCTGTGCAAGTGCTTTACCTTTTTCAAAAAAAACTTCACTTGCCACTGCAAAAAATTCAGCAGGGTTAGTCGCGCCATAATAATCAAATATTGAAGGCTCCCCAGTTTGCGCTTGGTGTTGCAGTAATGAAAATTGTTTAGAGAAAACTTCAGACCAACACTGATATGTTTGCCCTTTTTCTAAAATAGGGGCTCCGTTAGCTTTACCGCTTTCTTGATCTAACTGATGAGCAAACTCATGAATAACAACATTACGACCATCATTAGGTAGTTCAGCGCCATCTAAAGTATCTTGCCAAGATAATACGACTTTACCAAACTCCCATGACTCACCTGCTAGCGCAATTTTTTGTTTATATTGTAAACCATCAACAGTAAGACTCTGTTGTTCTTTCACAAAAGCGCTTGGGTAAACCAAAATAGAGCGTAATTTAGGGTAGAAGTTTGTTTTACGATTGAGTAACAACAAACACGCTTGTGCTGCAACAGTTACCCTAATTTCATCGGTTATTTTAACCCCATTACAACCAACAAACTCTTTTTCAGCTAAAAATACTTGAATATGTTGTTTAAGCTGTAACTGCAAATCGGCAGGCATTTGTCTAAAGTAAGGCATACGTTGTTGCAGAATTTTACGCCAAGCTTTTTTAAACGGCTGCTGCCTTATTTTATCACGCTGGTATTCTCGCCAATAAGGCTGTGCTGCCATAGTACCAATAATAGCAATAGCGATAATAAGGGGTAATAAATAAGACAACATAATAAACACTCGGTAAGGTGTTCAATTTGACTTAGGTTTTACATAATAAGTAAGCCAAACTGAGTATAGTATTATGATGAGATTGGTATCAATGGTTCAAATATCAAGCACTTTACTACAAATACTTTGCGTGCCTCCCAACCTTACATACCGCAAGTGAGCTATTTAGGGTGGGTATCGATAAACCGGCTAGGTTTGGTTTTCCATTTTTTATATTTGCTATGTACACCACGGGTAAATAGTTGCGAGTACTCTTCAAGTAAGTCTACGCCAAATAAAATACCAACAACTAAGGCAGCAAAAAAGATAGAGGTTTGATAATAGCCGTGTGAAATACTAATACCTATAGCAGATAATATCCAAATCGTTGCTGCTGATGTGACTCCAACCACTGCGCCATCTTTTGCCAACATAACCCCAGCACCTAAAAAGCCAACGCCAGTAATAACTTGACCAATAATTCTTGAAGGGTCTGAAACTTCCGTACTGACAATTGTCGCGGTTGCAACAAAAATATATGTGCCAAGTACCACTAGTGTTGATGTTCTGATACCAACGGGTTTGCCACGAAGTTGTCGCTCTAAACCAATCATGCTGCCACAAAATATACAGGTTAATATTGCGGACAAATCGTAAGGAGCAATATTGATAAAACTGTTAATAAAAGAATCGTTAATGAGTTTTTCCTTTCAATAGGGTTGTAAACAACCCTATATTCACTAATCAGTGTAACTATAAAATGTTAGTTATGATAATCGTTGTTATAGCCATCATCGTTATAGTCGTCATCATCAAAAACATCATGACCTTTTTTACGGGCCTTTTTACTCGCCTGTTTTTTTCGGCCTGCGCCTTCGACTCTATCTCTAAATTTTTTAGAATGTGAGTGTTCGTTACGCATAGCTATCTCTAATTCAATTTCATCATTCGCTAGTGAAGTCGAGTCAGTATTCATGGTTTTCTCTTGTGTTATTGAGGAATAATATTTTGGTGGATAGTCGCTATTTTTATCGATAATTGAAAGTGAAAAATTTTTGTCGTACTAGCTAGTTTTTTTTATCGGTAGCATCTCTTTAATGTTCATTAACAATAAATTTACTTAATTTAACTTCAATTCAAATTATTTTGTAATAAAAACGAAAAACCAACGACTATGTTCAGTAGTAATTTATAAATTTATTCAATTTGGCGAATAAAACCTAACAAGCAAGGAATAAACATGGAGTTATTGGTTAACAATATACAAAAAAAATATGCCAATGTTACCGCAATTAAAAAACTGTCATTTAACGTACAACAAGGAGAAATATTTGCCTTACTTGGACCAAATGGTGCGGGTAAATCTTCACTAGTTAGAATGTTAACAGGCTTTACTTCACCTGATAGCGGCGATATTTCATTAACTATTGACGGCGAAAAGCACACTTCAATACCAGCTTATACTTTAGGCTACTTACCTGAAGATCGCGGCTTATATCCAGAAAAAACCGTTGTAAAAAACTTACTGTATTTTGCCCAATTGAATGGCGTTGACAAAAAAAGCGCATTAACCCGCGCTAAGTATTGGTTAGAGCGCTTTGATTTACTCGATAGAATTGATGATCAACTCAAAACCCTATCAAAGGGTAATCAGCAAAAAGTACAATTAATTACCGCCGTAATTCACCAACCTAAGTGGGTGATTCTTGATGAGCCTTTTTCGGGGCTTGATCCCGTTAATCAAGAAAAAGTGGTGACCTTTTTATCTGAGTTAAAGGCTCAAGGTATGACGGTAATTTTAAGTGCTCATCAAATGGCGATGGTAGAAAAACTCGCCGATAGAATGTTATTAATGAATTTAGGTGAAGCGGTTTTATATGGTAGTTTAACGGATATTCAGCAACAAGTTGGTAGCACAGCTCAACTTAACGCGCACTTTGCAAAGCCAGTAACTACTGAACAGCTTAAACAACAGTTTCAAGAAGCTGATTATCAATTACTTAACCCAACAACCCTGCTACTTAGCTTATCAGCTCAACACTCGATTAATGATGCTTTAAGTAAAATAACCGCGTTAGGCGATTTAACCGCGTTGCACAGTAAAGAAATGGATTTACACCAATTATACCTTAATGCCATTGCTAACCACGGTACATAAAATGGAGCATCAGTTAATGAATAAAATCACTAGAAAACAACAAGTTTGGTTAGTTACGTCATGGGAATTCATGCACTTTTTTAAATGGAAGCAAGAAATTATCTCAAAATTGATTTTAATTGCTTTCGCTTTAGTCGTTATGCTGTGGCAGCATATTAAAGATGATCAAATGACCGTATATAAAATTGCCGTGCCTAACCATGTCAGCAACTTACAAAGCCATGGTCAATTTGAGTTTATTGCAACTAATAAGCCACTTGAAGAGCTTAAACAACAGTTAGCCCAAGAGGATAGCTGGGATGCTCTCTTAGTTGAAGCGCCTGCGCAGCAAAAAGACATGCAAGTAAAAGTCTCTATTTACAGCAAAGACAAACAAAGTTGGCTCAATGAATTAGAGCAAACGCTAAACCAGCAATACACCTTACAATATGCGAGCAGCTTAGGCTTAGCATCTGAGCAATTAGCGTTATTAAATCAATCAGCTACGTTTGAAAAGCATTATTTAGACGATACCATCAAGTCGGAAAGCAGCCCAGGACAAGCCACCGCGATTGCTATGTTAGTTATTTTATCCGTGGGAATATTTACTTCTTTTGGTCAGCTTTTTGTCAGTATCACTGGCGAAAAGCAGCAGCGAGTTACTGAGCAATTATATGCTTGTATGTCACCACAAACCTGGATAGATGGTAAAATATTTGGCCAAATGCTGCATTCAGTAAAAGCAATGTTTACGATGATGATCACTGCTGCTTTAGGCTACGCTTTTACTGTCGTTGTTATCAGTAACAAAGCGTTAAGCTTTAGCATTATAGATTGGGCCTTGTTGCCTTGGTTAATTCCTTTTGCATTAGTAGGCGTTTACCTTTGTACCGCATTTATGGCGGCTATTGCCGCCGCTATTGACGATCCTAATCACAGTGCCAAAACCAGTATTATGCTATTACCTTTACTCCCAATGGTACTAGCTTTTGTTACTATGGATAGTCCGTCTGGCTGGGCATTATCATTTTTAAGCTTTTTTCCATTAACCGCATTTGCCGCTATGCCCGTAAAAATGGCGTTAATTGACCTGCCGTTATGGCAGCCGCTCTTGTCTTTAACAATCACCTTATTGTTATGTTTTTGGATAAGAACCTCAGCAGGTAACTTATTTAAAATGGGCATGAGTATGTACGGTAAAGAGCCAAGCTTAAAAGATATGATGAAGTGGATGTTAAGTAAGAGCTAAAAGGAGATTCGCGTTTTTACGTAAAAAATGATGCCGTTATGCTGCTTTACGCCGTTATGTTGCTTTACATAGCGGCATTTATTGCATGCTTACTTTGTTTATATTTTCTTAAAACTGTTTCTGCTTGCTCACAAAGTAAGATTATAAACCGGCATCACTAAAGGCTTTACTGACAAGAATCTGCGCCTCATTAATAATACTTTGCAAGTGCTTATCACTAATAAAGCTTTCTGCATAAATCTTATAAATATCTTCAGTACCCGATGGTCTTGCTGCAAACCAGCCATTTTCAGTAATCACTTTAATGCCACCAATTGCGGCGCCATTACCTGGAGCATGAGAAAGAATATCAATAATTTTTTCACCTGCAAGCTCTGTCGAACTAACATCACTTTTTGACAACGATTTAAGTGCTGATTTTTGTGCTAATGAAGCGACTGCTTCAACACGACCAAAGTAAGGCTGTCCTAAATTTTCAACCAGTTCAAGGTAATATTGATAAGGGTCCTTCCCGGTAACCGCTAAAATTTCAGCGGCTAATAAACCTAAAATAAAGCCATCTTTATCAGTGGTCCAAGTACTACCATCTAGTGCTAAAAACGAAGCACCCGCACTTTCTTCGCCGCCAAAGGCATAACTACCATCAACTAAACCATCAACGAACCATTTAAAACCAACAGGCACTTCTGATATTTTTTTATTAATACTCTTCGCAACCCTATCAATCAGTGCGCTTGATACTAAAGTTTTACCTATTTTAGCGTCTAGTGGCCAGTTTCTATGCGTCATTAAATAATGAATAGCAACAGCTAAATAATGGTTAGGGTTCATCAAACCGCCCGTTTTGGTAACAATACCATGGCGATCAAAGTCGGGATCATTACCAATGCTGATATCAAAATCATCTTTCATTGCAATCAGACCCGCCATCGCATAAGGCGATGAACAATCCATGCGTACTTTGCCATCTTTATCTAATGGCATAAATGCAAAACGACTATCAACAACATCATTGACCACGGTAATATCGAGTTGATATTGCTTAGCAATAACGGGCCAATAATCAATACCTGAGCCACCTAATGGATCTGCCCCTATACGAACATTCGCCTTGGCGATTGCTTGTAAGTCAATTACTTGTGCAAGTTGCTCTGTATAAAACTGAATAAAGTTTTGTTTAGTTAATAAAGGCGAAATTTGTGCTTGCGCATAAGGAATAGTTAATACTTCCGTTAAGCCCATTTTAATCAATTGATTAGCACGCTGCTCTATTTGTTGAGTAATATGCCCTTCGGCAGGCCCGCCATGGGGAGGATTATATTTAATACCGCCATCACTTGGCGGATTATGCGACGGTGTAATAATCAAGCCATCAGCTAACGCAGTTGAGTTTTCACGATTATGACAAATAACTAACCGTGAAATAACCGGGGTTGGCGTAAAGCCATCATCGGCTTGCACAATAACAGCAACACCATTAGCAATTAATACTGACAATGCGCTTGCAAAAGCGGGCTCTGATAAAGCGTGAGTATCTTTACCTAAATATAAAGGTCCTTTAATACCTTGCTCAAGGCGATATTCTGCTACTGCCTGACAAATAGCAACAATATGGGCTTCGTTAAAGCTTTTATGAGTAGCACAACCTCTATGACCAGAAGTACCAAAGCTCACTTGCTCCGCAATAGCTTCACTATCAGGTGTTAGTAAAAAATAATCACTCACTAGTTGAGCAACGTTCATTCGTTGTTGGGCGCTTGCTGGCATCCCTGCCCTGGCATGAATACTCATAATGTTCCTTATTAGCTATAAAAATTTAAGCATGTTCACTTAATACTATTGTATGCTGCAACAGCTAGTGACATAAAGTGACTTATTTATCACCGTATGGTTAAAGCAGTTCGCGAATTTTTTCTACATCAGCGTCACTATAACCTAATGACATCGCGGCTTTAGTTAACATCATTTTTTTACGTGTAGTATTCGAGTTAGTAATAACCCAGAAAGGACTATCAGGTATTTGGCGTGGTTTAGTACTACTACCACTTTCGGCCAATTCACTTTCGCTATCAGCAAAATATAAACGATCGCGACCACTAATATCGGTCACCACATCAAATTGCTGCGGATGTGCACGATAGAGTGCCGCTAAAATAAGTAAAAATCGACCAACAGCACCACGCTGCATTGCTAATTCTTCTTTATTAATGAAGTTAAAAACACTGTCATGGGTAATGTTATCAGTCGAAGTAATCTCTTTACTCGCTGGGGTAGTTGTTTTATTGGCTGTTACAGAAGAACTTACTTTTGCCGCTTTAGTAGCTGGTTTACCAGCAACAACATCATCATTAGTGCTTTCAACGACTTTAGCTACCACAGGTTTAGTTACACTAACCTGTTCTTCTGGTTTTGCTTCTTCTAAATTGAGCAAACGACGTAAAATGGCCGAAGCACTTTCGCCAATAAATTGTGTATTGGTTGCAATAAATTGATAAAGCTCTTCATCTATCTCAATGTTTTTCATTCATACCCTTAACTTATTTTATTCACTACGCGATTATACTGAGCTTTGTTATAACTCGCTATAGCCACTTGGGTAAAAGTTTCATTTCATGATAAAATTGCCGCTTTAGCGCACGACTATGGCTACGACGCTCGCACAATTATTATTTTTAGGTATATAAAGACAATGACCGAACAACTCCTTAACTACCAACAGCAAGGCCAAGGTGAACACGTAGTGTTAATTCATGGCTTATTTGGCAGCTTAGAAAACCTCAATATGGTAGCAAAACCGCTTGCTCAAGAGTATTGTGTCACCAGCGTTGATGTGGCTAACCACGGTAATTCTTTTCACCGCGCCGATATGAATTATTCACGTTTAGCGCTCGATATTATTGAATTACTGGATCACTTAAAAATAGATGTCGCTTATGTATTAGGTCATTCAATGGGCGGGAAAATTGCGATGCAAGTGGCTCTTGAACACCCTCAGCGCGTAAAAAAATTAATTGTCGCTGATATAGCCCCTGTTGCTTACCCACCTCACCATAATGAAATTATTAAAGGTTTACAATCTATTGATTTTAGTCGAGTAGAAAAACGTTCAGATGCAGACCAACAACTAAGTGCTTATGTAGATGATAAAGGTGTTAGACAGTTCTTATTACGTAATCTAGCGCTTAATGAAAATAAACAATGGGCCTTTAAATGCCAGGTAGATTTCATTGCCCAGTGTTACCCACAAATAATGCAAGCAAACTACTTACCGAGTAAGCAAAATATAAATGAGCCCCCTTTTCTCGGTGAAACCCTCTTTATTAAAGGCGGAAATTCAAATTATATCCTAGCGGAGCATAAAGCGGCTATTGCTACACTACTCCCTAATAGTAAAGCTAAAATAATTCAAGGTGCAGGTCACTGGTTACATGCAGAAAAAACCATTGCTTTTAACAAAATTGTGACTGACTTTTTAGCATAAACGATAACCCTTAATAAATTTTAGTCGTTGCCACTTGATCAAAATACAAATAACAAGAATAATAAACGATTATTATTCTTATTTGAGTGGTAACGCTAAATGCTAATGGTATGGCGCTGGTGATATGTTATAATGCCGCTAATTTTTTGGCTTGGTATTTTAAAAATCCTAAATCACTATGTTAGCAGAGCATTTAGAGCTTATTGAGGCAATTGGCCTTAACTTATTTTTTCTTTTTATTTTTGGCTTTATCGGGTTATCCATTCATGATGTGATGAATAAAAACAATGTACCTAAAAATGGTAAAATAGTCGTTTATTTTGTCTTGTTTTTAGGCTGTATGGGATTTATTGCTAAAGGCATAATTCAATTCATCTGGGAAAGCCAGGGGGTTGGTTAGTTCATGGCAAAAGAAGCAACAGACCTGACCACGATTGACTTATTTCAAGATGAAAAACGTCCAGGTAGACCAAAAACAAGTCCACACCCTCGTAACGTTCAAATAAGAATTAATAAAAGAAACCAAGTTAAACGAGATAAAAATAAAGGCTTAAAACGCGTTGAATTTAAAATTCATCATAGCTTGTTTGAGAAACTCGAAGAATTAGCGCAAGCACAACAAGTAAGTCGTAGTGAATTAATAGAGTCGCTTTTGATTGAATCACTAGCAACAAAAGCAGAATAGTTTATTTAAATTTGTATTAAGAAGGTAATAATTCATGGCAATCGTAGGTTTATTCTTCGGTAGTGACACAGGTAATACCGAAGCCGTAGGTAAAATGATCCAGAAAAAGCTGGGTAAAAAATTAATCGATGTTAAAGATATCGCAAAAAGTACAAAAGAAGAGATCGCTGAATTTGATTTAATCATTTTAGGTATCCCTACTTGGTACTACGGTGAAAACCAATGTGATTGGGACGATTTTTTACCTGAATTAGAGCAAATAGACTTTACTGACAAGCTAGTTGCTATATACGGTTTAGGCGATCAAGAAGATTACGCCGAATATTTTTGTGATGCAATGGAGCCATTAAAAGACATTGTTGAGTCTAAAGGCGCTATTGTTGTGGGTAATTGGCCAACTGAAGGTTATGAGTTTGAAGCTTCAAAAGCCTTAGTTGATGAAAATACTTTCATTGGCTTATGTGTTGATGAAGACAGACAAAGTGAATTAACCGACGAGCGTGTTTCAAAATGGGTTGAACAACTTAATGATGAAATGTGTTTAGCTGAGTTTAGTTAATATCAACAATATAAACCTTATTTTTTGTAAGGTTTAATTGGAAAAAAGCCCTAATAACGGGCTTTTTTTTGATGTTTTTTGTACAAAAAGCATCAAAATATCAAAGATTAAAACTAAAGCTTTTCTCTTGCATCAGAACCCCCTATACTTTTGCATATATATTATTTTTAACTTTTAGAGACTTTACAATATGGCTGAACAAAACGAAGAGCTTAAAAGAGCGGGTTTAAAAATCACCCTTCCGAGAATCAAAATCTTAAGTATTCTTCAACAGCCTAATAATCAACATATCAGTGCTGAAGATGTCTATAAAATATTACTTGAGCAAAACGAAGAGATTGGTCTTGCTACGGTTTATCGTGTATTAAACCAATTTGATGACGCAGGTATTGTTACTCGTCACCATTTTGAAGGTGGTAAGTCAGTATTCGAACTATCACATAAAAATCACCACGATCATTTAGTGTGTTTAAAATGCGGTAAAGTAGTTGAATTTGAAGATGAAGTGATTGAGCAAAGACAACGTGATGTTGCTGTGTCTCATAAAATCAAACTAACTAATCACAGCTTATACCTTTACGGTGAATGTGAAGATCAAGATGCTTGTGATAACTATCGCAAGAGCAATCAGTAGTCTAATCACTATAAAAATCTAAAAAACGGGTATTACTCTCATCGGTAATACCCGTTTTTTTAAACACATTTCAGTATAATTTTAGCTTTATTAAGCTTTTTTCAAGTAAGCTGACACTAATACAATACGAGTACCATTAACTTTACCTTCAATGTGCTCTGGATTATCCGTTAAAGTAATACCACGTACCATAGTACCTTGCTTGGCGGTAAAGTTTGCACCTTTAACTTTAAGATCTTTAATTAAGGTAACATTGTCGCCATCTTGTAATTCTGCGCCGTTACTATCTCGGGTTGGTCCATTGCTGCGCTCAGCCGCAATACCTTGCTCAGCCCATGTTCTGACATCATCTTCTAAGTAAATCATATCTAAGGCGTCTTGTGCCCAGCTTTCTGACGATAGCTTATGTAAAAGGCGATACGACATTACTTGTACTGCGGGCTCTTGATTCCACATACTATCGGTTAAACAGCGCCAATGATTGATATCTAAGGCTTGTTCACCTTCAATTTGCGCTAAACACGTTTGACACAGATAAATCGACTGTTGCGCACTTAGATCGCTCGTTGGAGGTACCGGATACACCGATAAATTACTTGATGCTGTACAAAGCTCGCAACTGCTATTGCTACGGTTTTTTAAGGCATTTTCAGTAGCCATTGTAATTCCTGATAAAATATAGGGACTTTAAGTGCCGCAATTATACGCTCATCGATTTATATTTCTACGTAAAAGTCAGCTTACCTCTTTATTCACTGTGTTTAACGAATTACCCTAGACAATTGCAGCCGTTAAATGATAAAAACTAGCCCTCTTTGATAATAATTATAAGTAAGCTAACGAGAATTATGCCAACAACTAATCAATCTTCCCTATTAACTCACCTACGCTCTCTTGATAAAAAACTAGGCTTAGTGGGCCAAATTATTATTGCGATCATATTAGGTACATTACTTGCGGTCACTTTACCTGAAGTAGCCCAGTCATTTTCACTGCTCGGAGACTTGTTTGTTGGCGCTTTAAAAGCGGTAGCGCCGGTATTGGTGTTAATATTGGTTGCTTCTGCTATTGCCAACCAAAAGGCGAATAGCGACGCTAATTTAAAGCCGATTATTGCGCTTTATTTACTTGGTACATTAAGTGCCGCTTTCGTCGCAGTAGTATTAAGCTTTATTTTTCCAACAACACTTACACTAGATATTGCTAGCGCAGTAGCAACACCACCACAAGGTTTAGGAGAAGTACTTACGACTCTCGCCTTTAAAGTGATTGAGAATCCTATTAGTGCTATTAATAACGGTAACTTTATTGCCGTGTTAGCTTGGGGCTTAGGCTTAGGCTTTTCATTAAAGCACGCCAATGAAAGCAGTAAGCTGATGGTGCATGATTTAAGTGAAGCTATCTCGAGCATAGTGCGCGTTGTTATTCGCTTTGCACCATTAGGGATTTTAGGCTTGGTGGCTAACACCATAGCGACAACAGGCTTCAGTGCTTTAGCACAATACAGCCATTTAGTTTTAGTACTTATTAGCGCGATGTTAATTATCGCCTTAATCATAAACCCGGCTATTGTTTTTGCGATTACTAAACGAAATCCTTACCCGCTAGTGTTCACTTGTTTACGTGAATCAGGCATTACCGCTTTTTTCACCCGTAGCTCCGCGGCAAACATACCTGTGAACATGGCGCTTTGTAAAAAGCTTAATTTACATGAAGATACATATTCGGTGTCAATTCCACTAGGGGCAACTATTAATATGGCAGGCGCGGCAATTACCATTACCGTATTATCGCTTGCTGCGGCTCATAGCTTAAATATTGATATCGACTTTGGTACGGCTTTATTATTAGCGGTAGTTGCTTCTATTTCAGCTTGTGGTGCCTCAGGTGTTGCTGGTGGTTCGTTATTGCTTATTCCATTGGCTTGTAGCTTATTTGGTATCACTAATGATATTGCAATGCAGGTAGTAGCCATTGGCTTTATTATTGGTGTCATTCAAGACTCTGCAGAAACCGCATTAAATAGCTCGACTGATGTTGTTTTCTCGGCCGCAGCATCTCACCACTTAGCCAAATAGCCAAATAGCCAAATAGCCAAATAGCCAAACAGTGTAATCATGTTAAGCCATCATTTTCAACAACAGCAAAGCGGATTTATGCGTCAATAGCGAGGCTATTGTAAATAAGTCTAGCGCGGTTAATGATTAAAATAGCAGCTTGAGAAAAATTTATTATCCCGAGCGTTATTTAACCTCAGGCTCTAAAGTTAAATAAAGTGCGGCTTGCGAGTTTTTAGGTACAAACTCTTGGCAGACAAAGAAACCAATCGCAGCAACAAGTACATCATTATAATAGAGAAACGGAATACGTTTACGTTGCCAAGGTGGAATGTTTAGCTCTTGTAGCACTTTTTTAAACGCTCTTGAGTGACGACGATAATCAGGTAAACAAATTGGATTATTATGACTAAAACGTACACTAACACGCTGAGCTACTGTAGGAGCTATTATTACTGTGCTAGTGATGTGAGTATCATCTTCCCTAACATTATTGCCCCTATTGTTACCTGCGCTAATAGATAACCTACCTAAATTATCTGGTAAGGTTATCGCTGCCTTTATCATGTGAGTAAAATCATTGAACTCATCGATATTTATATCTTGGCTCCAACCACTAATATCAGCTAGTTCAGCGGTAAGGTGAAGTTGATTTTTAAAACGTCTTAAATAGTGATCAGCGACTTTAATTGCAGGGTTTTTATTTTCATCGGCGCTAAGCTGCTGCCTTACTTGCTCTAACTGCTCTGTACTTGGCATTAAACATTGTTGTTTAGCTAAAAAGTAACGAATAAGATTATTAAAACGTGCTATTGAAAGGCTTTGCAAAGACGCAACATTTAAAACGCTTGCTGATAGTTGGCAGTGCAATAAGTCTTGCTCTCCTAACTCATCAAGTAACTCTTGTCCTGCTCGACAGTGCTCTGCACTACGGTTAATTGTTTGCGAAATACTGCCCCAGCGCGCCGAAAGCAGTGGCATAACTTCTTGGCGAATAAAATTACGATCAAAGCTAGTATCATCATTTGATTCATCTTCTATCCAGCTAAGTTGCTGCTCTTGTGCATACGTCACAATGGCTTGGCGAGAAACTCCCAACAACGGCCTTATGAGTTTATGCTTACCTAAGGTAGAATTTGCTAACATTGATGCTAAACCTTTTAACCCAGCGCCACGCTTTAACGCTAATAAAAAGGTTTCACTTTGATCGTCACTATGATGGCCAGTAATAATCAATGAGCTTGTTGAGTTAATTTCCACTAATGCTTGATAGCGCGCATCACGAGCCAGTGCCTCTAATGAGCTTTGAGCTTTCGCTTGTACATTAACTTGTTTAATAATTAGCGGTAATGCTAAGCGACTGCATTGCTGCTGGGCAAATTCTTGCCAAGCGAAGGCATTAACACTTAAACCATGATTAACATGACATACTGTAATAGGGTTAGTCAGCTGTTGATTTTTTTTAAGGCTTGCTAATGCATGCAGTAGTACTTGTGAGTCAACACCACCGCTATAAGCAATAATAATAGGCGTATTAGCATGGGAAGAAATAGCACTCACTAACGCTTGCTCAATCAGTGACATAACCACTCAACTGTTTTAGTAAAAAAGTAAAACACGATTTATAAAAGTGCGATCTGTAAAAACTTGATAAGTAAAAATAATAAAGCTGTATCTAGCACAACTAAATACAGCTTATAAAACTCAGTCATTGATAAATGACGTGTTTAGCAATAACCAAACGACATTAAACGATCGTAACGCTTTTCGATTAATTCATCTTTTGGTAAGTTTTCTAATTCAGCTAAATCTTTATTTAATGCTTCTTTAAGTAACGCTGCCATATGATCCATATCACGATGTGCACCACCTAAAGGCTCTTCAACAATACTATTAATAAGATCTAATTCTTTAATGCGCTTAGCCGTAATGCCCATAGCTTCAGCAGCAGTAGGCGCTTTTTCAGCTGTTTTCCATAAAATCGAAGCACAACCTTCAGGTGAAATTACAGAGTAAGTTGCATATTGCAACATGTTTACTCGATCACCAACACCAATGGCAAGTGCGCCACCAGAGCCACCTTCACCAATAACAGTACAAATGATTGGCACTGTAAGACGCGCCATTACTTTTAAGTTACGTGCAATTGCTTCACTTTGACCACGTTCTTCAGCACCAATACCTGGGTATGCACCTGGCGTGTCAATAAAAGTAATAATAGGCATATTAAAGCGTTCGGCCATTTCCATTAAGCGTAATGCTTTACGGTAACCTTCTGGGCGCGGCATACCAAAATTGCGTTTTACTTTTTCAGTAGTAGAGCGACCTTTTTGATGACCAATAACCATCACTGGCTTGCCATCTAAACGTGCAGTACCACCAACAATAGCGCTATCGTCAGCATATGCACGATCACCTGCTAACTCATCAAATTCAGTAAAGATACGTGGTAAATAGTCAAGTGTATAAGGACGCTGTGGATGACGAGCAACACGCGCCGTTTGCCACGGGTCTAAATTAGCGAAAATCTTTTTGGTTTGTTCTTTATTTTTTTCACGTAATTGGGTGATTTGCTCTTCTAAATCAAGATCAAGATCTTGACCTTTATTAACCAATTGCAATTCTTCAATTTTTGCATCAAGTTCTGCAATAGGTTGTTCAAAGTCTAAAAAGTTTAATGACATGCTTATCTTTACCTAATTAATTCTAATTAATTTTAATTTGCTACTTAAACTCCATGGTGACGCTGTCATCACCAAGCAGTGTTTTTAATTCGTATAATAACTCATCAGCTGGCGTTATTCGCCATTGAACGCCTAATTCAAGCATTGCCGATGCCTCTTCGCGCTGATAAAAAACTCTTACTGGACAAGTCCCTTCTTTAAATGGACTCATAACCTCAGTAAACTTTTCAATAAAGCTTTCATCTATCAAAGCGTTATCTATTTTTATATCTAAAGAGCTAACATAATTTTCACGCGCATCAATAACGGTCATTATATCCCGAGCGGTCATTGTATTACCACCAGAATAATCATCAAAGCTGACCTGTCCGCTACAAACTAAAATTGCATCAGTTACTAGTAGCTCTGCAAAGCGATCATAGTCATCAGGAAATAGCCGAATATCCATACGTGCGCTCTTATCATCTAAAGTGACTAATGCCCAGCGACGCCCGCGTTTATTGACTAAAACCCTAACACCTATCACTAATCCTACCGCAACTGCTTGCCTATCACGACCTGTTGGTTGCATCGCAACCAAACGATTAGATGAGTATTTTTTTATTTCACTTAAGTAGCGATTTATTGGGTGACCTGTTAAATAAAGCCCTAATGTTTCTTTTTCACCATCAAGCCATACTTCTTCAGCCCAAGGCTTTGCCGCTTTAAATGCTTGTCTTGAATCAGTTTGTTCATCGTTAATCAGACCAAATAAATCATTTTGCCCTAATGACTCAGCCTTTGCGTGTTGCTCTGCGGCTTTAATCGCTTCTGGCAACGTTTCAAAAAGAGCGGCTCGATTAGCCCCTTGCTCTTTAGTTGACCCTACTTGGTATTTAGGGCCTAAAGTGTCCATAGCACCTGATTTAACTAATTTTTCTAATACGCGTTTATTAGTTTTTTTCAAATCTAAACGCGCGCAAAAATCAAATAAATCGGTAAATGGGCCACCGGCTTGTCGTGCAGCAATAATGGCTTCAATAGGACCTTCACCCACCCCTTTGACTGCGCCAATACCATAAACAATTTGGTCGTTATCATTCACGGTGAATTTATATTGTCCCGCATTAACATCTGGCGGCAATAAATCAATCCCCATATTGCTACACTCATCAACCAAGGTAACAATTTTTTCGGTATTATCCATATCAGCAGACATTACTGCCGCCATAAATGGCGCAGGAAAGTGTGTTTTCATCCACAAAGTTTGATACGAAACTAACGCGTAGGCTGCTGAGTGAGACTTGTTAAAACCGTAACCCGCAAATTTTTCTACTAAATCGAAGATTTTTATCGCAAGCTCGCCATCAACACCACGGTCTATCGCGCCTTTTTCAAAACCAGCACGCTGCTTCGCCATTTCTTCTGGCTTTTTCTTACCCATAGCACGGCGGAGCATATCGGCACCACCAAGAGAGTAACCCGCAAGTACCTGCGCTATTTGCATTACCTGCTCTTGGTATAAAATAATGCCGTAGGTGGGCTCAAGTACCGGTTTTAAATCTTCATGCTGCCATGTTGCATCAGGGTAACTAATGGCCTCACGACCATGCTTACGCTCAATAAAGTTATCAACCATGCCTGACTGTAGAGGGCCTGGGCGAAATAAAGCCACCAGTGCGATAATATCCTCAAAACAGTCAGGCTTTAGCTTATCAATTAACGATTTCATCCCGCTAGATTCTAGCTGGAAAACCGCAGTTGTTTTTGACGCGAGTAACAAGTTAAAACTTGCTTTGTCTTCTAAATCGATAGTAGTGATATCAATAGGCTCTTTACCTGCTTTAAGCAATTTAGCGTCAGCCATTTCTATGGCCCATTGCAAAATAGTTAAGGTACGTAATCCTAAGAAATCGAATTTAACTAAGCCAGCATCTTCAACATCATTTTTATCAAATTGTGTAACCGGGTTTTTACCTTCATCATCACAATATAATGGCGCAAAGTCGGTTATAGTCGTAGGGGAAATAACAACACCACCGGCATGTTTACCCGCGTTACGCGTTGTGCCCTCGAGTATACGACACATATCAATCAAGTCTTTAACGTCGCTATCTTGCGCGTACACTTCAGGTAACTTAGGCTCTTCTTCAAATGCTTTAGCTAAAGTCATACCAGGCGTTGGCGGGATCAACTTCGAAATTCTATCAACAAAACCGTAAGGATGACCCAACACCCTCCCAACATCGCGAATTACCGCTTTTGCCGCCATAGTACCAAAAGTAATGATTTGCGATACGGCATCACGACCATAAAGTTCAGCTACATGGTCAATAACTTCATCACGTCTGTCCATGCAAAAATCGATATCGAAATCGGGCATTGAGACACGCTCTGGGTTTAAGAAGCGTTCAAAGAGTAAGTCGTACTCTAATGGGTCAAGATCTGTAATATCTAACGCATAAGCAACAAGGGAGCCAGCACCTGAGCCTCGACCTGGGCCTACTGGAATATTGTTATCTTTACTCCACTGGATAAATTCCATTACGATTAAGAAGTAGCCCGGAAACCCCATATTATTAACGACTTCTAGCTCTACCGCTAAACGTTCGTCATAAGGCTTTCGTATTTCAGCAAAATTAGGCGCGTTAACATCAAAGAGTTGTTTAAGGCGTTTTTCTAAGCCTTTTTCCGAGACTTTAATGAAATAATCATTAATCTCTAATCCTTCGGTTGGAAAGTCAGGTAAGACATACTCACCTAACGTTACGGTAACATTACAGCGTTTGGCAATTTCAACACTGTTGGCTAACGCCTCAGGAATATCTTTGAACAACTCACACATTTCTTCTTCAGAGCGTAAATACTGTTGTTCGCTATATCGCTTGGGTCTGCGTTTATCATCAAGGGTAAAACCGTCATGAATGGCAACACGTATTTCATGAGCATCAAAATCATCCGGTGATAAAAACATCACTTCGTTGGTTGCGACAACAGGCAAGTTACATTGCTCAGCAAGTTCAACCGCTAAATGTAGGTAGTTTTCTTCGTCGTTTCGTCCTGTGCGAATAAGTTCAAGAAAATAACAATTATCAAAGTGCTCTTGGTAAAAGCTCACCATTTGTGAAACTAATTCATGGTTGCCTTTTAAAAGCACTTTGCCTATATCACCTTCTCGTCCACCTGAGAGTAAAATTAGGCCTTCTTTATGCTCAACTAACCATGACTTATCAATGACCGCTCTATTTTGAATATGACCACGTAAATAAGCTTTTGAAATCAATTCGGTGATATTTTTATAACCGACATTATTGGTAGTGAGTATCACCAGGCGCGATAATTCATGACCTAATTCATCGCTTTTCACCCAAAAATCACAACCAATAATAGGCTTTATACCTGCGCCATGTGCGGCGTGGTAATATTTTACCAAGCCACATAAGTTAGTTTGGTCAGTTAAAGCAAGTGCTGCCATCCCCAATTCGGCCGCACGCGCCATTATCGGTTTAACTTTTTTTAAGCCGTCACACATTGAAAAGTCACTGTGTAAACGTAAATGCACAAAGCGAGGCTCTACAAAAGCAGCTTGCTCTGGCTCATTTTCTTGCGGAAAAGGCGTTAAATCAGTCATGCAGATGTCCTAATACACGCGCTACGGGTTTGAAGCTTTGTCGATAACAATCAAGGACCCCGTGTTCAATAATTTTTTCTAAATGGGCTTTGGTTGGATAACCTTTATGCTGAGCAAAGCCATATTCTGGGTGAAGCTTATCTAGTGCAATCATTTCATCATCACGAGCGACTTTAGCAATAATAGACGCGGCACTTATTTCAGCAACACGATCATCACCTTTAACAACGGCCTGACAAGCAATAACACCGGTTTCAGCTGTAAAGGTCGGACAACGATTACCATCGACTAAAACATAATCGGGGCAAACATCTAACCCTAAAACCGCTCGCTGCATCGCTAACATAGTGGCGTGTAAAATATTTAAGGTGTCAATTTCTTCGGGACTAGCGCGACCAATAGACCAAGCTATCGCTTTTTCTTTAATTTCAAGAGCAAGTAATGCACGCTTTTTTTCAGAGAGCTTTTTGCTATCCATCAATCCTGTTATAGGGTTATCAGGATCGAGAATCACAGCAGCAGTAACAACATCACCGACTAAAGGGCCACGACCGACTTCATCAACGCCAGCGATACAATAGGCAATAGGGTATTCAAATTCAGGAAAGGTTTTCTTGGTTGCCATAGGTATAAATCTTGTATTTTAGAAAAGGTAAAAGCGTATTGAAAATTTAAGAATACGTGCGTTTAAAAACTAAAAGAATATTAACAGTGTTTACTAGGTATGAACACACCCAAACAGCATTCAAAAATTGAGCAGAGCAAAGCGGCTTTATAAGTACTGGAAAGTATATTAATCAGCTTTTATATAAGTTAATAACCGCTTGTGCTGCTTGTTTACTAGCGTCACATCTTAATTGTTGATGAATGTTTAAATAGCTTTCATTCAAAGCACTTTGATCTTCATACAAACGCTCTGTGACTAACGGCACTATATTGTCAGGTATAACTTCGCTTTGTAATAACTCAGGCACTAATGTTTTGTTAGCGAGTAAATTGGGCAATGAAAACCATTTTAACTTCACAAGCCATTTAGCTAATAAGTGAGTGATAGGACTGAATTTATAACAAATAACCATAGGTCTTTTGATGAGTGCAGCTTCTAAGGTAACTGTACCTGACGCCATCAACAAACAATCACTTGCTGCCATCGCTGTTTGCGTTTTATCGATAATTACTTGTACATTAAGCTTGTCAGCAAATTGTGTTTTTAATGTCAAAAATTGTTTTGCTCGTTTTTCACTGACCATCGGGGCAATAAAAATTAACGCGGGATTTTGCTGTTGCAACACGATGGCGCTTTGGAAAAAAGGCTCAAGTAATCGTGATAACTCACCACCGCGACTACCCGGCATTAGCGCTAAAATTTTAGCGTTTTCAGGTAACTTTAACGCTAAACGTGCTTTTTGTTTATCACTATTTAGTGGAATATCATCCGCTAAAGGATGACCAACAAAAGTACAAGGCACCTGATGTTTATCATAAAATGCTTTTTCAAAAGGCAACAGTGCTAAAACCATATTGGTTGCTTTAGCAATTTTAAAAATACGTTTTTCACGCCACGCCCAAACTGACGGGCTAACATAGTGAACGGTTTTAATACCCTGCTTTTTAAGGTTTAACTCTAAGCCAATAGTAAAGTCTGGCGCATCAATACCAATAAAAACATCGGGTTTATTGGCTGTAAAGTATTGCGTTAATGACTTTCTAACAAACAATAACCGACGAATTCGCCCTAAAACTTCAACGATCCCCATTACAGCAAGTTCGTCCATAGCAAACAAACTTTCAAAACCAAGCGCTTTCATTTTATCGCCACCAATACCAATAAAGTGAGCATCAGGGTAATAAACGCGTAATGATTTCATTAAACCCGCGCCTAAGGTGTCACCTGAATGTTCACCCACAACAATAGCAAAAATAGGAACTTGAGTTTTAGTAGTGATTTCATTTACCATGAGTGGTTATCGACGTCCTTAATTGTAAAATTCAGACATTGTGTAGAAACAAAGAAAGCGACTTAATAAGTCTAGAGCTTTAGTCTTAGTAAAGTCGCTTTAATATTGATGTGGTAACGATTATCTAAAGGTTTTTTCAGTAATGAACCTAGCGAATAATACCACGTGTAGACGCTTTAATTGATTCTGAAAAAGCCAAAAGCTCATCGGATTGATCTTGCTCATCAATGCTACTTAATGCATCTTCTAAAGAAAGTCCTTTACGGTAAACGGCTTTATAAGCACGTTTAATATTTAAAATGGTTTCTTTTGCAAACCCGCGACGTTTTAAACCTTCACTATTCAAGCCAAAAGGTTTCGCTGGCTGCCCAGATGCCATAACATAAGCAGGCACATCTTTAAGTACCAACGCATTAGCAGCAACAAAGCTATGTTGACCAATATGACAAAATTGATGAACACCTGCCATACCGCCAATAATAACATGATTGCCCACATGAACATGACCGGCAATTGACGCGTTATTGGCCATAATACAATGGTTACCTACAACACAGTCGTGTGCAACATGGGTATAAGCCATAAATAAATTATTACTGCCGATTTGCGTTAAGCTATTATCTTGCGCTGTACCACGATGAATAGTACATGATTCACGGAAAATATTATTATCACCAATAATTAATTCTGTTGGCTCGCCTGCGTACTTAAGATCTTGGCAATCTTCGCCAATACTAGCAAATTGGAAAATACGATTGCCTTTGCCGATAGTTGTTGGGCCATTAATAACCACATGAGAGCTAATGTTACAGTTATCACCAATAACTACATTACTTGCAATATAAGTCCATGGGCCTATGGTTACATTTTCTCCAATAACTGCACCAGGCGCTATTATTGCTTGTGGGTGGATCATAATTTTATCACCTTTTATCGTTTAAGCTTATCAGAGTACTATTGAAGAATTAGGTTGAGTTTCATTAAAGTGCGCGACGAGCACACATTAAGTCAGCACTACAAACAACCTTGCCATCTACTTTTGCTTCACCGTAGAACTTCCACATTCCACGTCGCTCTTTAATAAACTCAACATGAAGGTGCATTGTATCACCTGGTAATACCGGCTTTTTAAATTTTGCATTGTCGATAGAGGCAAATAAGTACATTTCGTCTTTATTGCGTTCTTCACTACTCTTAAAACCTAAAATTCCTGTTGCTTGAGCTAACGCTTCCAGAATTAACACACCAGGAAAAATAGCAAGCTCTGGAAAGTGACCAGTAAAAACAGGCTCGTTAATAGTAACGTTCTTAATTGCATGCAAGGTTTTACCTGGTTCATGATCAAGTACTCTGTCAACTAATAACATTGGGTATCTATGAGGGATCAACGTTTTAATTTCGTTAAGGTCTATTGGTTTTTTTACAGTATCCAAATGATTATTCCTTGTTATGGCTTACTTGGTTGTATGTATACAACGCTTAATGCCCGCTATTTTATTTATTAATGGCTATTATTGCTAGTGAAACTAGCAACTTGTTTAGTGAATAACGGTTTTTAATGTGAAAAACTATTTATTAAGCTGCTTTTCTAGTGCTTTAACACGTTTATTAAGACTATCAAGACGTTTTACACGTGCGTTAGTTTTATGCCATTCGCTATTAGGAGCTACTGGTGTACCAGAAGAGTATGCTCCTGCTGTTTTAATACTTTTAGTTACCATAGACATGCCAGTAAAGACACAGTTATCAGCAATATTTATATGACCATTAATACCAACTAAGCCTGCTATCGTACAGTTTTTTCCAATAACTGTACTACCAGCAATCACACTACAGGCAGCCATCGCAGTATTTTCACCTATAATCACGTTATGCGCGATTTGTATTTGGTTATCTAAAATAACACCGTCTTTAATTTCAGTATTATCTAACGCGCCTCTATCAATGGTTGTACTAGCACCAATTTCAACATGGTCGCCAATAATAACACTACCCAATTGCGGTATTTTATGCCATTTATACTGTCCTGGTACTGGCGCATAGCCGAATCCATCAGAGCCAATAACCGTGTTTGCTTGAATTAGGCAGTGTTTGCCAATAACTACACTGTGATAAACACTACTATTGGCCCACAGCTTTGTTGACTCGCCAATAACAGCATTCTTGCCAATAAAACACCCGGCACCGATACAGACATTATCAGCAAGCTTAACGCCTGACTCAATAACAGCATTAGCACCTATGCTAACATTTTCACCTAAAGTAGCCGTTGGCGAAATAACAGCACTTGCATGAATGCCCTCTGCAGCAGCTGGCGTTGTATCTAATAAGTTAGCAAGAATAGCATAACCCATATAAGGGTTATCCATAACCAGTGCACTCACTGGACAACTTTTTGCTGCCTCTGCTGATACAATAACAGCGCTTGCTTTTGTAGTGAGTAATTGCTGCTGATATTTACTATTCGCTAAAAAAGCAATTTGTCCTGCTTGAGCGTTAGCTAAAGTAGCTAAACCTGTAATTAACGTACTATCTAAATTAACATTAGTAGCGTGACTTGTTAGCGTACTATTGTCAGCGCTAGGATGAATTAACGTTGCAGAAATTTTTTGTGCGATGTCGCTCAGCGTATGGCTCATAGGTATATTCTTGATAAGTAATTGAAAACAAAGCTAGGTTGCTAGCAACCATGTTAAATAAAGTGATTAATTTTTTAAACGCTATATAGCGAAAAGACAAAGTATAGAATATTAACGCATGGCGTTACCCTACACTCTGCCTTTAACTTTATAACTTAAAGCTATTTTACTAGGTAAATGGCTACGCATGTTACCTAATATGCAAATGAATTAGTTTAGTTTACTTACTTGTTCAACCACTTTATCCGTAATGCTTGCTTTAGGCTTAGAAAAGATAACTGCTTGTTGAGACAATACTAGATCATACTCTTCTTTTTCTGCAATTTGATCAACAGCTTGGCGAACTAAAGCAATAAGCTTATTAGTTTCTTGGTTTTGACGCTCACCTGCTTTTTGTTGTAACTCTTTACCCTTTACTTGGTATTCTTGAAAAAGACCAGCCATTTTAGTATCTAACTCTTCTTTTTCTTTAGCGCTCATTAACGCACCGTCACGCTTTTTCTTTTCTTGATAGTACTTAATATCTTTTTCAAGTTGCGTAATTACCGCTTTTTCGTCTTTAAACTCAGCTTCTAACGTTTGCATTAATGCTGCAGTTTGTGGGATTTTTCCCATAATCTCTTGGAAATTAACAACCGCAATTTTCTGTTCAGCAGCCATAACTGAACTGGCCAATAACATACCTGATGCTGCTGTTGTCATAACAATTGACTTAATAACTTTATTCATGTTTTTCCTCTTCTTTTTTATTCTTTTTATTCGCTCAATAAAGAGCGAATAACATAATGTAATGTACATAAAATCTGTACGTTATTAAAAGGTTTTACCAATATTAAAACTGAAAAATGCGGTGTCATCATCTTCAACTTCTTTCAATGACTTAGCAAAACTAAAAATCATTGGCCCCATTGGTGATAACCACTGAATAGACAAACCTGCTGAACTACGGTAACGACCTACGTCAGAGTAATCATCAATTTTCTCAAATTCACCAGGTACTAAATCTTCATAATGCTCCATATTAAATTCGGTATCCCAAACATTACCAACATCAACAAAGAAGCTGGTACGAACACTATTTGAAAAACTTTCATCTAAAAATGGTGTCGGTACAATTAGCTCTAAACCAGCTAAAGCTATCGCATTACCACCCACCGAACGAGATGAAGCATAAACACCATCTTGATCTGCACCTAGACAACAGCCACTGCCAGAGCCAGTAGGATCTGGCGTACCACGATATGGTTGCGGCTGACGATAAACCGCACGAGGTCCTACGGTATTATTTTCAAAACCACGTAATGTATCGGCACCACCGGCTCTAAAGTTTTCCCAGAAAGGTAGTAATTGATCGTGACCATTTACCGTACCATAACCATTCGCATAACCCAACTGTAAACGGGTTAATATTGACCAACGCTGATTACGTGTTAATGGGAAGTAGAACTTGCTGTCATAATTAACCTTAAAGTACTGTAAATCAGATTTAGGGCTGGTCATTTTATAAGTTAAGCTTTGCTGAGAGCCTGCCGTTGGAAAGGTACCACGGTTTAATGTTGAACGTGAAAGTCCCATATTTAAATCGAGGGTTTTAAATGGCTCTAACTCATCAGGGTGTTGCGGGTCTGCATAAATATCATAAAACGTTTGAATTTGCTCGTACGCTTGTAGTTGAGAAACTTTATTGTATTTCCAACCAACACCAAAGTTTAAACGTAAGTATTCATTAACAGGAAAGCCCCAATTTAAACCAAGGCCAAATGTTTTATTATTATATTCAACTAAGTTAGCTTGCCCTGCATCATACTCGTTATAATAAACCTGCCCGCCTAGCGATACCGAGTCAACCGTAAAATAAGGATCGGTATAAGATAAAGAAACACTTTTAGAGTAAGTATTAGTGCTTAAGTTAAGCCCTAGCTGATTACCCGTTCCTAAAAAGTTATTTTGCTGAACACCAGCATTTAAACTTAATTTAGTTTGTGAGCCATAACCAACACCTGCCGTAAATGAACCTGATGGTTGCTCTTTTACGGTAAAGTCAATATCAACTAAATCATCTTCACCAGGTAACTGTTTCGTTTCAAACTCAACCGTTTCCATATAAGGTAAACGCATTAACCACGCTTTAGATGCTTCAACGACACTGTTAGATAACCAAGCCCCCTCCATTTGGCGCATTTCACGGCGTAATACGTTATCAGCAGTGACATGGTTACCCGAGAAGTTAATACGATTAACATAAACACGCTTACCAGGATCTATAGAGATTGATAACTTAACTGTTTTATCTTCATCATTAATTTCAGGAATCGTTGTCACTTTAGGGTAAGCGTAACCATAGCGCCCTAAAAACTTACTAATAACCTCTTCGGTATAAGTAACTTCAGCACCATTATAAAGCTCTTCTGCTTGTAATGGATTAATTGCACGAATGGTTTTATCGAAACCTGCCATATCACCAATAAAGTCAACCTCACTGATGGTATAGGTTTCACCTTCACTAACATTAAGGGCAATGTAAACACCTTGTTTATCAGGTGTCATTGAAACTTGTGTTGAGTCTACTTTAAAGCGCAAATAACCACGGTCAAGGTAGTAACTATTAATAGTCTCCATGTCCCCTTGCAAGGTTTGCTTTTGATATCTGTCTTGCGCCATAAAATTCCACCAAGGGGAATCAAATGTTAACTCAATACGGTCCAGTAACTCAGCATCACTATAAACTTCATTACCAACAATATTAATTTGTTTAATCGCAGCTGCGTCACCTTCAACAAAGTTAAATTCTAAATTAACACGGTTACGTGGTAAGTGTGTTACCTTAGAAGTCACTCTGGCATTGTATTTACCGACACTGTGGTAGAAGTTCTCTAAGCCAATTTCAATACCTGAAAGCACGGTTCTATCAAGTGTTTCACCTACGCGAATATCACTACCATCTAAACTTTCAGTTAATTGCTCATCTTTAAGGTCTTTGTTGCCATCAAAAATAATTTCACTAATCGTTTCGCGCTCATAAACGCGGTAAACCAAACGATTGCCATCACGGTAAACACGAATATCATTAAAGTGACCAGACTTATAAAGAGCTTTTATTGATTGAGATATACGAAACTCGTTGAGTGTATCACCAACATTAAAAGGAATATGGGTAAGAGCTGCACCTAAAGCAACACGTTGTAAGCCTTTAACTTCAATGTCTTCCACTTGAAATTTTTGCTCGGCTTGTACTGTGGTGCCCAAAGAGCCAAGTAAAACGGCAAAGGCAATTTTTTTAATTATCATAAATTATAAACTTCGTTACTTCTTATTCACTTTGTGAGTTATAAGCCAATGGCGTAGATGAATTCATCATACCTATTCGCCCTCATATTCTATCTTATTGTTTTAATTAAAAACGCGAGAAAAATCATTAAACAGACCAATAGCCATTAAGGTTAATATTGTTAAAGCGCCAAACTTAAACCCTGCTTCTTGTACTTTCTCTGGTACTTCTTTACCCGTTAAAAGCTCTATAAGATAATAGAGTAAGTGTCCGCCATCAAGTACTGGCAACGGTAAAAGGTTAATTATTCCCAAATTAATACTAATTAAGGCTAAAAAGCCTAAAAAATAAACAAGCCCGTGACCTGCACTACTACCCGCCCCCTGAGCAATACCAATTGGGCCACTTAAGTTCTTAACCGACACGTCACCAGTAATAAACTTAATAATCATGCCAAAAGTTAACTCGGTCATATTCCAGGTACGGATGGCACTTTGTGCTATGGCATCAATAGGTCCATAAGTTAAATCAACAAGGTAATGCTCTGGCCAACTATCTACTTTCGGCGCAATACCTACATAACCAACCGTTTTATCACCTTGCTTAATGGCTTTAGGCGTAATTGCTAATTGCAATACTTCTCCAGATCTTTCGATACTGAGCATCACTTTTTGTTCAGGGTACTGTTTAATTTTTTCTGAAAAGCTACGCCAATCTTGCTGAATTTTTTCACCATTAACAGCCAATAGTGTATCACCAACAAGTAAACCTGCTTGCTCAGCAGCACTATCAGGCACTACCGTTGCCAATTGTGTGTATGCCTGCGGCCTAAATGGCACAATACCTAAACTTGCTAGCGCTGAACTTTTTTCTGGTGCATAGTGCCATTCACGCGTATTTAATAACGTAGTTTTAATATACAGGCTGTCTTGGCTTTTCGTTTCTATTTTAATCTCATCGCGACCAATCTCACCAATAAAGGCGAGATTAACATCTTGCCAATCTCGTGTTCGAGTGCCGGCAACGCTAATAATCTCATCCGATGGGTTTAGTTGTGCTTGGCCTACAATTGAGTTGGGCGTTAGCTCACCTATAATTGGCTTTACACTTGGCACACCAATTAAAAACATTAAATAAAAGGCAAATAATGCAAAAATAAAATTAGCTAATGGTCCTGCGGCAATAATAGCAATACGTTGATAAACTGATTTTGAGTTAAAGGTTTTATCTTTATCCTGTTCAGCTACATCATCAACACGCTCATCAAGCATCTTGACATAACCACCTAATGGAATAAGCGCAACAACGTACTCGGTACCATCTTGGCCTGTTTTACGCCATAACGCTCGGCCGAAGCCAACTGAAAAACGTTCAACCTTAACGCCGTTCTTTCTTGCTACCCAAAAATGGCCATACTCATGAATCGTAACTAAAATACCTAAAGCAACAACAAATGAAGCTAAGTTCCATATAAAATCAAACATCGTATCTTACTTTTCCACCATCAGTTCATCAGCGCTAGAAAAATTATCAAGCAATGATGTGGCATATAATCGCACCTGATGATCGAGACTTATAACCTCATTAATATTATCTACCTGTTGTAGGACAAATTTTTTCACAGAAGTTTCATTTATTTTATAAATATCGGTAAATTTAATTTTTCCATTTAAGAATGCTTCAACCGCTATTTCGTTTGCTGCATTTAAGGCAGTACAGGCACCTTGACCTTTTTTACAGGCTTCAATTGCAAGTGCTAGGTTTGGATAGCGTTCAAAGTCAACCGCTTGAAACTCGAAAGATGCAGTATTAAAAAAGTCGAGCGGGGCCACGCCTGAGTCAATACGTTCAGGGTATGCTAGCGCATGGGCAATAGGCGTTTTCATATCAGGGTTGCCCATTTGAGCAATCACTGAACCATCTTTATATTGCACCATAGAGTGAATCGTACTTTGTGGGTGCAAAACAACTTGAATATCTTCAGCGTCTATATTGAACAGCCATTTTGCCTCAATAAACTCAAGCCCCTTATTCATCATAGTCGCAGAGTCTACTGATATTTTTCGTCCCATATCCCAGTTAGGGTGAGCACACGCTTGCTCTGGAGTAACATTAACAAAATCGTTAAGCGGTAAAGTTCTAAACGGTCCGCCTGAGCCTGTTAATAAAACTTTACTAATGCCTTGCGCTAATAGTTGGCACTCCCCTATTTGCGTATTACTGGGTAAACATTGGAAAATTGCATTATGCTCACTATCAATTGGCAATAGCTCTGCATTAGAAGCTTTAACTGCTGCCATAAAAATAGCACCCGAAGTTACTAATGCTTCTTTGTTAGCAAGCAATACCCGCTTTCCTGCTTTAACCGCAGCAAAGGTTGGCATTAATCCTGACGCGCCAACAATAGCCGCCATAACAGTATCAACATCAGATGATTGGGCAATATCAATCAATGCTTCACTACCTGAGTAAACGGTAATATCAGCAATATTTTCTGCCGCTAACATCGCAATTAATTTTTTAGCATGCTCAGGCGAGGCTAACACCACTTCTTTAGGTGAGAATTCAATACATTGCGTAAAAATAATATCTACGCTAGCGTTGGCCGATAAGCTCACTATGTTAAATTTATCAGGGTGTAAGCGCACTACATCTAAGGTACTAGTACCTATAGAGCCTGTTGAGCCTAAAACACATAGTTGTCGCTTGACTGTAGAAGTGCCTGATGATGACTGATTAGACATGACTTACCAACCTAAAAATACATAACAAAGCGCAAATACTGGAGCAGTTGCAGTTAGGCTATCAATACGATCTAAAATGCCGCCGTGACCTGGTAAAATAGTACCACTGTCTTTAATACCAGATTGGCGCTTGAACATACTTTCAGTTAAATCACCTAATACTGAGACGGTAGTTATCAGTAAAGTGATGAGTAAAGCACTAAGTAATTGTTTTTGCGACCAATCTAATACGAAAGCCGATACTGCAACGACGATTGCCGCGCAAACAACGCCCCCGAGGAAGCCTTCAAGTGTTTTTCCTGGACTAACATTGGGCATTAACTTTCGTTTACCAATAGATTTACCGACGAAGTAGGCTCCAATATCAGCACACCATACAAGAACAAATAAACACATCAGCAGTTGAGCACCATGAAAGTTAGCAATATGGTAGTCATGACTTCTTAATACAACAAAAGCAAGCCAAGTAGGTATAAGTGTAAACCAACCAAATAAGCCAATAATTATGCGGTTCTTTTCCCAGAAAGCCGTTGTTTTAGGATAGGTCAGCATCAAAAATGCGGCAATTGCCCACCAAGCAACGCTAGCCCATAAAATAAACTGTGCATATTGATGCAAACCATTCAAAGGTGACCATAGCTGCTCAATCGGCAGCAAGTACCAAAGTAATGCAATGAGCATAACCGTAATTGCGGTATAAGTGACACGTGCTTGTGATTTTTTTAGACCAACAAAGGGTGCCCACTCCCAAGCGCCAATGGCGACAACACCTAGCAACAGGCCAGAAAAGTAGACCAGCGGTAAATAAAAAATAGCGAGAATAGCTGCAGGCGCTAAAATTAGTGCCGTAATAATACGTTGTTTTAACAAATGTAGGCCTTTTTTATAATAAGTTTATGGTCGTTAATAAGGTAAAGTGATTTGATAATATTATTTTTTTTGATCTTTAATCACGAAACATATATTAACGGTTATTTAGAGAAATTGATTATTTAATGTTAACTATTTATTCAAAGTAACTAAGTCAGCAATAGTTATCGTAGCTTTATTGCTGCTTGATCTGCTCGCCAGTTTTTCCAAAGCGGCGCTCTCTATTGTCAAAACAGCAAATAGCTTTTTCAAATTGTGCTTCATTAAAATCAGGCCACAGCACTTCGGTAAAATAAAGCTCTGCATATGCAGCTTGCCATAATAAAAAGTTGCTAATACGGTAATCACCACCGGTGCGAATAAGTAAGTCTAACGGAGCTGCATCAGCCAAGCAGGTTTGTTGATGTAACGTTTTTTCATTAATATCACCAACGGCTAAGTGCCCTTCTTGTACTTGACTAGCAAGATTTTTAGCTGCGTTAGCAATATCCCAGCGCCCACCATAGTTAGCCGCAACCGACAGTATTAAGCCAGTGTTATTTGCAGTGAGCTGCTCCGATTTAGTAATACTTTTTTGCAATTTATCAGAAAATCGACTTAAGTCTCCAATAACGCGAAAACGGATATTATGCTTGTGTAAGCGTTTAACCTCTTTGGTTAATACGAACATAAACAAATCCATCAATACGCTAACTTCTTGCTCTGGTCGTTGCCAATTTTCACTGCTAAAGGCAAATAATGTTAAAGCACTAATATTAAGTTTTCTGGCAGTGCTGACAACGGCTCTGACCGACTCAACACCCGCTTTGTGCCCAGCAACACGACCTTTGCCTTGCAGTTGTGCCCAACGCCCATTGCCATCCATAATAATAGCAACGTGCTGAGGTATTTTAGTCTCTGCACTGATTGCGTTTAGCGGCTCTATCTTATTATTTTCCACTTAATGATTTATCCATGAATAATTAACTTTTGGAAATACATAATACAAAAAACGCCAGCGATCTTTAATAGATTCTCTGGCGTTTTAAGCAATGTTAATGAATTAAATTTCCATTAACTCTGCTTCTTTCTTTACAAGTACTTCATCAACTTGCTTAATAAAAGTATCGGTGATTTTTTGAATTTCATCTTCAGCTTGTCTATGCTCGTCTTCACTAATTTCTTTATCTTTTAATAAACTTTTAAAGTCTGAGTTTGCATCACGGCGAATGTTACGAATAGCAACTTTACCGCCTTCTGCTTCACCACGTACAACTTTAACTAAATCTTTACGACGCTCTTCTGTTAAAGGTGGTAATGGAATACGAATCAAAGTGCCATTAGACTGTGGGTTTAAACCTAAATCAGATTTCATGATAGCTTTTTCAACAGCGCTGATCATACCTTTGTCAAAAACAGTTACTGATAAGTTACGTGCATCAGGTACTGAAATGTTACCCACTTGACTTAGTGGTGTATCCATACCGTAATATTCAACAACAATATTATCAAGTAAAGAGGCATGCGCACGGCCTGTTCTTACTTTATTTAAGTTGTTTTTTAATGCTTCAACACTTTTAGCCATGCGCTCTTGCGCATCTACTTTAATTTCATCTATCACGTTATTATTTCCTAAAGTTTTACGTAGTCTATTTAGGTCAGCTGTCATAGAGCTAACCACCATAAATTTAAATTACTCACTTTGAGCGTGAGTAATAACTGTTCCTTCGCTTTCACCCATAATGACTGATTTTAGCGCGCCTAGTTTATTCATATTAAAAACACGAATAGGCATATTATGATCTCTTGCTAGGGTAAAGGCAGCTAAGTCCATTACTTTTAATTCTTTATCTAATACTTCATCATAACTTAATTCGCTGTAAAGCTCAGCATTTGGATTTTTCACTGGGTCTTCTGAATAAATACCATCAACTTTGGTCGCTTTTAATACCGCATCAGCTTCAATCTCAATACCGCGTAAACAGGCAGCAGAGTCTGTTGTGAAGAAAGGGTTGCCTGTACCCGCTGAAAAAATAACAACACGGCCTGACTTTAATAAGCTAATAGCATTAGCCCAATTATAACGCTCACATACACCGGCTAAATCAATAGCAGACATTAAACGCGTATTTACAAAAGCACGATGGAGTGCATCTCGCATTGCTAAACCATTCATCACAGTTGCCAACATTCCCATTTGGTCACCAACAACACGGTTCATACCTGCATCGGCTAAACCAGCACCACGGAATAAGTTTCCACCACCAATAACTAAACCGACTTGAATTCCCATTTCAACCAGCTCTTTAATTTCTTGTGCCATACGATCAAGCACTTTGGGGTCGATACCAAAACCTTCTTCGCCCATTAGCGCTTCACCACTAAGTTTTAAAAGGATTCTTCGATAAGCGGGTTTTGGGTTGGTAGTCATAGGGAAAATTCCTGTAGCGATTAAGTAATAAATTCGGGTAATTGAGCTAATTAGTTTTTTTACTTTTTAACATTGCGCTAGCTGAGCATAAATTAAAAACGTAAAAAACCGCGAGTATTTTAATACGTTTAGCGCAGTCACGAAAGTATAATTATAAAAAAGACATCGATATTACCGATATATTCGACATTTTAGCTAGCAACCAATAAAACGAAAGAAACTCATAACAAAATTTGAGCAAAAAAAAACGCCTACAGTGTAGACGTTTTATTATTTTTCGAAAATGAATTAAGCTTTAGCAGCTGCGATTTGTGCTTCAACTTCAGCAGCAAAATCTTCTTCTTTTTTCTCAATACCTTCACCCACTTCTAAACGAGTGAAAGAAGTAACCGTGATGCCTTTCTCTTTAAGAACTTCACCAACAGTTTTCTTAGGTTCCATGATGAACGCTTGACCAGTAAGAGATACTTCACCAGTAAACTTCTTCATGCGACCAGAAACCATTTTTTCAGCGATTTCTTGAGGCTTGCCTTCGTTCATTGCGATATCAATTTGAATCGCTTTTTCTTTTTCAACAACTTCAGCTGGAACGTCATCAGGAGTTAGGAATTCTGGCTTGCTTGCAGCAACGTGCATTGCAATGTGCTTAAGTGATTCAACATCACCTTCACCAGCAACAACAACACCAATAGTAGCACCGTGTTTGTAAGAAGCTAAAGCAGCACCTTCAACATAAGCTACACGACGAACATTGATGTTTTCACCAATTTTAGTCACTAATGCAATACGCTCTTCTTCAAACTTAGCTTGTAAGTCTTCGATAGAAAGTTTTTCAGCAGCGGCAGTTTCAGCAACTTTGTTAGCAAACGCTAAGAAGTTGTCGTCTTTTGCTACGAAATCAGTTTGACAGTTAACTTCAACTAACGTGCCATCTTTAATGATGATTTGACCTTCAGCAGCGATGTTACCCGCTTTTTTAGCAGCTTTTGCTTGACCGTTCTTACGCATATTTTCAATCGCAAGTTCCATGTCACCATCAGCTTCTTGTAAAGCTTTTTTACAATCCATCATGCCCGCAGCTGTGCGTTCACGAAGTTCTTTAACCATTGCAGCAGTAATTGCCATGAGTAAGTTCCTCAGTTTTCTGTTATCCCCAACGCTAACTCAATGATAAAACCATTAATCAACATGGGCATAATATTAAATAGGTAGTCATAAAAGCACTACACCGTAATGCTTTTATGATAGAGCGAAATGTTTAGCTAATTACTCAGCTTCAACAAAACCGTCTTTTTCAGCTTGAACAACGATGTTCTTCTCACGACCTTCAACTACAGCAGTAGCTACTGCATCACAGTATAAAGTTACTGCACGGATAGCATCATCGTTACCCGGTACGATGTAATCAATACCATCTGGGTTTGAGTTAGTATCAACAACAGCAATTACTGGGATACCTAGGTTGTTAGCTTCTTTAATTGCAATGTGCTCGTGATCAGCATCAATGATAAAAATAACATCAGGTAAACCACCCATGTTTTTGATACCACCTAAGCTTTTATCAAGCTTTTCCATTTCACGAGTACGCATTAATGCTTCTTTTTTCGTTAATGCTTCAAAAGTACCATCTGTACTTTGAACTTCAAGGTCTTTAAGACGCTTGATTGATTGACGAACTGTTTTCCAGTTAGTCAACATACCACCTAACCAGCGGTGATTAACGAAGAATTGATCAGACTTAAGTGCTGCTTCTTTGATTGCATCACTTGCAGCACGTTTAGTACCAACAAATAATACTTTACCTTTTTTAGATGAAACATTGTTTACAAAAGCAAGTGCTTCATTAAACATAGGTACAGTTTGTTCAAGGTTGATGATATGAACTTTATCACGAGCACCAAAGATGAACGGCTTCATTTTTGGATTCCAGTAACGAGTTTTGTGACCGAAATGAACACCAGCTTTAAGCATATCGCGCATTGAAACGTTTGACATTTTTTTTCCTTTAATGGGGTTAAGCGTTCATACACCCAATATACACGACTCATCAGCTCTAATTAAATAAAGCGAGCACCCCGGTATACCTTTATAGATGTATGTGAGTTTATAGTAATAACCATCATCACATAATCGTAATAACGGCTGATTTAAGTGCTACTAAACCCAGTACCATTCAGCATTTGAATAATAACTAAAATTTAGCGCGGCACTTTATACCATAAACAGGCACCTTTATCTAGATAAATAAATAATGATTTTGGTGGGATAATCCGCTCAAGCGCGGTAAAATCAATCATTATGACCGAAAACAACTAACCGTCGAGTAAAGCAATGAGTACAGAATTATTTTTTATTTACGATACACACTGCCCATGGAGTTACGCTGCAACACCGCTAGTAGAAGCAGTACAAAGTGCACTACCTGAAGTAAACATTAATTTGTGGCATAGCGCTCACTTTTGCGGTGAAAATGAATCTAAAATCAGCAAAAGCCAAATTACTACGGTAAAATCGTTAGCTGACATTAGCTTTTCTCACCAATACTTGGACAGCTTATCACAAGCAAAAGATTCTACCTTGTGTGCCAATTTAATGACTTGGGCTGCAAACAAAAGCCCTAAACAAGCTTTTTCCCTACTGAAATCCTTACAGGAAGCGCATTTTGGCACTGGGAACGAACTTGTTGATGCAACATCAGTTGACAATATTATTGCACAATTAAAACTATCACCGTCGAGTAAAGTCCTTAAAGCTGATAAACTCACTAGTGATGCCGAAGCGCAAGTGCATGAGATATTTGCACTACAAGAAATAATTGCAACCGAAGCAATACCAGCACTGTTATTAGCCATTGATGATAGGTTAATTTTACTAAACCATAATTTCTATCTTAATGACCCTAGTGCCTTTATTGATGCAGTGAAATTAGAAATAACACAATCAGCATAAATACGTATTAACTTAGTAAGTATCTATCAAAAACACTAAAAACTGTGTTCTATTAATAAAGCGTTACGACAGTTAACAAATTTACACCGACTTAAAAAGAGATTTAACATGGCCATCATTATTAAAAGCCAAGAAGAAATAGAAAAAATGCGTATCGCGGGTAAACTTGCCGCTGACGTTTTAGAGATGATTGAACCGCATGTAAAAGCAGGCGTAACAACAGATGAATTAAATACCCTATGTGCTGATTATACTGAAAAAGTGCAACAAGCTATTTCAGCACCCTTAAATTATCATCACTTTCCAAAATCAATTTGTACCTCCGTAAATCATGTCGTTTGTCATGGTATTCCAAATGATACGCCATTGGTTGACGGCGATATTATTAATATTGATATTACCGTTATTAAAGATGGCTACCATGGTGATACGAGCAAAATGTTTTTCGTTGGCGATGTTTCACCAGAAGATGCACGTTTATGTCGTTTAACACAAGAGTCGCTTTACTTAGCGATTAAAAAAGTTAAGCCTGGCGCCTTTTTTGGTGATATTGGTGCAACCATTCAAAAATTCATTAAAAAATCAGGTCGTTATTCAATAGTAAAAGACTACTGTGGTCATGGAATTGGCGCCGGCTTTCATGAAGAGCCACAAATAGTGCATTATAAAAATAATGACAAAACTAAAATGGAAGCGGGTATGTGCTTTACCATTGAGCCAATGATCAACTTAGGTCGCGCTACGACTATTCTAGATAAAGAAGATAACTGGACGGTTTACACTTCAGATGGTAAAAAGTCAGCGCAATGGGAACATACGTTACTCGTAACACCAACAGGTTGTGAAATATTAACCTTACGTAAAGAAGAAACCATTGCACGTGTTTTACATAATTAATTAAGGAAAGCTTAATTAAAGTAACGGGCTGAATGGCTGCTAGGTAAAATAATACGGTTAACTCTATTAAAAAGGCTTTATTTTGACGACTCTATCATTATCAAAACGCGTTATTCCTGAATATTTTATCGACAGCCTACTTATTGCCGGAGATCCTCTTTCAAGCACTGAAATTTGTCAATTAACACAAGAATTTAATCAATGGTTAAGTGATTCTTTTATTGATAATGATATTAGTGATTTACTCGCCGCCCGTGCTGACTTTGTTGATGCAACACTGCGTAAGCTTTGGTGTCAACATCATCTTGACGAAGATCAAGTAAGCTTAGTTGCTGTTGGTGGCTACGGCCGCGGAGAGCTTCACCCGTACTCAGACATTGATATCTTAATTTTAACACAAGAGCAAATTGCTCCTGAATTAGAAGAAAAAATATCAGCTTTCATTACCCAGTTATGGGATATAAAGCTTGATATTGGTCAAAGTGTTCGCTCCATTAAAGAGTGTTTAAAGCAAGCGACGAAAGATGTCACTATTGCGACTAATTTAATGGAAATGCGGCAAATAGCGGGTAACGACATTCTCACACAACAACTATTACCGCTATTAAATGAAGATGTATTTTGGTCGTCCGAAAAGTTTTTTATCGCCAAATGTAAAGAACAAGACAAACGCCATCAGCAGTACCATGGCGCGGCTTACACATTAGAGCCAAACCTAAAAGCTAACCCCGGCGGTTTGCGCGATATTCAAACTATTGCCTGGGTTGCTAAAAGACACTTTCTTGCTGACTCTCTTGAGGAGCTAGTAGAGCACAATTATCTTTATCCTAGTGAGTTTGTCGAACTACTTGAAGCACAAGATTATTTGTGGCGTATGCGCTTTGCTTTACACTTTGTCGCTAAAAGAAATGAAAACCGTTTATTGTTTGACTACCAAACCGATGTCGCAAAAATGATGGGCTTTGGTGATGAAGGCAAAGCCCCTGTTGAGCGTATGATGAAACGTTTTTTCAGAATACTTTCTCGTATTACTGAGCTTAACACTATGCTTTTACAGCATTTTCAACAAGCTATTATCAAAAAGCCAGAACAAAGTAACATCACGATAATTAACCAAGATTTTGAGTTGGTTGATAAATTAATCAACACTCGTGACGATCGCATTTTTATGCGTCCAGTGAAAATGATCGAACTCTTTTTAATTATCGCCCAAGAGCCAAGCATTAAAGGGATACACTCTCATACGTTACGCTTAATGCGTAATGCTCGTCGACGCTTAATTTCAGGATTAATCGATTACGCAAAATGCCGTAATATTTTTATGGAGATTATTCGCCACCCTCGCGGTTTAGGGCTCGCGTTTAACTTAATGCATAAACACGGCATTATTGGCTCATACTTACCATTATGGCGTAATATTGTTGGCCAAATGCAGTTTGATTTATTTCATGCTTACTCGGTAGATGAGCACAGTTACCGAGTGATCAAAAATTTATACCAATTTAGTCAAAAAGAGCATAACCATAAGTACCCATTATGTAGCAAAATAGTACAAAAAGTACGTAAGCCTGAAGTACTGTATTTAGCTGGGATTTTTCACGACATTGCCAAAGGTCGCGGTGGTAACCATGCAAAGTTAGGCGCAACAGACGCACTTAATTTCTGTTTATCACACCAAATGAGTAAACATGACAGCAATATGGTAGCTTGGCTTGTTGAGCACCATCTATTGATGTCGATTATTGCGCAGCGACGTGACATTTCTGATGAAAATGTTATCCGCAGCTTTGGTGAGAAAGTACGCGATGAAGCACACTTAAACTACCTATACTGTTTAACGGTTGCCGATATGAGAGCGACCAACGAAAGCCTATGGAACAGTTGGAAATCAAACTTACTTAAAGATTTATACTTCAATACGCTACGAGCATTTAGACATGGCTTAGAAAAGCCCGTAGAAATTCGCTCTAAAATTCGTGAAAATCAACAAGGTGCAATGAATATATTATTCTCTGCCGATGTTGACGTGCAGTTAATTAAAGAGCTATGGAGTGAGTTTAGAGTCGATTATTTTTTACGTTATTCGCCTGAGCAAATTGCCAGACATAGTGAAAACATTATCAAGCATGATAGAAAGAAACCTTTAGTATTAATTAGTCCCAAGCCATTTAGAGGGGGGACAGAGGTTTTCATTTTCACTAAAGAAAGACGTAACATTTTTGCCAGCACAGTATCATTTCTAGGTAGTAAAAAACTTTCCATTCACGATGCTAAAATTATTACCACCAAAACTGGCTACACTGTAAATACCTTTATTGTGCTAGATAGCCGTGGTAAAGCATTAAATGAAAGCTACTACACCAAAGAGATCTGTGAAGATTTAGTAGATCGTTTAGGTGAAGATAATTATTGCGACACCCCACTACAGTCACCATCAAAACGTGTTAAACAATTCAAAGTGCCTTTACGGGTTAGCTTTATTAAAATACATGCAAAAACCAGAACCATGATTGAAATTGTTGCTTTAGATAGACCTGGCTTATTAGCCAATATTGCGCAAGTTTTTCAACAAGAAAAAATTAGTATTCATTCAGCTAAGATCACAACTTTTGGTGAAAAAGCAGACGATGTTTTTACCATTTCAACCTTTGATGATGAAGCATTAACTGAGCAAGAAAAACAAGATTTAGCCGAAAAACTTACCGAACAAATTGATTAACAAAAATTAACGATAGGAAAAATAATGACAAATTTAACTACGCTAGAAACCATCATTGAACAGGCTTTTGACGACAGAGCGAATATAACGCCAGCAAAAGTTTCACCTGAAGTAAAAACTGCAGTACTTGACGCACTTGCAGCATTAAATAATGGCAGTGCACGCGTAGCTGAAAAAATTAATGGTCAATGGCATGTTCATCAATGGCTAAAAAAGGCGGTCTTACTATCATTTCGTATTTGGGATAATACCGTTATTGACGGCGCTGAAAGTACCTTTTTTGATAAAGTACCAATGAAGTACAGCGATTATAACCAAGCGATGTTTGAAGCTGATGGCGTACGTGTTGTTCCTGGTGCTAGTGTTCGCACGGGTAGCTTTATTGGTAAAAACGTAGTTGTTATGCCGAGTTTCGTTAATATTGGCGCTTTTGTTGATGAAGGCTGCATGGTTGATGCTTGGGCTACTGTTGGCTCGTGTGCACAAATAGGTAAAAATGTTCATCTTTCAGGTGGCGTCGGCATTGGTGGCGTTTTAGAGCCATTACAAGCGGGTCCAACAATTATTGAAGATAACTGTTTTATTGGCGCACGTTCTGAAATTGTAGAAGGTGTGGTGGTTGAAGAAGGCGCAGTTATTTCAATGGGCGTTTATATTGGTCAAAGTACACGCATTTTTGACAGAGAAACAGGCGAAGTTCATTACGGTAGAGTACCTGCAGGCTCAGTTGTTGTTCCAGGTAACTTACCATCAAAATGTGGTACCTATAGCTTATATGCTGCCATCATTGTCAAGAAAGTAGATGCTAAAACTCGCGCTAAAGTAGGCATTAATGAGTTATTACGCTCTGTATCTGAAGAGTAATAAACCTGCTAAGCCCAGAATCACCTGGGCTTAAATATCTCCAGTGTATTGATATTCTCAGGACTCAAATATAGTCAGCTTATGGCGAGTAGAACACAGAACGTTACTCGTTATAGCTGATAATATTTTTATCAATACCTCACTATACTTAGCCGCTATTTATTCTCTCTCTATTTTTGAGTGAAACATAAAAAGATAGCCACTTACTATAGCGTTATAAAATTGACGCTTGGCTTAACAAGCAATAAGCAAAAATTAAAAAAGTACAAAATAACATCATAAATAAAAATATACCTTCCAAATTCGTAAATCACCAATCAACATAAAGCGCTTATTTTTCAACAGAATAAAAATATAAAAATCGCCAAGCTTCTTTTTTACTCTCTATATAGCTGCCACTTTTTTAACCTTGGCATAACCTTTGCCCTATTGATACTAAGTTCACGAGTACACAAGCATTAGGTTTATTATGACAATTATTAAAACGCATTTATTAACATTTTTTTCATTAGTAGGTTGCCTACTCTTAAGTGCCTGCAGTTCAACACAAACTGACTATAGCGATAATAAATCAATAATGAATAATGGTTATTACGCTAATAATATGACGAGCAATAATACGACTGGCTTTTATTTAACAAGAAAGAGCGTTCAAAAAAAGGCGTTGGTTTCAGATCACCATATAATGATATCTCTTTTAAATCGTTCAGTAACCGCAGATCAAGCGATGATGCAGCAATTTGAAGCCGACCGTGAACAATATGCTAACAGCTACGTCATGCCACAAGTCACAATTAAAGGTGAGAAAAGTACTGATAAAACTCAAGGTAGAGCACAGCATGCTTATGCGAACTTTATAGAGCAAGATATTAACAGTGTTCGCATTAGCGCTATGCCAGAGTAGAGTCTATAAAGAATTTCAACAGACGAATTACTCTGAGCGCGGCTTAACAAATGTTTCTCTAGCAGCTACTTCTCCTAACTTCTTCGCTAAATTTACTTGTAATAGGCTAGGAGTTCAGGTTAATTACTGCAATAGTTACATCCGCGTTAATCAATAATATCGGCTACAGGGCAATTTATAGCGGTTAATATCTCTGTAAACTCGGGACTTAAACTCGCTTTAATGGTGAGTTTTTTCAGTAAGACCGGATGTTCAAATGTCATCTCTTTCGCCACTAACAATAATCGCTCTAAATTAAACTGCTCTCTAAACATAGTGTTATGTTTACCGTCACCATGCGTGGTGTCTCCAACTATCGGATGAAAAATATGCTTCATGTGACGTCTGAGCTGATGTTTCCTTCCGGTTTGTGGCATTAATGACAATAGAGAATAACGTGAAGTAGCATAACGCCCAACAGCAATGGGTAACTCTCCTTGCCACAGGGTTTTATATTCAGTAACTGCCGGTTGCGCTAACTTGTCTTGCTGCGCTTTTTTATCGGTCATTTTATCAAGCATCTCTTTGAGCGGATAATCAATACAATCACTCTCAGGGGTATAGCCTCGCACCAAAGCAATGTACTTTTTCTGTATAGTTTTCTCACTAAACTGCTCGGTTAATTTTGCCGCTATTTCAGCAGAAAGTGCCATAACCAAAACACCCGAGGTAGGTTTATCTAATCGATGAACGGGATAAACATATTGACCAATTTGATCTCGTACTAATTGTAAGGCAAAACGCGTTTCATGCTTATCTATCATAGAGCGGTGCACTAACAATCCCGAAGGTTTGTCAATAACAATAATATACTCGTCTTGGTAAAGAATAGGCAGCATAGTTATCCTTGCATACTTGGTTGAGTCAACGACAAATCAATAGCGGCAATAATACTTAATAACGAATTAGCTTCACTGCCTAAGCGTTTAAATGCTTCTTCAGCCATAGGAGATAATGAAATCGAGCTGGGTAAAGGTAAGTTTTCGTTAAGCAAGTGCTGCATTTTAGGAAGAAAAATAAATTGCAGCCATTGCTCAAAAAATAATGTGTCAACACAAAAAGGCAGCTTACTCTTAAGCTTTTCTGTTGCTGGAGGAATGTCTTGCCATAAGTGTTGTGCTTTTAATGCTTGAGTTAAATCATTTAATAGCACCGAGATGTGTGCTTTTTGATTAGTGTTCATTGGGTTTATTCACTGATTAGGTCTCTGTTTAATACAAACTTTTACTATGTTAATCGCGCCATTATCCTTATAATATCAGGCTAATTCAACCAACATGATTTTGATATTTTATGTCTGACAACGCACAACCCCAAAACATCGATACTATTTCTCAATTACTAAAACTATCGGGTTCACAATATCGCCTTTATGATATGGGTCGCTTAGTCACTAAAGTGCCGAAAGAGCTATTTGAAAAAGTTGAGTTAAACCAAGTCCCCTACCCGACACCTTCACAAGGCCATGCGTTTATCGCAATCGCGTTTTGGCAAAAACAATCTGCTCAGCCTTACTTATGGTTATTAAAATTACCGCTAGATGAGCGAGGGTTATTAAACCAAGGGGCTCGCAATCACTTTATCGCCATTATTGTAGAAGCTCTCGGCGCTGATTTAACCCAAGAAGCGAGTAAAAAACAAGAAGATATTCTCAGTAGTAACCCGTACTTATTTACGCCAGCCCAATACAAATTAGCCAGCTTAAATAGCAAAATTAAAGTGGATCTAAAACAGCCAGCCAGTGAGTATTTATCACCATTTTTAAGTTACATCAGCGGTGATTTAGGTTGGGATAATTGGCAAGCCGTTGGTGTGCAAGGTATTACCGACTTTACTGCAAGAATAAAGCAAGATAATAACAGCGCACTTTTATGCAAGGCATTCAACAACTTACCCGAAGAAGTTTTATTACCTTTATGCGGCGCACTAGAAAATGAAAGCTTAGACGTTAACTTAATCGACATCATACTAACGCGCTTAACTACGCAACTACAAAATACAGCACAATTGGCCACACAGACAGAGAGTGAAGAAGAGCCAAGTCAGCAAATAGCTCAGCACTTATTGCGTGCTTTAGCAGGCAGCATTCAACATAAGCATGTCATTGAATTTATTGACTCATTATTACAACAAGCATATGTTAGCCCTGACTTATTAATTACACTGTCTGGTCGCTGCTGGTCAGTATTAGCCGACAATACTCGATTAATGGCTTATTTTGAACATCTAGTTAGCAGTAATGACATACCACTATTTACCAGTATATTTAAAGATTTAGTTGCCATTCCGACCATTCGTCCTGTGGTATTTCAATGTATGCGAGCGCCTAATCGCTCTCCAGCACTGGCTCAAGCTATTGGACAGTTATTTAACCAAGCTTAGTCTCGTAGTAGACTTGTCAATAATAATAAAGTTGAGCTCGCTAAGATATATTCACTAAAATGCTAAACACTAACCTTTAAGCAAAGTTACTTCAATGATATGGTTTGCTTAAAGTGATACCTAGCCCTTGGTTAGCCTAATTTTGCTGTAATGAGAGCACTATGGAAAATATTTATTATTTATTAATCGCTTTTTTAATCGCTTGGTACTTCATTTATTTACGAAAAGTATCTGAGTGTGCCAAAGTACATGTTGATAATTACTGTAAAAAATCAGGATTACAGTTTATCGCCTTAGCACGACGCACTAGTCGATTTAGCGTAACTAAAGAGCACGGCGCTTGCATTAAAAGTGTTTTTGACTTTGAGTTTAGTGGTGATGGCGAGTCTAATAATCAAGGGACATTAACTTTATGCGGCTTAAAACTAGAGCAAGTTGTTTTGCCCGCTTATAAAATTAACGAACCCTATTAAGACTCAAAGTATTTTGATAAAAATAAGTGCAACAAAATATCAAAAACACTGAAATATATAACTTTTAGAATAAACATATCAAATTAACTCATCAACTTTCGGAGCTATTTTGCTTTTACTACAATCTATTTTTTGCTTAAAAGGTAACGATAACCGCAGCCGATATTTAGCATTAGCTGCGCTAGCCTATGCCTTATTTGTGCTTTTCTCAGCAATTTTCACCGGTAACTTTCTTGTTGGTTTTTTACTGTTACTACTTTGCACTAGTTTATTAGCGTTAACCACAAAAAGACGTTTACACGACGCGAAACAAAGTGAGCGTTTATTACTTATTCCAGCAGTACTATTTTTTATCACTGGGCTGGCAACATTATTTATTGCTGATAATGGCTACTACTTATTAATACTGCCGATAATAAGCTCAGCCTTTTTTCTAAGTTATGTGAGTAAGCTAACAGACCGTCAAGTTAGCTATATCTATGGTTATTACGGTCCGGTTGACTTATCGAGCCTTAAAGAAAGTAGCGCGCCATTACAAAACCGCCGTATTGAACCAACTCTCGCTTCACAAGGCATCACTAATCAACAGTTTGACACTATTACAACAGAAGTTGTTAATGAGTCTGTAGCGCAAATAAAGCCGCAAAAAGACACCATAAACACCACAGTAACTCCGCAGAACGACCTTGGCGAAAACATTCGCTTAGCATTATTTACAAATAAAAAGCTTCAACTAGGAGTAGCACTAATAGCAGCGTTACTGCTCATTACTATTATTGGCATTACAATAGCAAACGCTATAGATAATAAGTCGAGTAAACAAGCTTTAGAAAGTGAAGCTCAAAACCAAGAAAAAGCTGGCGAAAACAGTCATAAGTTAATACGAAATGAGCCGTTACCCATGCCTGATAATTTCACGCTGTATTTATCACAACATCAAGGCGTGATCATTCATTGGCAAGCTGATGATGTTGAAAATGGTCAGTTATGGTCGCAACTATCAACTCAAGGTGACAAAAGCTGTAATGTGATTAATTTTAATAAAGGCGAGGATATTCGCACAGTACGCGTTGATGTTGAAAATATTAATCATTATTACGCTGCATTCTCCCCTCTTGACAGTAAAGCACTCATTAGAGCGCTAGCATTTAAAGGTGATTTTAGCTTGTGTGGCTATAAATTTTCATTAAAAGGTAGTCAAGCCGCATTAAGTAGAAATAATCACTACGGACAATATATTGATTACTAAACATTAATAGTAATTAAAACAATAAAAACTAAAAAGCGACCCAATGTCGCTTTTTAGTTTTTTGCTCGTAGCAAGCACCATTAATCGGAATATTGTGATAAGTTAGCCATACCAGTCAGCCAGTATTTTCTCAACTTTATTCATATCTAAATGCGCTCTACAGGCATTAGCAACCCGATTAATCGCTTCCTCTTCAATCACTTCAATACTTGGCGCTAAACTGACCTCAAAGTTTAGCCACAGCATAAACAGCTGTAACGCTTGCGGTTGATCAAACAAACCGTGAAGGTAGCAACCAGCAACCTGCTCATCAGCGCTTAGCGTTCCTGGCTCGGGATAATGCGTTGCTTTCAGGTCGGCGGTAATTAGTGTTGATAGCTCATTAGGCTGCTCTGTACTAACATATTTACCTTCAGCTTCTTTAGTAACTGCTTTAGTCGCTCTTTTAATACTTTCTTTAGTGCTTTCTTTAGTATTGTTGCTGCTTGTTTCACCGGCATGAATTTCATAACCGTTAATGTTAGCGGTTTTTCCTGCAAGATTAAGCGTTCCACTGACATTAACTAAGGTTTTATTTTTCGTTAATTCAGTACGAAGTGGGAAATAACCTAGCCCTTTAGTCGTGCCCGCTTCACCTTCAATACCATATGGGTCAGCAATCATTTCACCTAACATTTGGTAACCACCGCAAACCCCTAATACTTTACCGCCATAACGTAAATGACGCGCGATTTCATCATGCCAACCTCGGGCACGTAAAAAGGCTAAATCACCACGAACGTTTTTACTACCTGGTAATATTAATAAGTCACAAGGAGGAATAGCCACTTTATCAATTGTAGCTTCGCCCTCACCGCCCTTAGCAAATAAGAACTGACAATCAATATCACTATGGTGCCTTAACGCATCAAAGTCGGTATGATTACTCATATGCGGATAAACCAGTACCACTATTTTTACTTTACTCGCTATTTTGTCACTCTGCTGGGTAACTAAAGCGTCTTCTGATGAAACATCAAGGCCATGTAAATAAGGCAGCACACCTAAAACGGGTTTATTGGTTTTTTCTTCGAGCCAAGTTAACCCCGATTCAAGCAAACGAATATCACCGCGAAAGCGATTAATAACAAAACCTGCCACTCGGTCTTGCTCAGATTGTGATAACAACATTAAGGTGCCAACAAGTTGGGCAAAGACACCGCCTTTATCAATATCTGCAATAATAATTACCGGACAATCTGCTGCCTCAGCAAACCCCATATTGGCAATATCACCTTTACGTAGGTTAATTTCAGCGGGGCTGCCAGCACCTTCCACGACAATAAGTTGATAGTTATCCATTAAACGTTGATGTGAAGCTAGCACCCCTTGCATCGCTACTTTTTTGTAATCTTGGTATTGCTTAGCTTCCATATTAGAAAGCGCTTTACCGTGCATGATAACTTGTGCACCGGTATCGCTATTTGGCTTAAGTAAAATAGGATTAAAATCAACAGACAACGCAACTCTGGCCGCTTTAGCTTGTAGTGCTTGTCCTCGTCCGATTTCACCGCCACAAGGTGTTACCGCACTGTTTAGCGCCATATTTTGCGGCTTAAATGGTGCAACTTTCTTACCTTGATCTGCAAAGACACGACACAAGCCTGCTACTAGTGTCGTTTTACCTGCATCAGAAGTGGTGCCTTGTACCATCAGAGTTGGAGTTTTATTATTCATTTAATAGGTTACTGCATAGTTAATGTTGATAAATTGCCACAATTAGCTTTATCCGCGTTACTCATCGAGTAAAGGCATAGCAATCGTATTCACTTGGGTAAAGTAATCATGTGAAGAGGCTGATTGGTCAATGTTTTGAGAGTGAGTAGGTGAACTACTGTTATCATCAATAGATCGTACCGATAGTTGAGTTAGACTACCATAGCCAATATGTAAGTTTTGATACCAACTTGCTTGCTGCCAGTTAAGCTGTAATACGTGCGCTAGAATCATGCGAATCACACCACCATGTGCAAAAATAATAATACGTCGTGGTTGTAAACCTTGCGTAGTTTGTAAGCTTAGCTGCTGCGTTAAGAGACTTTTCCATGCAGAAATTACCCGTTGATGAAATTCAGCCAAGCTTTCTGCTTGAGGCAATATGACATTAGCGGGTGATTGAAAAAACTCTTCAAGAGTATTCCAATGTAACCCAGAAACCGATATTGACTCTTGCTTATCAAAAGGTAACTCATCAAACAACACACCATCATAGCGACCAAAGTTCATTTCTTGAAAGTCGTCTTTAATTAATAAAGGTGCATGAGTTAATTGAGCTAATTGTTTAGCAGCTAAAGCGCAGCGCTGTAACGGGGAGCTGAATATTTGCTGATAAATAGCTGGCAGCTTTAGAGTATTAGTGGCTGTTCTAGTTTGGCGAAGCTCACTCCTTTTCAATAAAGCAGCTATTAATAAGTCATTATCAGCAGCTTTGGGGGCTACGTCAGTTTTTCCGTAAAGCGCAGCTTTCCCCTCAACTTTAACGTGACGTACCAGCTCTATCTGCAGCATAAATTACCAACAAGATTATAGAATAAATGGTAGCTTGCCCTAACGGCTAGATAACTTAGCAATGAATTGATAATCATAAAAAACTGCTTAAGCTTTTTTCAATGTTAATGGAATACCGGCAGTTACGAGTGTTACCTGATCGGCAACCTTAGCCACTGCTTGATTAAGCCAACCACAATAGTCAACATACAAGCGAGTAGCTGCCCCCATAGGGATCACACCTAAACCAATTTCATTACTGACAATAACGATATCAATATCTAAAATAGCAAGCGTGGCAATTAGCTGATCCATTTCGTCATTTAAATGCTGTGCTTGTTCGGTCTTATTCTTATATTCTACCGAAAAAAGCTGGTTATTTAGCCACAAGGTTAAACAGTCAAGTAAGTAAACCTGATTTTTAGGCAATGATTGTAGTTGCTCACTAAGCAGTAAAGGGCACTCTATTAGCTGCCACTCTTGCCCTCTGTCAGTTTGATGCTTAACAATACGATCAAGCATTTCATCATCTACCGCTGTTGCCGTCGCAATATAAGCTGCCTGTTTATTGTTACTTTTACACAAAGCCAAAGTTTGCTGCTCAGCAAAACTCGACTTTCCTGAGCGTGCCCCACCTAACACTAAATGTATCATTAGAGTGTTCCTATGCTTGTATCATGAATAAGCGCATTATTACTAAAAACTGCCATGACCAAAATAACCGACAAAAGTAAGATAAATTAACAGCTCACTTAACTGTTGCGCAGCCCCTAAACAATCCCCAGTAAAACCACCGAGGCGTTTTAATAACCATAACTTAAAATACCAACGAAACAAAAAAAGCACAGCCAACGTTATCCAAATTAAAGCCAATGGATAAAACAATAAAGGAGTAATACCTATGACTAATAAAAGCAAACGCTCTTGATTTGATTGAAACTGTGCTAACGGCTTACTTTTACTGTTATCTGTTTCGGTAACATAAGGGAGCGCTGAGATTAAGCTGCCAGCCAATGCACGAGAAAGTCCAGCAGCTAAAAAAAGCGCACCTAAAAACAAGGTAAGATTAATTTGCGCTAACGCATGTAACAAATAAAACTTTAATAGTAAGGCAATAAATAGGGTAACCGCACCGTAGGTTCCTAAGCGACTATCTTTCATAATAGCTAAGCGCTTACTTACCTCAAACGCACCACCTATTCCGTCTGCCATATCTGCTAAGCCATCTTCATGAAACGCGCCAGTCAATAACAAACTAATAGCCAATACTAAAATGATAACAACTGTCACGGGAAAGAAATCCGCTAGAATATAGGCACAGCTCGCTAATATTAAGCCGATAAATAAGCCTACTAATGAAAAATAACGATTGGCTTGATTCAGCAACGAAGGAGAGTATTCCATAGACTTAGGCACAGGAATGCGGGTGAAAAAGCTTAATGCTAAATAAAACAAGTTAAGCTGGGCCTTACAAGACTGAACAATATCTTTACCTATCAAGTGCTTCATAATACTCATATTATGCTACTTAGTTTTTGGCCAATAGTTATCATACCGTAACGCCAGCATCTTCAAAACTTGCCATATTATTATAAAAACTCGCCGCTGCCGTTAGCAGTGGGTAAGCTAACGCCGCACCTGAGCCTTCACCAAGTCGCAAACCTAAACTTAATAACGGCTTAGTGTGGTAGCGACTATCTTGCTTGAATTCATTTAATAAACCTTGGTGCGCTTTTTCTTGTGAGACATGAGAGAAAATAAGGTAGTCGACTACATTGGCATTTATTTTAACGGCAACCAAAGCTGCAACGCTCACAATAAAGCCATCAACAACTACGGCAACACTCGCTTTAGCGGCAGCTAAAATAGCGCCAACCATTTGTACTATTTCAAAGCCACCGAGCTCACTTAAAAGTGTTTTGATATAAACAGTATTATCTACTTCTTCAACACCGTCTAAAGAAGGGTTATTGAGCGTATTAATACGCGCTAAGGCTTGGGTTATTAGTCGTTTTTTCTGCGCTAATTGTAGCTCAGTAATTCCTGTTCCCATACCAACACAATCGTCAACTGAATAAGAAGTAAGTGCTAACATTAGCGCCGATGCAGAGCTAGTATTCGCAATGCCCATCTCACCTAATAAAATAACGTCACAGCCCAACGCTAACTGCTGAGTAACGACCTTTTCACCGTAACTTAAACCTTGCTCAACTTGCCTTAAGCTCATTGCTGCTTGGTTTGCGATATTGTGCGTGCCCGCGCCTAAACGTTGCACAACAAAGCTCACGTTACTCTCTACGTACTCTGCTTTATCTTTATCGCTAATCGCATCGAGTACGCCACAATCTATTACCGTCATTCCTATATCATTGTTGCGACAAAAACAATTAATAGCAGCCCCCTCGGATAAAAAGTTTAAAACCATCTGCCGAGTTACCGCACTGGGCGCTATACTAACTTGCGCCTCATTAATTCCATGATCGCCAGCAAAAACTAACATCATTGGCTTAGTTAAACTTAGCTTTGTCTTTACACTAAACGCCAAGTCACTATGACCTTCATTAACTGTCATACGTTGCCATTGAATCAACATCAGCTGTTTAGCTAAAGTTTCAAGCTCACCTAATGCGGCAACTGGTTTTGTTTTACCATCAATTTTAGCTTGAGTAGCGCTTAACTGACTTCTATTTACTGCAGGAATTGCATACATGACTTAAATGACTCTTAGTATTTTAGAACGGAAATAAGCGAGTTATCTTATGTTATTTCAGTGATTAACAAAATAACTGATTAACAATAAGTTATATTGCAAGCTACTTTTTGATTTGCTTTGATTGCACTTTAAAAACATAACGGCAAAACGTAAAAAGCCCAACTCCATGAGTTAGGCTTTTATGGGTGAACGCAACAAAAACTATTATTTAAAAGAAGCGCGTCTTGAAATAAAACGGATACTTAACGCATAGCTGATAAACATTAATAAAAAGCTTGCGAACATAATTGACTCTGCAATATTAAAATACTCACCGGCAATACCGAAACCCGACATCAATGCAGCGCCAAATGAGATAACAACTAAGGTTTGCTTAGAGCTTAAGCCCGCTCTTTGTAATAAATGATGTAAATGATCTCTGTCAGGTTTAAAAGGTGACTTACCATTTTTATAACGACGAACTACAATTGCTAACATGTCCATTAATGGAATTGCACATATCCATAATGCTGTTACCGGACGAAAAGACGCACTATCTCCTTGAGTCCCCATAGTTAGTAACCAAATAACGCTCAAACCAACGAACATGCTACCAGCATCGCCCATAAATATTTTCTTAGTTTCGTTTTTAAAAAAACCTAAATTAAACATAAGGTATGGCAAGGTGGCTGTGGCTAAAATTAACGGGTAACTTAAGTAATCGGTTTGACCACTTAATAAAAATAACAGTGCAATAGAAGTAAATGTATTTACGCTAAGGCTACCAATAAGACCATCAATACCATCAATCATGTTATACGCATTAATGACAACGATAATACCAAAATAGGTAAATAATATCCCGAAAGCACCAATATCAATAGCACCTAGACCTAGGATATCACCTAAATTAGAAATATAACCACCAACACCATAAATCATTAAGCTGGCAATGATAATTTGCCCAACAATACGAACACGAACACGTAAATCAAATTTATCGTCAAGAGCACCAATAAAGACCATCATCGCAGAAGCGATTAAATACATACGTAACTCAAGGGTTGAAGGTAACCAAAGTAAAGTGGCAGCCAGTACTGCAAGGAAAATAGAGATACCACCAATAAGTGGGATGTGACCGTCATGTTGCTTTCTCTCACACGGCTTATCAACTAAGCCTACTTCAATAGCAACGGGTTTAAAAAATTTAATAGCAATAAAAGCGAAGCAGAACGTGGTAAAAATAGTAGCTAGTATATGCATTATTGACCTGATGAGAGTGCTAGTAAAAGTAAAATTAGCTTACATTTGTTCGAGCTTATGCTCTATAAACAAGGAAATTGGCGTTATTATAGAAGATAAGTGAATATAATAAAAGTGAAATAAAGCCTTATATCGTTATGGAATTGTAAGAAAGTTCAATAAATTTGCAAGAAAGCAATTGTTAGTAGCTATAGTAAGTCATCATTTTTAAAATAAAAAGAGATAGAGCTTACATGTTGTTGCGGTTTATCGCCAATAATTATATTGGCGATAACTTGTATTAGTTCCGACTTACAGTGCACAAGCTCTATGGTATTTAGGTTAACCGCTAGCTTTCATAAAGCCAATATACCAAGGCATTGCTTTGGTAATCCCTTGTGCTATTTTAAACTCAGGTTCAAAGCCTAATAACGTTTTTGCTTTAGTAATATCGGCTTGAGAGTGTCTGACATCTCCTGCTCTAAAATCACGATAGTTAGCAGTTTGACTATATTCTACCCCGTTATCTTGTAGTGATTGCTGTAAACTGGTAAACAAATAATTTAATGTTGTTCTATCACCTAAGGCCACATTATAAACTTCATTTTTTGCTTCTTGCTTTGATGTTGCGGCTAAAATATTTGCTTGGACTGCATTTTCAATAAAGCAAAAGTCACGACTGGTTTCACCATCACCATTGATAAATATTTCTTCATCAGAAATCATGGCTGCTGTCCATTTAGGGATTACTGCTGCGTAAGCGCCATCTGGATCTTGACGCTTACCAAAAACATTAAAATAACGTAATCCGATTGTATTTAAGCCATAACTTTTTTGAAATACATCAGCATAAAGCTCATTAACATACTTAGTTACCGCATAAGGTGAAAGTGGTTTACCTATCGCGTCTTCTACTTTCGGTAATGCAGGATGGTCACCATAGGTAGAGCTTGATGCTGCATAAACCATAGTGTCGATACTTGCTTCTTTAGCCGCCACTAACATATTTAAAAAGCCGTCAATGTTAGTACTATTAGTGGTAATAGGATCGGCCAGTGAACGTGGTACTGAGCCTAAAGCTGCTTGATGTAAGATATAATCAACCCCTTCGCAAGCCTTGTGGCAATCGTCAACTTGACGAATATCCCCTTCGATGAAATTAAATCGTAACCATTGTGCCTCAGAGACCTGTGTCTTAACTTCATCGAGGTTATGCTGGTGCCCTGTTGCAAAATTATCTAAACCTACAACGTTTTGATCGAGTAATAATAATGTTTCAAGTAAATTAGAGCCGATAAAGCCTGCACAACCTGTAATTAACCAAGTTTTAGGGCTGTCTGCCAGTGTTTTTTGTATTTGTTGATAACGAGTCATTTCGAGTAAATATCCTTAAATAAAAACAGGCTTAGATTCTTTTAAAGAAAATAAACCTGTGATAATCAATAACCTGTTTAGCTATAGCGTGTCAGTAAATATAAACTTAATCGGTCTATAAACGAATATCGGCTAACTGAGGGTCGAGCATGTATTTTAAATCGTAAATAATGTGCTCTGCTTTCATTAATGCTTTAATTTCTGTGGCGCTCATTACTTTAAACTGATCATGAGCAACCGCAAAAATAACCGCATCATAATGACCACTTTTTGGCGCTTCAATTAATTCAACGCCATACTCATGTTGTGCTTCTTCAGGATTAACCCAAGGGTCGAATACATCAACATTCATATCAAATTCAGCAAGCTCGGCTAAAATATCAACCACTTTAGTGTTACGAACATCAGGGCAGTTTTCTTTAAACGTTAACCCCATTACCAAAACATTAGCACCGTTAACCGGTAACTTTGCTTTAAGCATAGTTTTAACAAGCTGTGAAACAACATATTCACCCATAGAGTCATTAATGCGACGACCTGCAAGGATAACTTCTGGGTTATAACCTATAGCTTGTGCTTTATGAGTTAAATAATAAGGATCAACACCAATACAATGACCACCAACCAGACCTGGTCTAAATGGTAAGAAGTTCCACTTAGTACCAGCCGCTTTTAATACTTCTTCAGTATCAATATTTAACTTGTTAAAAATAACAGCTAATTCATTAATTAATGCAATATTTAAATCACGCTGTGTGTTTTCTATGACTTTGGCTGCTTCTGCTACTTGAATTGATGATGCTTTATAGGTGCCAGCAGTAATAATTGAACTATAAATACTATCAACAAAGTCAGCGATCTCAGGAGTAGAGCCTGAAGTCACCTTCAATATATTAGTAACTCGGTGCTCTTTATCGCCTGGGTTAATACGCTCAGGGCTATAACCAGCGTAAAAGTCTTGATTAAATACAAGTCCTGAATTTTTTTCTATCTCAGGTATGCAAACTTCTTCTGTAGCACCCGGGTACACAGTCGACTCATAAATAACAATATCCCCTTTCGAGATAACTTTAGCTAACATTTGGCTTGCTTTAACTAGCGGTGTTAGATCAGGTTGTTTATGCTTATCAATTGGTGTCGGTACTGTAACAATATAAATATTACTCGCTTTTAGTGCTTCAACATCGCTTGAGTAATTAATATAAGGTGAGTCTGCCAACTCTTCACTTGATACTTCAAGTGTAAAATCGTGACCTTGTTTTAACTCTTCAACACGCTTTTGGTTAATATCAAAACCTAATGTTGGGTATTTTTTACCAAACTCAACAGCCAATGGTAAACCTACATAGCCTAAACCTATAATTGCAATCTTAATATTATCTAATGTTGTTACTGTCACGTTATTGTTCCGTTATTATTCCGTTAAAATTTTAAATGATAAAACAAAGCAATTAACTTATTTTACGCATTATCAAGTAAATCACTTTATTCATTCTTACTTATAGCTAGTAGCTTACTTCATACAAGCTACTTATTAATATTACTAATTGAGGCTATAGCAACTGCTGAGTTGTAAATAATACCCGTTACATTGGTCCATAGCTCTAAATTATTCATGTATTCAGCATCTAATGGCACAACAATGGTGTCTCCTGGGCGCAATGTGGATGCGCTATTTTGAGAGAACCAATTAGCACCTGCTTTCATACGTATACGCCCGTTAGCCGAAATAATATAAATACGGCTTTCATCGGCACGCTTCTTACTACCGCCACTTTGCTCTAAATAATCATCAGCAGTGAGGTTTTCATCAAAGATATGCGATGATGTTACCTGTACCTGACCAATCACGTTAATTGAGTTACTCATTGTCGGTACATAAAGTACATCACCATCTTCTAATAAAACATCATAATTATCGACATTCATAATACGATCTAAATCGATAACTAAACGTCCTACTGGCTGTGTTTTAGTTAGATCTGATAGCATCATTTGCGCTTCTTCATAAGACTGTGTTGAATTGCTATCAGTAAGCGTTTGCGAAGCCATCTCAATTTGAAGGTCATTGGCTAATTTTAAAAGGTTTTTTTGCTCAAGTTCTTTTAGCTTCACTCGAGAGAATACAGAGCCGTCAGCATGAGCAAAATCAGTTAATCCACCAGCTTTAGCTACCAAATCAGATAAACTTTCACCACGCCTAATGGTGTACTTCCCTGGAAACTTAAACTCACCACGTAACTCAACTACATGGTTTTCACTCCACGCAGGAATTTTATGAATATTAAGTCGATCTTTGCTGCTTAATAAAATATTGCTTTCAGGATCTTCATTGAGTGCATCCGCTAAATTAACACTTAATGAGTGTTTTTTAACGCCATGTGAGCCTATTTCATTACGTGTAATATCAGCTTGTGCTAAGTAAGCAGACTCGTCAACACCACCCGCAGCAGCAACTAAGTCATCAACTCGACCACCTATAGGTAAAGGGTAAACACCCGGGTACTTTACTTGCCCGTCTATTTCAATTAATTGAATAGGTTTACCCGCACCACCTTGTTGTTTTAATTTATGAATAATAGGCATTAGCAGACGTTGACGAGAGAAAAGGCTTAACTCTTTAGCGTCAACTTCTTCTTCAACTTCACCACCAGTAAAGTGGGCAATAGATTGGTTAACTAATTCAGCAGCTTTTTCAGCTTCAACATCTATATCGTATAACTCATTCTCTTCGCCGTACTTTTCCCAAAACAACTTTGTTTTATATTTTTCTTTCGCTAATTGCTTTTCTTTTTTAAATAACTCTTCTTGGGTAAACGCTAGGGTATCTAACGTGATATTTTCATCACTAATCTTAGATACATTTGAAAAGACAATCACTTTATCACTTGGTAATAACGGAATATTATCGACTGAATTGGGGTTGGTAATCGCTTTGGCTAAAGAAAGCTGTAGTACTTCAATATTGCGGGCAAAATCAGTTTCTCGCACAACCAAAGTGTAATTTAAGTCAGCATTAACAAGTAAATGCGAGTCTATATCTGCAAGTAAGTCATTAATACGCTGTCCTTGTTGCCATTGATATTTTCCAGGCCGTGTTACCGCACCGATAACAGTAACCGACTGTTCAAACATTTCAGCGGTTTTCATCACGCGAATATAATCACCTTGCTGTGCTTTTTTAGCCAGTTCTGTTTTATTAGTTAAATCAACGTTTACTATGCTTCGTAAATGGCTTTGGTTATAACGCTCAACAATCGTTGATTTAGCAAAGGCCGAGGGTAAAAAACCTCCAGCCATATTAATAACATCGGCAAAGCTGTCATCATCGGCTAATTCATAAATAGCGGGACGTCTCACTTCACCATCAACAGTTACTGTTCTACCTGCTGGGGCAATAAAAACAACATCTCCTGATTGTAATAATACATCATTAGACGAGTCACCATTGATGAGTAGCTCATATAAATCAAGCGTTTTAATAAGCTTTCCTGAACGTTTTAACTGAATATTACGTAAAGAACCAATGTCATTAATACCACCAGCAGCAAACAATGCATGAGTTATACTTGATAAAGAACTTAAGGTATAAGGACCCGGCTTAAAAGCATCACCCAAAACAAATACACGCATTGAACGCAAAGATGCAATACCAACAACAACATTTACACCAATAATACGTTCTTTAATTTTATTGTTAAGAAACTGTTTTAATTCAACAAAGGTTAAACCTGCAACACTGAGCGCCCCTATATCTGGAAAAACGAGTTCACCTTCACGGGTAACTGTCATTTCAACATCAATACTTTCTTTGCCAAAAACTTGAATAGATAGCTTATCGCCAGGTCCAATAATGTAACCTTCTGGAATCGCGATATCCATCGTAGGAGAAAACGTAAATGGGGCATTAGCAAAAACATCATAACCAAATGGTTTGAGTTCTTTTTCAAGCTCCTCTTCTTCTTTTTCTATTTCATCAAGCTCAGGAAATACAGGGTTACCATCTTCATCAAACATGGTTCCTCGAGGAAAAACTTCAGTATTGTTTTTTTCTTCGTCAGAAGAAAGCTTAGTTTTGCCTGATAACATTGACTGTAAGTCTTTGTAATCAATCCCCATACTCTTGGCTAATGTTTGTTGTTGACCCGGCGGCAATTTTTTAAATTGTTCAATTTGAGCTTGGCTGATTTGTTGCTGAGAATAAGCATTCTGTGAGAAAACTACGATGGCGATCGCTGCCAGTATCGATTTGAAGGATGTCATCATTAGTGCAAATAATTCCTGTTATTCATTTGAATTTTAATTTAACCGAGGCCAAAACTAGAGCTGTTACGTATTTATTGAGTGTTTAAAATTAAACGCTGTTCAAAATACAACAAAACAGACTGAAGCTGCCACATTCATTGCAAATTAATTAGCGCAGAAGTCTACCAGCTTATAGAAAACCACACAATATTTACCCGCTGTTTCATAAAGGATTTGTTTATTTAACTGCTCCTTTCATATAAAACCAAAGATTTTTCATTTTTATGTTTACGCTTAAAAACTAAAGTTACTTACTAATAAGATGATTTCAGAACAACCCCCCATTTCAATTTCCTTGATATTATGATGCTCCATAGGAAACATTTCGCTACAATGTCCAAAGCGTTTACTACCTTGATTCAGCACTATACTTGCCTTTATTTCACCACAAAGGTATAACACTCTTTTGGATTTAATCTTTACTAAGGCTTTAATCCAAAAAAACTAACGTAAAATACATAATAAATTGCGTAATAAATGCAAAACACATAATAAATAAAATTTTTGGGATAATTATATGACACAACCTAATGCGGGTACGCTTTTCGGCCACCCTAAAGGACTTTTCCTATTGTTTGGTACTGAAATGTGGGAGCGTTTCGGTTATTACGGCATGCGTGCCCTTTTAGTATTATATTTAGTAGCTTCAGTTCAAGACGGCGGTTTTGGCTGGACTACCAGTGAAGCCTTAGGCCTTTATGGTAGCTTTACTATGGCGGTATACCTAACACCTATGATTGGTGGTTGGTTAGCCGATAATTTTATTGGACAACGTAAAGCAATTATTTACGGTGGTATTATTTTTGCCCTAGGTTACTTTACGCTAGGTATTCCAAAATCAATGATTGTTGGTATGGAAGAAACCGTGTTTTATATCGGTTTAGCCTTAATCGTTATTGGTAATGGTTTATTTAAAGCTAACGTATCAAGCTTAGTGGGTGAGTTATATCAAGAAGGCGATCATCGCCGTGATGGTGCATTCACTATTTTCTACATGGGTATTAACTTAGGTGCATTCTTATCACCATTTATCGTTGGTACATTAGGTGAAGAAGTAAACTGGCATTACGGTTTTATTGCTGCCGGTGTTGGTATGTTAATTGGTTTAGCATTACAGCTAACTCTTGCTAATAAATATTTAGGTGATATCGGCGTTGTTCCTTCTGCGAAAAAAGTTACTGAACACAAAGAAGACTTAAAAGCACGCGCGTTAACTAAAGAAGAAAAAGATCGCACTAAAGTAATTCTTATCATGAGTGTTTTCTCTGTTATCTTCTGGGCTGGCTTCGAACAAGCCGGTGGCTTATTTAATATCTACGCGTCACAATTTACTGATCGTAACTTTATGGGGTTTGAAGTACCAGCAACTTGGTTCCAATCTCTTAACGCGATGTTTATTATTTTACTTGCGCCTGTAATAGCCTCTATTTGGGTTGGTATGGGCTCTAAAGAGCCTACCTCGCCAAAGAAATTTGCTTTAGCTATGGTATTTTTAGCCTTAGGCTTCTTTGTTATGGTTGGTGCTACTATGGTTCAAGGTGGCGATGTAACCATTAAAGTTAGCATGTTATTCTTAGTATTTGCTTACCTATTCCATACGTTAGGTGAGCTATGTTTATCACCTATTGGTTTATCGTTAGTGTCTAAGTTAGCACCAGTGAAGTTCACGTCATTATTAATGGGTGCATGGTTCTTCTTTACTGCACTATCAAATAAGCTAGCAGCTTTTATTGGTCAATTTGTTGGTGAAGGTGAAGAGCAAGTCGCTAATGCCGGTAACATCTTTATGTCTGTGGGTGTTGCAGCTTTAGTCACGGCGCTTATTATTTTCTTAAGTGCGAACAAGTTAGTTGAATGGATGCACGGCGCCGAAGGTGATCAGCATTCAGATATTGACAGCAAACTTGAAGAAGAGCTTTCAGTAACCGCGACTCACGAAGGTGTTTCTGAAACACGCAGCTAATCTTCCTAGCTACATACAAGTCTAAATACAATATAAAGCTGATAGCGTAACCTATCAGCTTTTTTTGTCGCGTAAAAAATTAACGACTTAACCTGAACTTGGTTTAAGAGATATTTAACAATTTGGAGTATCAGCAAAAGTTACTTTTCTGAATCACTAGCTTGATAGTTTTTCTTCTTTTCATATGATAAGCAAGGCAAATTTCGCGTCAACAATTGGCCTATTGCAAGTAAATTTAACGAAGAAGTTAGGAAAAATAGCGGCTAGAGCAACATTTATTAAGCTGAGCTCAGGTTACTTACTATTCTCGCTGAGTTTAGGTTAAGATATTGTTTAATACACTGAGCCTAAAGATGCTCAACAGCCTCATTAGTTAGCGAAATATTTAACGCGATGATTAGCGGCTTTACCACATCTTAATTACCTGAATTGATATTGCCTATGTCACACCCTCTCAAAGAACGTACTGAATTAAGAAAACTCATTCGTCTTAAGCGCAACGCCTTAAGCCCTGATGAGCAAAACCTTGCAAGTATTCAGCTAAAGCAGCAACTATGCAATTTACCTTATATACAAAACGCTCGTCACATCGCACTATACCTAGCGAATGATGGTGAACTAGACCCAATGCCTTTTATTCAATGGTGCTGGCAACATAATAAACAAGTGTACTTGCCTGTTATTCACCCATTTAACCGCCATAATTTATTGTTCCTTCGTTTTGATGAAAAAACCTCTCTGCAAAATAACAGGTTCGGTATTTTAGAGCCTAAACTCAACGTTCAACAGGTATGCCCTATTGAAATGCTTGATGTCTTATGCACGCCTTTAGTTGCTTTTGATAACAATGGTAACCGATTAGGCATGGGCGGTGGCTTCTACGATAGAACTTTAGCAAAGTGGTTTACACAGCAAAGCTCACACACAACAAACTGTACAACACCACATAATAACTCACTATTTTACCCAATCGGTATTGCCCACAACTGCCAACGAGTTGACAGCATTCCAGTTGAACAATGGGATATCCCTTTACCTGAAATCATAACCCCTAGTAAGCGCTACCTAAAAAGCTAAAATGGGTGTTATAATCAGCCCTCAAAATTGTAGACCACTTCCAATTAAAGGCATTTAGCATGACCCAAGATGAAATGAAAAAAGCGGCAGCATTAAAAGCGCTAGAGTTTATAGAAAATGACACTATTGTTGGTGTAGGTACGGGCTCTACAGTTAATCATTTCATTGATGCTTTAGCGACAATTAAAGATAAAATCACTGGTGCTGTCTCAAGCTCAGAAGAGTCTACTAAGCGTTTAATTGCTCACGGTATTGAAGTATTTGATTTAAATAGCGTTGATGTGCTTGATGTTTATGTTGATGGCGCTGATGAAATTACTGAGCATATGGCAATGATAAAAGGTGGTGGTGCCGCACTAACACGCGAAAAAATTGTCGCGGCAGTAGCACACAAGTTTATTTGTATCGCTGATAGCTCTAAGCAAGTTAAACTTTTGGGTGATTTCCCGTTACCGATTGAAGTCATTCCTATGGCACGTAGCTATGTCGCCAGAGAAATAGTAAAGTTAGGTGGTGATCCAGCATACAGACAAGGCGTCGTTACTGACAACGGTAATGTAATTATTGATGTTCATAATTTAGAGATTCTCGATCCCAAAGCAATGGAAACACGCATAAATGCCATTGTGGGTGTCGTTACTAACGGTTTATTTGCACTACGTGGCGCAGATATTTTAGTATTAGGCTCAAGCGATGGTGTAAAAGTTATTAAATAAATAGCCTTTTCGGGGGAGTAATTTATTAAACTCGCTCCCCTTACGTTAAAAGCTTATCCTCATTGATTAATAAATCATATAGTTAGAATATTTATTCACTACAAGGAGCAATAAACGCTTTAGAGTTTATGCACTATATGGTATGTTAAACTTCCATTTTAGGTATCTAGCCATCTATATCAATTACTTCTATTAATTGGTATTAATAATAATTTAGTTAGAATTGAGTGAAGCCATTTTATGAACAACGTTAACAAGAATTCATTAGCAAAAGACAAGATCAAGATTTTATTACTTGAAGGCCTTCATCCCAGCGCTTTAGAAGAACTAAAAAGTAAAGGTTACTCAAACATTGAGTCACTTAAAACCTCTCTTTCAAAAGAAGAGTTAATTGAAAAAATAGCTGACGTACATTTTATTGGTATACGTTCGCGCACACAATTAACTGAAGAAGTCTTAAGTCACGCTAAAAAACTTGTAGCTATTGGTTGCTTCTGTATTGGTACTAACCAAGTTGATATTACCGCTGCACAAGTGCAAGGTATTCCAGTGTTTAATGCGCCATTCTCTAACACTCGCTCTGTTGCTGAATTAGTGCTTGGTGAAGCATTATTACTACTACGTGGCATTCCTGAGAAAAGTGCCAAGGCACATCGCGGCGAATGGTTCAAATCAGCATTAGGCTCTGTAGAAGCTCGCGGTAAAGTACTAGGTATTATCGGCTATGGTCATATTGGTATGCAGTTAGGAATTTTGGCTGAAACCTTAGGTATGCGTGTTCGTTTTTACGATATTGAAACTAAACTACCTTTAGGTAATGCAAGCCAAGCAACATCACTACCAGCGCTATTAAATGAAGCTGATGTGGTAAGTTTACACGTTCCTGAAACGCAGCAAACACAAAACATGATTGGTGAAACTGAATTTTCACAAATGAAAGACGGTGCTATTTTCATTAACGCTTCTCGCGGTACTGTGGTTGACATTCCAGCTCTAGCGCAAGCATTAAGTAGCAAAAAAATTGCAGGCGCTGCAATTGATGTATTCCCAGTAGAGCCAAAGAGTAATGATGAAGAATTTATCTCTGAATTACGTGGTTTTGACAATGTTATTTTAACACCACATATTGGTGGCAGCACTAAAGAAGCCCAAGAAAATATTGGTTTAGAAGTAGCAAGTAAACTAGCTAAATACTCTGATAATGGCTCAAGCTTATCTGCGGTTAACTTCCCAGAAGTATCACTACCAGAGCATTCTGTACCAGGACAAAGAAATACTAGTCGTTTATTACATATTCATCACAACCAGCCAGGTGTTTTAAGACAAATTAACAAAGCCTTCGCTGAGCATGATATTAATATTGCGGCACAATACCTACAAACTGATGATAAAATTGGTTATGTCGTTATTGATATTGACTCACAAGATAGCAAGCTAGCACTAAAAGAATTAAAACGTATTGACGGTACAATTCGGGCCAGAATACTGCACTAATAAAAACAGCTAGCACTTAGCCTTAGCTAAATAAAGCCTTAAAAAAAGAGCCGTTATTGTAAAGTAACGGCTCTTTTTTCTAATATACTCAAGATAAACTGGGTACTCTATTTCAAACTAATAGTGGTGTGCACAGTTGATCCGTCTTGGTGATCTGGCTCAAACCATCTTGCTGTGACCGATTTAGTATAAGTCCAAAAGCTGACCACTTGTTTACCATTAGGGCCTAAATCACCTAGCTTTGAACCACGTGAACCGGTAAAGCTAAAATAAGCTACTGGGACAGGAATTGGCACATTAATACCAACTTGGCCAACATCAATATCATTTTCAAATTTTCGTGCTGCCCAGCCCGATGAGGTAAATAATGAAGTACCATTACCATTTGGGTTAGCATTAATAATCGCTATCGCTTCATCTAACGTATCTGCTTCCAGTACACACAAAGCGGGTCCAAATATTTCTTGGGTATAAATATCCATGTCAGTAGTTACGCCAGTAAACAGAGTTGGTCCAACAAAGTTACCATTAGGGTACCCTTTAACTTGACAATTTCTACCATCAACTAATATATTCGCGCCTTGCTCAACGCCTGAATCTAATAAAGAGATAATACGAGCTTTGGCTTGTGGTGAAACTACAGGCCCTAAATCAGCATCAAGTTGAGTACCAGGTCCTACTTTCATCAGTTTCGCTCGTTCGACAATTTCAGGTAACCAATTACGGGTTTCTCCTACTAATATCGTCACAGGATTTGCCATACAGCGCTGACCTGCAGCACCAAAGGCTGAGCCTAATAAATCGTTAATAGCTCTATCTTTATTAGCATCAGGCATTATTACCATATGATTTTTAGCGCCCATCATTGCTTGGGCTCTTTTACCATGTTTACCCGCAAGATCGTAAACCTGAGTGCCGATGGCGGTTGAGCCAATGAAAGAAACTGCTTTAACTTCTTCACTGGAGATAAGTTGATTTACAACAGCTTCACCACCATGGACTACATTTAAAACGCCTGCTGGTATACCAGCTTCAATCGCTAACTCTACTAAGCGAATAGTTGATGAGGGATCTTGCTCTGACGGTTTTAAAATAAAGGTATTACCACAAGCAATAGCAGCAGGAAACATAAAGGCAGGTAGCATTAAAGGAAAGTTGAACGCAGTTATGCCTAAACCAACACCCAGCGGTTTATGCAAAGTATAAGTATCTACATCGGTCGCAGCATTATTAGCCATTTCACCTAATTGTAAACGCGTGATTAAGCAGGCATTTTCAATAGCCTCTAACGCTCGCCCTACTTCGCCCACTGCATCAGGTAATGTTTTTCCATGCTCTAACGTCACTAACTCTGCTAGCTCTTGAGTATGTTCACGAACTAGCTGTTGAAACTGCAACATAATACGCATTCTATTGGTCAAAGAAACTTTAGACCAGCTTTTAAAGGCTTCTGCTGCACTGTTAAGAGCCGCAGTGACTTCATCATTTGTTGCCACAGGCACCCGCGCAACAACTTCTTGGGTTGCAGGGTTTAAAACATCTAACCAAGTATCTGATTTTGAGCGAATTTTTTCGCCACCAATAATGAGGGGAATTTCTTTAACTGTCATAGTAAACCTTAATATCAACTGTAGCGTTATAAGTATTATGTGAGGAGATATAAGGCTAAGTTAAGGCTTTAATTTGATAAGTACTAGCTTTAACGTGATTAAAAAGAAGACAAAGAGCATGAAGCATGCAAACTAATATTTACAAGTTAACGCTAAGTGTATGTTTACCTTAACGTTAACTTACCTGATAAGGTTTATTTAATGTAGAAGCTTAAATAAATTTTTAAGTTTATGATTATTCGTAACATTTACTAGCGGGTTATTTACTAACGAATAATTTACTAATGGATTATTTACTAACGGCTCATTTAGTTAACAGTACTTTACTTAGTAGTACTTTACTTTGTAGCACCTTACTTAGCCGTAACGTTGTGAAGGTAGTGTTGTAAAAAATCATCATAATTACTCAGTGAATTAATATTACCTTTATTTCGCTGACAAACACCCTTTTGGTATTGAAAATTGAATACATCAAACCATAAATCTAACAACTGAGCATTGTCATGTTCACCAAACATATCTAACACTCTTGCGCCAACTTCGGCAGTAGAGAACTGGTACTCTAGCTCTGTTTTTCTAACTGTATAACGTGATTCATCCCCCACAGGTGAATAGTTAACATCTACTGATTTTTGATTAAACGCAGCTTTACCGTCAAAAGATACCATAGGGAATTTATTTAAATATGGGCTCTTACGAAACATTTTTTTAGCTTCTCGCCAACTACCATCAAGCATAATAAATAATGGCCTTTTTCCTTCATCACAGCTAACCTGATTAGTAAAAACTTTGCGCTCTTGTTCAGCATACTCTTGAGGAAAAACAACAAAAGGTTGCCATTTATCGTCATTAAGCAAAGCCAATAACTCATTATTTTCTTCGGTTCGTGACCAAAGGTAAGCAAAGGTATCAGGAATTAAATCAGCAATTAGTTTTCCTGTATTGCTAGGCTTTAATACTTCTGTGTCATACATCAGCAATAAAAAAGCTGCATTAGTGTTAATTTGCTCAGCTTTAGGTGCTAATGCACAAATACAAAATGGTTTAGCTAATTGACATAACTCACAGCGAACAACACGTTGTCCTCGTGATTTATAGGTAGTGGTGCTTTGGCTTTTGCGATATAGGTGTAAACGATGTACTGCGTGCATAAAGAGGATTACTTGAAAAAAGACCTTGTGATTATATCAGCACAAGGTCTTAGTGTTGAGCAATAGTTAAGGTTATTGTCTTAGCGCTCGCCTAACTATATTTTATTGATGTTAGGTAATGAATAAATTAAATATTTTTTTGGCTTCAACTCAATTACTTAACACTCACAGTAACAACATTAATGTTAGATAACGCATCAATCGATGACTTTAACTGCTCTTCAATAACATCTACTTTAGCAATAGCATGACAAAGCTCTTGGGCTTTTGCTTCTATCGCCTCAGTACGGCTTTCCATTTCAACTTCAATGGTTTCACCAAACTTCTCCATGCGCGTTTCAAAATTTTCTCCTTCACCATTGGCTGAGAGCATTTCTTGACCCAACGCAATCAAGATAACCCCCATAGAGTTAGTAATAGAACGCTCAACCGCAGACTCTATTTTACTTTCAAATTCATCAGCTTGTAATTCATCATTGTCTCCACCAACCGTAAAACCTTTCTCGAGAGAGTAACGCGCTAATGCATCATCACGAATAACTTCTAACTCTTGCGTTAGGTTTTTAGCTAATTGATTACCTTCACCTAATAAGCCATTAAACGCTAAGTTTACGCCATCAATCGCTAGTTCAACGCCTTCGACGACCACAGTTTCAACTTGTGGCACAAGTGCTTTAATATTTTGAGAGTATTGGGTCACTAAGGCTTGTTGCTTAGCCGTTAAAGATACTGAGCTGTTATTAATAAGCAGACTTTTATCGTTCTCGATTTTATATAAACTTTGCTTGTTATTATCTTCAGCGAAAAACTCAATAGTTGATTTATCAATATTTACTTGCCCTGATAAATTAACATTACACGAATTATTAGCCAGTATAGGAGTCGCAACAAATAAGCTAGTTACAGCAAAAGCGGTTAATGTTTTTTTAAATAATGTCATAAAGGTGTCCTTATAAACCAAGTCATTATGTAAGTGCTTTGAAAAGACATTATCAAAATACTTAGTTTGAATACTTATTAAAATAAATGGCTTTAAACCACGTAAACGAGTTAAACCGATAACACTGGTTTTATCTATACCAACTAAGGCAGCTTATACAGCTAATACAAATTTAGCACCAACTTTATTTTTACTTATATTTCAGCAACTTAAGAATATTAAGTTTTAATATCGCTATTTTTATTGGTTAAACTCACTAATGATTGGTCAATTAACTTAAAGCCACCATTAAATATATAAGCAGGGGAATGCTACTTCTGCATTTGATAAAGTCGCGATTTACAACGCTCAAATTCAAACGCAAGTTGCTGGCCTTGGTAAAGTGCTTCAATGTCTACCTCAGCGCTGATTATTAAAACAATATTTTGATCATAAAACTCATCAACTAACGCAATAAAACGGCGCGCTTCATCATCAAGCTGGCGTAGCTCACTTAACAAATTGCCACTACGTTGATAATTATCTTCAACACCAGAAAACACCGCAGGAACTAAATTCCCTGAGAATGTAGGAACATTACTAATGAGTACCGTCTTATAAGCTTTGGCTAATTGTATATAGTCTCTTTGACTGCGAGGACCTGAGCATAAAGCAAAGAAATCAAACCAAATCACCGTTTCAGTTTTATATAAATAACTAATATCACGATTATTTATGATTATTTTTTTAATGACTTCATCACTAACATCTTTGCTAATCCCTTGGCCTGACTCAACTTGATTATTAATAATGTCTGCTTGATAAAGGCTATCAAGTTGAGTTAACTGTAAAAATCTTTGTTCGAGTTTATCGTTGCCTGCTTGCTCAATTAAAAAGTAATGTTTGTATGCATCTAAAGGTAAATGCTTTTTACGACGATGATCAATATCACCATCAATAGATAGCACATTGCAATATTGATTAATTAAAGCAATAGTTGGTACAAAGCGCTCTCGCTGCAAACCATTGCGATATAACAGCTCAGGTTGACTATTAGAAGTAGCAACTAAAATAACACCTTCTTTAAATAATGCAGAAAACAACCCCGCGAGCAACATAGCATCGGCAATATCGCTAACAAAAAACTCATCAAAACAAAGCAGTTTTATTTCTTTAGCCCATTGCTTAGCAATCACTGCTAATGGATCTGGCGTGCCTTTTAGCCGATTAAGCTGCAAATGAACACCTTCCATAAAATGATGAAAGTGTATGCGTTTTTTACTATTGAGGCTTAAGTTTTGGTAAAACAAGTCCATCAGCATGGTTTTACCACGCCCTACTCTGCCATAAAAGTACAAGCCTTTGATCTTCGCTGATGCTGTTGTACTTTTATCCGCATTTAGTAACTGTTCTGCAAGTTGGTTAAGCGCATCTACTGCATTAACCTGCGCTTCATCAAAGCTAAGTTCATTACTATCTAATAGTTTTTGATAAGCCAGCTTCATGCGATGAACTCTTTGTGATCAAAACTTAGTTTGTTAAACATGAGGTAATTGAGATTGATTAATGGGCCGTTAATTAATGATAAATAGATTATTGAACGCTCGATTAAAAACGTTCAATAAAACACTTAAGAAAAACAAAAGTCAGCTAAACCGTTAAGTGACGAATTTTGAAGCTACGTCCTTTCATTTTTCCTTTAGCTAATTTTGCCATGGCTAGTTTAAGTGATGTTTTAGTCACGGCAACATAAGCTTTATTGTCTAAAACATTTATTTTACCGACCTGATCACCTTTAATACCTTGATCGCCAGTTAAAGCACCTAAAATATCACCTGGACGAACTTTTTGCTTTTTACCACCATCAATTTGAATAGTCGCCATTTTAGCTTGAGGACGCGGGTTATTAAGTACTGAAGCTGACGGTAGCAACTCAGGCACTATAGTGTGTTCAAGATAGTCTTCAAGTAAGCCAATTTTATAGCTTTCTTTGTCGCTAAATAATGAATAAGCCACACCTTTACTACCCGCACGGCCAGTTCGACCAATACGATGGACATGCACTTCAGTATCTCGAGCAACATGATAATTAATAACGACGTCTAAACTATCAATATCTAAACCGCGAGCCGCAACATCCGTTGCCACTAAAATAGAAGCGCTTTTATTCGCAAAACGTAATAAAGTTTGGTCGCGATCGCGCTGCTCTAAATCACCATGCAAGGCTAAAACACTAAAACCATCGAAATGTAATGCGTCAGCAACTTGCTGGGTTTCTTTTTTGGTATTACAAAAAATCACGGCGGATTCAACGGGGTTATCAAGTAGTAATAAACGCAAGGCATCTAAACGCTCTTCATCGTTATCTACTTTAAAAAACTGTTGACTGATGGTTGATTTATCTTCACTCACCGACACTTTTACTAATACAGGATCGGTCATAATACTTTGGCTGATCGCTTTAATTTGATCAGGAAAAGTTGCACTGAACAACAAGGTTTGACGGTCGACAGGTGTACGGTCAATAATATTATCTAACGCTGCTTCAAAGCCCATTTCTAACATTCTGTCAGCTTCATCAAGTACTAATAAGTTTAAATCATCAAGAATTAATGTTCCTTTGATAACATGCTCTTCAATACGCCCAGGAGTACCTACAATAATATGTGCTCCATGTTCTAAAGAACCAATTTGTGGTCCAAATGGCGTACCACCACACAAGGTTAGAATTTTAATATTATGAACAGCGCGGGCTAGTTTACGAAGCTCTTTAGCGACTTGGTCAGCTAATTCACGCGTTGGGCAAAGCACCATAGATTGAATACGAAAACGTTTTACTTCTAATTTTTCAAGTAAAGCTAAACCAAAGGCGGCAGTTTTACCTGAGCCTGTTTTACCTTGACCAATCACATCCTTACCATTAAGCATATCAGGTAACGATTGTGCCTGAATGGGGGTCATGTCATGGTAGCCAAGTGATGCTAAATTTTTAGTTAAATCAGGCTTTAGCTTTAAATTGGTAAATGACAGTGATTTTTTTTCGGTATTATTTGATGTACTCAAGGTAAGTGCCCCAGTTATGACAAAATACTTTCAAGCGAAAGTTAATGCGCGCATAATAACAGTATTCAATGTTCAACCCTAGTTTATTCAAAATATATGGCAACAAATTCTATTAATTTATCAGCAAAAGTATGGCAAACATTACATAATAATCATGAAAAATATGAACATTATGCGTTAGTTATAAAGCTCTTTAGTATTGCTTTAGTTGTTATTGCTATATCCGTTAACCTACCTACTATGATTAGCTTATTATTGTTATTTACCTTATGGCTACAAGAAGGTATTTGGAAGACTTACCAAGCCAGAACCAGTGATGCTATAATCACGCTAGAATGCGCTATAAAAGATAACGACGACAGCATTGCTTGTCGGCTTTATAGTGATTGGCAAGATAACAGACCTCGCGGTGGCGCACTGATACAAGAGTATATTAGCAGCGCATTGAAACCTACGGTGATGTTTCCGTATATTCCTTTAATGGTTATTAGCATTATCGCTGCACTTTAATGTAACGCGCTAATTATCAACGCTATCCAACACCAAAACAGCATTTAACTGTAGATAATAACTTATGAACCGTAAAAAAAAGATTAACAGTATCTTAAAAAAGAAAATGAAAAAGATTAACGCAAAATTACATAGTAGTAATAAGCCTAAATATATTTCAAAAGCAGAACGCGAAAAGCAGGCCTTAGCAGCCGATGTAAATAGCGAAAATATTGAGTCTACTGAAAATACGAAAAAAACGGAAAGCTAATAAAGCTAAGCGTTGTTTAGTTGTAGTACGTTTTCAGGAAAAGTAGCTTACGCTGAAGTTTTTCCAAAAAATATCGTAAATATTAGGTATAAAAAAGGGTCGTATTAATACGACCCTTTTTGCTTAAAAACGTTATGTTTTTGTTATGCTATAACGAGGCTTCACCTTTGATTTTTTCTCGCATACGCTGTATCAACAAGTAGAAATAAGGCACAAGTAAGGTACCAAAAACAGTCGCGGCGATCATACCAGCAAGTACTGTTACCCCTAAAGATACTCGAGAACCAGCACCAGCTCCCGTAGCAAATACTAACGGTAATACACCTAAAATAAACGAGAATGCCGTCATTAATACCGCTCTAAAACGCATTTTAGCCGCATTAAGTGCTGCATTTAATATAGTTTCACCAGCGGCTCTTTGCTCCATAGCAAATTCAACAATTAATATCGCCGTTTTGGTTGATAAGCCTATTAACAGCACTAAACCAACCTGAGCATAAATATTATTCGCCATACCAATGGTATACAAAGCTAACATTGCGCCAAACAAAGCTAAAGGTACAGCGGCAATAACCGAAAATGGAATAGTCCAACTCTCATATTGCGCAACAAGAAACAGGTAAACAAACACAATAGCTAGGCCAAATAAAATTGGCGCAAGATTACCTGCTTCAAGCTCTTGTTTAGATTGCCCTGACCATTCATAAATATAGCCTGCGGGTAATTGAGCTGCTAACTCTTCCATAACATCAATAGACTGCCCTGATGAAAAACCTGACGCAGCTTGCCCGGTAATACTCGCACTACGATATAAGTTAAAGTGACTTATAGTAGTTGGCCCTAAAATAGGGGTCAGCTTAGCAAAAGTAGTGAGTGGTGCCATTTCACCATCTTTGTTACGTACAAAGTAATAACGTAAATCTGATGGGTCTTTACGGTACTGAGTTTGTGCTTGAATAGTGACTCGGTAAGTTCGACCAAATTGGCTAAAGTCGTTAATATACAACGAGCCTAACTGTGCCTGTAGTGTCAAAAAAATATCAGACAGAGCAACACCTTGTGCTTTCGCTTTATTACGGTCAACCTCTAGAAAATACTGCGGAACATTAGCGCGGTAAGTACTAAATACTTGAGTTAGTTCTGGACGTTGATTAGCTTCATATATTAAGCCGTTCATCACTTGAGCAAGCTCTGCTGGATCTCTACCTTCACTATCTTGAAGTTTAAACTCAAAACCTGAGCTATTACCTAAGCCTGGAATTGGAGGCGGATTAAACACCATAATTTGAGCATCAGGCATACTCCACAAGTGCCCCATAAGTCGTGGAATAGTCTGTTTCAACCCTAACTCTGGTGCAGTACGTTCTTCCCAATCTTTTAAGATAATAATGGCTAAACCATTATTTGAGCCTGGCCCGCCAAGTAATGAGTAACCACCAACAGTAATAATATCGTCCACCGCAGGATCATTTAAAATAATAGGTGTGACTTTATCCATAACCCCTTGTGTTCTATTACTTGATGCCGCATCAGGTAATTGAATATCTACAAATAAATAACCCTGATCTTCTGCTGGTAAAAAAGCGGTTGGAACCGAAGTTGTTAACCAGCCAGCGCCAAAGAATAAAACCACAACCAAAACGCCTACTCTACCAACACGTTTTAATAAAAATCCAACGGCACTAGTGTATTTACTTGTTGATTTAATAATTAAGCGTTCAAAAGGCATCAACCAAGATATTGGCTTCATTTTTTCAGCGCTTAATAACACAGAGCAAAGTGCAGGACTTAAAGTTAATGCGTTAATAGATGAGATAATTACCGCAAATGAAATAGTAACCGAGAACTGTTTATAAAGCTCACCGGTAATACCGGGCATAAAGCCAACAGGAACAAATACTGCCAACAAAACGAGCGTTGTCGCAATAATAGGACCTGAGACTTGTTCCATGGCTTTAGTAACCGCTTCTTTAATCGGTAACTGTTCTTCTTTTAGTATTCGCTCCACGTTTTCTATCACAATAATGGCATCATCGACCACGATACCGATAGCCAATACTAAGCCAAATAACGTAATGGTATTAATGGAGTAACCCATTAAAATCATAAAAGCAAAAGTACCAACTAAAGAAACCGGAATAGCTAAGGTTGGAATAATGGTCGCACGCCAATTTTGTAAAAATAAAAAAACAACAAGAATAACTAACCCAACAGCTTGAAATAAAGTGACTTTCACTTCTTCCATTGAGCGATAAATAAACTCAGTAGTGTCGTAAGGAATAGTATGCTTTAAACCATCAGGGAAACGCTCAGCCAATTTATTCATTTCAGCTTTAACTAATGATGCAACTTCAGTCGCATTAGCATCAGGCAATTGATAAATAACTAAAAAAGCAGTTTCCTTACCATTTAATCGTGCTTGAGTTGAGTAATCTTCTGCGCCCAGCTCTAATGTAGCAATATCATTAAGACGAACAAAATTACCATTGGTTTGTGCACGAATAATAGTTTGGCCAAACTCTTCAGGACTTTTTAAGCGTCCTTTCGCTTGAATAGAATATTCAAATTGTTGGTTGGGTAATGTTGGGCTTGCCCCTAGTTTACCAGCGGCCACGATCATATTTTGTTCATTAAGTGCTTGCTGCACTTCAGTAACAGTAACTCCTAATGAAGTCATACGTTCAGGGTTTAACCAAGCACGCATGCTATAGGTCATTTCACCCATAACTTCTGCTGAAGCTACGCCTTTAATACGCCCTAGTGGCTCAGTTAAATAATTAGTCGCATAGTTGCTTAAAAAAAGCTGATCAATACTTTCTTGCTCTGAATATAAATTAATACCAAGCAACATTGAGCTAGATTTTTTCTTAACATCAACCCCTTGACGAGTGACCTCTGACGGTAATGAACTTGTCGCTAAAGCAACACGATTTTGCACGTTAACCTGTGCAATATCCCCATCGGTTCCTACCTTAAAATAGACGGTAATAACAGCACTACCATTATTGGAAGCAGAAGACTCGATATACATCATATCTTCAACCCCATTAACCTGCTCTTCTATGGGGCGAATCACCGACTCTTCAACAACTTGTGCGCTAGCTCCAGGATAAACAGCGGCAATTTGAACTTGCGGCGGTGTTATTTCAGGGTACATATTTACTGGTAAAACGCTCATTGCGATCAAGCCAGCTAACGTTATAACAATAGAAATAACAAAAGCAAATTTAGGGCGATGTATAAAAGTTTTACTTATCATGAAATCGTCCTATTTAACTTTTCGGTGCTGGCGCACTAGCATCGGTAATAACTCCGGTGATGGCATCAACGGTTTTCATAACGGCTTTAATTTCAACACCTGGACGAACTTTTTGTAGCCCTTCAACGATAACATCTTCACCATCTTGTAAGCCTTTTTCAACAGCCCACATAGCATTAATTCTTCGACCTAATTCAACAGGTCTTTGTTTAACTAAACTATTATCATCAACAACCAGTACAAATTTTCCTTGCTGACCTTCTTGTACAGCAGCTTGCGGTACTAAAACCATATCCGATTTAATAGTGCTTTCTGCAATCAAGGTAACAAATAAACCAGGAAGAATAATGCCGTCGGCATTAGGGAATTCGGCTCTTAGCTCAACCGTGCCCATACCTTGATCTATTTTAGTATCAGCAAAATCTAATCTTCCTTTCTCAGGGTAAGCCGAGTTGTTAGGCAGTCGTAGGGCTAAATCAATGGCAACATTGGCGGCATTATTTGATTTTTGATGGGTTTGTAAATAAGACACATATACGCTCTCTTCGACTTGAAAGCTAACATAAATAGGATCGGTAATAGTTAAGGTGGCTAGCACATTACTATTTGGCCCAATAATATTACCAATATCGTAATTTACTTTACCAATACTCCCTGTAAAAGGCGCAACAATAGTTGTATAGCTCAAATCTAACTCTGCTTTTTTAACTGCTGCTTGCGCAGACTCAACAGCCGATTTTGCTTGTGACTCCTCAGTGGTTAAGCGATCGAAATCAGATTGAGATATATAGCCATCGCCAATTAAATCTTTCGCGCGTTTTAAATTACGTATAGCATTATCTAGTGCTGATTTACGACTACTCAAATCAGCTTTGGCTGATGCGAGCGCAGTATTAAATTCAGCTGGATCAATTCTCAATAAAACCTGACCTTTGTTAACAACTGAGCCTTCTCTAAAGTTTCGCTCTAATAACTCGCCTTCAACACGCGCCCGCAAGTTAGCCTCCTTGTACGCCTCTGTTCGAGCTACAAACTCACGATAACTACCAACTTTTTCACTTTTAAGTTGATAAACAGAAACGGCCGGTGCAGGCGCTTTTTTAGGTGCAACATCTTTTTGTCCGCAAGCGGTAAGCGCCAAAGTTAAGACACTTAAGAAAATAAATTTGCCCGATTGATTTTTTTCGAATAAATGCTTAAGCATTAATTGGTTCCTTATAAGAAAAATGCTAAGTTTTTTATGTGTATTAGATTATTGCATAGCCGATTATTAATGCAGTAATTATTTGTACTCTAAACGTAAAAAAGAGCTAAAGACGAATCTTTAACTCTTTATAGTAGCATTAACTAACAGGGTAAATTACGCTAAGTTCATTCCTTGTACTTTTTCATGGGCTATTTCAGGGGTAGTTGCTTCTGGTTTACTATGTAAGTTAGCTTTAAGCTGACCTTTACGGTGTTTAAGTGCTGCATCTAGCTTTTTACTTGCACTAGCAATGGCTGGAAACATAACATCATCAATACCTGTAGTTGATATTCTGCCACCTTCGTAATTTGTTGTAATTTCAACCTGATATTGGTTATGTACTTTCGAAAGAATAACGTCGAGGGCAATTAAGGTTGGAAAATGGCTCGCTATTTTTGATAGTTTTTCTTCTATATGCGTTTTAATTGAATCAGTAACTTCAACATGATGACCAGAAAGATTTATTTTCATAGGTATTCCTTTTTTACTGTTACTTTACGACGAGTTAGCAAACGGTAATTATATACCGTCTTACTAATAAACCTGAGGGCAAGAAATCATTAAACAAGGGCTAATTAAAAATATTATGCTTTTGTATACGAAAATGATTAATGACCTAACTTTAAAGTAGCGTATAAAGAAAGAAAATACTATGACAACCACGTAAGAAAAAGTTATGTCATGTAAGTCGTTGTTAATAAAATTTATATAATAAGACGAGCAAGAAAGAAGGACACTAAAATAACGTTGATGTGAATTAGCTAGTTACACTAAATTAAGAGTAATTAATTACCACTCAAGTCTCTCTAGTAAATATCTGCTCTTAGAGCTGAATGCTTTAAAAAATAATGTGCATTATCGCTAAAGCGAAAAATCCGGCTAAAATATCATCAAACATAATACCAAAGCCACCAGAAAGCTTTTTATCAGCTACAGAAATAGGCCAAGGTTTAATAATATCAAAAAGTCTAAATAGCATAAAGCCAACTAGAACACTCTGCCAACTGACCGGGATCATAAACATAGTGATAAAAAAACCAGCAAACTCATCCCAAACAATCGCACCATGATCATGAACACCAACATCTTCTGCGGTTCTTCCACAAAGGTAAACCCCAATAATACAGCTCAGTAAAACCACTAAGGCGTAATACATGGTACTAAGCTCAGACATTAATAAAAATAATGGGATAGCAGCCAAGGTACCATAAGTACCTGGGGCTTTAGGTAATAAGCCACTACCGAAACCTAATGCCAAAAAATGAACAGGATTTTTTAAATTAAATTCGACTGGTTTATTTTCAGATTTTTTTGATGAAGACATGATTATCTCAGTTAATAACAGGTGTAATAATGATCACGAAAAGTGTTCGAAACCAGCCATATTAACTGATATTGCTTTATTGTTTAATGTGGTTGAAATGGTCTGGGACGCATTAATCTGCCCAATACAGGTGACTGGTGTTCCTGCATGAGATAATGCAGTCTCTAAACCAACTTTATTATCTTCAGATACAGTAAAAAGTAGCTCATAATCATCACCGCCAGACAATGCTAATTTCACAGCATCTTCGGCCAATAAACTTTCGCGCAAAACGGCAGATAAAGGTAATGCATCCAATACAATATTAGCGCCAACATTTGATGCTTGACAAATATGGCCTAGATCTACGCTAAGACCATCAGAGATATCAATCGCTGATGAAGCGTACTCTCTAATAACTTGACCAGCAAGTACACGGGGCTTAGGAAAATCGAGCTTAGTTCTTATCGTCGAAAAAAGGCTATCTTCTAATTCAACTTCGCCCTTAATATGTTGTAGAGCAAGTGCAGCATCACCTAACTCACCAGTAACATACAACCAATCACCTGCTGAAGCTCCTGAGCGAGTCAAATAACTATCTTTTGGAGTTAGCCCATGCGCAGTAATGGTAATACTTAATGGGCCTTGTGTTGTATCGCCTCCAATCAACTGAACATTGTAAAACTCGCACAACTCAAAAACACCTGCTCCAAATTCACTTAACCAACCCTCATCAACACTTGGTACTGTTAATGCTAATGAAATCCAGCTAGGCGTTGCCCCCATCGCTGCAATATCAGAAAGGTTAACCGCAACAGCTTTATGACCTATAGCTCTTGGTGAAGTATTCAAAGGAAAGTGAACTCCCGCTACTAAAGTATCGGTAGTAATAACAATATTTTGCTTTTCGATAGGCGCAATCACAGCGCAATCATCACCAATTCCCAGTTTAACTTCTTTGTGTTTGACTGTTTGATTGGTAAAAAATTGTTTTATAAGATCAAACTCTTTCATAATATTTATCAGTTTCGTAATAATTATTCTTGAGAGCGAACAATCTTTACTGTCTTATCTAAAACACCATTGACAAATTTATGGCTATCATCTGCCGCAAATGATTTAGCTAATTCGATAGCTTCATTAATCACGACACGATATGGAACATCAACACAATATTTTAACTCGTATACAGCAACACGTATAATGGCCTTTTCAACATGGTCAACTTCGTCTAATGGGCGGTCAACAAAAGGCGAAATAACCTCATCAATCACTGCAATATTTTGAGTTACACCACGAAGCAATTGTTGGAAATATTCAATATCAAAACGACGTTTGCTATTTTCGCTAATAAAGTTCACTTCAACATCTGTTACTGAATTTTGGCTAAGTTGCCATGAATAAACGGCTTGTACGGCAAGTTCACGGGCTTTTCTTCTTGGTGAAGGTTTCACAATATATTTCCACTTTTAATAATGATGCTAATAACTCTATAAATTATAGCGTCATATAAATTAATTAGGGCGTATTAAATACACCCTACATTGACTTAATAATGATGTTGTACGCTTATAGCTGAGCTAAAACATTAACCATTTCTAACGCACCTAAAGCTGCTTCTGCACCTTTATTACCAGCTTTAGTACCAGCGCGTTCTATTGCTTGTTCAATAGAGTCGGTGGTGATAACACCAAATGACACTGGAATTTCTGAATCTAAACAAACTTGCGCTAAGCCTTTATTAGACTCACCAGCAACAAAATCAAAGTGCGGAGTGCCGCCACGAATAACAGCACCAATAGCAATAATGGCGTCAAATTTACCTGTTTTAGCTGCTTTTTTGGCAACAAGTGGTAACTCATACGCACCTGGAACACGAATTACAGTAATGTCGTTGTCTTGTACATTACCGCTACGTTTAAGTGCATCAATAGCACCATCTAATAAACTATCAACAATAAAGTGATTAAAACGTGATACAACAATAGCAAATTTCTTGCCTTTTGCTTCAAAAGAGCCTTCAATAATATTCATTTAAATTATTTCCAATAAAACAGGTTCTAAAAAATTTTCGCAATTCTAGCAAATTACGAGTGACTTAGGTATACGTTTATTCTATTTAACGATAAATCTTATGTAATGAATTACTCAAATTCTTCAAGTAATGCATCAATTTCAGCTTCTTGAGCTTCATCAATAATCACAGGTGGATTGCCATCATAAAGTCTATAGCGCATATTTTGAAAGTAAGCGTTTTTAACAAACTCATAAGGGTCTTCAGACTCGATGATTAATTGCTCTTGATCTCTTATCGCGGCTCGTTTTTCAAGCCCAATAATACTTAGACGCACTACATTAGGCCAAAAATCAATAATCGCCAACGGCCAATACAGACCGTCGACATAATCTCCAACCTCTTCCCTGACAGAGCTTGGCCCGAAACCTGGAATAACTAAATAAGGGCCGTCTCCGACACCATAAGTGCCTAAGACCTCGCCAAACTCTTCTTGCTCTCCTGACCATTCAAAGTCACTCGCAGGATCATAAAAACCGAGTAAACCAATAGTGGAGTTTAATACAAATCGTCCTGTACTTTTTGCCGCATCTGTTATTTTAAGCTGTAATAAGTTATTAATGATACTTGCTGGTTCATTTAAATTTAATGCCATATTGTATAAACCAGTACGTAAAAATGGCGGTGTGTAAGTTGTATAAACATCACTAGCTGGTTTAGCAATATATTTATCTAGATAATCCCAAGTAAATGTCCATAAAGGTCTGTTAATGACTTCTAAGGGATCTCTTGAGTCATTAATAAAACTAGTGTTGGCTGAGTATTCCTCAACTTCACTTTCTTGAGGCGTGCTTGAACAACCTGATAAAAACAGGAACGTTATGAAAAATAAGTATTTATAAAAGGAAGTTTGAACGACTTTCACGAGGCTTGAATCCTTGCCATTTCAGCTAAAAAAACCGAGATACTTTAGCATGTATTGGAGTAAACATAACCTCCTTTTTTAGAAAACCTTTATTGAGAGGGGCATTCTTGAATAAAACATCGAGCTTAAGTGATTATTCGCTGCCTATGTACTGATAACAACATTTCAGCTTCAGCTATTGGTAACTCGCATTCCTTAACGATTTCATCAATATCTGCTCCTTTCTCCGCCAACTTAAACGCTCGGCTATACAGCTTATCTTGTTCTTGGTTATCTTGTATATTTTCAATGAGTTGCTGTAAGTTATTAGATATCGCTTGCTGTGACTTAATTCGATGCTCTAGTTGCTTCATTACCTGAGAGCTTTCTAGTAATTGAGCATTAGCTGACTTTTGAAAGGTTAACTGCTGTTTTTTAAGTTCTTCATTAATCGTTTGTAACTCTTGTATTATAAGTTCATCTGTTTGCCTTTTATGCGTTAACTCATTTAATTTTTGATTAAACTTATAAAGGAAAAAAACCAAAAAAAGGCTACCAATAGCGACAAATAATAAAGTAAATATAGAAATGATAGGGGGGGTAAACAACGACATTAGAACACTTCACCGTAAACTTAAATAAAACCAGCTAAGCAGAAGTATGCTTAGCTGGTTCGAAAATGACTAGAATTGTTTTAATTCATCCCATTCATCATCAGAAAGTAATTTATCAAGATCAACTAAAATGAGTAGCTCTCCTTCACGGTTAGAAACTCCTTGAATAAATTGAGCACTTTCTTCATTACCAACATTAGGAGCAATATCTATTTCAGATGCTTTTAAGTAAACAACTTCGGCAACACTATCTACTAAAATACCAATAACTTGCTTTTCAGATTCGATTACAACAACACGAGTATTATCAGTGACATCACATGGCTCCAACCCAAATCGGGCACGAGTATCAATAACGGTCACAACATTACCGCGAAGGTTAATTATACCTAAAACGTATAAAGGGGCGCCTGGAACGGGGGCTATTTCGCTATAACGTAATACTTCTTGTACTTGCATAACATTAATGCCGTAGGTTTCACTTTCTAACTTAAAAGTTACCCATTGCAACACTTCATCGTTAACATCATTTTTTTCATTAGAACTACGTCTTTCGTCTGCCATACCACTTGCCTCTTAATTTATTTAAATAACCGTTTGTATTAGCTTATTTACAGAGTAGCTGCATACAAATTATTTTTCTTGATATATATTACTGCCTTTATCGAGTAACTTAATTAAAGCGCTTACATCAAGTAAGGCACACATCTTTTCTTTTACCAAACCTGCAAGCCACGGTCGCTTATTTTTTGTATCTAACCATTTAACTTCATCTTGTGATAACACCACAGTATCAATAAGGTTTTCGGCCATTAATCCCCAATTACTATCATTTAACATAATAATATATTGATAGTTTAGCGAATCTTTTAGTTTATCATTACATTTTTCAGGCATAACCCATAATGCGGTATCAACAACATTAATTTTTTCTTCTCGGTGCAACATCACACCTTTAAACCATTCAGGTTTACCCATTAAGCTATTAGTTTTTCCAACCTGATGAATTCCACCAAGCTCAATTAATGGCACAGCAATGATCAAGCCAGCAACATCAAAGAACATTGCTTGAAAGTCACCCTCTCGATAGGACTTACTTTCTTCTATTATAGCACTTGCTTCACTTTTTCTGGTTGTTAGTACTTTATTTTCTAATATCGGCTCATTACTCTCGACCTTTAGCGGCGGAGTAACATTTTTTAATAACTCGGTTAGTGACTTATTATCATCACCTTTAGCTTTAATGGCAGGTTTAGGAGCTGACATTGCTTTTTTCAACATAGGTTGTTGAACATCTTCACTTGATGACTCTGTCAATAGTTCAGATAGATAGTTTTGCATCAGCTTTTTACTTGCTGTTAACGACTTACTCATTTACAACGTAACCTCTTTTTTCTCGCCATGCTGTTTAATTAAATAGTTTAAAAGGCTTTTATAAGCAATGCTTCCGCGAGAATTAGCCGCATAATCAGACGGGACTTTTTGTGCTAAGCTTGCATTTCTTAAGTTAGTATCAACAGGCACAACACCTGGCCATACTTTATTAGCATAAAGATCCTGCAGTTTTTTAAACGCTAATATTGATGCCTTAGTACGTTTATCAAACATTGTAGGTACTATAGTATACTTGAATTTTTCAGCTTGCTCTCCCTGCATAATTTCTAATGTTTTAATCATACGGTCTAAACCTTTAAGTGCTAAAAACTCTGTTTGCACTGGCACAACAATTCTATCAGCTGCTGCTAAAGCATTAACCATCAGTACACCTAAAACTGGTGGACAATCAATAAGTACATAATCATAATCGGCTTGTAATGTTAGCATAGCCTTTTTTAAAACTAAGCCCATCCCTCCTTTATTACCTAAAGAGCGATCTAGCGTGGCTAGCCCCATAGTGGCGGGTAAAATATCAATATTATCGTACTGAGTTGGGCATAAACTCTGTAAAATTTGTTCTTTAGAAGACTCTTGAATAAATAGATCATAAACGCTTAAATCTAGATCTTCAGATTCAATACCAAAATAATAACTTAGCGATGCATGAGGATCGGTGTCAACAAGCAGCACACGCTGTCCACGCTCAGCCAGTATTCCGGCTAAAGAGATAGTTGTTGTGGTTTTACCAACACCACCTTTTTGATTCGCTACAGTCCAAACTATCAAAGATTCATCCTAGTTGTTGTTATTATCAACGGAGCTTTCTTTTTGTACTTCAGAGTCAGCTCTTGTCGTAACTCTAATGCCACCATTGCTCAGTTGAAGTGTTTTCACTTTACCATCAGGTACCGATGTACTTTGCGAATTATCTTTATTACTTAATGTCTCAAGCGCTACACTCGATAATACTGGTTGTTTCGCTTTATCAACACCAAACTTAGAAATAGCAATAACCACTTTTCTATTTTCAGCTCTTCCCTCAGCGGTATTGTTGCTAGCCGTAGGGTAATATTGCCCATATCCCTCTATTGCCATTCTATTTGGTGCGATACCAAATTGCTCCAATAACCGAAGAATTGCTGTTGCTCTATACACTGATAGCTCCCAATTAGAAGGAAATATTTCAGTATTTATGGCTTGGTTATCGGTATAACCTCTTATACGAATAAAGTTACTGCTTTGATTAATAACATTATAAACTACATTTAAAAGATCTTTGGCAGCATTAGTGGTCGATGACGAACCACTAGGAAATAATAATGCACTATTAAGTTCAATTTCTAACCAATCGCCATCAATCTGTAGATTGGCATAACCTGACTCAATAATGTCATATAGTGCAGTATTTAATTCCTCTTCTAATGAAGTTAAGTGGCTTCCAATCTTCTCATCAGAAATATTAGAAAGCTGTTGTTTATTATCAAATAGCTCAGGCCCTGCTACTTCTAATAAGCCATCGCCATATAAATTTTTCTTCGATTCATTGGCCTTTACCAGTAAAATATCATTGCTACTTCCACTGTTAATACTGTGGAGATCTGTCGGTTTAAACAAACCACCAAAAGATTCAGTAATAATATCAAACGGTTTTTCATTGACCATAGCCATCGCATAAAGTACGACGAATAGCGCAAATAATAACGTCATATAATCAGCATAGGAGACTAACCAACGATGAACATTGTCAGGCTCTACTTCATGCCGTTTACGACGTACTCGATTCATCTATCCAACCTAAATGCAGATAACTTATCTTCAATTGCGTGAGGGTTATCACCATTGGCAAGTGCAATAAGCCCTTCAGAAATCATTTCTCGATACATCGTTTGTTGGTGAATAATGGCTCTCAACTTATTTGCTACCGGCAAATAAATTAAATTAGCAAAACCAACACCGTATATAGTTGCAATAAATGCGGTCGCAATACCTGTACCAAGTAAGGCGGGGTCTGTTAAATTATTCATCGCATGGATAAGTCCCAAAACAGCGCCTAGAATTCCAATGGTAGGGCTATACCCCCCCATCGCTTCAAATACATTAGCAGAGCGTAGGTTATGCTCTCGGTATATATCTAAGTCGAGCTCTAAAGATAAACGTAATGTGTCAACTTCAACGCCATCAACTAATGAGTTCAGCCCTTTTTGTGTATATTGGTCATCAATATCAAGAGCTATATCTTCTAAAGCTAAGTAACCTTCACTACGCGATAGCTCTGCCCAATGTACAATATCAGCAATGCCTTGTTCTATATTATAAACAGGAGGATAAAAGACCCAACGAAGCAATGAAATAGCATGAGTAAACTGCACCATGGATGATTGCAACATCACTGCCCCTAAAGTACCGCCAAAGACAATAATAAATGCGGGTAGTTCAAATAAAGCAGAAAAACTTCCTCCGTCTAAGCTAAATCCTATATAAATAGCTAAAACAGCCAGAACCAGTCCTGCAATACTGAGTTTATCCACGGCTGACTTCCTTAACCATTGAGGGCGCCATCGCATCTAACGGTAAAGAAAGTTGAGATATCCCTGCCTTATCAATAGCTTGTGGCATTCCGTAGACAACACAAGATTGTTCATCTTGAGACCATATGGTAGCACCTTTTGTTTTAAGCATTCTGGCACCTTCTTTTCCATCAGATCCCATACCGGTAAGTATAACGGCAAGTACTTTTCCTGAAAAAGTTTTAGCTGCAGAGCCAAACGTAATATCAACACTTGGTTTAAAGGTTATTTTAGGAGAGTCATCTTCTAAAATTTTGATTTTAGCTGCACTCTCTGTACCACTAATAATCATCTGACGACCGCCTGGTGCTAAGTATGCGCAGCCGGGCTTTAATACGTCACCATCGGCGGCTTCTTTAACTTTTATCTTACATAATGAGTCTAAGCGGCTAGCAAATGCAGCAGTAAACGCCGCTGGCATATGTTGTACCATGACAATAGGTAATGGAAAATCAGCATTAAATTGCGTGAGTATTTTTTGTAAGGCGACAGGTCCACCTGTAGATGTACCTATAGCTAGTAATTTATACTCTTTACCAGAACTACGTGAAATAGTATTGGAAGACTTTTTGACGCTAGTACCAACCTCTTTTCTCTCAACAATTTTCGTCGGTACTTCGCGAGTTAGTGGCCTATCACTTCTCACAGGTGGCGTAGGCTTACTAACCCGCGCCCTTAAATTAGGTTTACGGGCAATCTCTAAAACACGTTGACGTAACAAGCTCCCTGCTTCATCGGTATTTTTAGCTATTTCACTAAACTTTTTAGGAAGAAAATCTAAAGCGCCAGCCTCTAGCGCCTCAAGTGTTGCTTGTGCACCTTGATGGGTTAAAGAGGAGAACATTAGTATTGCTGTTGGTGACTGAGACATTATTTTTTTAACAGCATCAATACCATTTAACACGGGCATCTCTATGTCCATTGTGATCACATCAGGCTTTAATAGCTTAGCTTTATCAACAGCTTCTTGACCATTTACAGCAACACCAATAACTTCAAGTTGAGGATCTTTAGTTAAGATGTCTGTGACTCTGCGTCTAAAGAAGCTGGAGTCATCAACCACAAGTACCTTATAGGCCATTTATTATCTCTGCTTTTTTATATGAGTGATTATAGGTAAGTTGAAGGCGCTCGAAAATAAAGCGCCTTCAATAGCTAACTACGCAGTTTTTTATTAACCGGTGACTTTCTAGCATAAAACTTTAATATGTTTGCTATATCTAAAATAAGTGCAATGCCGCCGTCACTAGTAATGGTTGCTCCTGCCATGCCTGGTGTACCATGAAGTAATCTATCGAGTGGTTTTATAACAACCTCTTCTTGACCAATTAAGCTATCAACAACAAAAGCAACTTGTTGATTACCTAACTGTACAATAACAACATGACCTTTATCGCGAGGCTTCGATGTATACCCTTTGACTAACCACTGATCTAAGTAAAATAAAGGAATAGCCTTTTCTCGAACTATAATGGTTAATTGACCATCAACACTGTTGGTATTAGATAAATCTAAATGAAATATTTCATTGACTGAAGCAAGCGGTAAAGCAAATGTTTGCTTACCAACCACAACCATTAGTGTAGGTAATATAGCTAAAGTTAAAGGAACTTTAATTTCTAACACTGTGCCTACACCCAGCTCAGCGTCAATGTTGACCGTACCGTTAAGTTGTGTGATTTTAGTTTTAACCACATCCATACCAACACCACGACCCGATACTTCAGATATTTCTGTTTTAGTAGAGAAACCTGGAGCAAATATTAAGCTATACGCCTCTTTATCTGACATACGTGCTGCGGCATCCGCATCAAGAACACCGCGTTCTATCGCAATATTTTTTAATTTTTCAGGGTTCATACCTGCACCATCATCTTTAATGGTCAGTAATATATGATCTCCTTCCTGAGAGGCTGATAAAACAACAGTACCTTCTCTAGGCTTACCTATTGATTCACGAACATCTGGTGCTTCAATGCCGTGGTCAACAGAGTTACGTACTAAGTGAACTAGAGGATCGGCTAGAGCTTCAACCAAGTTTTTATCTAAATCAGTTTCTTCACCTTCAAGAATAAGCTTAATATCTTTTTTCAGGCTTCGAGCTAAGTCACGAACAACTCGAGGGAAACGACCAAAAACCTTTTTAATAGGCTGCATCCGTGTTTTCATCACGGCGCCCTGTAAGTCGGTAGTCACTGCATCTAAGTTAGTTACCGCTTTAGTGAGATCTTCATCATCAGACACTAGCCCTAAACTGGTTAGCCTATTTCTAACGAGTACGAGCTCACCAACCATATTCATGATTTGATCAAGCCTTTTTGTATCAACCCTAACAGTGGTTTCACCTTGTGATGCCGCTGCTGCTTTCTTCTCTGCGACTTTAGCAGGAGCAGAGCTTACTGGTGCCGGCGCAGGACTTGGTGTTGATGGCTTAGCTGCTGCTGGCTTAGCCGGAGTAACAGGATCTGGAGTCACTGCAGGGGGAGTATTTTCAACTGTATTTTCGGTTGCTGTACTGTCAGTTGCGGTACTTGGGGCATTACCTTTACCGTGTAACTCATCGAGTAGTTTTTCAAATTCTAAGTCATCTATATCATCCGAAGATGTACTAGAAGTGGCTTGAGAGGACGCTGCAACTTCTGAAGAAAAAGCCCCTTGACCATGTAATTCATCAAGCAATGATTCAAATTCATCGTCTGATATTTCATTGCTATCGGTTGGATTGCTAGCCGTAGGAGCTACATTAACCTCTTCTGATGGCGCAGGAGTTGAAGGTTCCCCACCGCCATGTAACTCATCGAGTAAGCGCTCAAACTCATCTTCGGTCATTTCATCATTTGAGCCTGTATCATTTGAGTTTTCATCATTAATATCGTTATTAACAGCTACCGTAGCATCTTCAACGACAGCTTCAATTGGAGCTGGATCAGCAGCGCCTGCTGAATCAGGAGTACTAAGGCGATGTAATTCAGCTAATAGTTGCGGATCTGCAGGAATTAATGGCTGGCTATTTTGCACTAAAGCAAACATATCATTAACCGTATCTAGAGCAGATAGAATAGTATCCATAAGCTCAGGATTAACACGTCGTTGTCCAGTACGTAATAAATCAAAGATATTTTCCGCACCATGACAGACTTCAACAAGCTCATTCAAGCTTAAAAACCCTGCTCCCCCTTTCACTGTATGAAATCCACGGAAGATAGAGTTCAATAGCCCAGAGTTATCTACATCATTTTCTAGCTCAACTAGCTCTTCTGAAAGAGACTCTAAGATTTCACCCGCTTCAACTAAAAAATCCTGTAAAATTTCTTCATCTGCTTCAAAAGACATGCAGCAACTCCCATTAAAATCCTAAACTTGATAAAAGATCATCAACATCGTCTTGATCTTCAACAACATCGTCTCTGTTTTCTGTGTTTACTATCGGACCTTCAACTAAATTGTCACCGACTTTAGGTGTCGCTTGATTTTTATCATCATCAGAAGTGATACCAAAAGCGGTTAACATGTTAATTAAACTGTCTTCAACCTCTCGAACCAAATCAATAACCTTACGAATAACTTGGCCTGTTAGATCTTGGAAATCCTGTGCCATTAAGACATCGGTCATTAAGCCATGTATTAATTGAGTTTCTTTACCTGTTGTTTTAAGTAGTGTGTCAATACCCAAACAAAGGCTTTTGAACTCAGCTAAATCAATTTGATTATTCATCAGTTTAGTCCAAGCGGGATTAACTGCATCAACTTGTTCTGATATTCTATCAACCACTGGAAAAATAGCTTCAACAGCGTCCATAGTTTTGTTTGCTGCTTCTTCTGTTCTTTCAATAACGTAATTCAGGCGCTCTTTCGCATCCGGAATATCAGCATTAGCCAAGTCACTTAAACGAGAGTCAACTTGGAAGTTCGTTAACGAGTCATGAAGTTGACGTGTTAACTTACCTATTTCTGCAAACAGTTCCGAGTTAATTGGGTTTTGAATTTCTGCAATAATTGCATCGGCAGCATCTTGCTGCCCAGATTCAAGATACTCAACTAGCGATTTTGCTTGCTCTAAAGAGATCCGCCCCATCATAGCTATACTCATGCAAAGTCCTTAATACTTATGCAAACCATATTCTTAGCATATTAAATTCGTATAAAGCTAAAACAGTTATTAACCCAAACGCTCAAAAATTTTGTCTAATTTAGTTTTTAACGTTGCCGCAGTAAATGGCTTAACGATATAACCATTTACCCCTGCTTGAGCTGCCATAACTATTTGCTCTTTTTTAGCTTCTGCAGTAATTAATAAGACAGGGATGTGAGATAAGCTCGCATCAGCTCGTATTGCTTTTAATAAGTCAATACCTTGCATACCAGGCATATTCCAATCAGTTACAACAAAGTCAAAATCTCCACCTTGAAGCATCGGTAATGCTGTGCTGCCATCATCCGCCTCTTGAATATTGGTAAAGCCTAAATCACGCAATAAATTTTTTACTATACGTCTCATGGTTGAAAAGTCATCAACTACAAGCACTTTCATATTTTTATCCAAGGCACCCTCCGGCGAAACATTTAAAATTAATAATGGTGGTATTATTTATACTATCAAACTTATTTTAACAGTGAAGTTAATTGTTATCGATTTAATAGTTTAGTTAATTTTGCCAAGATTGCATACGCGCTTTTAACCTATGCATTGCTTGACTATGAATTTGGCTCACCCTTGATTCACTTACATCAAGTACTTGACCAATTTCACGTAAATTCAATTCTTCATCGTAGTATAGCGACAGTACTAGAGCTTCACGCTCGGGTAAAGTGCTTATACACTCAGCTAACGCCTTTTTAAACGCAATTTGTTCTATATTTAGATAGGGATCATCATCAATATTGTCATCAGTATAACTTAACGCATCTTCACTTGTACCTAAGTCATCTATGCCTAGTATTTTACCTGTACTGACTTCTCTTAATATATGATGGTAGTCATTTAATGAAATATCAAGTTTTTCAGCAACTTCAATATCAGAAACATCTCTACCAAGTTTAGCTTCTAATGTATTGATTGCATCACTTACCATTCGGCTATTTTTATGTACTGAGCGAGGAGTCCAGTCACCGCGACGCATTTCATCTAGCATTGCACCACGTATTCTAATACCTGCAAAGGTTTCAAAGCTAGCACCTTTAGTATTATCAAAGTTATTAGCGGCTTCTAATAATCCAATCATGCCTGATTGAATGAGATCATCGACTAATACACTTGCAGGTAGTCTTGCCAATAAGTGATAGGCAATACGTTTGACCAAAACAGTATGTTGCTCAAGTATCGCAGCTTTATCAATTTGATTACTATAGCTATTCGCTTTTGCCACGTAATAATGCTCTCATAAAGTCGTATGGATTTGAATAAACTAGCTAATTAGCTAATAACTGCTCAATAAAAAACTCTAAGTGTCCTGATGCTTGTTTAGGTATAGGCCATTGGCCTACTTTAGTCGCTAAACTGCTAAATGCTTTAGCGGCTGGGGATTGTGGAAACGCTTCAACAATAGCTTGTTGCTTGCGAACCGACTTTCTAATATTTTCATCAAAGGGAATAACCGCGACTAACTCTAGTGCTACATCTAAAAACCTGTCTGTTACTTTAGTCAGTTTAGCAAAAAGCTGTTCGCCTTCTTTTGGATTTCGCACCATATTGGCAACAACTTTAAACTTGAAAACCCCATGGTCGCGACTTAATAACTTCATCAGTGCGTAACAATCTGTTATTGATGTGGGCTCATCACAAACCACTAACATGACATCTTGTGCTGCACGGGTAAAGCTAAGTACCATATCTGAAATACCTGCTGCGGTATCAACAATAAGTACATCAAACTGAGTTTGCATTTCACTAAAGGCACGAATTAATCCAGCATGCTCTGCTGGCGTTAAGTCAACCATAGATTGTGAGCCAGATGTTGCTGGAATTATTTTAATACCGGCAGGCCCTTCAATAATAATATCATCGAGCTCGCACTCACCCGAGAGCACATGTGATAAATTGCGCTTTACCCTCAAGCCCAACATTACATCAACATTAGCTAGACCTAAATCGGCATCTAAAACGAGAACACGCTTGCCCTGTTGGCCTAATGCTATAGCGGTATTCAAAGAAACATTGGTTTTACCTACGCCTCCTTTGCCTCCTGAAACAGCGATTACTTTAACTTTTTGTAAATCTTGCATTTTTCTTAAGCCACTCGCTTGATCTATCATCAAATTTTTACTTCTATTGTCGTATAAACTAACACGCTACATTACTCCCGCGGGAGCAACTGGCATAGTGCGCACAGGTGTATTATTACCATTTGCTGGCTTACTTGCCATCTTATCAGCAAGAGTAACTAATTTCTCAGCATTTGCAACTTTAATATCTTCAGGAACTCGTTGTCCGTCAGTAAGATACCCAATTGGTAAACCATTTTTTATTGATGTGGTAATTATTTCGCCAATACTAACGCTTTCATCAAGTTTAGTATAAATACACCCTGATATTGGTACTTTTTTAAAGCGTTCAACATTTTCTTGCATAACTCGCTGTTGGGTATTGGCAGCAAGTACCAAGTAATTACGAATAGTAACGCGTGCATTATTAACCAAGTTTGCCAACTGCTCAGCTAAACGCATATCGCGTTGCCCCATACCCGCAGTATCAATCAAAATAAGTTTTTTCTTCGAAAACTGCTGTAATAAAGCATCTAATGCCTGACTGTCTTTAGCAAGCATGACCTGACAACCTATAATTTTACCGTACGTTGCAAGTTGTTCAAAACCCGCTATACGAAAGGTATCAGTCGAAATAAGTGCAACATTATCACTCCCATGAACTTGCGCAAAACCAGCAGCGAGTTTGGCAATAGTTGTTGTTTTCCCAACCCCTGTCGGGCCAACTAAAGCAACAACGCCACCACGATGAATGATATCGTTTTGCGTGGTATTTATTTGCTTAGCGATAAGTTGTGTTGCTTGTTGCCAAGCTTCTGGCTCAGAAGTTTGTGGTGGCACATAACCCGCTATCTGATCTGCTATTTGCTCATTAATTCCTAGTGCTAATAAACGACTTACCAATACCGCACGCTGAGGATCCTTTTGTGCCATATCTTGCCACATCAACCCAGAAACCTGGTGCTCTAATAGCGCTCGAATAGACATCATTTCTTGTTGCATTTTAGCAAAGTCTTGCGAAGAAACCGCCGCACTTTGGCTTTCTGTTGGTACTGTTTGTTGCGCATTAAACGGAGTTACATTCGCGGTAATATCATCGGCATCTTCATTTAAAACAGTTGATTGACTTAAGCGGTCAGTAAAGCTTTTAAATTGTTGCTCTATGCTTTCATCCTCTTCAGTTAAGTCATTAACTGTCGGCTGACTATGTGATGGCATTGGTGTCGTTGTTTGCTGAACTTGACGATTAAGTAAAGCGGATAAGCTGTCAGCATGGTTTTCTTCATTGGCCGTTGAGTTTACTTTTTCATTAACAGTTACATTTTCTGACGCGACACTATTTTGACGTGTTGAAGCACTTTGGCTATGTGAGGCATGATTCCCAATATTAACTACATCGTCTGTTACTGCTCTATTGCTACTGCGCTCATCAAATGAGTTAATACTATTTGCCGATAATGACTGTTCTTGTGGTTGTGTTTTTGTAGTTATTGGCTGGTTGTAATCAACCGCAGCCATTAGCTCAACACCTTCAGGAATTTTTTTAGTTGACATAATGACGGCATCAACACCGAGTTCATCTTTTATTTGTGCTAAGGCACTGCGCATATCTTTGGCAACAAAACGTTTAATTTTCATATAAAACCTCAGTGTAACTAGTCATTACTATGTTATTTGTTATCAAGCAAATTTTTGCTTGGGTCTAAATTACTGACCTATAACACTCACTATTTTTATTTGTTTATCATCAGGGATTTCTTGATAAGAAATAACCCGCAACCCTGGAATCGTATATTTTACAAATTTAGATAACACTGAACGTAAAATACCCGATGTTAATAGAATAGGAACTTCTCCAGACATCTCTTGTTGATGAGCACCATCAGTTAATGATTTTTGTAAACGCTCTGCAAGCCCTGGTTCAATACCTGCGCCGTCATCTCCGGCCATTTGCATAGACTGGTGCAACATTTGTTCCAACTCAGGTGCCAAAGTTATGACAGGGACTTCTTGCTCACCGCCGACAAGGTCTTGAATAATAAATTTACGTAAGCTAATACGTACAGCAGCAGTCAACACTTCTGCATCTTGACTCTTAGGGCCGTACTCTACTAAGGTTTGTACTATTGAGCGCATATCACGAACAGCAACACCTTCATTCATTAAACTTTGCAGCACTTTCACTACAGTGCCTAAAGTCAGCGTATCAGGAATAAAACCTTCAACTAATTTAGGATGATTTTTCGCCAGTAAATCTAATAAGTTTTGAACTTCTTCATGACCAAGCAACTGTGATGCGTTATTAGTTAATATTTGGCTTAAATGCGTTGCTAATACCGTTGCCGAATCAACGACGGTATAACCCAAAGTTTGCGCCTGTTCACGTTGATTTTGGTTAATCCAAACGGCATCAAGACCAAAAGCTGGGTCTTTAGTTGGAATGCCTTCTAACTGGCCAAAAACTTGGCCTGGGTTTATGGCTAATTCTTGGTCGTGTCTAATTTGTGCAGAGCCGACATTAACGCCCATTAATGAAATTTGATAACTGTTGGGTTCTAAATCTAAATTGTCTCGAATATGAACTGCTGGCACTAAAAAGCCAAACTCTTGAGAAAGCTTTTTACGAACACCTTTAATTCGACTAAGCAACTCTCCGCCTTGCGCTTTATCAACCAAAGGTATTAAGCGATAACCTATTTCTAAGCCAATAATATCTACATGGTTAACATCGTCCCAATCAAGCTCTTTAACTTCATCTTCTTTTTGCTTGATTTGGGCTTTCTCTTCATGTTCATTTTTTTCAAGTTCAGCGGCTTTATTAATTTTATTACGGTTACCTAAAAAGGCAGTACCCGCAATCATTGCAGCAAAAAGTAAAAACACAAAGTGAGGCATGCCTGGAATAACACCCATAACAAACATGACACCTGCAGCAATATACAGTGACTTCCCTTGACCAAGCTGAGCGCTAACTTGCTCCCCCATGTCTTGTGAAGTGTTCTGACGAGTTACAACTATCGCAGTACCAATTGAAAGCAATAACCCAGGTATTTGAGCAACTAGGCCGTCACCTATGGTAAGTAACGTGTATATCTCTACTGCTTCATCAAAGGTTAAGTCATGTTGAACCATACCAATAACTAAGCCGCCAACAATATTAATAAATAATATTAAAATACCAGCAATGGCATCACCTTTAACAAATTTACTGGCACCATCCATGGAGCCATAAAAGTCAGCTTCACTCGTGACTTCTGTTCTGCGCTCTTTAGCTTGCTCTTGAGTGATAAAACCGGCATTTAAATCGGCATCTATCGCCATTTGTTTACCCGGCATAGCATCTAAGGTAAAGCGCGCTGTTACTTCGGCGATACGACCAGCACCTTTAGTTACAACAACAAAGTTAATAATAATAAGAATAAGAAATACAACAATACCTACCGCATAGTTACCGCCAATAACTACCGAGCCAAAGGCTTCAATAACTTTACCTGCAGCCTCAGGACCTTCATGACCTTCTAACAGTACTACTCGAGTACTTGCAACATTCAAAGCTAATCGTAAAATAGTGGCCACCAGTAATACCGCAGGAAAAGAGCCAAAATCTAACGGCTTTAGGGTATAAACTGTAATTAAAAGCACGACAAGTGATAAAGCGATATTAAAAGAGAATAGAATATCAAGCAGCCACGATGGCATAGGTAAAATAACCATACCGAGTGCGGCCATCACTAATATAGGTGTGCCTAAACCAGTCAGGTGATGAAAGTTCTTTTTATCAAAGCGGTTTAAATAAGCGGGTAGTTGCATTAATACTTCATGTTATTTTTTTGACACGTAATAATAAGAAAAGCAAATCTCGTACCATAAAATTACGTTTAACTTTTATCAATAAAACAAGTCACTTATATCAATATTTAAAATCATCTGGAATGGGTAATGTTTTCGGAATAGCGGTTGGCCTTTTTGCCTTGCCTTTCTTATGCTCATTAAGTTGAAAAATAAACGCTAATACTTGCGCAACCGCGGCAAATAATTCTTCAGGAATATCATCACCCGCTTCAGTGGTATAATAAAGCGATCGTGCTAAAGCCGGTGACTGAATTATTTCAATATTATGTTCTTTGGCTATAGTACGAATATGAATCGCCATTTGGTCAACCCCTTTAGCAATGACAACAGGCGCACCACCAACAGCAGCATCGTATTTTAAGGCTACTGAGTAATGCGTAGGGTTGGTAATAACGACATCAGAGTTAGGCACTTCGGCCATCATTCGTCGTTGTGATATTTCATACTGCGCTCTTTTTATACGCCCTTTAGTTTCTGGGCTACCTTCACTATTTTTATGTTCATCTTTAATATCTTGTTTGGTCATTCTTAATTGCTTGGCATGATTCCACACTTGATAAGGTGCATCTATCACGACAATAATACCAATAGAAAGCGCTAACACTAAAAACATCCACAATAGCATTGTCGTTGCATGAGCGAAATTATTCGGTATAGATTCTCGACTCAAACCTAAAATTTCTTCAAATAACCCACTGAGTAATAAGTACGAAACAATAAATATCACTAAAAATTTTAAAATAGATTTAATGAGTTCAACAAATGCTTGTACACCAAACATACGTTTAAAGCCGGCAAGTGGAGAAAGTTTACTTGCCTTCGGTGCGGTAGCCGCCCACGAAAAACTCATACCACCAAGCAAAATATTACCTACAAACGCTGCCAGCGCAACAATAGCGAAAATCCACAACATAGGCGCAATAATTAAGGTAACGCCCTCATCAATAATTTTAAATAAGGCATTAACATCCATTGCTTCTTCGCGGCTAAAGCTAAATAATCGTTTCATCATTTGAGCGATAGATGCTGCTAAAGAGCCCCCCATAAGTAACATTGCACAGGCGCAACCAACAAGTACAAAAAAAGTACCTAAGTCTTTAGAACGAGCTATTTGCCCTTTCTTACGTGCATCAGTAAGTTTTTTTGCTGTGGGTTCTTCGGTTTTTTCACCGCTATCTGACTCTGCCATTTATGCTGCCTGACAATCAATTAAATAACAGCTAAAATCTAAAGCTCGCTGCCACTGTAATTCAAAATGAGTAAAGAAATTACCAAAAGTTAACCACATAATAAGTAAACCAGCCATCATAGTGATAGGAAAACCAATAGCAAAAATATTCAGCTGTGGCGCTGCTCTGGTCATAATACCAAATGCAAAGTTAACCAATAACATCGCGGTAATTGGCGCTAAGGCAAGAGAAAGCGCAGTGGCAAACATCCAGCCTCCCCACTCAACCACTTCTTTGTATTTAATACTTGATAAATGCTCTGTAGGTATTGGTAATGTATCAAAACTAGCAACAATAAATTGTAAATAAGCTAAATGTCCGTCCATCGCCCAAAAAAGTAATGAAGATAAAATAAGAAAAAACTGACCAATGGCTGGAACGTTCATACCACTTGCAGGATCAATTAATGATGCAAAACCAAGACCTGATTGCATAGCGATAATTTGACCAGCTAAGGTAAAGGTATTTACGACCATTACCGTTACAAAGCCTAACATGACCCCAATGATCATTTGTTGCCCTAATAAGATAGCCGTTGCTAAAGAGAATAAATTATCCACATTAGCAGGAGGAATAGCGGGCATAATAGCAACGGTGATTGTAATACAAAGAAATAATTTAATTCGACCAGGGATAGTTTTAGCCCCTAAACCTATCATGGTCATCACCAAAGCTGAAATACGACTAAATGGGAGAATAAAATCAGCAATATACTGATTAATAACCAGCTCAGTAAACTCCATTAAATAATCACACTTGGTATGCTCTCAATGAGCCTAATCGTATAATCCATCAATTTTTGTACCAGCCAATGCCCCCCAAAAATCAACGCTAACAACGTCACAATTAAACGCGGTAAAAAACTTAATGTTTGCTCGTTAATAGACGTAGCAGCTTGGAATACAGCAACCATTAAACCAACCGCTAAGCTAGGTAAAATAATGGCACAGACCAGTATAATCACTAACAACAGCGCATCACCGAGTATATCTATATAAATCTCTGGACCCATAAAAGACTCTATTTAAGGTTAATTATATGGTTTAAAATCAATGTTTACTTTCCAATGAGCTAAGTACCTAAACCATAGCTTGTTGCAATAGTACCTATCACTAAGTTCCAGCCATCAACCAGTACAAAAAGCATTAATTTAAACGGTAAAGAGACGATCATCGGGGATAACATCATCATACCCATAGCCATCAAAATACTAGCGACCACTAAATCAATAATAAGAAAAGGAATAAACAGAATAAACCCGATTTGAAAGGCCGTTTTTAATTCACTAATAATAAATGACGGTATAATAACCGTCATTGGTAAGTCTGTAACATTATCTACTTCTTCAATACCCGCCATTTCAGCTAGCGTTTGTAAATCTTTTAGCCGAGTTTGCTCTAACATAAAAGCACGTAGCGGTATTTTCCCCCGATCAATAGCTTCAATAGAGGTTAACTCTTCTGCTAAGTATGGCTGAATGGCCGTTTCATCTATTTTATTATAGACCGGTGTCATAATGAAAAGCGTCATAAATAACGTCAGACCAATAATGACTTGGTTAGAAGGGGTTTGTTGTAGACCAAATGCTTGTCGTAATATCGCCATAACCACGACAATACGAGTAAATGAAGTCATCATAATGACGGCTGCGGGAATAAAACTCAGCGCAGTCATAAAAATTAAAATTTGCAGCGTTACTGAATATTCTTGTGTGCCGTCGGGGTTCGTTGTCAGTTTCAGCGCAGATAAAGATAAGTCTTCTGCTGATACACCAAAACTTAAACTGGTTAACGATAAAACTAAAATCAATAACGAGATTATTTTTTTCATATTTTTCCTAAATATGTATAGTTTAGTAATATAGTTTTGCGCTTTATTACCTAGCAAAGTTCAATATTTGATGACTTCACTGTTTTCACTTAACCATTATCACTTAACCATTACTACCTAACTACTTGCATTTAAACAACTACTTTTCTGACTTTGCGGGTTTAGCCCCCAATAGAGATAAAATACTTGCCGGTATATTGTGCTTTTTTAAAGAATCTTTCGTTAAGGTTGGCTCAGCTAACGGCTCTTCTAAGGTATCAAGTAAGGAGATCTGTTGTGCAGTAACCCCAAGTAATAATTGTTTATCTCCAGCTTGAACCACTACCACACGCTCTTTGGCGCCTAAAGATAAGCTAGTAATCACTTTTAGTTGACTGCCTCCTTGCTGTACCAGGTTAAAGCGCTTTAACACAAAAGCACTGACAATAATTAGTGCTAATACCATTAGTAATGACAAAATCATGCTACCAGCATCCATATTTGCCATAACATGCTTCCCAACTTGTGGGGCGTCTTGCACTAACGCATCGGTGCTTGCGGTATTTGGAGTGAGACTTTCTTGTGCAAATGCAATGCTTGAAAATAGCCCGCTAGTGATGGCTGTGAATATACGCATAATTAAATCATCTTATCCATCTGCTTTTTGCAAGGTTATTTTAACTTTTTAATTCGCTCTACTTGGCTAATAACATCAGTCAAGCGAATACCAAATTTGTCGTTTACCACAACAACCTCACCATGGGCTATTAATGTACCATTAACTAAAACATCAAGAGCTTCCCCTGCAACGCGGTCAAGTTCAACGACTGAACCTTGGTTTAACTGTAATAAATTACGAATACTAATATTGCTGCGGCCAACTTCCATTGAAATAGTAACTGGAATATCTAAAATGGCATCTAATTTTCGCTTTTCATCACCAGTAATAGGTGCGTCATCTTCAGTTAACTCTTCTAACTCAACGGTTTCAGCATCAAGTGTTGAGGCTTTTGCTTCAGCCTGCTCATCTAATGCTTCATCCCACATACTTAAATCTTCGTCTTTATCGTTACTCATACCCTACGCCTCACTAAAATTCTTATTCAATGCGAAGTAACTCGCTTTATTTTTTATAAATCATCTTCTAAAAGATGGAGCTCTGCGTCACTATCAAGGCGTTTCCCTCCTTTAGTTAGTATCGTTAGCTCAGATTTCACCGACTCTGGTCGTTTAATTTTTTCTTCTATTTTCAGTGCTACATTATCTCGGCTGCGACCAAGCTTAGCTCTGAAGGTAGGTAAGTCTTCAATCAATACTGTAATGTGTTCAGGCATTTCAATAGGAATAATATCGCCTTTTTGCAGCTCCATGATTTGACTCAATGGTAAGTCTACTTCAATAAACTTAGTGTTAACGGCAACAGGAACATCCATAATTTCATCACGTAATGCCTTAGACCAACGCATATCAGTGTCTTCTTTATCACTTTGCACACCAGCATCAAGTAACTCACGAATAGGCTCAAGCATTGAGTAAGGTAGTGCAATATGAAAATCGCCGCCGCCACCGTCGAGTTCTATATGAAATGAGCTAATAACCACAACTTCGGTTGGGCTGACAATATTAGCCATTGACGGGTTAACTTCTGAATCTAAATATTCAAACGACACATCCATTACTGGTGACCAAGCTTCTTTATAATCTTCAAAAATCAGCTTAAGTAACATTTGAATAATGCGTCGTTCAGTTGGCGTGAACTCTCGTCCTTCTATTTTTGCATGATAACGGCCATCACCACCAAAAAAGTTATCAACAAGAATGAAAACTAAGCGGGCTTCCATGGTGATTAACGCAGTACCTTTTAGTGGACGAAAACGCACCATATTCAAGCTGGTAGGAACAAACAAAGTATGTATGTACTCACCAAACTTAATCATTTGTATACCGTTTATTGACACTTCTGCCGTACGTCGCATCATGTTAAATAAACTAATACGCATATGACGAGCAAAACGTTCGTTCACCATTTCAAGGGTTGGCATACGTCCACGAACGATACGATCTTGTGAAGAAAAATCGTAATCCGAAGTACCGGTGCTGGACTCAACCGTATCTTCGGATACCTCTTCTTCTTCTACATCATCGACACCGTGTAGTAACGCATCTATTTCGTCTTGCGATAATAAATCACTCACTCAGTATTCTCTTTTTATTAAGGTAAATGAATTCTTCAGTTATTTTTAATTTATTCTTTGAGTAGTAAAATAAAAACTAGCTAATTAATACGTTACTGCATCACAAAGCCAGTGAATAATACTTTTTCTACCGTTTTGTTGCCTTCTAACTCTGTCATGACTTTTTGCACCGCTGCTAGCGACTTCTGCTTTAATGACACTTTACCAGCACTTGTTGCAAGATCTTCTGCATTACTTTGTGAGAAGACCCCTAGTAAGGTACTTTCAATTAAAGGGATATGCATTTTGGCACTTTCTTCGTGCTCACCACCTCGAACAAGTAGCTGCACCCTTATTTCAACAAAGCGATCGCGAGCAGCACCAGGAACATTGAATCTAAAAGGTCTTGGCATCGGCACATATAAAGCAGTTCCCACTTGTGCTGAGCTACTTTCTTCAGGCGCACTTTCACCTTCAGGAGTTTCACTGTCAAGTGCTGAGCTCATTTGTGCATCACTAGCAGGTTTATCGTCTCCCATAAAGAAAAAATAACCCGCGCCAGCGCCAGCTAAAAGCACAACGACAGCTACAATAATAATTATTAATTTTTTGCTTTTTCCTGAGCCTTCTAACTCTAATTCACCATCTTTATCGTCTGCCATTACTCGCCCTTACCTAATTATTGATACTGCAAAAATTTATGTCATTATTAAATAACCTGATCTCGGCTTAACAAATGTTTCTCTAGCAGCTATTTTTCCTAACTTCTTCGTTAAATTTACTTGCAATAGGCCAGCTATTGACGCGAAATTTGCCTTGCTTATCATATGAAAAGAAGAAAAACTATCAAGCTAGAGGTTCATAAAAGTAATTTTTACTGATATTTCAATTTGTTAAATATCTCTTAAACCGAGTTCAGGTTAAATAATACATATTTACTAATAACTATATCCTTGAAAAGCGTTTGATCCAATGTGTTTTCATCAAGTTAACTCTATTTTAGTTGATTAAACATAGTAATCTACGCCACTTGCAGAAGAATTAACCAAGGCAGCTGATAAAATGTGCTCACTATGATCTTCTTGCTCTTTTCCTGTTGAGTTTGAGTGTGAGGCTCCTTGGCTAGCATTGTCGTCTGAATCAGCCTGATTTTTATTTTGCTGCTGAACATCTGCACCACCAACATCAACACCTTGCTCAGCTAACATATCCTTTAACTTATGCATATTTTGCTCTAAAGCATCTTTGGCTTGTTGATTTTGTACAACAAAATTTACCGAGGCTTGTTCACCCTGTAGGTTAACTCGTACCTGCATATTACCGAACTCTGGCGGGTCTAAAGTAATGTCAAACTGCTGTAATTTTTGAGAAATAACTAGCATCACTTTATCTTTCACCGCCTCAGCAAAATCTTTTCTGAAAATGGCAATAGTTTCTTGCTGTAACTGAACATTGTGTTTTTGAGTTTGTATTACTTCACTCGTCACACTTTGATCCATTTTCATTGCGCTTTCATGTGCATTATACGCTTGGCTTTCGTGTCTGATTTGTGTGACATGGCTCGCACTATCATTTATCGAACGAACTTGTGGGTTGGCAACTTGACTTCCTTCTGATTTAGCAACAACAGGTTCACTTCCTTTTCCTGTTAACATCAACTCGGCTTCTACTGCTTGCTTTTCTACATTAAGATCATCTGCGGCACTATTCTCTTCACTCTCTTGTGCAGCAATTTGATTTTGTGTCTTTAATGTTTCAGCAAGGTTACTATTAATCGTGCTCTGTTTGGTTTGTTGGCTTTTGGGCTCTACTTGATTAGCATTATTTTTAACTTGGCTCTGAACTTGATTTTGAGGTTGACCGTTTAGCTCTTGCTTAATGGCTTCAGCCACCTTGCTACTTACCAACTCTTTATTCTGAGTACTTTCCTCAAATTGAGTTCCCACAGCTTTACCATTTAAAATTTTACTCGTATTTTCAGTAATTAGTGAGCTCGTTTGCTGCGATTTTAAGGCTAACTCACTATCACTAGTAACCTCTTTTGAAGATAGCTGCATTGCTTCAATGTTTTTGCTAACAGGTTCATTAGCAGGACTGGTGATTAACGGAGCATCTTTTGCTGTATTAGTTGGCGTTACAGGAACCTGTGAACCCAATGTTGGTTTAGTATCTTCAGGCTGAGCTTTACCGGTAACAAAACGATTAGCATTAAATGCTACGTCTTGCTCATGCTCTTCGAGTAACTCACTTATATTCTCAGACAGAGGTAATGCTTTATCATTTTCGCCTGCTAACTTATTAACTGAAACAGCTTGCTGGTAACTCATCAAGTTGGCTGTTGTTGTACTACTATTGTTAGCAATGCTTTGCACATCAGTATTCTGATTAATAAAAGCTTTTAGTTTATGCTCCGTACTTGCTTGATAATTTACTATTTGATCTTTATCTGCCCCTACAGCTTCATCAGTTGAGGCGGTAGAAGGAGTTGTAATATTAACGTCGGCATTAGTAGTTACTTTTGTTTTAACTTGGTTGTTCGTTAACGCATTATCACTTTGATACAGTAATGAAAAAAATTGTTCGCTTTGTGCTAATGGGTCATTCTTTTGAGTTTTTCCGACTTGCCCCTCCCCCGCGGTGTCTGTTTCAGGTAACGACTCAATATCATCATCCTCACTAACAGAGCCCTGTGTTACCTCATTATTCACTGCTTTCTCAGCATTGCCGTCAGCGGCAATAGCGTGGCCATTATCAACCTTGCCCGATGATCTTTCGTCATCAGATTTACCTGTTTTTTCTGACTTTTCTTTGCCTTCAACTGATTTTTTATCTAAATGCTTATCTACGAATGTAGAAAAGTCGCTATCATTACTGTTTTTCACGACAGATGAATTTTTATGAGTAGATTCAGTATCTTGAGGTGACATTATTGCTAAAGTATTTACTTGCTGCATAGTATATCCGCTAGGCTAAGGTACATAGTAATAAATAAACTTATCGTCATTAGGCAGGCATGTTATGTCTACTAAATTAACGCAAGTCGGTTGCTTACAAAAACGCTTAAATAATATAAAGCAAGAAATATTCCAGTAATAACACAGCGCTTTAAAAAGGTGAATTATCTTATTAACTAACGTATGTTTCGGCGAATAAGCTGTTGTGTGGCTATTTCATCAAACATTTTTTGCTCACGCTTTTGCTCTGCTAGGTTTAATTTTTTCATACGCTGCTCTTGCAATGATTGTACTGCTTTAAGCTTTTGCCGTTGCTTTAACCACAAACTTTTACTCTGCTCTGCCAATGCCTTAGCTTGATGCATAGCAATTTCAACCTGTGACGAGGCTTGATCTAGCTTAGCAATAAACGCATGATAATGACTGTAAGTAGCACTATCTAAACCTTGCTCAGCGCGTTGACTTAAGCGTTTCATGTACTCTAAACGATAATCGGCAACACCTTGCAAACGTGTGATATTTTGTTGATATTCATTTTCAGCAATTTTTAGTTGCTCCGCACAGCGGTCAACTTTTTCTTGTTCATACTTTAATAACGTATCTAATTGTGTTTTAGCCATTTTTTACTCTGCCTTAGCCGTTAGCATGTTGCTGCTGATTAGCACTAGCATTCGCCGCCGCTATAATTTCTTGTAACTGGCTTATACTCTGCTCATAAGGGATCACTTCATCAATTTGCTGTTGTAAGAAAAAGTTAATTACTGGTTGAACATTAATGGCTTGATCGATACGAGGGTCGTTGCCTTTGGTATAAGCGCCAATAGAAATGAGATCTTTGTTTTGCTGGTACAGTGAATAAATTTGTTTTAATTGTCGCGCTAAAGTTTGATGTTCTTTGCTAGTAACCATTGGCATAACACGAGAGATAGAGCCTTCAATATCAACAGCAGGGTAATGTCCTGAATCGGCAAGCTCTCGTGATAAAACGACATGGCCATCAAGAATAGCGCGAGATGCATCAGCAATAGGGTCTTGTAAATCATCCCCTTCTGTTAACACGGTATAAAAGGCGGTAATAGAGCCTTGCCCTTCCCCGCCATTACCTGCTCGCTCAACCAGTTGGGGTAATTTAGAAAAAACTGATGGTGGATAACCTTTTGTTGCAGGCGGCTCACCTACGGCCAGCGCTATTTCCCTTTGGGCTTGCGCATATCGTGTTAACGAGTCTAATAATAATAAAACATTTAAACCTTGATCACGAAAGTACTCACTAATTTGTACTGCAGTTTCACAACCTTTTAAACGCATTAAAGGTGAGTTATCTGCTGGTGCAGCAACAACTACCGCACGTTCACGCCCTTGCTCACCTAAAATTTCTTCAATAAACTCTTTTACTTCACGCCCACGCTCACCTACTAGCCCAACCACAACAACATCGGCGGTGGTACCACGTGTCATCATTCCCATCAAAACACTTTTACCAACACCTGAGCCGGCAAAAAGTCCCATACGTTGCCCTTTGCCAACACTAATAAAACTATTAATAGACCGTACGCCAACATCGAGTACTTCGGTAATTGCACGGCGAGATAATGGATTAATGGGTGTTTGATCAAGGTGATAGTCTTCGGTGACTTTAATTGGTCCTTTACCATCAATAGGGCTGCCAACGCCATTAATAACACGACCTAACAATGCCATTGACAACGGAAGTTTCATTTTATTGCTAACAGGTAGTACTCGAGCTCCTGGTAATACACCACGTAAACTCTCTTCGGGCATGAGAAAGGTAATTTCTTGTGAAAAGCCAATAACTTCAGCGAGTAAATCACCATGTGCCGTTTCAACAATGCATTGACTGCCAATATGCGCTTTTACACCTACCGCTTCTAAAGTTAGACCAACCACACGTACTAAGCGCCCAGCAACAGGTTGTTTAAAAGGGGTTATGAAGGTTTGGCTTTTTTTAAGTCGCTCAGTTAGACGAACACTATCAACCATATTGTTTTATTACCTTTTCGGCGATTACGCTAAAGTGTGAACAGCGTAATTATTGACGTTTATTCTTGATGAATAGCGTCTTGCAAGAAAGGTTCCAGCACTTGTTTTAAACGTGTTTTAACTTGCAGATCAATATTCGATGTGCTGTTTTCTATTTGGCAACTACCTTGAGATAACTGTGGTGCAGGTAATAAACGCCAGCCACTTTCATTAATATGCTCAACGCCAAATTGCGCCTCAACAATTTTAATATCATCAGGATGTAAATAAATTTGTGTTTGTGCATCATGGCTAGGTAAACTTTTAATGCCCGTAGAAATAGCCGCCATTAAAATGTCAGGGTGGGTTTTAGCTTCTTGCAACACTACAGCTTCGGTTAGCTGCACCACTAAATTTAGCAGTTGCTCTTCGACATTTTTATCCACGGTGGCTAATGGCTGATGAAGTTGTTCAACAAGGTTTTGCCAATTTTGAGCAAGCTGTTCAATAGTTTCTTTACCAGTCTCTAAACCTTGTGCGGTTCCTTCTTCAATACCTTGTGCTGTGCCTTCTTCTAATCCTTGTGCTTTACCTTCTTCAACACCAACAGCAAAACCTTCTTCTTTACCTTGATTAAAGCCCTCTTCATACGCTGCTTGGCGTATTTCATCAATTTCTTCCACCGTTAAAGGTTCAGGCTCTGATGCTGGTTCTTCAGGAGGCTCAAAAACCCAGCCCTTTTTTTTACCAAGGGCATTGGTTTTTTCAGTCTCTTCTAAGCTTTCGTTAGCTTGCACATCAGGTAACGGCCACACATCTGAGCTTTCGTGTTGTGCCGCTTTAATTACCCTTACAGGAGACTTACCTGCTTCTGTCATATTAGTTACCTTATTGCGCTATTTAAATGCTTTGTATTTTACTATGCTAAGGAAGTGATACGTGACTTTATAAGAACTCGTCACCACCACCACCACCACCAAGCATAATTTCACCTGCGTCAGATAAACGTCGCGCAATAGAAAGGATCTCTTTTTGTGCCGCTTCTACTTCACTGATGCGTACAGGTCCCATAGCCTCTAAATCATCAGCTAACATTTCAGCCGCACGTTTAGACATATTACTTAAAATTTTCTCTTTTAAGGCTTCATCTGTACCTTTAATCGCTTTCATTAAGGCTTCTTGTTGTACTTCACGTAAAATAGCTTGCATGCCTCTGTCATCAACATCCGCTAAGTTTTCAAAGACGAACATTAAGTCTTGAATTTGTTGACTCATTTCTTCATCATTTTCACGAATTGAGTCCATTAGCATACCTTCTACGTTGGTATCTAAATAGTTCATAATGTCTGCTGCTGCTTTCAAACCACCCATTTTCGCAGCTTGTGCACCCGCTTGACCAGCAAACTGTTTTTCCATAATTTCATTCAATTCTTGTAATGCTGCAGGTTGTACTTCTTCTAAATTGGCAATACGCATCATTAAATCTAAACGTACTTTTTCAGTAAACTGTCCAACAATTTCCGCTGATTGCTCTGGCTCTAAATAGGATAAAACAATGGTTTGAATTTGAGGATGTTCGTTACGAATAATATTGGCTACTTGCTTTGAGTCCATCCATTTCAATGAATCAAGGCCTTTAGCGCCACCACCCATCACTATTTGGTCAATTAAGTTACCAGCTTTATCTTCACCTAAGGCAGCAGTTAATGCGCGACGTACAAACTCTTCACTTTGGAAGCCAATGGTAGAGAAGTTTTGAATTTCTTGAATAAATAACTTATGAACAGCGGTTATTTTTTCTTGCGTAAAATCTTCCATTGCAGCCATTACAGTACCAACTTGCTGTACCTGTTTTGGCTCAAGGTGTTTTAAAATTTGTGCAGCGTCTTCTTCCGATAAACTCAGTAATAAGATTGCAGCTTTTTCAGCGCCTTCCAGCTTATCAACGTCAAAGCCACCACTTGACGCTGTCATTTCTTGGGATTCATCACTCATCTTCGTTCAACCAACTTTTAACTACTTGCGATGATAACTCTGGCTCATTTGCTACTAGCGCACGAACCGCTTTTAAAATATCTTCATCTCGATGTAAGTCAGGTAACTGTAGACTACCATCTGGCGCAAAACCAACCGCTCCAGCATCGAAGTCTGACGTTAACATGTCCATAGTCTCATCACCAAGATCAATGTGGCTATCTAGTGATTTATCACCGTAATCTTGTGGTGTTTGGTCAGGATAAATTAAGCGTTTCAACATTGGGCGTACTACCGCTAAGATTAGAACAATAATCACCAACGCACCTAACACTAATTTTAATACTTTAACAAACCAAGGTTGCTGCCAAATAGGTAGTTCTACCGCAGGACCTAAGTCAGGACGATTAAATGGAATAGTTACGACCTCTAAAACATCGCCACGTTGTAAATCAAACCCGATACTGCCTTGAAGTAATCGACGAATACTGGCAATTTCAGCGACTGATCTTGGTACCGCTTGTCCTGCAACGCTTGGTTCCCCCTCAACCGGGGTAGAAGCTGCACCAGCAACATAATCTAAAGCAACAGAAACACTCACTCTTCTTACAACGCCTGTTTGCTGTTTTGTATGACTAATAGCTTCATCTAGCTCATAATTTTTAGTTGATTCTGAATGCTTACGGCTTGGCATCGTTTTTTGTTGTCCACCAACAGCATCTTCTGGAATATTTGATTCAAGTGGTGGTTGATTTGTTAATGCACCAGGGATACCACCAACGGTACCGCCGATATTACTGGTTTCAACTTTCATTTCGCTACGTAGCGCAGGTAAGTCTGGATTGTAACGACGTTGGGTTTCTTCAACATTGGTAAAGTCCATGGTTACATCCACTTGCGCGGTGTAGTTACCTAAACCAACCACAGGAATAAGAATGCTATCTATTTTGTCGTTGTATTCTTGCTCTCGTTTTTGCTCTATTTCAAACTCTTTGCGTGAACGTGAAGACGTTGTATCTTGTGATCCTGAGTTTAGTAAACGGCCATTTTGATCAGTAACGGTAACTCGATTAGGATTTAACCCTTGTACTGCTGAGGCAATAATATCAACCACAGAGTCAACTTCTTCTTCTGATAATAAACGACCACGTTGTAGTGTTAATACTGCCGTTGCTGAAGGGTTTTTCTCACGGCGAGCAAAAACATTTTCACGAGGGATAGCAAGTAATACTCTTGCTCGGCTAACACTTTGTAATTGTTCAATGGTTTTTGCTAGTTGCTGCTCTCGACCAAACTTTAATCGTTCACGCTCAAGACGTTGGCTAACACCAAAGCCCATATCTTTCATTAATATATCTTCACCTTGAGAAGGCTCTTTAGTTAGCCCTTCACGCGCTAGTAATAATTTAATATCTTGATATTGGTCTGTTGGTACTGAAAGAGTGTTATTTTCTTGACGGTATTCCACTTCATTGGCGTCAAGAAAATCCATGGTTTTGATAAGCTGTTCGGTCGGTAGTTTAGCAAGTGAGCGATACTCTGGCTCATTCGCCAAAATAATCACAAAAATAGCAATAGCTAAACAAATAGTTAAGGCAACAACTAAAGTAACTTGACGCATAAAGTCAACATTACCAATAGCAGCAGAAAAGCCTGATTTTTGCTCTTCCATGCCATTATTGTCATTTTCATTAGCAAGCATATCGTTACTATTATCTGTTGCTACTATCGCATTGGTATCGGACACTTCGCTTCTCCGGAGGACTTATTATTTACGTCTAAGTTATATTGTTGATTGATGAATAACTTGAGACTTAGTAGGTCTATAAAGTAGTTACACTTTAAACAGGCATACTCATAATTTCTTTATAAGCTTCAACAAACTTATTTCGTATTTGTACTGTGGCATCTAATGCGATACCTGACTTAGAAGAGGCAACCATCACTTGCGCTAATGTGACATTGCTATCACCCATTTCAAAAGCCATTTTCTTTGCGCCAGCATCTTTTTGTAAATCATTAACATTTTTTAGAGCATCAGTGAGCATATTGCCAAAATTACTGGTTGATTGGTTCGGCTGCCCTACGTTACCTACACCAATAGAGTCGCCATTCGCTACAGGAAGTTTATTACCCATAGCCTGTAATGACATACTTTGCATTTGGTTATATAAAGAGTTGCTTTTGATATCCATAGGTTTCTCACTTGTGTCAATTATTCGCTGCAATGGCGATTACTTAGTGAAAATGCAAGCATAATGCCAACAAGGAAATGTATTTTACAATCAGATATTGTCAAACAAAAACAACAAGATAAAGACTAATCGAACGCACTAAAGAAAGAGGAATTAGCGTCATCAAAGTAGCATGCAGCTAATAATACGTGAAGTGCTACGATCGTTTATTCGTGAAGGTAACAACATGAGTGTTGAGTTAGCGATAAAATAACGCCGATAAAAATAGCGCCAATAAAGGCGCTATAAAAAAGTTAACCAACACTAAAACTACGCGGGTATTTCAATGCCCGACTCGCGCATTTTAGCAATTTTATAACGTAATGTTCGGGGGCTAATACCTAGTCGTTCAGCAACGTCTTTACGACTGCCGTGACAGGCGAGTAGTGTGTCTAAAATTATTTGATGTTCTTGCAATTTAAGTTCACTGCCTAGCTTATCGTCTGAGACAATAGCTTTTTCAACATCGCTCACGCTTGCTGTTTCAAAGTTTTCAATTAGTAAGTCACTGGCGTCAATAACATTATCACTTTGTAAAATGAGCGCACGCTGCACAACATTATCTAACTCTCGAACATTACCAGGCCAATGATAAGCGTTTAGTTTACTACGCGCTGCGGCTGAAAACTCAGCAATAACTTGCCCTGACTCTTGGCAATGGCGTGCAACTAAATGCTGTGCTAGTACTAAAATATCATCAACACGCTCAGCTAGTGGTAACCATGTTAATGGAAAAACATTCAAGCGATAATATAAGTCTTCTCTAAAAACGCCCTCTTTTACGGCATCTTTTAAGTTACGGTTGCTGGTGGCAATAATACGCACATTTAAACTAATCGTTTTTCTGCCACCTAAGCGCTCTACTTCTCGCTCTTGTAATACCCGTAAAATTTTAGCTTGTAAACCTAAATCCATTTCTGTTATTTCATCGAGTAAAATAGTGCCACCTTGCGCTTGTTCAAACTTACCAGGACAAGCCTGTATAGCACCAGTAAATGCCCCTTTTTCATAACCAAAAAGAGTCGCTTCAAGCATATTTTCAGGAATGGCAGCACAATTAATGGCAACAAAAGGTTGGTCATTACGCTTAGAGCTATAATGCACGTACTGCGCTAACACTTCTTTACCAGAGCCACTTGGCCCTAAAATCATCACAGAGGCCTCTGTTGTTGCTACTTTTTTCGCCAGTGATAATAACTCTAACGAACGTTTATCAGCGACTACTGGCATACATTTATTAATAACGACTGGCGGAATGTACTGACTTACCATATTTAGTAATACTTCAGGTGCAAATGGTTTGGCAATATAATTACATGCTCCATCTTGCATAGCTTGTACAGCATCATCAATGGTACCGTATGCTGTCATTAATAATACCGGTAAGTTAGGTTGCTGCGCTTTAATACTTTTGAGTAAAGATAAACCAGACATCCCCCCCATTTGTACATCACTGATCACGATATCAATAGCATGATTTTTTAATAATAATAATGCATTTTCACCTGAATCTGCTTCAACGCAAACATACCCTCCTAAAGATAAGGTATCAACTAACGCTTCGCGTAAGCCTGCATCATCTTCAACAACAAGTACTTTATGCATGGTCATTAGTGCTCTCCTACATGATGTTCTGGCGATGTGTTTGATTTAGTCTGTGTCGTAAGCATTAATGGTAAGCGAATAACAAAATGCGCTCCTTCACCTGCTTTACTAATAAGCTTCACATCACCTTGATGGGCATTAACTACTGATTTAACAACAGCAAGCCCTAACCCTGTACCTTGACTACTTGAGGTATAGAAAGGTTCGAAAATTTTGTCTTTATTCGGTACATCAATCCCCGGACCATTATCCTTAACGCTCAAATAAATATTATTTTCTTGGCTATAAACTTGAATGTTAATCACGGTTTGTTGTGTTAGCACTGCAGCTTTTAAGGCGTTGTGTAATAAATTTTGTATTGCACCTGTTAATGCACTTTTATTACCTAAAATGGTATGTTCTTCCGTTGAAAGTTGTAAATTAACTTGTGCTTTAGCTTTAGTTAATAAGGCATCCATTGATTGCACTGAACTATTAATGAGGTCATTTACCACTACCGGCGCCACAACTTGCTCAGTGCCGCTTTTAGAAAATAACAGCATGTCATTAACTTGTTGTTCTAAATCATATAAACGAGCATTTAACTTTTCTTGAAAGCTTAAACGGGACGCCTCTGGCAGTTGGCTATTTTTTAAATTAGCACCATATAGAATGGCCGCAGATAATGGGGTTCTAATTTGATGTGCGAGTGTTGACACCATGCGCCCTAATGAAGAAAGACGCTGCATTTGCCCTATTTTATCTTGTAGCAAGCGTGTTTGAGTTAAGTCTGTGATCATAATTAACTGCCCAGGTTGAGCACCTAAACTGCTAATTTCTAATTTAACGCGACGACCATCTTTTAATGATATTTCGTGCCAGTCATCCTCTCTGGGATTAAATGATCGAGCAATCACTTCAAACCAAGGCTGCCCTAAAATAGGCTCATCAAGTAAGTGGCTAGCGACTTTATTGATTCTGACAACAATACCGTTACCATCAAGCATAACTAAACCTGTTGGCATAACGTCAATAAGTTGATCCGCTAATTGATTTTTTTGAGTAATATTTTGATTGAATTGTGGAGAAGTTTGCTCAGCTAATTGTGCTCGAAGAGACGCAAGTTCACCTGGAAATGACTCTTGCGCTAAGGAAACATGGCGTGTAGGCGCTTTAGCTTTACGCGCCACAAAATTAACGCCTTTATGATTTAAAGTACTATGTAAACCAGCGACATCATTATTAAGCTCGCTTTCAAAAGCGGCGCCAAAACTAGCATTCGCTTTAGCATCAAGGTTTGAACTATTTTTAGGGTCTAGTTTTATTGTTTGTGCTGTCACATGTGTCATAAATAAGTACTCAATTAAAAATTAACTCAGTACTTACAAAGCATTTAACATGCCATTTATTTATTCAAATAAAATCATACACCTACAACACAAAAAACTTAAAACCTGTAATTTAACACCCTAAATAACTGTCAAGACATTGACTCATTACTAAACTATTCATTTGGTTTTTGTAAGTCATATTTACGCATTTTTTCCACTAATGTTGTTCTGCGCATACCTAATGTTTCAGCAGCTCGAGCAACAACATAATCATGTTTCACTAATGATTGAGTAATAAGAGAAACCTCTAACTCGGCAAGATGCTCTTTAAGGTTTAAGCCCTCGTCAGGCAGCAGGCCCGTATTATTGTTTTCTACTATGTTGGCATCAGTAGTGTTATCGACAATTGTACTTTCTGGAGCATCATTATCATCGATATCGTCATAATCGAACCCAGCAAAAAGTTCATTAATCGCATCTTGCTCTTGTAGCTCTTCAGGGTACTCTGGATTATATGCCTCAATATCAATATGTTGATATTTTCGAGGTAACTCTGTCACATCAACTATTTGGTCGCCATACATAATAAGCATACGTTCAATCAAGTTTGAAAGCTCTCTGACATTACCTGGCCAAGGATGCTCCATTAACGACTCAATCGCTTTTTCAGTAAAACGTACAGTTTTACCTTGTTCACTTTCAAAACGAGATAACAACTCTTTTAACAGTAAAGGAATGTCTTCTTTACGCTCACGTAATGATGGCGTTTCAACGGGAAAAACATTGAGCCGATAGAATAAATCTTCACGAAAGCTACCTTCTTTGATCATGTCTTCTAAGTTTTGGTGGGTCGCTGCAACAATACGTACATCCGCTTTAATACTTTTGCTGCCGCCTACTCGTTCAAAGGTACGCTCTTGTAATACGCGCAGTAGTTTAACTTGCATTGGTTGCGGCATATCACCTATTTCATCTAAAAATAAAGTGCCGCCTTCAGCTAGTTCAAATCGGCCTTTACGAGTAGAGATAGCTCCTGTAAAAGCACCTTTTTCATGACCAAATAATTCACTTTCAAGTAACTCTGCGGGGATAGCGCCACAGTTAACGGGCACAAAAGTCCCCTTAGCACGATCAGATAGGTTGTGTATATTACGAGCGACCACTTCTTTACCGGTACCTGACTCTCCAAGTACGAGAACACTCGCGGGTGTTTTGGCAACTTGCTCAATTAGAAAACGTACTTCTGACATGGCTTTACTTGATCCAACAAGTGAACGAAATAAAGCACTTGAGGTAAATTGAGCGCCTGTGCGTGGTAATTTATTAAAGTATTGGTGACAGTGGTGGATCTGCTCTGTTAATTGGGCATAGTTTAAAGGAACTTGTAAAGAGCCAATAACATTCATTAAACCAGCAAGAGCATTTGCATCAATAACATCATGTAATAAAAAAGGAGTGCTAGGATTTTTTTTAATAATATCGCTTGTATTATTGCTAATGTCCCCAGTAACAATTACGGTTATATAGTTACTATTTTTCGATAATTTTTCAGCAAGATCATCTTGTTCACAATGTTCAAAGTACTCACCCACAAACGATAATACCGTTGTTATTTGTTGTGAACGAACAGGTTCATTATCAACAACTAATATCTTCTTATGGTCTAACGCTTGATTCATATCATTCATATACAACCCAGTTCTTTAAAATATCACTATTATCAGCACTTCACTTTTTATAGTAGCGCTTGATTAACTAAAATCAACAAAATATTGACGCTTTAATTGAAAAAAGCCGAATAAGACGAATTATTGACACTTAACTGTGTGGTTAATCGACAAAGGCTTTTAGCTCTGAAGAGCTACGCTCCAACATTAAATAAATAATTTACTTTTTTACTGATATTTTTCAATAATCTATTGTGTATCAACAACAGTAGGCACATAATTTGCGTTACTCTTGAATGTCGTTATAGTTAAACCTAAAGTAAATCACACATATGGTGGGCTTTACTCAACTATAACAAGCATCCTAAATACACGTGTGAGGCAAAAATGACCACATCAATGTTCGACAATAAAAGCATTTTGATCACTGGAGGCACCGGCTCTTTTGGTAAGAAATATGTAGAAACATTACTAAAAAGCCATAACCCTAAAAAAATCATTATTTACTCACGCGATGAATTAAAGCAATTTGAAATGCAACAGGTCTTTAATCAACCTTGCATGCGTTACTTTATTGGTGATGTTCGTGATAAAGAGCGCTTAACTCGTGCTATGCGCGGTGTTAATTTTGTTATTCATGCTGCAGCAATGAAACAAGTACCTGCGGCAGAGTACAACCCAATGGAATGTGTTAAAACCAACATTAATGGCGCTGAAAATGTTATTGATGCGGCTTTAGATAATAATGTTGAAAAAGTTATCGCACTTTCAACAGACAAAGCAGCTAACCCTATTAACTTATATGGTGCAACCAAACTCGCTTCCGATAAAATTTTTGTCGCTGCAAATAATATTGCTGGTGGTCATAAAACTACTTTTTCAGTAGTACGTTACGGTAATGTGGTTGGCTCACGAGGTTCAGTTGTGCCCTTTTTTCAAAAAATGATCAATGATGGCGCAGACCACTTACCTGTTACACATGAAAACATGACACGCTTTTGGATAACACTACAACAAGGTGTTGATTTTGTTCTTAAGAATTTTTCCCGGATGTACGGTGGTGAAATTTTTGTACCTAAAATCCCATCAATTAAAATTACCGATTTAGCCAGTGCTATGGCGCCAGATTTACCGCAAAAAATTGTCGGTATTCGCCCTGGTGAAAAATTGCATGAAGTGATGTGTCCTGGAGAGATTTGTTATAGCACCTTTGAGTTTGATGATCATTTTGTTATTGCGCCAGCGATAAAGTTTAGTAGCCGCAGTAACGATTTTACCGTCAATGCTATAAATGAAACCGGTAAGCCTGTTCCTGAAGGTTATGAGTATGACTCATTAAGTAACCCTAATTATTTATCGATTAAAGAAATCACTGAATTTAACCAACAGGTTGATCAATGATTCCATATGGAAAGCAACAAATATCACAAGCTGATATTGATGCAGTAACAGAGGTATTAACTTCTGATTATTTAACACAAGGCCCTAAGGTACCTTTATTTGAAAGTACACTTGCTAAGCTTTGCGGTAGTCAATTTGGTATTGCTGCTAACAGTGCTACATCAGCTTTACACATTGCCTGTTTAGCGCTAAATGTAGATAGTAAAGATATTGTCTGGACAACACCAATAACCTTTGTTGCTTCAGCTAACTGCGCTTTATATTGTGGCGCGAGTGTTGATTTTGTTGATATTGATATCGATACAGGCTTGATGTCAGTACAAGCATTACAACAAAAACTTGAGCAAGCCAAAAAGAGCAACACTTTACCTCTAGTGGTTATTCCTGTGCATTTAGCCGGACAGTCTTGTGATATGAAAAGCATTAAGGCACTTTCGTTAGAGTATGGTTTTAGCATTATTGAAGATGCTTCACATGCCATTGGCGGTCATTATCAAAATTTACCTATTGGTAATTGCCAGTACAGTGACATCACTATCTTTAGTTTCCACCCTGTAAAAATTGTTACATGTGCTGAAGGCGGCGTTGCCTTAACGAATAATGCCGATTTAGCTAAAAAAATGCAGCTTTATAGAAGTCACGGCATAACCAGTAACGCGCAAGACATGGACGAGGAAAGCCATGGCCCTTGGTATTATCAGCAAATCGCATTAGGCTTTAATTACCGAATGACTGAGTTACAAGCAGCTTTAGGTTTAAGTCAACTGACATGTTTAGAGGCTTTTGTTGCTAAACGCAACGCCCTCGCACAGGTTTATGATCAGGCATTTTCATCTTCAGCATTAACCAGCTTAACAACGACAACAGATAATTACTCAGCCTATCACTTATATATTGTTTTACTGCCTGATAGTGATAAAGAAAAGCATAAAGCCGTAATAACCGCACTACGCAACCGTGAAATATTCGCACACGTACATTATATTCCCGTACATTTACAACCCTTTTATAAAAAGCTTGGCTTCGCCGCTGGTGACTTTCCTGTTGCAGAAGAGTACTACTCCCGTGCTATTTCACTACCTCTATACCCTGAGTTAACCGAAGATGAGCAAGGCTATATTATAAAAACCATACTTGAGCTGTTATAACACCAACTAAAGCAGCTTTATAAAAGTGTTTAACAACAGCTATTACGTAACTAAGGGGTAATAAAAGTCATGAAAATCGCACTAGGCTCAGTCCAGTTTGGTTGCAACTACGGGATTTCTAATCAGCTTGGTCAAGTCAGTCATACCGAGATTGGCAACATATTAGCACTCGCTAAACAACATAATATTACCGTGATTGATACCGCTCCAGCCTATGGTAATAGTGAAAAAGTACTTGGTTTACAAAAACAAAGTAAAAGTTTTTCTTTTGTCACGAAAGTACCACCTCAACTCTCAATAAGTAAACTTGTTGCAAGCTGTCAAAACTCTCTAAAAGATCTAGACACTCAAAAACTATCAGGGCTTATGCTACACCATGGTGAAGCACTACTTGGAGGTGAAGGAAATAAAATTTATCAGCAGCTACAGCTAGCAAAAAAAAAGGGACTGACTGAAAAAATAGGTTGTTCCGTTTACAGTGCTAAACAAGCAATAGAAATTAGCAATAAATTTGATATTGATATTATCCAACTACCTGGAAATATTTTTGATCAAGAGATCTTAGGTGAAGTGGTAGGTAAAACGTTAAAAGAAAAGAATATAGAAATTCATGTTAGATCGCTATTTCTACAAGGCGTGGTTTTCTTACAGCCTAATACTTTGCCAGAACACCTCAAAATACTTGCACCAAAATTGGCAAAGCTAAAGCAAGTCTCCGTGGAAAAAAATAAATCTATGATAAGTTTAACACTTTCCCCTTTTATTAAGAGTAAGTACATCGACAAGCTGGTTATAGGCTGTTGTTCTTCGTTAGAGTTAAAAGAAATTATTCAAGGTTATCACTCGGCAATAGATCTCGATTGGGGTTATGATTCTTTTGCGGTCACAGATGAGAAAATAATTAAACCAAGCCTTTGGTCTTAAAATAACTATCCGTTAATTTTTGCCAGTCCTCTTCTATATCAACGTCAACTCCAATATTGTCAGGTAAAAAAACTGGCTGGATAGGTTTTAAATCAATTAACATTTTATACTGACGAGCCTGATCGGCATTAAAAATATAAAAACCACCGGCATCAGTAAATAGCTTAGGTAAGTCAGCCGTTGGCAGATTAAAGTTATTAGGAAACAAAGGACTAATGCTGCCATCGGTAGTTTGTATCATACCAAGTAAAGCTTCACTACCAATTTCCCTAACTGACATGACTAAGCTAGAGCTATTTTCAGATGCCGTACTCTGTTTGGTAAAGCTATCAATTCCTTGCTGAAAATAATGAGATGAAATTAACGCTGATGTTGCTAAAGTGAATAACACATCATCACTTGAGAAGTGCTGTTGAAACCGAGGCAGATCCTGCTTAACGAGATCCATAAAATTCGAACTATTATTAGATATCTTCTTGTTCCTTAACGATAATGTTGTTACTCCAGTATACTTATCAGCAATATCTTTAATCTCTTGGCTGTCTGTAGATATAGCAATGCCTTGTAAGCCAGAGGTGTTAAGTAAATTTTCAATTACATGACAAATGACAGGCTTACCATCTAATAAACGAATATTTTTTTTCTTTATACGGGTTGAACCTATTCTAGCAGGAATATAAGCAAACATTATTTACTTCAGCCTAATTAAAATATCTAATGCTTTAATGATATCCACCTCATTACTTGCGAAGGTCATACGAATACAGTGATCACTCTCTACACCAAAAGCAAGCCCTGGCGTAAAAGCAATATGTTCATGTTCCAATAGCTGCTTTACAAAAGTCATTGAGTTACTAGAAAAAGACGAAATATCAATGAATAAATAAAATGCTCCTTTAGGTATTACAATACAATGTTGTAACCAAGTACCGGATATTTTATTTATAATCAGCTCTCTTCTGCTAGAAAACAAGTCTAAGATGCTTTGTTTACTTTCTGGTGATTTTTGATGTGTTAAAGCAGAAACAGCGCCTGCTTGAACAAAACTATTAATTGAGGTGGTTATGTATTGTGTTAATTTATTAGCCTGAGCAACAAATTCCTTAGAGCCATATAGATAACCAATGCGCCAACCTGTCATCGCATACGATTTAGAAAAGCTAAATAAGGTTACAATGTAAGGGTTGTTAGGCAATATAGATTGCATTGAGTAGTGTTTATCTTCATACAGCAAATCTTCATAAACTTCATCTGAGATAATATATATTCCCTTATCAAAACAGTGCTGGCCAATACTTTGCAGTACATCCCTACTGTAAACAGCGCCTGTTGGGTTATTAGGACTATTTATAATGATAGCTTTAGTGTTTTGAGTAATAGCACATATAATGTCATTTAGGCTGGGGATAAAATCATTTTCAGCTCTGGCTTTAACAACTACTGGTTTAGCTCCTGCCAAAATAATATTACTATGGTAAGGCATCCAGTAGGGAGCAATAATAATGACCTCGTCACCATAATTAAGCAATGTTTGCAATGTTAAATACAAGCCATGCACAGCACCTTGCGTTACTAAAATATGATGAGACTTGGGTGAGGTAAATTTGTTCTGGCTGGCTAGTTTTTGTGTTATTGCAGCTTTTAATTCACTTACTCCACTTGAGGCACAGTAGTGTGTTTCTCCGCTAAGCATAGCCTGTTGACTCGCCTCACATATAAAATCAGGAGTGTTAAAGTCAGGATCTCCTGTTTGCATTTTTATAATGCTTTGCCCTGTTGCTTCAATATCACGAATTGAATTGGCTAATGAGACATTAATTGACTCTTCAACCTGTTGCAGTAGTTTATTCCACATTCGAATCATCGCCATCGAGAAGCTTATCTAATTCGGCTAACTGCTCTAAATGAACAGTAGAAAGTAAATTAGTTTCAGTTAAATAAGCGTTATCACACACTATTTTTTTTGTATCCCACTTCAAGCTATCTAGACAGAAAAACCAAATGTCTTCTTGCATTTCAATGCGGTGCAATTTAGTTAACATAGTTTCATTGATATTATCATTTTCAATGACCACCACACCACCATCGTCACAAACAGCAATAGCCCCATGAAACCTTTTTTCTATTACTGCTCGCTTATCTTTTGGAAATTCATCAGCAATTTCATTGAAGCAGCCTATAGGGCTAGTGCCATTACACCACACTTTAAATTTTGAGCGCTTTATTGAAGCAATGTCTCGTACTTTGCCATTAACCACAAGCGCTTTAGCTCCTCTATAAAGTAAAGCATATTTACTTACTAGATCGCCTAAAATTGCACGTTCACCGCAGTTGTGTGTAAACACAATAACAATATCATTTTCATTCACTTTGTTAATTTCATCGTGTACTTGATAATTTGACTCATTGGCGGTAAAAACGCAGTGAATTCTCCCAACTTCGTGAACATCATCAATAACCGGCAACACGTTAGGTAGAACTCCCTTTTTCCCTAATGCATCCGCAACTTCAGTGGTCGAAACTCTATTTTTTTTAATAAAAGAAATTATCTGCTCTTTCATACTCATTGTAGTTACCTTCTCTTCATTATTTTGACGGTAAATTCCCAAAGGGGATAATCATGAAACAATGCAAAATCACTAGAGAGAGCTCTCGCCCATAACAAAACATCTTGCATAGCATAGTGGTGATTTTTTTCTAATTGGTAATCGACTTGATCCGTTAAAAAGTTTAGTGCTACTCCCTCTTTAGAAAGTGTAAACATTTCATCCATAATCTGTTTTGCATACTCATCATTGTTTTCTAATTTAAAACTCAACATGCCTGACTCTACAGCGTAATCTATATCCTTTTGAGTAAAATCAGCGATAGAAAAGAGATCTCCTACAAAAAAATCGGCATTCGTTTGGTTATATTTCTTTTTAGCTTCGTTAATAAGTTCTGAAGAAATATCAATACCAATATAATGAAAGTCATCACCACATTGCTGAGTTAAAAATGCATATAAATCACCAAAGCCACAGCCAACATCTAAAATAACTTTTCCTTTAGGGTTATAATCTCTAAATAACATATCAAATCGAAGCCACTGGGAGGCCTTATCTCGCCAACCAACCGATGCAATATCATGCCCTTTTTCTTGAAATCGTTGATTATAAAAATCGGTTATTTGCTGATAGTCGTGTTCACTAAGCCCTTTTACCATTGCATAAAACTCTTAAAATTCGTATACAACAACTTTTCAAGTTGCTCATCATTAACTTGCAGCGACTTTAACAAAGCAACACTTTCATTTAGCGATGTTTTAATGTTTCGATCAGGGTAGTCAGAGCCATAAAACACTCGTTCAAAACGCATGCTATTCATTGCATAAACCATGTTTTGGGGCACTGAACTCCCTCTAAAATAAAGCAATGAATATGAGCAATCAAAATATACATTTTCAAGGCGCTTTGCTAGCATCATCATATCTAACACATGGTGGCCGCCCATATGCGCCCAAATAAACCGCGTTTGTGGACACTCTTTTGCTAACTTAGCATAATGCAATGGATTAAATCCCTGCATTAAACCTGTACCGTCAGGAAATGCATCTAATAATACAGGCACGTTTAAACTCGCCGCGTGACGACATAGCTCAATCAAGCTTGCACTAGTCATATCTAGTTTTTGTAATCGAGGATGTAACTTTATCCCACAAAATCCTTGTTCCTTGATTGCCTTATTCATAATGCTAAAAGCGTCTTTATCATCAGGATGGACATTAACAAAAGCCTCTAGTCGTGAATGTTTAGCTATCACCTGAGCAACGTCTGAAATTGACCAAGGCTGGATCAATAAGTGTAAGATGATACCTTTTTCAATGTTAGCCGCAGCTAACTGCTGCTGTAATTGAGCAGAGGCTTCTGAAATACAAGGAAACGTCCACGAGTCTAAGTGTAAGTGTGAATCTATACAGTTCATTTTGTTACCTTAAAGTTGATCAAGCTAATGGCCTTTTGTAATTGTTGTTTTGACTTAGTCTCATTGTCTGAATAGCTAATAACATATCCCATTCTATCGCCATCACACTTTGCCTCGGTGAGCACTGTACCTTGCTCAATAAAAGCTCCACCTTCAACACCATCTAATAGATTTGCCTCTTCAAAACCTGTTATAGCGTTTACTGTACCCACTTCATTTGGAAAGAAATGTAAAATACAATATTGCTTAGAAACTTGTGTAGGAGTAATGTTTTTTCCTATAGCTTGGTTTATCGTATTTGCAACAATATCAACACCAGAAGCAAGCTGAACAAAACGCTCAAACACTAAAAAACCACCTCCTCTTCCAGCTAACTCAACCATACCAATATTTCCGTTTTTCATAACAATAACCTCTGCATGAAACGGTCCATTTTTATAATTCAGCGCTGTAACAGCATCAATTACCAACTGAGATATTTTAGCGTTAAGCTTTTCAGATAAAATAGCACTTTGTAAACGGTAGGCAACAAGCCCATGGGTTGAAGGTATTTTATCTTTTTCAGTTATCACTAAAACCTGTGACTTACCTTGATGAACAAACCCTTCTACTGTGTATTCAACCCCATCCATAAAGTCTTCAATAATCACTTGTTTAGATTTTGATAGACTTAAAGCAGACTCAAGGTAATTGTTAATATTATCATCGAAATGCTCAACTTTAACCACGCCTCTACTCCCTGCACTATCAGCAGGTTTTATCATAAAAGGGAGTGCCATAGTTTGTGCTGAGCTAAAAAGCTGATCTAAGTTTCCACTCGCCAACCATTTAGGACCTGTAACATTTTCTTGCTGCCAATAAGTACGCTGTAAGGCCTTATTCACTAAGCGTTGACTAACCTCTAGATTAGGCCCTGTGCTGACATGATAGTAATCTCTGAGCTTTCCTGCCAAAATCATTCCAGCTTCAGAGCATATACTGAGCACACCACAGATATTTCTGTTACCTATTTGAGCCTTAATTGATTCAACATCGTCGAGCTCAGCTATTATGATCAAGTCAGCATATTCGAAACCTTCAGCGGCTAGAGACGAGTCAATGGCAATGATCTTGATCCCTTGCTGCTTTGCTCTTTTTATTGTATTTGCCTGCCAACGTCCTGCGGTGACAGTAATTAACCAGTTAAACTGCATGACTATACTCGCCTAGTAATTTGGTAATAATGGTTGAAATCCGCGGTAACCCTAAGCCATCTACCTGATTTATTTGATTGTGCTTTTTTAACAACTCTTGCTTTGAAAATAACCGAATAAACTCTTCACCAACCCCCAAAAGTTGTTGTTTTTGCATAAGATCCTGCGCAATATTAAGTTCAGCCTGGGTTTGAGGTAATACAACGCATGGTTTTTTCAAAAATAATGCCTCAAATAAACAGCCGCCACCATTTACCACACAAAAATCAGCACTTGCCATCAGTTCAGCAACATTTTCAGGACAAGTTAATATTTGAATATCCTGCTGTTCTTCTACCGTAGGAATAGTAGCTAAAGGCCCTAAAATCAAAGTTACTGAATACCCTATAAAAGCGAGTTTTTTAGCTGTATCAAAGCTTTGCCCTTTAACATCAGCACCACCTAAGACAACAAGCACACGAGCTCTAGTGTTATTGACATACTGCTGAGTGCTATTTTCCTTAAAAAACTCATCACGAATTATGATATGTTCATACCCAATAAAATGTGGACCAATAATAACTTGCTCAGGGTGCTTAAAAATAAATAACGAAGTATCTGGTGCCGTATCAGCTATACAGTCTAAACAAACGACTTTTCGTCCTTTATTTTTTTCATCTAGCACTTTTTCTTTTAATGGGTAAGGAACATCAAAAACCACAACATCGGGCTGAAGTACTAAAGCTTTAATAGGTAAAAAAAATGGCGCATGTTGCTTAAACGTATCGAGCATCCATTTTCGCCCTGCTTCAGATAAACATTCAACGTAGCAAGTGACCCCTAATTGAGTTAAGTATTGAAATAATGTGATAGACCGCCTGATATGTCCAAGACCATAAAAAGAAGAGCCATCACATTTAATGAGAACAGCTGTATTGCCCTTATTCAAAGTCAATTAACTCAAGAGATAACCTATCCCCGATATCTAAATCTTTAAGAACTCTTTTACCAAGAATTTCTTCATGATATTTAGGGTGAAGACCAAAACTGGGTCTTACTGATTTTATATGTGATTCACTGATCACTTCCCCTGCTTTAATAGGGTTAGCAACATAAAGTGAGCGCCGCCCACGCAAATTTTTCTGGGCCGATGAAGATAAGTCATAATAACCATTACCTAAACTCGACTCTACTCGCCTCACGAGTTTTACCATGTCCGTAAATTCAGACTCTGATAACGAAAAGAATGAATCTGGAGTTTCGTCACTGTTATCAAGCATAAAGTGCTTTTCAATAATTTTTCCACCCAAAGCAACACTAGCGAGTACTGCTTCGTGACCTAAAGTATGATCTGATATGCCTGATATACAAGAGAAGTCTTTCATTATTTGAGGGATTAGCGCTAAATTTGATTCATGAATGGGTGCAGGATAAGCCGTAGTACATTTTAAAAATGCAAACATCTCATTGCCATTTTCTTTTAAAACATCAACTGCCATTTGTATATCTGCTTTTTCAGCTAAACCTGTTGATAAAATTACAGGTTTTTTTAATTTTGCTATTTTAGCAATCAGAGGTAAATCTGTTATTTCAGGTGAGGCAATTTTATAAGCGACAGAGTTTAACTCAGCTAATAAGTCAACCGCACTATGATCAAACGGGGACGAAAATATTTCTATATCTAGCTTTTTAGCCTCTTCATACAATCTAGTGTGCCATTCCCATGGCATATAGGCTTGTTCATACAATGAGTATAATGTTTTACTTTTTTGCCAAGGACTTTCACTTGGTAAGGTAAAGTCTTCTTTTTCTGAATTCAGCGTAATAGTATCTGCTCTATATGTTTGCAATTTAACCGCATCGGCTCCAGCGCGTTTAGCAGCTCGAATAATTTCAATTGCATTTTCAAGCTTACCACCATGGTTAGCAGACATTTCAGCAATAATAAAGACAGGTTGATTTTCGCCGATTAAATGATTGCCTATTTTAAAGCTTTGCATTAATTAAACTTCCTAAAGACAGGTTTAACGATAGGGCCAACAATTTTCTTCTCAATACTTCCAGTATCTAAAGCTGTTTTTATAATACTAAAAACGTCTTCAATAATATTCAGGGAGTGATCTATAACTTCATCGGTATGAGCTAAACAGGGTACAATATAAGGCATCATCAAACCGCGTTTAATAGTTTCCTGTAAAAAGAGCGTTCTCATTGCCATACACGCTTCTCCCTTGTCATTTAACAGTGCAAAAGCAGGTTTGCAATCATAGCCTCCTACATGAACATAGTTAGATAACTCACTGTTATTTGCTGCCTTTAAAATACCTAACTTTAATGACTTTCCAACATGCCAAAAGTGCTCTATTAGATTTTGTTCTTTAATAGTATTGATTGTTTTTATTGCCGCAGCAATAGAGTGTGTTTCGCCGCCATGAGTGGTTGATAATAAGAAAACTCGCTCGCTTTCATGCTCAATTCCTCCTAGCTGCATTATTTCTTTACTGCCAGCTAATGCGCTTACCGAAAAACCGTTAGCCATCGCTTTTCCAAATGCAGCCAAATGTGGGGTTACACCGCTATATTGCTGTGCGCCGCCCAAAGCAAAACGAAAACCAGAAACTACTTCATCAAAAATTAAAATAGCACCTTGTTCCTCACATAAGTCTTTTACTTCTTGTAAGAAGCCATCATGAGGCACAATGAATGAAATCGGTTCAAATATAATACAAGCAATTTCATTTGGAAATTGCTCAAATAAACATTTCAAACTATCAATATTGTTATACTCAAACTGCAAGGTTAAGTCTTTTACAGCCTGTGGAACTCCTCGATCAACAACTGTTGAGCCTATAAACCAATCATGAACGGAGTTGAAGGGGTCAGCAGAGCAACGTACTACCCTTTCTCTTCCTGTGTAAGCACGAGCAAGTTTGATAGCCCCTGTAGTTACATCACTTCCATGCTTAGCTAGCTTAACCATTTCTGCACAGGGGATAATATCGCAAAGTAACTCGGCCAATTCCCCTTCAATAATAGAAGGACGAACAAAGTTAACCCCTTTATTTAATTCTGTACGAACAGTCTCTAGTACAGGTTGATATGCGTGTCCCAAAACAACAGTCCCCAAAGACATAGCAAAATCAGTATACTGATTGCCATTCGCATCCCAAATATAACAACCATCACCGCGCTCAATTACCGACGGAGCATTAACAGGAAATTGATCGGCTCCCTTACTATAAGTGTGCGCACCTGCGGGAATATATCGAGCAGCCCTATCACTATAAATTTTATTTAAATCAACCATAAGAAACCTATAAACATCTATAAAAACCGATGGACCATTGCAAGTCCATTATCACCTAAAGAGAATGGCTGATTAGTACAAGGTAAAAAACCCACTTTATCATAAACTGAAATAGCCGGTGTATTGTCTCTTTCTACACCTAAATAGACCGAATCAATATTCATTTCTCGGTATAAATACTCTATAGAAGCTGGCAATATTTCTGTTGCAACTCCACAGCCACGCCAATTAGCCTGTCCGATTAAAACCCCCATGACTGCAGAGTGATTAATAATTTTATCAAACTTCAAGTTACCAATATGTTCGTCAGTACATTTACAAAAAACGCCTAAAAACAATACATCCTTAGCTAATAAGTTAGTTTTCACATACAGTGTTAACTCATCTAAATTTTTCTGTTTATAAGTAATAAACTCAGCTGTTTCTTTATCTTGTAACCACGACAAATAACGAGAGCCAACATCATTTTCAGTTAACTCTCTAAGGTAAAATCGATGCGTAGAAATTTTCAAGCATTACTCCTCTTTAGAAGCGGAAAAGTCTAATGTATACGTACTGAGTAAATCCCAACGATCGCGATAATAGTCAGGTGCTTTCCTAAGAAAATCTACCCAATAATTCAACGCGGCTTGGAAGTAAGGCATAATGATTTTGCTATCACCGAAGTTATATAACAAACTAATTAAAACTGAGTTGACATATAAAGCCTCACCTTCAAGTAATAAGTATAAATGAGTATGACGACCGCCAAGCTTAAAAGACTTCAAGTACCTTAACTGTTTGATTAAGCTATCAAGTGCTTGTGGACGATTATCCATTGGTTCAGTAAGTATTTCGACCATGGTTTTACAAATATCTTCGAATATATCAAAGTCTAACAAAGATTTAAGATCGGCATTTTCCATACTCGGAGCAAAAGCATCACTTTTAATTTTATCAATCACAGCGGCTTTACTTAACGAACTTTCCGATAACAATATATCGGTTGATGTTAATGGATAAGTCCCTTCGATTTTTGCGCCATCACTGCAATTAAAGCAAGTTAAGTTGGTATGTTTAAATGAGTCAATTAACCGCTCCATTTGTTGCTTACCAGTATATAAAAATGGCTCTGTGATTACAGGCTTGCCAAAGTTTCCTTCAACGGTAAATTCTGCTCCCATTTTTACTGGTTCATACACCGCTTTACCTGACTTGTTATAATAAAAACTTGATTTTGAGTGGTGATGGTTTTTATCAACATAGCCATTATCAACGCCGAACAGGTAGATGTTTTCAAAGCCCATATTGGTAAAGAAGCTTAAGCCTGTATTACCCACCAATGGATTACAGTAGCCAATAGTTGGCGTTACTTCATTTTTATTTATAAATTGAGTCATCTGATATAACGTTGTACCTGACTCATTACCCTTTAAAGCAACGCCGCTCCATTTAAATAAGTCCAGAGTACCAGGGTACATAACATTAACCACTAATAGGTTAATCTGCTCTCGATTTTCTTGACTAATAAATTCGGATAAAAAATCAGCTGTTGCTTTGGTTCTTTCTAAAGCGACATGAAAGTCAGGTGTAATCCCCTGCGCCAGTAATGCTGTGGTAGCAGAATTACAAGAAACAAGGATAACGTTATCTTTTTCTTGTTTTATTTTTTCAATATCAGCATCAAGCGATGGGCCATTAGCAATAATAAAAATAGGAAACTCTTTTAGGTCTTTGCTTAAAGTATTCCTCCCTTTTAAAATATGAGGTGATTTATCCATTACACCTATAGTATGCGCCATGCTCATCAAGGCATCATCAAAAAAGCCCCACCCCATAAAGAATTGATGAAAATTATTTTGAATTTCAGTGGTTAAGCGCTGCATTGCTTTTGATGGGTAGTGCTGGTAAAAAAATGAATTAGAGATACTAAATGGACCAATGTCCTGAGCTCGTTGATGGAGTTGCTGATAAATTTCACTTTCAGAGTCGCCTATCCCAATATATAAATAAGCACCACTTTCATCAATTATATTTAAATACTCCGCCCAATCAAAACAAAATAAGCTAGCAAAAAAGTAATCTTCATTAGGTTCAAATATTGATAAATAAGAGGCAGTACTTGCTTGTGCAAGCTCCATTAAATGATAACCGAGCCCTATACCAAATATAATTGCACTAGGAACTTTTTTATCAACGACCTTGTTAGCAGCTAGATTATCTTTCGCTTTATTATATTGAGCGCCAATCGCTTTCATTAAGTCTACATGTAAAAAGTTGGTGGTATTCTCTAGAAACTCTACTCCTGAAAAGTTCAAGTTACTTAATACGGGTTCTGCTAAAGATTGTACGACTTGCTCATGTACTTGTGTAATAGGGTCGTCACTATACATAGGCACTTTAGTATCATAATCAATAATATTTGCGGTGCCATTATCGTTAATTATGAATTGAAAACTATCACTAGGTTGATAATTAATAAATTTCTTTTGTATTTCAGGGAAGTACTGTTCAAATGCTTTTAAGTTTTTTTCAAATCGAGCATTTGCTTCTATGGAAAATTCGTGCTCTTGTTCTGCTTTTTTTTGCACCCGTAACAGTTTTCTTTCTATGTCATCTAAGCTATCTTTAATTGAATTCACAGCACACCTAACCATTGGATTTTAAATAAATTAATTTTATCAATGTTAAGTTAAGCATAAATCTACACTTAACTCGATATATTATCTAAATAAAGCAAGGGCTATGCCAGACAAGAAAGTAATAAGGTTTAGGTTAATACCGTTTGAGCAAGGAGGAATAATTGATAAATAGATGAGTAACAGAGAAGAAATTAGAGCTTACCGTAAGCTTTTTTCATTTTTTTTGCGACGTTTAGCCCTGAAAGCTCAGTTTTAAGGTTCTGGGAAGTGAGTGTCAATTTTTCGACATTCGATGTTAGAAAGTCATCTATTGCCAATAGTAATGCTCTATTCTTTACGTTTTCAATATTATCTTCTATAAAAATATTACGATCAAAACTGTTAAGAGAAAACAAGTGCATTAGTGCTTGCTGTAATGCTTCTATCGTTACGCGAGCTTGCTCATAGCTTTCTTTATTAACTAACAGCTTTGCTTCTATGAATATTTCATTCAACTCATCAAAAGCTTTTGTTACTTCCTTTGTTGAAGCAACCATTAACTTGCTGTGGCTGTACTGGCTCTTAATTGTTCAGCTTCAACACGAGCTTGAACAGGAATTTCATCCCATGCCGACTTAATCTCACGAAATAAGTTAGCTACCTCTTCAATAGCTATAGTGTCTTTATCAATGCTTGCATCAACTAATCTATCGGTCATATATTCGTACAAGGCGTTTAAATTATTTGGTACCTCACTCTCCACCTTAAAATCAAGGCTAGAGCGCAGTGCTACAATAATAGAGCTAGCTTTAGAGATGTTACGGCTTTTTTGTTCAAAATCACCGCGCTCAACACACCCTTTTGCTAAAGCTAAACTATCCATAACACCTGCCATTAGCATTTGTATGATTTGATAAGGCTCTGCACCTGCCATTTGTGTTTTAGTCGCTTCTTTTCTATATTGATTTAATTTAATATTCATAACTTATTCTCTATTTATTGTGGTGTATTATTTAGGTTTAGTAAAACCAGGCAAATTAGCTAATTGGCTGGTAAGGAAACTACCTGTACTTTGCATACCTGCAACCAGTACATCTAAACTTGAATACTGTTTTCTTAAGCGAATCTCTAATTGTTCCATACGGTAAGCATGATTATCTTTATCTGTGGTCAATTGTCTTATTTGAGAATTAATCGAGTCTTCTCTCGATTTCATTGCACCACTGCCACCAACATAGTCATCGAGTAAGTTAGAAAATTGGGTAGCTATACCATCAGGCGCTGTAAAAATAATCCCTACATCATCATAAGAGTCGGTTAATGCATCAGTTAAACTACGCACTAATGAATCTCTTTCTAAGTTACCACCTTCTTTAGCATCAATATCATAACTTAGGCCTAACCCCAAATCATAAAGGGTTTCAAAGTTACCTGCACCACTTACTTTACTCGATAATGTATTAATTAATTGTGACTTCAAACTACGCATAGCACTATCACCGTATAGCGCACTACCACTTTGCGTATGATATTCAATGGTATCAATAGCATTATTAAACTTTTCTAAAAACTCATCTATAGTTGCTTCTACGCCAGCTTTATCGACGTCAATAACCAAGCCAGCTTTTTCATTATTTTCACTAACTTTTAACGCATTAATCGTAATATCTTGTACCGCATCGGTAAATTTATTGGTCGAACTAGATATTGAGATACCATCAACCTCAATAATAGCATCTTGCGCTTGATCTTCTAAGGCTATAGCTAAACCACCTGCTGTAACACCATCATTTGCCAATGTTGATACATTATCAAGCTCAGCCGTATCACTGGTAATAACTAAATCATTACCAACACCGGTTTCATCTGATGTTAATACCAATTTAGAGGACGTGCCATCATTAATAATATTGGCAGTAACGCCAAAATTGTCGCTCGAGTCGTTAATCGCCACTCTTAACTCTTCTAACGTAGCCCCAGCAGCAACGTTTAAGTCAAATGTTTTACTACCAGCGGTAAAGGTTAAGTTACCACCCGAAGCGGTTACCACGTCGGTAGGTGCGGTATATAGGTTATCAGCCATAACAGCTCTAGAGCCTTGAGAAAGCTGCATCACTTCAACATTAAAATTAGCTGACGTCGAGTTGGAATTGGTAGTTACAGAAATTAAATCACCGCTACTGGGCTGAGTGATTGTTGCAGTACGTTTATTAAAGTTATCAATATCAGATAACTTTTCCATTACATCATCAAGGCTCGACAATGATGACTTAATTGCACCGACACTAGATAGGCGAACACTTAGCTCTGATTCTTTTTTTTCAAGACTTTGTAATTTAGGTAAGTTTTCAGCATCAATACTGGCCTTAATAATAGACTCAAGGTCGAGGCCTGAGCCAACCCCTGCTGATGTAATTAATGGCATATAAACCTACCTTAATGCTTAAAAATTAACTATATATCTAAAGCCTAAAAAGTAATTAGACTAAACCTCTGAATTAAATAACGCGCCTGACTTACTAATACTATCGGCCATATCATTTAAAGCCTTAGATATTTCTCTAATATTTTTCGGCGGTATTTCCCGAATAACTTCATCTGTATCTTTATCAACCACTTTAACAATAGGTGGATCAGAAAGGTCGTCAAACTCGAAAATCAAATTTGTATTCTTTAAAGGAATAAATTGATTGATAATCTCAAGTGATTTCTCAAGCTCTGCTTTATCCTCTACTTCATTTAAACTTGATGCTAATGAGTAAGGTCCTTTATCTTTCTCTTCAGCTAACTTTTCAATACCTTCTGGAGCTAAAGAAGCTGCTCGTTTACTTACTAAGTTCGTATCGTCAACTGAATTTTCCGCACTTTTCAGCGATGTTGATTCAGTATTCCGCTGTTTATCATAACCCGATAAAACATTAATTAACTGTTCAGATGATATTTGTTCAATTGACATAATTCGCTCCCACTAAACAATGCAAATATTAAGCCAGATAATCAAACAGGTAAAACTTGGCATCAGTTAACTATAGTAACTTTATCCAAGCTTTACCTTATCTATCCTAATAATTAACCAAGTAATGAAAGGGCTAACTGAGGACGTTGATTAGCTTGACTTAAAATAGAGCTACTTGCTTGTTGTAAGATTTGATTACGCGTAAGTGCTGCTGTTTCTGCTGCAAAATCCGCATCTTGTACACGAGATTTCGCCGCTGATAAGTTTTCAGCAATATTAGACTGATTACGAATTGCTGATTGAAAACGGTTTTGTACCGCACCTAGCTCAGCACGCTTTTTATCGACAACCGCAATAAGTGAGTCCATACCTGCTAACACTACTTGTGCGTTAGTTTGAGAAGAAACACTAATAGCTGTTGCAATAAAGGTATTAGCAAAAGTCTCAGAAATTGCCGCACCATCAATTTCAGACACACCAGCAGCTAATGCAGACAGCTCATCACCTGTTACTGCACTAGCAATACCGGCAATTCCTGACAAAGTAAAGCCACCATTAGCTGATAAGCTATTAATTGCCGCTGTACCACCAACATTTTGCATACTAAAGCCGATAGTTTGTACCGCATCAGCACCTACTTGAAAGCTAGCATCATAACTACCATTAAGTAAGTTCTGACCACCGAATGTAGTATCTTCAGCAACACGGTTAACTTCTGACATTAACGAGCGAATTTCTTCTTGAATCGCTAATCTATCTTCATCAGTGTTTGAGCCGTTAGATGATTGTTGTGCCAAGGTTCTAACACGTTGAAACATTGAAGTCATTTCATCCATCGCACCTTCAGCAGTTTGCGCTAGTGAAATACCATCGTTGGCATTACGATTACCTTGGTTTAAGCCATTAATTTGTGAACTTAAACGGTTTGAAATTTGTAGACCTGCAGCATCATCTTTAGCACTGTTAATGCGTAAACCTGACGATAGACGTTGGAATGATGTATCAAGTGCGCTACCTGATTTATTTAATTGACGCTGTGCGTTCAATGAACTTACGTTAGTATTTACATAAACAGCCATGTGAGCCTCCGCTAATTGTTTAGTTACTTAATGACTTGGTACCCCTACCAAAATCAAAAAGCCTGGGAACTTACTTTTAGTTACCTAAACACGCTATCGACTCAACATAAAAAAGCTTTAGCTTTTATTTTATTTTTCTTATTTTATTTTACCTATTAGCATTAACTCAATAAACTCAATGCTTGCTGAGGTCTTTGATTGGCTTGTGTTAGCACCGTTGCACTGGCTTGTTGTAATATTTGATATTTTGTTAATTTTGCTGTTTCAAAAGCAAAATCTGTATCTTTTATTCTTGATTTAGCTGCTGATAAATTCTCAGCGATATTAGATTGATTGCGAATGGTTGACTGAAACCTATTTTGTAAACCACCTAACTCTGCCCTTTTTTTATTTACTACACTAATTAATGAGTCGACTCCAGCTAAAACGAGTTGAGCATTACCAATAGTAGAAATGCTAATTGTGCTTGCACGAAACAAGGTATTAAAATCATCATTAGCACCAAGAGCCGCACCGGTAATTATTGAGACCCCTGAAGCTAACACTGTTAAACCTTTACTACTTACAGCGCTAGCAACACCTGCAATACCTGATAAGGTAAAACCGCCATTTGCCGATAAGCTATTAATTGCAGCACTACCGCCTACACTGCGCATATCAAGTTGGATCAACTGTATAGCATCAGCACCAACCTGTATTGAAGTAGAAAATTCGCCATTAAGTATTTTGCTTTGTGCAAAGGTTGTATCTTTGGCAATACGATTAACCTCCTCACTTAATGCCCGCACTTCTTGCTGTAATGCTAATCTATCGCTACCAGAATTAGAGCCATTAGCAGATTGTAATGCTAAAGTTCTCACCCGAGTGAGCATGGTTGATATTTCCTCCATTGCCCCTTCAATGGATTGTGTTAAGGAAATTCCATCATTTGCGTTTCTATTCCCTTGGTTCAGACCCAGTACCTGTGATGCTAACCGATTTGAAATTTGCAAACCGGCAGCATCATCAGCTGCACTGTTAATTCGTAAACCTGTAGAAAGGCGCTGAAAACTAACATCTAATTCATGTGTTGTTGATGTTAGTTTCCGTTGCGCAAATGAGCTACTAGTGTTGGTATTAATATAAAGAGCCATAAGGTAACTCCATCAATTATACGTTTACCCCAGTAAACTCAAAGCAGCTTGTGGTCTTTGGTTCGCTTGACTTAAAATTGTTTGACTTGCTTGTTGCAGTATTTGATTACGCGTTAAAGCTGCGGTTTCTGCTGCAAAGTCAGCATCTTTAATACGTGATTTCGCTGCAGATAAGTTTTCAGCAATATTCGACTGATTACGAATAGTTGATTGAAAACGATTTTGCACCGCACCAAGCTCCGCACGCTTTTTATCAACAACAGCAATTAATGAATCCATACCGGCCAAGATCACTTGTGCATTAGTTTGAGAGGAAACACTGATAGCTGTTGCAATAAACGTATTGGCAAAGGTTTCTGAGATAGCTGCATTATCAATTTCAGACACACCAGCAGCTAATGCAGACAACTCATTACCTGTTACCGCGCTGGCAATACCGGCAATACCTGACAAGGTAAAACCACCATTTGCTGACAAACTATTAATTGCCGCGGTACCACCAACATTTTGCATACTAAAGCCAATAGTTTGCACAGCATCAGCACCCACCTGAAAACTCGCATCGTAGGTACCGTTGAGTAAGTTTTGACCACCAAAAGTGGTATCAGTTGCCACACGGTTAACCTCACTCATTAACGAGCGAATTTCTTCTTGAATTGCCAACCTGTCTTCATCAGTATTAGAGCCGTTAGCTGATTGTTGCGCCAAAGTTCTGACACGTTGAAACATTGAAGTCATTTCATCCATCGCACCTTCAGCGGTTTGCGCTAATGAAATACCATCATTGGCATTACGGTTACCTTGATTCAAACCGTTAATTTGCGATTGTAAACGGTCAGTGATTTGCAAACCTGCTGCATCATCTTTTGCGCTATTAATGCGCAAACCTGATGATAGACGTTGGAATGATGTATCAAGCTTACTACCTGTGTTGGTTAGTTGACGCTGTGCATTCAATGAACTTACATTTGTATTTACATATAAAGCCATGATGGCCCCCTTAACATTTAATTAAAATAAACAATTATCATTTCAAATTTAAACACTTAAACTCAAAATAACCTTCTCCCCTACCACTATTAAAAAAGTTGGCACGATACTCGCTTACTATTAAGTAGCTTGCTAAACATTAGCTCGCTATTAATGAGTATTTAATGGTTTTGTAGCCTCCGCGCATACCAGTTAACTTTCATTAATTAGCGCCCTTAGCTATTACCCCATTGCTAAGGGCGCGCCTCCACACTAAACCCTATATCAACACTTATTTCCTTTATTTAGACCGCACTAAGCCATACAGCAGTTGCCGCTAAAAAAATATTTTTAGTGAATTGAGCGGCAAAACCTTACCGCTCGAGAATTATTTTTTTGTTATAATCATTAACCCAGCAGACTTAATGCTGCTTGTGGTCTTTGGTTCGCTTGACTTAAAATTGTTTGACTTGCTTGTTGCAGTATTTGATTACGCGTTAAAGCTGCGGTTTCTGCTGCAAAATCAGCATCTTTAATCCGTGATTTCGCTGCAGATAAATTTTCAGCAACATTCGATTGGTTACGAATAGTTGATTGAAAGCGATTTTGCACCGCACCAAGCTCCGCACGCTTTTTATCAACAACAGCAATTAATGAGTCCATACCGGCCAAGATCACTTGTGCGTTCGTTTGAGAGGAAACACTGATAGCTGTTGCAATAAACGTATTAGCAAAGGTTTCTGAGATAGCTGCATTATCAATCTCAGACACACCAGCAGCTAATGCAGACAACTCATTACCTGTTACCGCGCTGGCAATACCGGCAATACCTGACAAGGTAAAACCACCATTTGCTGACAAACTATTAATTGCCGCGGTACCACCAACATTTTGCATACTAAAGCCAATAGTTTGCACGGCATCAGCACCCACCTGAAAACTCGCATCGTAGGTACCATTGAGTAAATTTTGACCACCGAAAGTGGTATCAGTTGCCACACGGTTAACTTCTGCCATTAACGAGCGAATTTCTTCTTGAATTGCCAATCTATCTTCATCAGTGTTAGAGCCGTTAGCTGATTGTTGTGCCAAAGTTCTGACACGTTGAAACATTGAGGTCATTTCATCCATCGCACCTTCAGCGGTTTGCGCTAATGAAATACCATCATTGGCATTACGGTTACCTTGATTAAGACCTAAGATTTGAGATTGTAGTCTATCGGTTATTTGTAAACCTGCCGCATCATCTTTCGCACTATTAATACGAAGACCTGACGATAGACGTTGGAATGATGTATCAAGTGCACCACCAGTATTGGTTAATTGGCGTTGTGCATTTAATGAACTTACGTTGGTATTTACATATAAAGCCATAATAGAATCCTCACTAATCTTATTGGTTCAACGGGTTCACTATTGTTGAACCGTTAACTTCTAGTTTTTGTTAATGATTGACTAATTAAATTATTAACTAATCAACCATTAACCTAAACATTGCTCAGATTAATGAGTATTTAACTTGGTGAGTGCTCCGCGCATACCAGTTAACTTTATATGTCAGTTTTTTTCTACCCCTAGAAAAGAAGTGACATGACAAAGAAATAATTTAACGATTATTCCTTTGCTCAAACACTTTATCGGACAGAGTAAAATAAACTTTAGAAAATATTCACATTTTATTTAAATAAACAAAACACCACCATAACCAATTGTTTATTAAATAAAATAATGAACCTCAGTAGTGCAATGAAAAGCCTGCAACCTGATTAATACCAATCGGACTAATTAATTGATCACTTAACGAGAATTAAAAGGCTTAAAGGTAAGGCATTGATTGAAAAGAATGGTTATTCAGGAGAATTGCTCCTGCATTCTCTAATAAGCTACTTCCATGTAGCGTCCTTGTCAAAATCAATAACGCAGCATATAAGTCTTTTCAACTCGCCCTTTGGGAGCTCATTAGCAAACTAATAACCGCACAAAATGAATGAAATATAGAGCAACTATGTTTAACTCATTTCGTTTGTTCCAAGCTCGCTAATGTAGCTAAGTTGGTCAATTAATTAATCCGTTTGGTATAATTACTTAAACGTGAATTACAGACACAAAAAAGCCCGACTATCGTCAGGCTTTAATTAAGTCTCTTTATAGAGAGTATCGTTAGCGATTAACCTTGCAGCAGGCTTAATGCTGCTTGTGGTCTTTGGTTCGCTTGACTTAATATTGTTTGACTTGCTTGTTGTAGTATTTGCGCTCGTGTCAACTTAGCGGTTTCCATGGCAAAATCAGCGTCTTTAATACGTGATTTAGCAGCCGATAAATTCTCAGATATATTCGCTTGGTTACGGATAGTTGATTGAAAACGGTTTTGTACCGCACCAAGTTCAGCACGCTTTTTATCTACAACCGCAACCATAGAATCCATACCCGCTAATACATACTGAGCATTTTCCTGAGTAGACACACTAATAGTGGCTGCAAGGAAACGTGTTGCGAAATCATCAGCACCAGTAATAGCGTTACCTGCGATAGTTGATACACCTGCCGCCAAGGTAGTCAAACCTTGACCTGTTACTGCACTGGCAATACCCGCAATACCTGAAACAGTAAAACCACCATTAGCAGACAAACTGTTAATTGCTGCTGTACCACCTACATTTTGCATACTAAAGCCAACAACTTGTACCGCATCAGCGCCCACTTGGAAGCTTGCATTATATTGACCATTTAGTAAGTTTTGTCCACCAAAGGTAGTATCTGTCGCTACTCGGTTTACCTCATCCATAAGTGAGCGAATCTCTTCTTGAATCGCTAACCTATCATCACCTGTATTCGAGCCGTTAGCTGCTTGTTGTGCTAAGGTTCTAACGCGCTGAAACATTGATGTCATTTCTTCCATCGCACCTTCAGCCGTTTGCGCTAAAGAAATACCGTCATTCGCGTTTCGGTTACCTTGGTTTAAACCTAAAATTTGTGATTGTAAGCGATCTGATATTTGCAAACCTGCGGCGTCATCTTTTGCACTATTAATACGTAAGCCTGATGACAAACGTTGAAAAGCTGTATCTAAATCACCACCAGATTTGCTCAACTGGCGCTGTGCGTTTAATGAACTGATATTACTATTTACATATAAAGGCATAATCTACCCCTTGAGTGTTAAATGGTTAAAAAAGATATAGTCAAGCAAACTGCATGGTTTTTTAGTGCTTTACATATCGTCACTGATTATTACTAAAGCAATTAAGATACCAACTTTAAAAAAATAATTTTAAAGTTGGTCATTAATGGTTAAATATAATTAAGTAAAGATAAGCCCTGAATCTTAGAGAATGTTAGCTGAGCGGCCTCTAGGGCAACTTTCGATTGTTCAAGGGTGGTTGCTGCTTGATAAAAATCAAGATCTTCAATGGACGAACGACCTTTTTCTAACGAAAGATTAGTATCAAGATGCTGGCTCTCTTGAGAAACAATTAACTGTAAGTTAACCCCCATAATGCCTTGTTGGGCTGATATATGACTTGCAGCGCTATTAATTTGACTTAAGATGTGACCGTAGTCTATTTGATGTTGGCTAGTATTTGCCGCTGTACTGTCAGTTTCTAACCACTCAATTGCCGCTTTTAAGGTTTCAAAAATACTAACATCTTCATCTTCACCTAAGCCAAATTGGTCGCCAACCTCAGGTGTTCCCTCAATAGTGACTTCTACACCATTGAAGGTAAAAGGTTGCCCTGGAACAAAAGGGTCTATGGTACTTACCGGGTTTGCCGCTGAATCTGTTACTACAACTTCAAGTTGGCCATTATTATCCGCATCAGTAAAATCTAAAGTGTAACCAGGGGGAAATGTAGCAACATCATAAGAGCCTCTATCGGCAACAACCGCACGCGTTACGGTTGCGCTACCGTTATTAGTATTATATTCAGGAGAAAAATCACCTACAGCATTAGCTATTTTAACAAAGGCTTCATCACCTGACTGATTCATATTAACGACAACACTATTGCTAATAGCCAGTTGATTTATACCACTATCACCTTGATAAATAACACTTCTATCTGCTTGCAGTGCAAACGGTTGTTTATCAATTTGGTGCCCAGAAAAAATAAAACCTCCGGTTTCATCTTTGCTATTAGCAATATCGAGAACTTGTTCTAAGTATTGTTTCATCTGTGTGGCAAGCGACTGCCTATCATCGTCAGACAATGAGCCATTATTTGCCTGTATAAAGCGCGACTTTACATTTAGTAATACATCTTGGGTTACCTCAAAAGCCGTTTCAGTTTGTTGGTTGCTGCCTGTACTTAACGTAATATTACGAGTGTACTGTGAAATTTGATTAATACCTTCTTTATAGCCAGCTAAGCTACTATAAGAAACCGCATCATCTTTTGCAGTAAGTACTCTTTTGCCGCTATCAATATAAGTAGCTTGCTTATGAACATCAGTATTTCTCGCCGCCATATTTTGCGCACTTTGAAGATAAAACTGAGAGGTAGAAACTCGCATAAATAATTCCTTATCTTACTGCTGCTAAAATTGTGTCAAAAAGCGTATTGGCGACTGAAATAATTTGCGAAGATGCTTGATAGGCTTGTTGAAACTTCAATAAGTTAGCCGCCTCTTCATCAAGGTTAACCCCTGATATTGATTGGTTACGGTTATAAGCTTGGTTATATAATGCTTGAGCTGTGTCAGAGACAAGTTCAGCATTGCTGGCTTTTGAGCCTACCGTTGCCGTAGATACAGCTAAATTCTGACTAAAGCTTTCTGTACCGCCATTAATCACTTTTTCTGTTTGTGTTTTAGCCATTGACAACGCATTGCCGCCATTACCAATACCGAAGGCATCACCAATAGTGTATTTTTCAGGAGCAAGTACACCTTGCCCTACAGGCTGTCCTGATATTTCAAACTGAAATGCAGCTGTTGCTGGGGCTGGTGGCATATCTATCACCACAGAATTTCCCGCTAAAAACGTACCTGATGTTATTGCACCAACAACTGAGGGTGGTGTTGGTGGTGGTGTATTAGGGTCACCATCATAAACACGGTATGAAAAAGTACCAGGGCTAGACTCGTATACATCAACTAATAAGCCTTGATTAGTGGTGCTAGCAAAAGTACGTGCTGCTGCAGGATCGGTAACATTGGTTATAGCAACTTTGCCGTCACTCACATTGTTAGTTGATGGGGTTACATTCACAGCAGAGCTTGCTGCAATTGCACTGCCATCATTAAGTATTGTTTTAAATAATGCAGCACCATCTTTAGTTGGCTGTAGAGTTAGTACGTCACCAGCAACGGGAGCACCACTGGTTTCAATAAACTCAAAACCATAATCAGGTGATGATGGCGTATATGTACCTGAGCCTGGCGCACCTAAGTTCTCAGTATTACCGTTACTCATATTAGTCATAATATAATTAGTACCGTCATAACGAACTTCAAATTCGGCCGCTGGTAATAATGAGATATCAGTAATATTGACTTGTGCTGCTAAGTTACCTGTATTGGTTGATGGCGATGAAACCCTACCTTGTTGTAACTGCAGGGTATTAATATCAGAGAACATATTAGCCCCCTGAATACCATTAAGATCTAAACCACTCGCTTGGTTTGTATTTAATGTTGAAGAGATCGCCATAGCCAAGCGATCAATATCTTTTTTCGTTTGGCTTAAGTGCTCATCTCTAAATTCAAAACTAGCACCTAAAGAGCCTCCAAGTTTTTGTTCAGACATGGCAACTGAGCCATTAGGCCCAACTAAACGTAACTCTGTTTTAAGTGGATCGGGATCTCCTGCATTAACCTGCATAGTTAACGGTGTAATACCCGCGACTAATGTCACGCCCTGACCAATCATAACGGTCATTACACCGTGTTGATCTTCAATAGTGTTAACGCTGGTATATTGGCTCAGTTCGCCAATAAGTTGGTCACGCTTATCTAATAAGTCGTTTGCTTGCCCTGTTTCTTTCAAATTTTGGGAATATAAAATTGCTTCATTCGTTTTTGCTAGCTCCACCGATATCTCAGATATTTTATTAACAACTTGATCTATTTCGCCATTAACAGCTTTGGTCATGTTATTAAATTCATTAGATAAGTCATTGAAGTTGCTACTAAGCACGCTAGCTTGGTTTAACACAATACTACGTAAACCTGCATCACTTGGGTTATCTACTACACCATTAATTGACTGGTACAGTTGATTAATAGAGCCCATCACCGCTTCACCAGAGTGGCTCATTAAGCGATCTAACTGGCTTAACTTGCCGTTAAGTGAGTCAGCCTGACCTAAGTTACTCTGATTTAATAATTGTTCTTTGTGTGAAAATTGATCGTAGAGGCGTGCTATATTATCAATATATGTACCAGTACCAATAAAGTTACCGCCACTTTGAAAGCCTAAGGTTGCATTTTGCTCGGCTCTTTGACGGTTAAACCCTTCGGTATTAACATTGGCAATGTTATGGCCGGTAGTTGCCAGCTGCTGTTGAGAAGCTAGTAAGCCACTTACACCTGATTGGTACAAACTTACTGACATAATTTACACTCCTGAACGATAACCTCAACAATAAGCGCTATAGATCTCTTTTGATCCTGTAACTTATATTGAATTATTAGTTCTTTGATCTTGCGCTAACCTATATGGCTGCGTAAAAATATGGTTACTTTGCTAAAAGGTTTGTGACTTTTTTCAATGTGCCTAAAATTTTATTGGCATATTGAGGATCCGTCGCATAACCGGCTTTCTGTAACCCATGCAGGAAGTGTTCCACATTACCGGAGTTTTGTAATGCGTCTTGATATCTATCACTATTTGAAAGGAAGTTTATATAGTCGTTGACGCTGTCGTGCATTGATGAATAAGTTCTAAAAGGCTCGGATTTTTTCACCATTGCCCCTTGTTCAAACTCTAAAGTGTCTTTCGTTACTTTATCGCCACCCCAGCGGTTATCTGCTTTTATATTAAACAAATTATTTGAGCTAGTCCCATCTGACTGTTTTATTATTTTTTGTCCCCAGCCTGTTTCAAGTGCTGCTTGCGCAATAACAACTTCAAAAGGTACGCCAAGCTGTTGTTGTACTTTTTTAGCTGGCTCAGTTAAGGCACTAACAAAATCTTTTGGCTCATTAAATGTTGTTCCTGTGTCTGGCGTTAAACTATTGACGCTTTCTGAGCGACTACTTTTATTAACAGTTTTTTGATTAAACTGCCCCATAACAGCACTTTGAGCATAGTTATTACCGTTATAGTTACCCGCAAATGGAATATCAATCTCAGGTTGTATTTGCTCATTTAGTTGATTACTTCTTGCGAGCATATTTTCAATTAAGGTATTGCGTTTACCTGCTGATGTTTTACCTGTGGTGTCGTCTGTGTTATTAACATGATTTAGGCTAACATGGTTTAGGCTGACATCATCCGTAGCAGCTAAATTACCGTCATTACGTAATACAGAGCTTGGCTTGAAGTTACCGCTATCACCACCTAATTGTCGAACAATTAAGTCTGTTAACCCTAGCGATCCATTAGATGATAGCTCTACGGCCATTTGTTGGTCGTGCATATCGCGGTAAAACTTGGTTGATTGTGAGTTGAATGGGCTATCTGATTCTAAAACATCTTGCGCTTTACGCATGCTCGATAACAGCATTTTCATGAAAATAGCTTCAAATTGTTGGGCGGCTTCTTTCAGCGCCCCGTCTTTGGCTTCTTCACTTCCTTCACGTGATTGCTGACGGATGCTATTTAAACCATTAAGCTCAAGCGAGTTTCTCGCTTGGTCAAAGTTATGTGTTAAATTTGATTTAATATCCATAATTTCTGCTTAATTAATTTATTGAACCGTTCATCGAAAATCATTAAATAAACGATAACTGTTAAATAACAATCAACTCGCCTCGAATGGCACCGGCTTGATCTAATGCTTCTAGAATTGCCATAACATCGCCAGGGCCTGCACCTACTTCATTAATAGCGCGTACTAAGGTATCTAAAGTTACACCGGGATTGAAAACAAACATGCGAGCATCTGAGTTACTAACATTCACGGCTGATTCATTAGTGACGACAGTTTCCCCTTCTGCAAAAGCATTAGGTTGACTCACGTTTTGTACTTCATTAATAGTAACGGTAATACCGCCGTGAGTAATTGCTGCAGCTAAAAGCTTAACTTCTGACCCTATAACAATAGTGCCTGTTCGAGAGTTAACAATAATTTTTGCTGCCGGTGAGGCCGGCTCAAATTCTAAATTTTCAATTACAGATAAAAAGCTAACACGGTCACTAATATCACGTGGAGCACTAACACGTACCGACGTTGCATCAAGTGCTTGTGCTGAACCAGCAATAAGTTCATTAATAGTGTCTGATAAGCGTTTTGCGGTAGTAAAGTCTGAATTTTTTAAGTTAAAGGTAATATGGTCACCTGAAGAAAATGGTGATTTAACTTCACGTTCAACAATTGCCCCGTTAGCGATACGGCCAACTGTTGGTATATTCACTAATACCTGCGAGCCATCAAGCCCTTGAGCACCTAAACCACTAACCACTAAGCTACCTTGTGCTACAGCATAAGCATTACCGTCTAGACCCATTAAGATGGTTTGTAATAAAGTACCGCCACGTAAGCTTTGCGCGCTACCCATACTTGACACAGTAACATCAATAGTTTGCCCTGGTTTGGCAAAAGCATTAAGTTCAGCGTGTACCGCTACCGCGGCAACATTCTTAATTTTTGGTTTAAGGTTTTCTGGCATAGTGATACCAAAATTACTTAACATGGTTTTAAAGCTTTGTTCTGTAAAAGGACTTTGTTCACCTGTACCAGGTAAACCGACCACTAAGCCATAACCAATTAATTGGTTAGAGCGTACACCAGCAACATCGGCTAAATCTTTAATGCGCTGGGCGTGAACAGAAAAAGTATTTAACGCCACACCTATCAATATAAGGTTAAGAATTGCTTTCATAATAAAATACCTCTCAATGAATTAGCATTGAGTTATAGTGGCCACCAAGAACTGTTAAAAAACGACGTTAACCAACCTTGTTCATTGACGTCTGCAAAGGTGCCAGTACCAGCATATTGAATACGTGCATTCGCGACTTTATTCGATAAAATAGTATTATTAGAATTAATGTCTTTAGAGCGAATAATACCCGTTAAGCGAATATATTCATCACCGTTATTAAGGGTCATCCATTTTTCGCCACGAATCATTAAATTACCGTTAGGCAGAACTCGCAGCACATGCACTGAAATATTGCCGCTTAAACTATTTCCTTGGTCTGCTTTAGAGTCACCCTTGAAATTAGAGTCTTGTGACAAGCCAAATTCTAGTGACTTGCCGTTGATAGTCACCGGAGCACCACCTAAGCCTGTAACAGCATTTAGGTTGTATTCATTATCTTTTTTAAGTTCGGTTTTAGCATTTTTTTTCGCTTGAGTATTTTCACTCAAAATCACCGAAATAATATCGCCAACACGGTGTGCTTTAGAGTCTGAGTAAATATTATTGACATAATTAGGCTTAAATAAAGAGCCTGAAGGGACAATACGAGACTCTTCTTCCTCGGGTAAAATTGGCGCAAAATCTGGGTCATCTGGTAAAGCTTTACTGAGCTCAACGGTGTTGCTACAACCTGTGAGCATAATAAGTAAACTTAACGATATTACATTGACGATGTTTTTCATCATTGCCTCCAACTTTCTAAAAACTAAATACAGCTAAATAATTCAAGTAACTACAATTGCTGATTGATATAACTTAGCATTTGGTCAACTGCAGAAATAACCTTTGAGTTCATTTCATAAACACGTTGACTTTCAATAAGGTTTACTAACTCTTCGGTGGTATTAACATTCGATGTTTCTAACGCACCTTGTACTAACATACCGTAACCTTCTAAACCGGGAACACCTTCTTGAGGAGCACCACTGACGGCAGTTTCAGTATATAAATTTTGTCCTATTGGCTCTAAACCGCTTGGATTAACAAAGTTAATCAGGTTAATTTGTCCAACAACAGCTGGCTCTGCCTGCCCTTGTAACATCACGGATACTTCACCATCTTGGGAAACAATAATACTGCGAGCATCTTCAGGTATAGTTACTTGCGGCTGTAGTAAATACCCAGCTCCTGGAGTAACCATGTTGCCTTCTTCGTCCATCGTAAACTGACCATTGCGGCTATACGCTGAGCTACCATCAGGCATTAATATTTCAAAGAAACCTTCCCCCTGAATCATAAGATCAAGCGAGTTATCTGTAGTAAGCATGTCACCTTGAGTATGAATTTTTTGAGTAGCAACAACTTTAGTACCCGCCCCTAACATTAAGCCTGAAGGCATTTCAGTGTCTTGTGCACTACGTCCGCCGGGTTGGTTAATGTTTTGATACAGTAAATCTTCAAATACGGCTCGGCTCTTTTTAAACCCGACAGTGCTTGCGTTAGCTAAGTTGTTAGAAATTACCGCAATATCTTTCGTTTGCGCATCTAAACCTGTTTTACTTATCCATAATGCTGGGTTCATAAATCACCTCTATAAATTATTAGCTTCAGCGGTTATACCAACCGACATAGCAAAATATTGTTCACTCAAAAATTAACTAGAACGCTCTTAATAAGGAAGATGCGCTGCTGTCATTTTCTTCTGCTGTTTTCATCATTTTTAATTGCATTTCAAATTGACGTTGCAAGGCAATCATTTCTGTCATTTCGTTTACGGGGTTAACATTACTTGACTCTAAAGCTCCGCCTTGTACTTGCACATTAATATCAGCCTGCAGCACTTGGCCATCTTTTGCCCGAAATAAACCATCATTACCTTTATCAATTAAACGCACATCGGGGTTTACCAATTTAATACGTGCAACCTCTTCTTGAACTGTACTTGGCGCACCTTCTGGTTGAACCATGATGGTACCGTCACGACTTATTTGAATATTATTTACCGGTAACGGTAAGAATATTGGTCCAGCCTCACCAATTACTAATTCACCATCATTTGTCTCTAAAGCACCTGTTTCGGTGACACGTAAATGACCACCACGGGTATAAGCTTCTTGACCATCTTTACCTTGAACAGCAAAAAAACCCTCACCACCAATGGCTATATCAAGTGAGCGTCCTGTAGTAAGTAATGCGCCAGAGTCAAAATTTTGGCTAGCACGTTCTGTCATAGAGAATACTCGTGTTGCCATACCTTCACCATAAGCTTGCATACTGCGCGCTTGGGCTAAGTCAGCTTTAAAGCCAGTGGTTTTGGCATTGGCTAAATTATTAGCATTAACTGCCAAGGCATTCATATTTTGTTTAGCACCGCTCATGGCGATATAAAGCAACTTATCCATGATGAACTTCTCAAAAAAAAGGTTATACCTAATAAATGCAATTACAATGCCAGAAGATAGACACTATTCACGATTGAGTGTTTTTTTACGAGGGAGTAACTAGCGTACAAATAAAAAAGCGAGCCTTATGTCAAGCTCGCTTTGATGATATTTAAAGAGGATTAATATGAAGTTACTATCTAATTTGCAATATGGTCTGATTTAATTGGTTATCCACTTCTAATGAACGCGAGTTCGCTTGGAAGTTACGTTGCGCTGAAATTAAATCAATTAACTCTGTGGTTAAGTTAACGTTAGATTGTTCTAGTGCTGAGGAGTTAATAGTACCAAAAGTACCTGAGCCACCTTCCCCGGCTAACGCCTCACCAGAAACAATACTTTCTTTCCAGTTAGTACCGCCGATTTGGGTTAGGCCTTGCTCATTGGCAAAGTTAACCAAAACGATACGTGACAATGGCTCTGAAGTACCATTACTATATGTTGCTCTCACCAAGCCATCAGTATCAATGTCAATGCCTGTTAAGCGTCCAACCGCCAAACCATCTTGTTTTAAAGCGGTAACTTCAAAGTTAGACGCAAATTGCGTTGGTTCATTTGGATTAGGTCCATTAGTATCTAAATTAAAGTCAATGATCATTTGCTGAGTAGGATCTGCGCCGTTACTTAAAATACCAGCGCCGAATTGAGCTGTTTGTATAGTGCCTGGTTTTTGGGCGATAAAGTCACCACTAGTATCAAACATTAAAACAGCTCCCGTAACACCGGCCCCTGTAGGTTGAGTTAGCACAGGGGCTGCTGGGTTTTGGGCTGCAACAGGGATATCAACCATTTGTTCGTCAACAGCAGTAAACATGTTCCACTCATTTGCGGCTGACTTGACAAAATAGTAAGTCATAATATGGCTATCGCCTAATGAATCAAAAATAGTGACTGATGTTGAATTATTAAAGGTTAGCGGATCGGTAGGATCAAATACCGGATTGGCTGGCGGTACATCGCCTGCCGGTAAGTTCATACGAATATCAACTTCACTTGACGCTGTTGGCGCCCCTGATGAGGTAGGTATACGAATAGGCGTTGCGGTACTTAAACTAACTGACTCAGAACTGCCGTCTGTACCCACAGGAAAACCTAATAAGTGCCCACCACCTGAGTTTACAACAAAGTTATCCGAATTTAGTTTAAATTGACCTGCGCGCGTATAAGAGGTTTCTAAAGAGCCTAACTCAGGGACTGTGGCAAAGAACCCGTTACCTGTAATAGCCAAGTCGAGCGCATTGGTGGTGAACTGAATACTACCTTGAGAAAACTGTTGCGCAACATCAGATGTCAAAACACCATCGCCCACTTTAGTTTTGCCAGCGGCTAGTAATGATGATGCATAAACATCAACAAATTCAGCACGGGACTCTTTAAAACCAACCGTATTTACGTTGGCAATATTATTTGATGTAACATCAAGATCTTTCTGTGCAGCGTTTAACCCGCTTAGTGCGATATTAAATGACATAATTTAACCCTCTTTAAAATTTCTTTTCTCTCATGCAAAACCAAGTGCAGTGCTTATGCTTCTGATACTTCAACAACATCTACTAATGCCATTTGTGTACCACCATTAAGGTTAAGCATAATGTTACCACCAGCCCCAGAAAGCGTAACACTATCAACTTTCCGGTAGGTCATCGTTTGTAACTCTGAGGCCTTGCCTTCTACTAAGCCAACGACTCTAAAACGATAAGCGCCAGTAGCTGCATCTTCACCACTCGATGTTTGACCATTCCATGTAAAGCCAAACTCACCTTTCTTAACATCGCCTACAGGTACCGTTTGAACAACCTCACCTTTAGTATTTTCAACATAAATGGTAACTTTACTTGCGGCACTATCAGTTACAAGCTTACCTTTGACTTCTTCGCCTGCTCCCATACCAAAAATATTATCGTCAACTAAAACACTACGACCAACCAATGACGAGGCTTGTAGCGCTTGACTAGAATTCATAGATGTCGCAAACGCTTCAAACTTATTATTAAGATTACTAATGCCATCAGTGGTTGAGAATGATGTCATCTGTGAGATCATTTCATTATTATCAACAGGCTTAGTTGGGTCTTGGTTAGCCAGCTCTTGCGTCAATAAAGCAAAGAAATCAGCTTGTGTTAACATGCCTTGCTTGCCATCAGACTCTTTAATATCTTGTTTAGCTAAGCTATCTCTTATTTTTTCTTGCTTTTCATCTAAGGTTAAAGCTGTATATGGGTTAGTACCACTTATTGATTGCATTTCCTTTCCACCTTTTTAATTACTTGCCAAGCTGCAGCCTTGGATTCAATATCTTTCTAAGCAACTGCAGTGACTGAATATAAACGTGACGCAGTATTCACTATGTAATTTAAGTCATTCACTGGCCAAAGCTTTATTACCTTTGACCAAGCGTTAAGGTTTTATTCAACATATTCTTTGCTGACTCAGCCAATTGGACATTGGTTTGATACGAGCGTGATGCTGAAATCATATTAGTCATTTCTTCAATCACATTAACATTAGGCTTATAAATATAACCGTCTTTATCGGCCATAGGGTGAGCTGGTGCATACTCAACATTTAAGGGTTTATCACTCTCGACAATGCCTAACACATCAACACCAACACCACTGCCGTCAGCCGAACTTTGCCCAGCGGCAGCTTTTTGCATTGCGGCGGCAAAAACAGGGTGCCTTGCACGGTAAGTTTCACCTGCACTACTACTAACACTGTCGGCATTTGCTATATTACTCGCCGTAGTATTAAGACGAACAGACTGCGCACTCATGCCGCTGCCTGTGATATCAAATACGTTAAAAAGACTCATAATTACTGCCCTCCGCTAATTACTTTTTTCAATGATTTAACTTTACCATTAAGAAACTGCACGCTCGCTTGATACTCTATTGAGTTTTTAAGATACAAGTTTCGTTCCACTTGTACATCAACCGTATTCCCATCACCAGTATCTGGCTGATTCGGTACTCTATATTGAGCACTACTGTTAAGCTCACTACGAACGTCAAAATGCTTTTCATTAGTACGAGACATACTCATTTTTTGCTTTTGTGAGGCTTGAGCAAGAGCTTGTTGAAAATCAAGACCTTTAGCTTTATAACCAGGCGTGTCTGCATTGGCAATATTACTTGCAATAACTTCAGCTCGCTGAGAACGAATAAACATCCCTTGAGAGTGAAGTTCAAAACCCTTATCAAAACCTATAGCCATAACAGCCTCACCTTCTATTTTACATTACTCATAAAACATTCAATTATTATGCCACAAGTGAATAAAATAAGGTTATGCTCTCAATCGTAGTTATAAAATGATGGGTGGTTAACAATACAGGTTATCGTTATAAGTGCTCAATTGAGTCACTTAATTAACCTGAGATCGGCTTAGAAAATGTTTCTCTAGCAGCTACTTTTCCTAACTTCTTCGTTAAACTTACTTGCAATAGGCTAGCTATTGACGCGAAATTTGCCTTGCTTATCATATGAAAAGAAGAAAAACTACCAAGCTAGCGATTCATAAAAGTAATTTTTGCTGATATTTCAATTTGTTAAATATCTCTTAAACCGAGTTCAGGTTAATTAGTAGTGCTTGATTTATTATTCAGGGTTAAAAACTAAATTGTAACCAGGGGGGAGAAGGTAGCGAGAACTAAACAAGTATATAAAAAACAATATGTATAGGTCAGTGATGCAGCAATAAAGCTTAACTCAGAAGAGCGCGATTCAAGTAGCTAAATAAAAATAGATGTTTGATAAATAGGGTACAATTTGTACCCTATTCACATTACTGTTGCTTTTGATAAACAATACCAGGATTGCAACGTAACATAGAAAAGTTCTGATTAAGTCCTGATAAAGACTCTGAGGCACCTAAAAACAAATAACCGTCATTATTCAATACGCCATGTATTTGACTAATGATCTGCGCTTTAATTTCAGGTGAGAAGTAAATGAGCACATTGCGACAAAAAACAATATCAAACCTTCCCATCAAACTATAGCTATTAAGTAAGTTTAAGGGTCTAAAACTCACCATTTTTTTGACATGATCTTTCACTTTCAGCATGCCATTATCACCCGCTTCAAAAAATTGCTTTTTACGCTCTGCTGACAACCCCCTTGCTAAGGCTAAGTTGTCGTAATGGCCATATTTACAATGTTCAAGCATAGTACTAGAGATATCCGTACCAATAACTTGTACACCACGAGGAAACGCGCCAGGATTTTTTTGTTGATATTCGAGTACAGACATCGCAATAGAATATGGCTCTTGTCCTGATGAACTTGCCGCAGACCATATTTTAACAGGTGTTCTTCGGTCTGCAAATTCGGGCAATAGCTTATCTTTTAATAATTTAAACGGGTAGTCATCTCGAAACCATAAGGTTTCGTTAGTTGTCATCGCATCAATAACTGCGGCACGAAGTTGCCGTTCTGTTGGCGCTAACGTTCGCGTTACTAATTCACTTAAAGAACTAAGACCAAATTTTGCCATAAGAGGAGCTAAACGGCTTTTCACTAAGTACTGCTTACTTTCACCTAGTACAATTCCACACTGTTGCTCTAAAAAAGCTCTAAATTGATTATAACTTCTTTCATCAAGTTGTTTTTCTGGCACTATTAATTCCTACTTATCGCTATATTTTATAGCTCAATTTAAGCGTAACAAATGACGCGATACTTTACCTATTTATAACTAACGAACCTGAGCTCGGCTTAACAAATGTTTATCTAGCTGCTACTTTTCCTAACTTCTTCGTTAAATTTACTTGCAATAGCTCCCTATTGACGCGAAATTTACCTTGCTTATCATATGAAAAGAAGAAAAACTATCAAGCTAGAGATTCAGAAAAATAATTTTTTATATTTCAATTCGTTAAATATCTCTTAAACCGAGTTCAGGTTAACTATCAAGTTTCAACCATTTTTTAACGGCGGTAGCAAGTTCATCTGGATGAAATTTAGGAATAAAGTCTTCAGCTCCTACTTTCTCAACCATGGCATTGTTAAAAACACCACTTAATGAAGTATGTAAAATAATGGGCATTTTAGCCATACGTTCATTTCCTTTCACTTCAGCCGTTAAGGTATAGCCATCCATTTCAGGCATTTCTATATCAGAGATCATTAAAGCGACTTTTTCAGTAATACTATTTTCACAGGTTGCTTCTATTGCTTTAAGTTGATCTAACGCATCCCGACCATTTTTAGCCAAAATCATATTAATACCCAAAGGCTCTAAAGCTCGCTTAACTTGATTTCGAGCAACAGTGGAATCATCAGCAATCATCACTAATTTTTCACCAATGCTCTCCCCGACACTTGTATCAATGATATCCTCACTGACATCGGTAGAAACAGGACTAATCTCGTTGAGTATTTTCTCTACATCTAAAATTGACACCATTTCATTGTCAATTTCAGTCACCGCAGTTAAGTAACTTGATTTACCAGCCCCTTCAGGCGGCGGCATCACATCAGCCCAACTTAAAGTAACAATTCGTTCAACCCCCGCTACAAGGAAACCTTGTACACTACGATTATATTCAGCAATAATAATAAAACTTTCGTCTGTTTGCTCAATAGCAGGGCCACCGGTAGATTTACTTAAATCAATAACCGAAATAGTTTGACCACGTATATGAGCAACACCTTTAATAAAAGAGTCTTGCTGAGGTAGCATTGTTAATCTAGGACATGGCATGACTTCACGTACTTTAAAAACATTGATACCAAAACGCTGTCTACCTATTAGTTTAAAAAGTAAAAGTTCGAGTCTATTCTCACCAACAAGCTGTGTTCGTTGGTTAACTGAATCTAGTATACCTGCCATAAAAACCTCATTTAAATCTGCACTGTATTTTTAGTATTGCTTAGAAAGCATGAACAACTTAATTAATGTATATCATCAGTATTACTGCACAAAGGCATATTTCTTGAAGTATACAGTTAATAATACAAAAAACGCCATTAAGCGTCTGATTATTGACACTTGTTCTTATTGTCTTTCATACTAATAACTTAAATTAAGCATAGACGACAATTCACATTTACCTATAGGTAGATAACAAAATATATGAGTTATATGAAACTTTTTTTCTACATTTTATTATTTGGACAATTCGCTTTAGCGAAATCTTTCGCTACATCCTATGACCATGCTTATATTGAGGAGTTAGCTAAAAGCGCCTTAGAAGCATATTATCCCGCCGAAGATAACGAGAAAGTATCAATCACCGTCGCCTCGATTGATCCTAGAATTAAGGTACAAACGTGCCAAATACCACTTGAAGCGAATATACCTGAAAATAGCTCAGGTAGAAACGTAAATGTTAAAATAAGTTGTGATGATTCAACCCCCTGGAATATTTATTTACCTGCAAAAGTAGAAGTTACCCTCCCTGTTATTGTCGCCAAAAAAACAATTGGTAAAGGTAGTGTTATCACAGCAGATCATATTGAAAAGGTTTACCTCTCAGCGACAAAAATCAGAGGAGCTATCGTAAATAACGAGGCACTAGTTATAGGAGCAAAAGCTGAAAAACGTATTGCTAAAGGAAGAGCCTTTAACCCTCGCAATATTTGTTTAGTTTGTGAAGGGGATATAGTAACTATTATTGCATCAGGTAAAAATTTCAGCATAAAAGCTCGAGGTGAGGCTTTAAGTTCAGGTAATAACCAAGAGCAAATTCAAGTCAGAAATAGTCGTTCTAATAAAATAATTACCGCCACAGTTAAAGCTATTAACACGGTAGTAATTAACCTATAATTTTACTAAAGTTATTTGCTGATTTGTCGATAATACCTGTATAAGCAAATACACGATTACCACACAATTGCCAAAGGATACTGTTATGGCTATAAATATCAACAACTTGAGTAACAACAACCAAGTTACCCAAAATAAACAAGCACAAGTTAAACAACAATCTGCGCAGGTAGCAACGAGTAATGCTCAACCGAAATCACCTAATCAAGATTCAGTTTCAATTACTCCACAAGCAAAACAACTGCATGAGATGCAGAAAAAAGCGAGTGATGGACCAGCTGTTGATCAAAAAAAGATTGATGAGTTGAAAAAAGCCATTAGCTCTGGAGAATATAAAGTTGATCCAGAAAAGCTTGCTGCAAGTATTGCTAAATTTGAGTTTGAACTAATTTAACTTGATTTTCACGAGTCAACGTTTAATGATAAACGCAATAATATAGCTAACATTAATAGGCTTGCATATGCCCAATTTATTAGAATTACTCACACAACAGTATCAGCAGTTGCTGTTGCTTGAACAAGTTATTGCCAAAGAAAAAGAAATACTACAAAAACACCAGCCTGATGAGCTATTACAAGTAAGCCAAGAGAAAAACCAATTTCTCCTCGATATTCAAACACTCGATCAAAGCATTGTACAACACCCAGATTTCACCACAGATAAAGCTGCTGGTAAGTTAGACTCTGTACTTGCAGAGATCACGGTAACGTTAGAACGCTGCCAACAACAAAACCAAGTTAATGGTCAAATCATTCAACAATCGCAACTTGCAGTTGAACGAATGAAAACAAGTTTATTAGAAAAGCACAATAAAAGCGCGATTACTTATGATAGTAAAGGTAAGAAAAGTGCTGGATTAAGTAGTATTGGTTTAAAAGCCTAAAAGCTTAAACCTTAAGTAATATCTTTATCTTACGACCAAGATAAAGATATTAAAAAGCTAAATCGTCGTTAAAAGTAAGACACTTCTTTGACTTCTTGGCGAGGGTTATTTACTTCGTATATTTTATAAACGTCTTCAAAGTCTAATTGTAACTCGGTCGCGTATGTGTCTCCAACAGGGTAGCTTTTAACTACTTTAGCTCCGCGAATAACACCTTGAACCGAAGACTTTAATTGACTGTCGTTGATCAACAAATCAGCCATTGTTGTTTGCCCTTCAATTTTTTGCCCGTAAACTTGCTCAGCTAACTCTGCATAAGCCGCAATTTTAGAAGCCTTTATTGCCATTAGCATACGCTGCGTCTCATGTGATGACTGCTGCAAACTAATTGGCGCATAGCCTACCGCATTTAAAACAGGAAAACTCTCAGGTTTTACTGACTGCCACTGTACATGCTTATCATAAATACTAGAGCAGGCTAAACTCAAAAAAAGCGTGGTACTGATAAAGACAGCTCTGGTTACTTGTTTAATATTCATTATCACTACTTCCTATCTCTATTTTACTTAACTTTCATAGCCCTAACTTGCACCCGAAATTAAGTCAGATACTGTTATTCTTGAATACTCACTGCACGTTGCTCATTAATGAGCATATTGTCACTGCGAATAATCATGCCATCGACCATTTTAACTTTTTCGTTTGGGTTCATTTCATCGCCTAAAACCCACTGTGGGATAAATGACTGGGCTGTAGCAACAACCACTTTAGATTGAATACCTATCATGCGAGCATTGACTAAAATACCGTTTTCTTGCTCTACCATAGTACCAGCAACCACGTAGTCAATTATCTGGCGCTCAGGTAACTCTTTCCAGTCGCGACTAAAGACGTAGTCACCTTCTTTTGTGACTCTAATATGGCCTGTGGTTTTAAAATCAATCACTACTAAGCCATGGCGTTGTAACTCATGCACAAAGCTTTCAGCTAGTTGGTTCCCTAACCAATTTGTTGTTTCTAAATCATCAAGTTTAACAAAGGAAGTTACTGCAACAGGTGTTTTAGCATTAACAAAGCTGCTACTTTCTAACATTTGATAAGCCAAGCCCTTAACCACATCATTAATGGCGTGCCGAGGTAAGTTAAAGCTATCTATTTCGGCCTTATCGACATGATTTTTTTGATAAAAATCATCATTCGATGTTACTCCACATGAAAACAGTGCAGGTATAAATAATGGTATTAGCCATTTTTTCATGGTATTCCCCTTTTAAAACGTAATCATTTATAGCTTATTACGTTAGAAATAATTCAATATAAAACCAATAATAGAAATAAATGCATATTTCAAGCCAACACAGACAACTTAATAACGACAAATTTTATTAGGCATAATAAATGCATGGTTTAAAATAATAGCGTTACACTAATTAACCTCGACGAGATATATCATTATGCGCCATTGGTTTTACTCTTTTATTATAGCAAGCCTTCTATTATCGCTGACTTTTACCAGCACCTCAGCTTCAAGCCAGTGGTATGAAACTCAAGGTCACGCCTCGATTGACGATGATGACATTGCTGTAGCACGTAATAAAGCTGTTGAAAATGCGTTAAAAAAAGCACTATTAGTTGCAGGAGCTAGTGTATCGAGCGTTCAACAAGTGATTAATGGTCTCTTAACACAAGATCAAATAAGTATTCGTGCGAGTGGTAGTGTTAATGCTATTGAACTTGTTGATGAGTTACATTCTGGCAATTTAATTACCGTGACTATTCGTGCCGATATATTTCCACAAGAAAAAAAGTGCTTCGCCGTTAACTTTAAAAAGTCATTGTTGTTGACTAAAAGTCACTTAGTGAATCGCGAACAGGCTAATATCGGCAAAATTTATCCTATTGATACCGCAATTATAAAAAAGTTAGAAAAGCACTTAACGGCCGATAGTAATTTCACTTACAGTCGTAGTATTTTTAACAGTAAAACTGAATTCTCTCGATTAAATAATAGTTTAGAAGGTGAACGGATAAAGGACCTTGTACGCTCTTTAGGTGGCTCAACTGATAGCCAGTATATTTTATTTAGCGAAATTAATGATCTTTCTTTTGAAGATCAAGCGACAAACTCATGGCAGTTTTGGCAGCAAGGAATTTATCCTAGAACCCTATCATTAAGCTTTTATCTTTATAGTGGCTTTAGTGGTGATTTAGTGTGGCAGAAAGATTATCAAGATACGGCAATCTGGTCTTTTACTAAGCGCAAAACTATTGATGTTAATAGCATTATTTTTTGGCAGAGTGAATATGGCTCCATGATTAATAATATGTTGACTCAAGTCACCAAAGATATTGACGAGAATGTTATGTGTGAGCCTAGCAAAGGTAAAATATTACAAGTGAATGGTAATAAAATTACTTTTAACTTAGGCCGAGATCATGGCGTGAAAATTGGTGATGAATTTACATTATTACATGCTAAAGACTTTAACAGTAATGAGGGAAAACGCTATTCCGGCTTCAATATCAGTCCTTATAAAGTAAAAGTAACTCAGCTCACCCGAGGCACGGCTATAGCACACACTCCAGATAACAGCCTATTTGGCAATATTCAAATTAATGACTTTGCGGTCAGGTATTAAAATAACCTCACGGGCATAAAAACAAGAAGGGAGTTGGCGCTTCATGCAGGAGTCGAACCTGCGACTTTCTCCTTAGGAGGGAGACACTCTATCCTGCTGAGTTAATGAAGCAGTTGTATTGTCTTCTCTTAAAAGTGCACTTATATAAAGGCTTATTGTGCTGAATACTTATGAGGTAAAGCTCCGACACTACATTTACGGGTAAGTCGAAGCTTGAATTTCCTTGTGCAATGATAGCGTATACACACGCTATTTACTCGATTGCGTTATTTCTACATCCATGTTGTCTGCTACTGAAGCATTACTTAGTATCGCTGACACGGTCATTATCAATACAGCTAAAATAACCGAAGACAGCTTACAGCCTCGAGAGGATGGCTTCTTCATTATTTACCTTTATTGTATACTTATTGCTTAATTATTATACTTCTTGCAAAGCGATTAAAACTTAAACGATTAATGACTGTTTTTCAAGTGATTATATAAGGAAATTATAAATACTTCCGCTTTCCCCGCATTACTCTTTAAACTACTTAACGTAAAAATCAAAGTAATCAAGTTAAGTTAAGCGCATTGACTACCGATTTTCATCAAAGTATTTTGCTTGATGAGCTTTTTGTTGCTCTAGTGTTGTTATTGAAACTTTTACCGAAGCACTTAGTACACCGTCACCTGAAGCTAAAAAGCCAACATTGACATTACCGTGTAATAATTGACAAACTTCTTTGATAATTGCCATTGATGTACTGTAAGAGCCAAGGTCCTTACTTGTTGCAATATTAAATTGTTCTCTGCTATACGGTGTAAAAACATCACCTTGATTTGAAAAAATAAAAAAGAGTGTCGCACTATCCATTTTGTGCTGGTGTAACTTTACCGCTAACCGCAGCGGTGTTTCACCGAACAATTGTTGAGCGCTTTTAATCAGTAGACCAAGTAATTTTTGAATACGTAACTCATCGCTATTAATAAAGTGTGGCACTTCACTATCAATTAAAAAATAAATCGTTTTATTTTCATTCAGCTTTTCGCCTTTAAGTATCAACTCTTCTCTATTTAATAAACCATATAAATCAAACGTATCGTGTTTAACACTCACTTTTCCTAGCTCTATTTCAGAAAGGTCAGCCATGGTATTCAATAATTGTCCAATGGTATTACTGGCATGATAAATACCCGATACTTGCTTATTATTAATCCCTCGTTGTTTCAATTGTTCAACAAAGGTTTTAATCACCTGTAGTGGCATGCGCAACTCATCATTAAACGCTTCTAAAAAGTATGTTTTAGCGATACTCCGTTTTTCGAACTTACTTTTATCAAGCCTCAACGCACGAGTTTTTAATTCGACCTGCTGATTTAGTTCACTCGAGTAAGCCACGGTAATGAGTACTAATAATTGAAAAAGTAATGCTCCTATTGCCCCCCCCAACAAAACATACCAAGTATGGGCATTCATTTCTTGTATAAGCCATGGCTTATATTCACTAATACTAATTCGCCATTGCCTAGAGTGTACTGATATTTCACTAAAGTCGATATGCCGATTAATGCCACTAACGCCTTGGCCATATATCAAATAAGGTGTGTTGCCACTAATATCTTCTATATTAATAGAAATTTTTGGGTTGTACTTTTTAGTTAACGAATCAAAAAAAGATTCAAATTGTACCACTGCCACGACAAAGCCTTGCATTTGACTCAAAAGTGCTGGCTGAGGCTTTGAATTACCGTAACGGTTCAGCGCGACGGGAGTCAGGTGAGGTACTGCGGTACTAAAGAAAATACTAGGTTTAGCAAAGTTATCTTGCTCTACTAATGAAGGCTCACTAGCAAAGATACCTGAGGCTTGTGAAGACGTTAATAGTGACTTTTGAAACATACCATAAACATCAACCCCTAATAACTGCGCATCACTTTTAGGATAAATGTAGAGTAACGGCGCGTAGATAGACTTTAACGAAGGCGCATTACTTTTCAACGTATCGGGCATTTCCTTAATATTATAGGTCTTTTGCAGCTCTTTGGATGCAAAGTGCTCGAACTCTGTTTTCATATTTCTGTGAACTAAAGGAGCCCACTTTAAAGCAATAACACTATCACTATGCGAAAATATTCGCTCACTAAACAACATAAACTCATCTGACTCAACATGTTCACTTGCATAAAATAATGCCGACATACTTTCAACCTGCATGACGACATTATCAATTTCTTGCACTATATCTTGTGTTATTTCTTGTTTAGTTTGAACGAACTTATCAAGCCGGTAGCTTTGTTGTTCATTTTGCGAGGTTATAAACAACGTAAAAATGGCACTTGCACCTAATATAGAAGTTAGAGTTACAAAGAAGCGTTTACGAATATTAAAAAGTGTTTTCTCTTTGCTCAGCAGCAAAAGTGGGATAAAAAATACAGCAAACAACATGCTGGTAACCCAGCTAGAAACAAAGGTATATAGAAATGTTCCTTGTATGGTTTGGTTATCTAGTATTGAAACAATTAATACTGCTGTTGCTGAAATTAAACTGGCTAAAGGACCAATACGTAATAAAAAAATTAAAAGTAAACGCCTTGATTTCAGCCACTTGGCTTGATAAACCAATCTAAATGCTAATTGTTTAGTTAACACACCTTGTAAGGTTATCGCTAATAAAGCGATAGACATGATTGCTACTGTGGGATTGAGCTCTAAACCATAATAGAAAAAACCTGCAATAAATGGCGTGGTACATAAAATACCAATAAAAGCAATGCTCCCCCAAATAATAACTAAACCGCTAAATAATGCCGCAGCAGGTGCAATAAAGTTAATAATAGACAAAGGTTTAATAATTAACATTGCGCTAATACAAAGACAAAAGTAAAGCAGAGAAACAATAAAAAAACGCTGTAAATTATGCTGCATAATAATAGGTTGCTGAGCTGATTGCAGGTTGATTAATAAAGTGTTTGGCACGCCATACTAGCACTATATTCGCCGAATACTTAATTACAATGTAAATAATATAAAAAATAACGTAATTAAATTTGCGCTGCTCGCTTAGCTAAGCGAAAATGCCTATTCAATTATTCAAAAAAACAAGCTGTTCAATCAGCCCTTGTGTCACAATATAATCTGGAGCAAATATGTCGTCGCGTCAAGAACTGGCAAATGCCATTCGTGTTTTGAGTATGGATGCTGTACAAAAAGCAAAATCTGGTCACCCTGGAGCCCCTATGGGTATGGCCGATATCGCCGAAGTGTTATGGCGTGATTTTTTAAAGCATAACCCAACTGATCCTAATTGGGTTGATCGTGATCGATTTATTCTTTCTAACGGTCACGGCTCTATGCTTATCTACTCATTATTGCATTTATCTGGCTACGACTTATCTATTGATGATTTAAAAAACTTCCGTCAATTACACTCAAAAACACCAGGTCACCCTGAATATGGCTACACCCCTGGTGTTGAAACTACCACAGGCCCTTTAGGCGCTGGTATTTCTAATGCGGTAGGTATGGCTATTGCCGAAAAGACTTTAGCGGCACAATTTAACCGCCCAGATCATAACATTGTTGATCACTTTACCTATTGCTTCTTAGGTGACGGTTGTTTAATGGAAGGTATTTCACATGAAGTTTGCTCGCTTGCTGGTACTTTAGGCTTAGGCAAGTTAATTACTTTTTGGGATGACAACGGCATTTCTATTGATGGCCATGTTGAAGGTTGGTTTACTGACAACACCCCTGCCCGTTTTGAATCATACGGCTGGCATGTGATCAGTGTTGACGGTCATGACCCTGAAGCTATCAGCAACGCCATTGCTCAAGCACAAGCCGTTACTGATAAGCCAAGCATGATTTGCTGTAAAACAATTATTGGTTTTGGCTCACCAAATAAGTCAGGTACTCACGATTGTCACGGCGCACCATTAGGTGATGATGAGATTGCCGCAACACGAGAATTTTTAAACTGGCCTCATGCACCTTTTGATGTACCTAGTGACGTATACGCTCAATGGGATCAAAAAGAAAAAGGTCAAGCAAGCCAAGTTAGCTGGACTGAAAAGTTCTCAGCATACCAAGCCGCGCACCCAGAGCTTGCAGCAGAATACGAACGCCGTGTTATTAAAGGTGAATTACCACAAGAGTTTGAAGCAAAAGCCAACGCATTTATTGAACAATGTCATACTGCTTCTGAAAACATAGCGTCACGTAAAGCGTCACAAAATGCTATTGAAGCCTTTGGTAGCGTATTACCTGAAATGCTTGGTGGCTCTGCAGATTTAGCTGGCTCAAACTTAACACTATGGTCTGGCTCAAAAGGTATAGAAACAGACCCTGCCGGTAACTACATTTTCTACGGCGTACGTGAATTTGGTATGAGCGGTATTATGAATGGTATTTCATTGCACGGCGGCTTTATTAACTACGGCGCAACTTTCATGATGTTCATGGAATACGCACGTAACGCAGTGAGAATGTCAGCATTAATGGGTATTCAAAATATTTTTGTTTATACCCATGACTCTATTGGTCAAGGTGAAGATGGTCCTACACATCAGCCTATAGAACAATTAACTAACTTGCGTACTACGCCAAACTTAACAACATGGCGTCCGTGTGATGCAACAGAGTCAGCTGTTGCTTGGAAAGCGGCAGTGCAAAACCAAAAAGCACCTTCAGCGTTAATCTTCTCTCGCCAAGGTTTACCTGCGATGACTCGCAGTCAAGCACAGCTAAGTGAAATAGCCAAAGGTGGCTATATTTTACAAGACTGCTCAGGTACGCCAGAGGTTATTTTAATTGCAACAGGCTCAGAAGTAGGCTTAGCAGTTGACTCAGCTAAAGCATTAACAGAGCAAGGAACTCAAGTACGTGTAGTTTCTATGCCTTCCACTAATGTGTTTGATCTGCAATCAAAAGAGTACAAAGAAGCCGTTTTACCAGCAGCCGTAACTAAACGTGTTGCCATTGAAGCTGCCCATGTAGATTTTTGGGCTAAATATGTTGGCTTAAGTGGTGCGGTAGTTGGCATGACAACCTTTGGTGAGTCAGCTCCAGGTAATGTATTACTAGAGCATTTTGGCTTTACTGTTGATAATGTTGTTAACACTGTGAATGCACTGTAACCATTAACAACAAACTAGCTATTGTTGAGCCATAATAACTTGGCTCAACAATAGCTAACTGAGGAGAGGCGTAATAGTCTCTCCTTTTATTACCTTCTTAAGTTTTAAGTATAAATATCCCTAAATGACAATAAGAATCGCCATTAATGGCTTTGGCCGCATTGGCCGCAGTGTTGTAAGAGCACTTTATGAGAGCAATAAAACTGACGCTTTTACCCTAGTGGCTATAAATGAACTTGCCGAGCCAGAAGGTATCGCGCACTTATTAAAATACGATACCGCTCATGGCCGTTTTGCTCATAAAGTTTCTCAAAACAATAATACCCTCACCATAGATAATGACGATATTGCGTTAACGCATATAGACAACCTGAGCGAGTTACCTTGGCAAGCCCATCAAGTTGATATTGTACTTGACTGTACGGGTAAATACGGAACACAAGCCGATGGCAAAGAGCACCTAGCACAAGGCGCTAAACAAGTATTGTTTTCACACCCTGGTACTAATGATGTTGATAGCACCATTATTTTTGGTGTTAATCACCACACATTAACCGCTAATGATAAGGTTGTTTCTAATGGCTCATGTACGACTAACTGTATAGTGCCAGTAATAAAAGCCCTTGATGAAGCCTTTGGTGTCAACAGTGGCACTATTACCACCATACATTCATCAATGCACGATCAGCAAGTTATTGACGCTTATCATAGTGACTTACGCCGTGCACGTGCCGCAAGTCAATCCATTATTCCTGTCGATACAAAACTTGCCGCAGGTATAGAGCGCATTATGCCTAAATTTAAAGGCCGTTTTGAAGCGATTGCCGTACGCGTACCAACGGTCAACGTAACCGCGATGGATTTAAGTATTAGTGTTGATACCGACGTTACGATTAATGATATTAATCAGGCTATTCAATCAGCCAGTAATAACAACACTGATCTAGCAGGAGTGTTAGCCTATACCGAAGAGCCTTTAGTATCCGTTGACTTTAATCACGACCCTCACTCTTGTATTGTTGATGGCAATCAAACACGAGTGAGTCATAAACGCTTGGTCAAAATGCTTATTTGGTGTGATAACGAATGGGGCTTTGCCAACCGTATGTTAGATACCGCACAAGCTATGTCTAACGCCAGCGCTATTGGTAATGCCAAATAATATAGCCAGAATAAAAATTTAGAAGAGTAAACTTTAAGCCATAAACTAAAAATATAGTTAATACACTAGTGTCAAAACCTATTGGAGATAAGAATGTCGATTATTAAAATGTCTGAGTTAAACCTTGCCGAGCAACGCGTACTTATTCGTGAAGATTTAAATGTTCCAGTATCTGACGGTAAAATCACCTCTGATGCACGTTTACGCGCCGCCTTACCTACACTAAAACTTGCTTTAGAAGCAGGCGCAAAAGTCATGGTAATGTCACACTTAGGGCGTCCAACGGAAGGCGAGCCAGCAAAAGAGTTTTCATTACAACCTGTTGCTGATTACTTAAGTGCAGCACTTAACTACCCAGTAAGATTAGTAAGCGACTATTTAGAGGGTGTTGACGTTGCCGCAGGCGAGTTGGTTATTTTTGAAAACGTTCGTTTTAATGTCGGTGAAAAGAAAAATGATGACGGTTTAGCTAAAAAACTCGCGGCACTATGTGATGTATTTGTTATGGACGCTTTTGGCACCGCACATCGCGCACAAGCAAGTACTCATGGCGTAGCAAAATATGCTCCAACAGCCTGTGCTGGTCCACTATTAACAGCAGAGCTTGACGCACTAGCAAAAGCCATTGAAAGTCCAGCACGCCCATTAGTTGCGATTGTTGGTGGCTCAAAAGTTTCAACTAAACTTACCGTCCTAGATTCATTATCTAAAATAGCAGATACCATTGTTGTTGGCGGCGGTATTTCAAATACTTTTGTTGCCGCAGCAGGTAACGAAGTAGGTAACTCTTTATTTGAAGCCGACTTAATTCCTGAAGCACAACGTTTATGCGCACAAACTAATGTGATTTTTGCTAGTGATGTTACGGTCACCCGCGATGGCTTTAGTGACTGGAAACATGATTCAGCCACAACAATTAAAAAAGCATCAGAGGTTGACGCACAAGATGACATTATTGACTACGGTCCAGAAACAGCGGCTAAAGTTGCTGAGATCATTAAGGGTGCAGGCACTATTTTATGGAATGGCCCTGTAGGGGTTTTTGAAATTGATGCATTTGCTAAAGGCACCGAAACTATCTCACACGCTATCGCACAAAGCAGCGCCTTTTCTGTCGCTGGTGGCGGTGACACTTTAGCGGCTGTTGATAAGTATGATATTGCTGATAAAGTTTCTTATATTTCAACAGGCGGCGGTGCTTTCTTAGAGTTTTTAGAGGGTAAAAAGCTACCTGCTGTTGAAATTTTAGAGCAACGCGCCAGCGCTAAATAACAATGCAGTAAACCAATAGTACTTCATGCGAGCTCTTATCTTGCAAAGCTTTGGTGCTAAATTTAGTAAAGCGAGCTTATAAGCTCGCTTTTTTATAGGTGATTTATTATGCCTACGAAGATCATAGCGCCAAGAGTTATAGCTATTAGCTAGAGAAAAATAGTACCTACCGTTCAATATATTAACCTAATAATCTACGCTTACTCTCCAAACCTAGTCTACCCTTAAAATAGCAACTAAAACATTTCAAAACAACAAACCGACTTATGTTGTTAACTTTCACAAATAAAACAGTAAAAAAACCAAAGAGCAGGATATTTGTTTGTATTTATTGTAAGTTTCGAACAAAAAACAACCCAACAGTAGCACAGTCGTTTAAAATGCAAATTTATGAAAAATAGCGCTGACAGAAATATTCGTATTCTGATATAATTTTGACCGTACAAATAAAAACTTTCAACACCACCATCAAAAATGACCACCTCAAAATACTTAGGAGTATCTCAATGGCTTTAATTTCAATGCGTCAAATGCTAGATCATGCAGCAGAGTATGAATATGGCATTCCAGCATTTAATGTAAATAACTTAGAGCAAGTACGTGCGATAATGCTTGCCGCAAGTGATACTGATAGCCCAGTAATTTTACAAGCCTCAGCTGGCGCACGAAAATACGCTGGTGCTCCTTTTTTACGTCATTTAATTTTAGCGGCTATTGAAGAGTTTCCACATATCCCGGTAGTAATGCACCAAGATCACGGCACTTCTCCTAGCGTATGCCAACGCTCAATCCAACTAGGCTTTTCATCAGTAATGATGGATGGTTCATTAATGGAAGATGGCAAAACACCAAGTAGTTACGACTATAACGTTGAAGTAACGCGTCGTACTGTTGAAATGGCTCACGCTTGTGGCGTTTCAGTAGAAGGTGAATTAGGCTGCTTAGGATCACTTGAAACAGGTTTAGCCGGCGAAGAAGATGGCGTTGGCGCTGAGGGTGTATTAACTAAAGAGCAAATGCTTACTAACCCTGAAGAAGCTGCTGACTTTGTTAATAAAACACAAGTAGATGCCTTAGCTATTGCTTGTGGTACATCACATGGCGCGTACAAATTTACTCGCCCACCTACCGATGACATTTTAGCGATTGATCGCATTAAAGCAATTCATCAGCGTATCCCACAAACTCACTTAGTTATGCATGGCTCTTCTTCTGTTCCACAAGAGTGGCTTGCTATCATTAATGAGTTTGGCGGTGAAATACCTGAAACCTATGGTGTACCGGTTGAGCAAATCCAACAGGGCATTAAAAATGGCGTTCGTAAAGTTAATATAGATACTGATTTACGCTTAGCAGCGACAGGCGCTATACGACAATTTTTAGCACAAAACCCTAGCGAATTTGATCCGAGAAAATTCTTACAAGTATCAACCAATGCTATGTATGATATTTGTAAAGCGCGTTATGAAGCTTTCAATACCGTGGGTCATGCAAGTAAAATTAAACCTATCAACTTAGACAGTATGTTTGATCTTTACCAGCAAGGAAAATTAAAGCCACTGATTAAAGGCTTTTAGTTTCTTATTAAAGAAAGAAATAAAAAATAAAGGCAGCTTAACGAGTTGCCTTTATTTTATCTTTAGCTAACTCAACACTACTCCCTCAAAATTGTTAAGCAAATGTTATTATTTAACACTACAACGTAATATTATTGTACTTCATCGAAATTAATCACTTTTATCATTACGTGCCATTGCACTGTTAAATGCCTCTTAGGTATACTTAAAAATTAACCGTTTAACTCCACGCTTAAAATAGCCATTTATTAAAACCATAAAAACACTAATTAGAAGTCTTATGTTCCGTATTGCATTATCACTAATATCACTCACCTTCATTAGCTTACTTTCTACACCTATTGCCGCTAAAGGTTATTCTAAGTCATCGAAGGCCATAAAAAGTAATCATGCAAGTATTGCAACAACGGCAGACATTTTATCAAGTTTAGAAAAAGCACAACAACAGCCGGTCAAAGTCGCTCCTATTTTCTCCGCATCTGCGCAACTAGGCTTTCTCTATTTAACGGGCAATACTCGCAGCGCCGATATGAAAGCCGGTGTTGATTTTCGCTTTGAAAAAAACTTATGGCGTAGCTTGGTCTCATTTGACTCATTAATAAAGAAAACAGAAAGCACCGACAGCGAAGGGGGTAAAAACTTTGAAACTACCGACAACAAGTGGAGCATAGTCACGCAAACTAACTACACTATCAATACCGCAAAACGCAACTACCTTTACGGTAACTTATCTTATGAAGATAATCGCTTTTCTAGTTTTAAATCACAGGCGTCATTATCAACAGGCTGGGGGCGACGTTGGTTTGAAACCAGTAAAGCAAGCTTAGATGCCGATATAGGCCCAGGCTTTAAACGAGATGTCACAAGAATTAGTCAAGAAGAGCTTGATAATGGTTTACATAGTGAAACGCGTGATACCTTAATGTTACAAGCACAAGCCCTGTATATTAGAAAGATTAATGAGCATATTGAGTTTAAGCAATTAGTTATCGCAAAACATGCTATTGAAAAGGGTGAAAATAGTTTATATAAAACCGAAACTTCAATCACCAGTAAACTCATCGACTCATTACAAATAAAGCTTAGTTTTATTATTGATTACAACTCAAAAGTTGATGACGAAAAAGAAAATACTGACACACAAACCGCAGCCGTTTTGGTTTATAGCTTTTAAGCAATAACCACATCAGTAAATAATTAGCTAACGGTTGTTAATCTTCTTAACAACTTACAACAAATCAATTTGCTTATATCACCTTAACTAATCTAAAATGAGCGCAACAATAACTTAGATAAGTAAAAGGTTTTTTATGGCTCAGCCACTACCAGACAAATTCATAATGTCGATGCACCGCGTTAGTAAAGTGGTGCCTCCTAAACGTACTATTTTAAAAGACATTTCGTTATCATTTTTCCCTGGCGCTAAAATCGGTGTTTTAGGCTTAAATGGCTCAGGTAAATCTACCCTACTTCGCATTATGGCTGGTGTTGACACCGATTTTGAAGGTGAAGCTAAAGCACTAAGCGGTACTAACATTGGTTATTTACCTCAAGAGCCGGTTTTAGACGAAGAAAAAACAGTTCGTGAAATTGTCGAAGAAGCCGTTGCTACGGTAAAAAATGCCTTAAAACGCCTTGATGAAGTGTATAACGAGTATGCAGCTGAAGGCGCTGACTTTGACGCTTTAGCAAAAGAACAAGGTGAGCTTGAAGACATTATTAATACTCAAGATGGCCATAATATTGACAACGTATTAGAGCGTGCTGCAGACGCATTACGTTTGCCGCCTTGGGAACAGCAAGTAAAGGTACTTAGTGGTGGTGAGCGTCGCCGTGTTGCACTTTGTCGCTTATTACTGCAAAAACCCGACATGCTATTACTTGATGAGCCAACCAACCACTTAGATGCAGAGTCTGTTGCTTGGTTAGAGCGTTTCTTACACGATTATTCTGGAACTGTGGTAGCCATTACCCATGATAGATATTTCCTAGATAATGTTGCGGGTTGGATTTTAGAGCTTGACCGTGGCCATGGTATTCCATGGGAAGGTAACTACTCATCATGGCTTGAACAAAAAGATGCTCGCTTAGAACAAGAAAGCAAAGCAGAGAGTGCTCTACAAAAAACCATTAAGCAAGAGCTTGAGTGGGTACGTTCAAATCCAAAAGCTCGTCAATCTAAAAGTAAAGCGCGTATGGATCGTTTTGAAGAACTTAATAGCCAAGATCATCAAAAACGTAACGAAACTAATGAACTTTATATTCCACCTGGCCCACGTTTAGGTGATAAAGTTTTAGATGTTAAGAATTTAACTAAATCTTTCGGTGATAGAGTGCTTATCGACGATTTAAGCTTTAGTATCCCTAAAGGGGCGATTGTTGGCATTATTGGACCAAATGGCGCGGGTAAATCAACTTTATTTAAAATGATGTCAGGCGCTGAAAAACCAGACTCAGGTGAAGTAACTTTAGGTGATACCGTAAAATTAGCCAGCGTTGATCAGTTCCGCGATGACATGGATAATAGCAAAACAGTTTACCAAGAAATCTCTCAAGACCACGATATTTTACAAATTGGTAACTTTGAAATTCCAAGTCGTGCTTATGTAAGTCGTTTTAACTTTAAGGGTAACGATCAACAAAAGATCATTGGTGATTTATCAGGTGGTGAGCGTAACCGTGTTCATTTAGCAAAGCTTGTACAAACCGGTGGTAACTTATTATTACTTGATGAGCCAACCAACGACTTAGATGTTGAAACGTTACGTGCACTTGAAGAAGCATTACTCGAGTTCCCTGGTTGTGCAATGGTTATCTCTCATGACCGTTGGTTCTTAGACCGTATCGCCACACATATTTTAGACTACCGCGATGAAGGTAAAATTAACTTCTATGAAGGTAACTTTACCGATTATGAAGCATGGTTAAAGAAAACATTAGGCCCTGCAGCAACTGAACCGCACAGAATAAAGTATAAAAAAATCAGCGCATAATATAGCTCAATAAAACCGATAAAAAGGCAGGTAAAATCATTATTTTACCTGCCTTTTTAATTTTTACTTTTTAATAAAAGCCAGCTATGCTAAATACACACTTCCTTAGTATGTATTGGTTTCAATGGAAAATAGACGACAATTTACACGAATATTATTTTCGATCAAAGCAGCGCTACACATTGAAGACAGGGTTTATGAAGTAGCGCTTCATGATATATCACTTAATGGCGCATTAGTTACGGTTAAAGACTCAAGTGATGTTTTAAAAGGTAAACTTGGCACCTTAGAGTTCTTCCTTTCTGATGGTGAGTCTAAAGTAACCATGCACATTGCCGTTGTTCATGAGCATGAACACGAAACAGGCATACGTTGCAACGCTATCGATATTGACAGCGTCACGCACTTAAGACGCTTAGTAGAGCTCAATTTAGGTAATGATGAACAACTGAGTAGAGAGCTAAGCCAATTATCACGTTTACCTGACAATTAATTTATCAGACAATCACTTATCAAAGAATATACTCTCAAATAATTAAGGACACTGAATGAATCACCTTATCATTTCTTGTATTGGCCCAGATAAAACCGGTCTAGTTGATACTTTATCTAAAATAGTCCGTGAAAATCATGGTAATTGGCAGGTCAGTAGTTTACATCACCTCTCTGGTTTTTTTGCTGGTGTTATCGAAGTGGCAGTAGAGCAGCAATATAGCGAAGCATTAACTTTAGCGTTAAAAGCAATACCGGGCTTATCATGTCAAATTGAGCTTGCAGAGCCTAATATTCCAACCGTTGAAAGTAACTTAGTGCTTGATATTACTGCCAATGATAGAGCAGGTATTATTCAAGAGCTTTCTTCAGTAATTCACCATAACGGTGGTAATTTATTAAAATTAGTTAGCGCACAAGATAACGCTCCCCATACTGGACAAGCCATCTTCAAAGCGAAAGTAAAAATAGCTTTAGCTGAGCATGATATAGATCCGTTAATTAGTGCCCTAGAAGATACTGCAGATGACTTAATGGTAGACATCAGCCGCTAGCTTCACCTATAGGCTCTATTAATAGCTTCCATTAATTTAGCGCATTATTTAAGTGATTGACCAACAAAAATGCCACGTTAATACGTGGCATTTTTTAGTAGAGTGAGTTTATTAATAAACTTACTTTACTAAACTTAAAGTGTTAGCCCTAATTTTTTGAACTCTTTCTCTACCACTGAGTTAGGCAAAGGAATATAGCCATCTTTTTCAACTATTTTTTGACCTGACTTAGATAAAATCAGCTTCAAAAATTCAGCTTCCATTGGTGCTAATGGTTTATTAGGGTGTTTATTTACATAAATATATAAGTAACGCGATAATGGGTATTTACCTGAAACCGCATTTTCTGTCGTTGCCTCAATAAATTCACCGCCTTTTTTAGCTAAAGGTAGTGCTCTTACGCCTGATGTTCTATAACCAATACCTGAATACCCAATACCGTTAAGTGATGCCGAAACAGACTGTACTACAGAAGCTGAGCCAGGTTGTTCATTAACATTATTTTTAAAGTCACCTTTACATAGTGCTTTCTTTTTAAAATATCCGTATGTACCTGATACTGAGTTACGACCATACAATTGAATATCTTTGCCAACCCAAGCACCAGTTAAATCTAAATCTCCCCAGCGTTCAACACTCTCATTTAAACCACATTTACGATTATTTGAAAAAATGGCATCAACTTGTGCTATCGACAAACCTTCTAATGGATTGTCTTTATGTACAAAAACTGCCAGAGCATCAATGGCAACTCTGACGCGAGTTGGCTTGTAACCGTAACGCTTTTGAAATGCCTCTATTTCTCGCGACTTCATTTTACGACTCATTGGGCCTAAGTTTGATGTAGCCTCAGTTAAGGCTGGTGGCGCAGTAGATGATCCAGCCGCTTGAATCTGTATATTTACATTTGGATATATACGTTTAAAGTCTTCTGCCCAAAAAGTCATCATATTCGCTAATGTGTCAGAGCCAACCGATGATACATTGCCAGAAATACCGCTTACTTTTTTATATTCAGGTAAAGCTTCATCTAAGGCAGCTGCTGATAAACTTACGCTACTTGCTAATGTCATTGCTGCCAAATTCATTGCAGTAAATATTTTCTTTAAACCCATGGTTATCTCCAATAAGAATTTTCTATGTCTTGATTAACAACACTATAAGAACTTTATGTGACAATTATATTTAAACAATATGACACTAATATGACGAGATGTTGTTTTTATAATAAATAGACGAGTAACTTAGTGCTGGTTGGCTTTAAGTTACTCTTAAGTAAAAACGATACTGAACGGCATGCCCAGCATTAAGAATAGGTAATATAGTTACTTGGTTTTATTAGTAGCGGTAAGTGTACTAGGATCAAAAAAAATCGTAAATTCACTACCTTGTCCCCAATGGCTATTAATCACCAACTCTGCTTGATGATGGTGTAAAACATGTTTAACTATCGCAAGGCCTAAACCTGAGCCACCGGTATCGCGAGAGCGAGAACGATCAATACGATAAAAGCGCTCTGTTAGTCGGTTTAAGTGCTCTGGCTTTATCCCATCGCCATTATCTTTCACTGAAAATTTCGCTTTATTACCCTCTTTTTCCCAACTGACCGCTATTTCTCCATGAGGAGGCGTATAGGCAATAGCGTTAGATAATAAATTAGAACATGCGCTTTTAAGCTCGGTTTCGATTCCCATAACGGCAACATCAGTCGCTATATTTAACGTGATTTTATGCTGTTTTTCTTGATTAAGCCATTTAGCATCATCAACGAGCGTACTAATTAAATACGCCATATTAACTGGCTGCTTCTCATCATCATTATTATTTTCAACTTTAGACAAGTTAAGCAACTGTTCAACAAGTCGGTCCATTCGAGATACTTGCCCCTCGATGGTTGAAAACGCTTTTTGCCAATGTGCGTCAAAGTCCTCTTCCGATGACTGGATCATTTCTACATAACCACGAACAACCGTTAGTGGGGTTTTTAACTCATGTGAAACATTAGCAACAAAATCACGACGCATCTGCTCTAAGCGATGAATATTTGAAATATCTCGAGCAAGTAACAAAATATTTTCGCTACCATAGGCCATTAATCGAATTTCTAGTTGCACTTCAGCATTTACAGGAGACACAACCAAGCAAGGTGAATCAAAAGACGCCTTACTTAAGTAATCAGCAAACTCTGGCGCTCGTAGTAAGTTATCAATACGTTGCCCAAAATCACTTGGCCAACGAACTCCAAGAATTCGTTGAGCCTTTTTATTTGCCCACTCAATAGTTAACTCTTGTGTCAACATGAGAGCTGCATCAGGCAATGCCTCAGCACCATCACGAAAACGGCGTATTTTTTCATTTTGTTGTTTTTGTTTAGCTCTTTGTTGCCTAATTTGTCGGTATAAGCCGTCATAAATAACGCCCCATATCCCTTGAGATTGCGGAGGAGAAATAGCCTTTGACTGCCATAGCCAATTAATCAGTTTAAAGAGATGATGGTAATGCCATGTTAATACAAAGACAGTTGCCAATAGCATTACCAGTAAAGTATGCCCAATAAGATAACCAAGAGCGGCACTAATAATAAAGAGATAAATTAGTCGTAAAACAATACGACGCATAGATAAACGGAAATACATAGTTGCCTAAAGGTTATCTTATTGAGTGAAAGTAAAACAGCGTTGTGAATTACAACTACGCTGTTTTAGTGAGCTTTCCAGAAAAGCGATAACCAGCACCACGTACCGTTTGAATAAAGTCTTCATGACCATTACCAGAAATGGCTTTTCTTAAGCGTCTAATATGCACATCAACGGTACGATCTTCAACATAAACATTAGTCCCCCAAACATTATCAAGTAATTGTTCACGAGAATAAACTCGCTCAGTGTGTGTCATAAAGAAGTGCAATAAACGAAATTCAGTTGGTCCTAAGTCTAAATGCTCATCATTAATTGCAACGCGATGAGCAACGGGGTCTAGCTTCAAACCATGAAACTCAACATCTTCCTCTAATGAGGTTGGGGATACACGACGAATTACCGCTTTAATACGCGCAATAAGCTCTTTCGGTGAAAAAGGCTTAGTAATATAATCGTCAATTCCCGCTTCAAACCCTGCAACTTTATCATCTTCATCTGCTCTCGCGGTCAACATAATAATAGGAATATTACGGGTGTACTCACTTTGTTTTAATTTTTTAGCTAATTTTACGCCTGTCCCCCCTGGCAGCATCCAATCGAGTAAAATTAGATCTGGGTAGGGCTCATTTACTTTCTGTAAGGCTTGGTCAATGTCACACGCCTCAATCGCATTAAAACCATTTTGTTCAAGCACAAAAGTGATCATTTCCCTGATCGGGGTTTCATCTTCCACAACTAAAATTTGACGACTCATATACACATCCTGATAAATATTACCGTACGAGTAAGTTGGCTATACTTTAATATGTTTAGTATAACTGGTCTAACCCGTTAACATAATAACTTGGTAGTAGCTTAGTAATAACATTGTGCAAAAACTAGATGACACTTTTATGACAAAAGTAAAACTTTATGCTTTCTAGCAAGAATTAAATTTCTACTCGCCCGTAAAATATAAAAATCGTTAATAACAATGTTATTAACGATTCAAATAAACAAAGATCTCATACTTACATCAGTATCATTAAAACTTTTGTTCCATACCTATCGCGAAATACGTTCCCTCTTCAGCCAAAGCATAAGTAAAACCATCATCGGCGAGATAATTATTGCCTTCTCTATCAGTATACCAAGCATATACCTTAGTATTTTTACCTAGTTTATAATCTGCTCCCACACTAATAGAGTCTGCGCCAGCAAATTCCTGATACTCTACTTTCGCCAGAACTTTACCTAATTTGTACGAGGCATTCACGGCATAACCGTTTTCAGCCTTACCTGTTGAGCCAACCTCACTATCAACAAACATAGCACCAAGGCGCATATCGCCCAATTGATACATACCTGTAATACGCGTATTCGCTAATGCCTCTGTTGACTTTGTACCATCTGTACGTTTAAAGCCAACGGGCATATTTTCATCGTGGGCAATTGATAAAAAGAAATCATCTTTTTTCAAGTTAAGATCACCAAAAAAAACACCAACTGAATAAGGGTCATCAGCATCACGATCATCTGAAATAATATAACTCGTTAAAAACTGCAGCTTACTAAAAACGGGTGACTTATAAGTAATTGCATCGGATACTCTATTTTCACCAATAAACAAATGCTTTAAGTCCCCCTCATAGTCATTGAATAAATCAAACTTACCTTGTGACACTTTCAACGCGGTATCAGAACGACCTACGGTTAACTCACCAAAGCTCCCTCTAATACCAACCCATTGGTTTCTTGCCGTTAAGGTATCTTTATCATCATCATTAACATTCACTTGCCATTCTAATAGATAAATAGCGGTTAGGCCGTGATCTAATGTGTATTGCCCCTTTACACCAACTCGCGAGGCATTACTTTTCATTTCATTAAAAGAATCATCACCTTCTTCTGTTGCCTGAATAGAAATATTTAACTTACCGTAAAAATCAATGATCTCTTCTTCTTGTTCTTTTTCAGCTGCAATTGCCGAAAGAGAAAGAGCTGAGCTCATCGCTAATACCATATACTTTTTTAATAATTTCATACGCTATACCTTAATTATACTAACTATTTTACTTGTTGACTCATCAAATATTAAGTAAAGATGACTAATTAATAATGATTTTATGACTGTTTCATTACAGTAATATGACACCGTATTAATTAATCTTATTGCACATCTAAAAATAGAGACATAAATTATCGCTATCAATATGTTTTCAATAACATTTGGATCAAGTACAGTGGTTACTTAAAGAATTTTAGACCATTGTTTTTATTTTCGCGCATTATTAATGAAAACTAGCTAAAATTAGTACAACTTAAATGAGATCAGAGAAGTAAGTAAACTCAATGAAAGTAACTAGCATTTCGAGAAAATTATTAACCCGAGTTTTATCGGTCTATTTTGTCTTAACGGTCAGCGTTACTGGCATTCAAATTATTGCTGAATACTTTAATACAAAAAGCCATATCAACAGCGAGCTATTAACACTACAAAAAACCATTAGTGGTAGCTTAACTCGCGCGGTTTGGGAGCTTAATACTCAACAAGCAATTGATATCTCTGAAGGGTTAATTGCAATCCCAATGATTAAAGGGATCACGGTTACCGATGAGTCTAATAATATTATTACTCAGCTCGGTGAAATACTGCCTGAAAACACCCCGTCTGAAAATGGTGATAGCGAAGTAAAAAATGAACATCAAAGCATTAACTCACTAAGCCAAGGTTTATTTGGTCATTCATTTCCTTTAATATTTGAATTTTCAGGTAGAACCACAACCGTTGGTACCGTAACGCTATTATCGAGTAACCACGTTATTTTTAGTCGTATTGAGGTAGGTATTTACTTTTTAATTGGTAATGCCATGCTTAAAACAGCCTTTCTCGTTTTTTTATTTTTATTAGCATTCAATAAATTTTTAACTGAACCTTTGCAAGAGCTTACAGAACAAATAAAGCAACTTGATATTAACGACCCTGAAGTATCAAAGCTACATACAATGAATTATGAAAAAAACGAGTTGAATATTCTTGAAGATGCTTATAACAACCTTATTGATGAATTAATCGACTTTAAAGATAAACTTGCTCTATCACAACGTGAAACCAATACCGCCAATGATAAACTTGATGAACAAAATTTGTTGCTAGAGCAAGAAGTCGCTAAAAAAACTTCATCATTAAGTAGTATGATGCTGAAAATGGAACGACAACAAAAAGAAATGTTTCAACAGCAAGAGCAACTACAAGCTGAAAATACACGCCGTAGTAAAACCGAAAGTACCTTAATGTTAACTAACAATGAGTTAAAAAACTCAATTACAGAGCTAAGTAAAGCACAGGATCGGCTACTTGAGTCTGAAAAAATGGCATCGCTAGGGTTATTAAGCGCTGAAGTATCACATGAAATTAACACGCCTATCGGCGTAAGTATTACCTCGGCAAGCTGCTTATTAGATTTGATACATAATTTAGAAAAAGAAACTCAGGCAAAAACTATATCAAAACGTTCAATTGAAGGATTTATTGAGCAGGCGAATAATAGCACTGAACTATTATTAGGTAACTTACATCGAGCCTCAGACCTCATTGCCAGCTTTAAGCAAGTTGCCGTTGATCAAGCCAACGATAAAGTTAGACTGATTAATGTGGCAAAGTATATTGATGAAATAATTCAATCCATACACCCTAAACTAAAGAAAACTCAGCACACCATTGATATACTGTGCGACAAGTCTATAGAATTATATAGCCACCCTGGTGCAATAGCACAAATCATTATTAACTTAATAATGAACTCAATACTTCATGGTCTAGAGCATATTGAGCATGGAAAAATAATTATCGCGGTTAATTTAAATGAACAACGACTCTCTATTGATTACCAAGACAATGGCTGTGGAGTACCCGAAGAAAAATTACCGCAACTATTTGATGCATTTTACACAACTAAAGCAGAGTCAGGTGGTACAGGTTTAGGTACTCATATTATTAAAAACCTTGTTCTTAATACACTTAATGGCACTATAACGGCTAAAAACCTAACCAGCGGCGGGTTACATTATCATATTGAATTACCTGATATGCGCTACTCGTAATTATCACCGACTCCCATAGGCATTATGGCAAAAGTAATGCCTGAAAAATATTTTTCAGGTATGATATTCGCCAAAATGTCTTTTCATTCCCTAGGAATTATATATGTGGTTTAAAAACCTATACTTTTTTGCATTCACTCGCCCATTTGAATGGTCTGAGCAAGATTTAGAAAAGCACTTATCAGAACACCTATTCACCCCATTAGGGTCAACTGAAATAGCGCACTTTGGTTGGGTAAATGCCTTAGGAAAACATGGTGACTCAGTACTACATCATGCTAACGGTAACTTCTTGATTTGCGCACGTAAAGAAGAGAAAATTTTACCTGCCCCCGTTATTAAAGATATGGTAGAAGAAAAAGTAAACCTATTAGAACAAGAACAAGGCCGCGGTGCTACCAAGAAAGAAAAAGAGCAATTTAAAGAAGATATTATTTTTGAACTTTTACCTCGAGCTTTTTCACGTATTACCGACACGCATGCTTATATAAGCCCTGCGAATAATATTATCGTTATTAATTCTAGCTCTCGCGGTAAAGCTGAAGATTTATTAGCTTTATTAAGAAAAGTATTAGGTACACTGCCAGTAACAAGCTTTCAACCTGAAGTAGGCGTTGATGAAACCATGACTGATTGGTTAACTGAGCGCAATCTAGGTGCTAATTTTCAATTAGGAATGGAAGCTGAATTTAATGCATTAGGTGATGATGGCGCTGTAGTACGTGTTAAAAACCAAGACTTAACCAGCGATGAAATAAATGCCCATTTAGATGCTGATAAATACGTTGTTAAAGTGTCTTTAGAATGGGATGAGTCATTATCATTTATTTTATGTGACGATTTAGCCGTTAAGCGCCTTAAGTTTTACGATGTACTACAAGAGCAAAATGATGATATCGATAGCGATGACATACTTGCAAAACTTGACGCAGATTTTGCTCTAATGTCAGGAGAGCTAAACCGCTTTATTACTGATTTGCTTGCTGAGTTCTCATTAAAAACGACTGACTATTTAGATAAAGATTAGTTATTGTTAAACTGTTGCTGAGTTATTAAAAAAGGGAAGTTATGACTTCCCTTTTACTTATTCGTTACCTTGACTCAATCCAATTCACTTTAACTCAGCCGTAGATTAACGCTTACTCATTAAGTAAACATCGTTTTCACTTCAGCACACATAGCTGAAAACTCATCACACTGCATATAGTCAACCTCAGGTAAAATCCCCTTTTTAGTATAATTCGCAAGTAATGCTTCTTTCGTTGTTTCGTTTTTGAATACGTCATGGTAAATAGCACCAGCACGAATAAAGTCTAAATAATGAACTTCGTTTGGTAAAATGGTTAAATCACTCCAGCTTTCTGCAAGTAACGTAAATTCATCAGAAAACCCCCAAGCCCTTGTAATAGCTCCGCCTATTCTCCCAGACAATTTAATGATCGCTTGTTGTAAAAACGTTGGATTAGCAAAAACATCAGGATGATTTTCAGCTTCGGTTAAAATAGGTAAAACACCAATATTATGAACTAACGCGGCAAGAGTTATTGTGTCTAAGCTTAATGAAGTACGTTTATTCTCTTTTAAATATAATGTCATAAGACTAATGGCAACCGATGCGATATCAATCGTTTTTGCCCACGATTTTTTCATATACAGCTTTACAATATCATTATCTGACACAAAAACTTGCTCTAACGCCATTGCTGTAGCAATACTTTTAATTTGTTGTAAACCGATACGAGTTACTGCTTGAGGCACCGTTTCAACCTTAACGCTCCGTCCTAAAATGGCACTATTAGCGACTTTGAGCATCCCTAAAGATAACGCAGGATCTTGTGCGATAATATCACTCATCTGACTTAAATTAATTTCAGGATCATCTGCTGCAGCTCTGACTTTTAAGGCGACTTCAGGTAATGTCGGTAAGACTAAAGTATCTTGATTAATTTTTTCCGTTAAAATTGTATATAAAGCATTTGATGCTGCCATGAATTCACCTTTATTTTTATTATCCTTACTTTTAAAAGTAGCACAAAATAATGTAATCCTAGTTTTTTTTTATAATATTTTTCAACTAAATAAGGCAATGTTCTATAAGGTCTTTATTGACCTACTTGGGGTATTGAGAGCCTTACTAAAACATTGATCTAGATCATCACATCGTCGCCTTTAAATTGTTGCCAACCGCTATTACCAGTATAATTCGCGCCCTACTTTTCCTCCTCACTATTATTAACGAGTTACGCAATGATGAAACCCGAACTTCTGTCCCCTGCGGGTAGCCTTAAAAATATGCGCTATGCTTTTGCTTATGGAGCTGATGCTGTTTATGCAGGACAACCTCGTTACTCTTTAAGGGTACGTAATAACGAATTTACTCTACCGAATATTCAAATAGGTATTAATGAAGCGCATGCATTAGGGAAAAAGTTTTATCTTGTTAATAATATAGCGCCACATAACGGAAAATTAAAAACCTTCTTAAAAGATATCGCACCAGTAATTGCCATGAAGCCTGACGCCTTAATTATGTCAGATCCAGGCTTAATTATGCTGGTGCGAGAAAATTTTCCCGATATGCCTATTCACCTCTCTGTACAAGCTAATGCGGTTAACTGGGCAACGGTTAAGTTTTGGCAGCAACAAGGGGTTGAGCGGGTTATATTGTCGCGTGAACTATCACTCGATGAAATAGAAGATATTCGCATACACTGCCCCGAAATGGAAATAGAGGTATTTGTTCACGGTGCATTATGTATGGCCTACTCGGGTCGCTGTTTACTATCTGGTTATATTAATAAACGAGATCCTAACCAAGGCACTTGTACTAATTCATGTCGCTGGAAGTACGATACCCACGAAGCTAAAGAAACTGAAACAGGTGATATTATCGCTTGCTCCCCAGCCAACGAAATAGAAACAAGTATTAACGATGTTGGTATTTACCTTCCTTCGAACAAAATAGAAACAACTCAAAATAACCCAATAGATGATATTGTTTTATTACAAGAGCAAGGTAGGCCTGGCGAATATATGCCGGCTTTTGAAGATGAGCACGGCACCTACATCATGAACTCTAAAGATTTACGTGCAGTTGAACATGTACAACGATTAGTCAATATGGGAGTACACTCGCTTAAAATTGAAGGACGTACTAAGTCTTTTTATTATTGTGCAAGAACAGCACAGGTATACGCACAGGCAATTAACGACGCCATGACAAATAAGCCCTTTAACCCTAAGTTAAATAACGATTTAGAGCACCTAGCTCACCGCGGCTATACCGAAGGCTTTCTTAAGCGTCATCGCCATGGTGATACTCAAAATTATGATTATGGTTATTCAAAAAGTGATACGCAGCAATTTGTTGGTGAAGTCATAGGACGAAACCAGACAACAGGTTTAGTTGAAATTGATGTAAAGAATAAGTTTTTAGTTGGCGATAAGCTTGAACTAATGACTCCCACAGGTAATCATACATTTACATTAAGCCATATGCTTAATGCAAAAAATAACGAAGTTATAACAGATGCTAAAGGCTCGGGGCATAAAGTACTAATTGCCCTTGAATGCTCTATTGATTTATCTTTTGCAATTATTATGCGCTACTTATCAGAAAAAGGAACAACAAGGCAGCCTTTCCAACAACCGGATTAAATGACTATTACTTTACTAAATCAATCACTAACTCAGTAAATAACTCAGTAAATAACTCAGTAAATAACTCAGTAAATAACTCAGTAAATAACTCAGTAAATAACTCAGTAAATAACTCAGTAAATAACTCAGTAAAATAGTAGCGTAAGAGAAAGCTATGGCATTAAAAATATTAAATACCTGTATTAATTGCGATATGTGTGAGCCAGAGTGTCCTAATGAAGCGATTACATTAGGTGCAGAGATTTATGAAATAAATAGTGATAACTGCACTGAGTGTGTTGGTCATTATGATGCACCAACTTGTGTTAATGTTTGCCCAATAGACAGTGTTAAGCCTGATGAAAACCACAGAGAAACACACTCTCAATTACTCAATAAATTTATCAATTTGTATAATATGATTGAGTAGCGCTTAGCTTAATGAGTAACTCGCTACAAAAACGCCAATTAATGATTAATTGGCGTTTTTATACTAAAGATTAGCTCCCCTAAAAATACATTAACGCGTAGGTAAGTCTATATCCGCAAGTAATTCATCTACTTCGGTATTATTTTTTAATAGCATGGCACGGGTAACAATATCTTTAGTTAAGTGTGGTGCAAAGCGTTCAATAAAGTCATACATGTAGCCACGTAAAAAGCTTCCGCGTCTAAAGCCTATCTTAGTAGTGCTAGCCTTAAATAAGTGACTCGCATCAATGGCGACTAAATCACTATCAATGCGCGGGTCAATTGCCATCGATGCAATTACGCCAACGCCAACCCCCAAACGCACATAAGTTTTTATAACATCAGCATCAGTTGCCGTAAACGCAATTTTAGGTGTTGCCCCTTCCGCCTCAAAAGCAGCATCTAACTCTGAACGACCAGTAAAACCAAAAACGTAAGTCACTAACGAATACTTAGCTATGTCACTAATCGTGATATTTTGTTTTTTAGCAAGCGGATGATCAGCCTTAACAATGATACTTCTATTCCAGTAGTAACATGGCAGCATCACTAAATCGTTATATAAATGTAGCGACTCCGTTGCAATAGCAAAGTCAGCTTCACCTTTAGCTGCAGCATCACTGATTTGTGCAGGCGTTCCTTGTGACATTTGCAAAGACACTTTATTGTACTTTTTAACAAAACCTTGAATAACTTCAGGTAGAGCATACCTTGCTTGAGTATGCGTTGTGGCTATACGTAGCTTACCTTCATCGGGTTGAGTGTGCTCACGAGCAACGGCTTTAATCCCTTCAACCTTTGACAGTATTTCCGTTGCAATATTAATAACTTCTTGTCCCGCAGAGGTAACATGAGTTAAATGCTTACCACTTCGGCCAAAAATTTGAATACCTAATTCATCTTCAAGCATCCTTACTTGTTTAGATATCCCCGGTTGGGAAGTATACAAAGCCTCAGCAGTGGCTGAAACATTAAGGTTATTATTTAATACTTCGACAATATAACGCAGTTGTTGTAATTTCATAAACAGGACTTAATTTACACGGTTTCTTATATCAAAATAATATACTTAATCGAGCATTTATTCCATAACCTTTTTTCTTTTTTGTAAATAAATTTCAACACTTACAAATAAAACCACTAATAACTTTTTCGTATTAGTTATATTTCACTATACTTTACTCATTTACAGGAATAATTTAGCAAAATGACAACTAGCTCTATGCTAAACAAAGCATTTTTTGTAGACTGCATAAAACGATTTATTTTACTTCACCAGTAAAACCAAGAGAACTTTACATGATAGCTATTATTATTGGTCTAATCATCGCCTTAATTATTTTTGTTGTAGTGGTTAGCTCTATTCAACAACATAAAGAAAAGCTTGAAACAGAAAAGCGTATTAAGGTTGCAAAACAAAAAGCAATTATCGATGAAAGTGAAGAATTGATATTGAATTTAGCCAACCTACCTAGTAACCCTAATATAATTAAAATATTAAATAAGCGTAGTTTGAATGCGGCTAAAGCAATGCAACAATTAATGCCTGACGTAAAAGGCATTAAAAATAGAGTGCAAGAACTCAAATCACGATTAACGGCCTCGGAAGAGTTAGCAAATCAGCCTCCTAGTGAAGAGGCTTTTGTCTTACCGGATAATGAGCAACAACTCGTTGGCATATTACAGTGCATCAAAAAAATTCGTGCGGTATTAAAGTCTGAGCAAGCTAAAGGTGCATTAGATGCTCAAACCTTTACTCAAGAAGAGCAGCGTTTGGCTGCGATGCAGTTAAAAATTAATATAGAAAGCTTAGTTAAACGCGGCAACCAAGCCTACAGTAAAGAAATGCTTGGCTCAGCAAGACAGTATTTTGAAAAAGCACTGCAGAGTTTGGCAAATAGTCCGATAAAAACAGAGTACGTTACAACTAAGCAAGAGGAAGTTACTCAACAGCTTGAAGAAATTACTAGTGCCTTGAAAAATACCAATGCAAAAGATGCCGCTAAAAAAGCTAAGAATGAAGAAGACGAGCTTGATATGCTGTTTCAGCCAAAAAAGAAGTGGTAGCTATTTATTACAATACTTTACTTAAAACCAGCAGATGCTGGTTTTTTTATTTTGAAATATATAACCCGAGTTCAGATTAGATAGGGAATATTGTGGACGTAGATAAAACCATTGCTTTACCCTCATTTTTACGACGAACCTTGAGAGCATATGCACTCAAGGCCATGATTAGAGAGCAAGGCTGTGTCTTACAACGCCAAGGTAGGTCTAGAAATTGGTTACTTACCGCAAACACCGAACAGCTGCATAATATCGTTAACTTCATCGAATCGGAAAATGAAGCGAGTTGGCTATGGTTAGCTAAACATTTAAAGCAACAATACCAGCAACTCAATCACGCTAGCTTAATGGCTTTGGCCGCACGTCAAAACATCAATACGGTAACTAAGTTAATCGCCTTAACAGACTGCACGCTTGCTCAAGCAAGAAGGGTAATAGATGAGCTAGAAGGATTAGATTAAGTAAAAGTGTACTTTAATTTTAACTTATTAACTTATTAACTTATTAACTTATTAACTTATTAACTTATTAACTATAAAGAATTGATTATAAAAAAAACCGTTACAACCTCATTGCAACGGTTTTTTTGTTAAGCACTTTAAGAAGTATTAATCTTTACTTTTCGTTGCTGTTTTTTTAGCTGGTGCTTTTTTAGTAGCGGTTTTCTTTACCGCAGCTTTCTTCTTAGCAGGCTTCTTTTTAGGAGTATCTTCAACCCACTTGCCGTCTATATACTTCGCAGTCCAACCGGTTGCTTTAGCCTTACCATCAACCTCTAGCTCAGTCATAACATACTGCTCTTTAGTTTTACGACTATAACGAACAACCGCTAAGTTACCTTCATTATCTTGCTCAGGTGCATCCGCTAAATAATAAAACTTCTCTGAAATTCTATCTTTAAAGCGCTTCAATTCAGCAACTTTAGGTGCCCTAGTTTCACGAGATCTCGGAAAAGTATGAGCTGCTAAGAAAATACCCGCCGCACCATCACGTAATACAAAATACGCTTCAGATTTTTCACACTCGAGCTCTGGTAGATGAACAGGATCTTCTTTTGGCGGCGCGGCTTCACCATTAGCTAACAGCTTACGCGTATTTTTACACTCGCTATTAGTACAGTCAAAGTACTTACCAAAGCGACCTGACTTTAACTCCATTGGCGATTCACAACGGTCACAATCTAGAATTGGACCATCATAGCCTTTAATCTTAAACTCACCTTTTTCAACTTCAATGCCGTCACAAAGAGGGTTATTACCACAAACATGCAGTTTACGTGTTTCATCAATTAAGTAACTATCCATGGCAGTATTACACTTTTTACAGCGATGCATAGCGCGCAGAGCTTCGGTTTCTTGATCTTCCGCTAAAACGCTAACAGCCTCTTCACCTGACGTTAGGTTCATGGTGGTAGTACAACGCTCTTTAGGTGGTAAGGCATAACCTGAACAGCCCAGAAAAACACCCGTTGTAGCTGTTCTAATACCCATTTTTCTACCGCACGTTGGACAATCAATATCCGTTAATACCGGATCATTAGTTGGCATACCACCATCTTCAACACCAGTATCAGCAAGCGCTAACTTTTTAGTGAAACTCTTATAGAAATCATCTAATACACTTTTCCAATTAAGCTTATTTTCGGCAATGCCATCAAGCTCTTGTTCCATGTTTGCCGTAAAGTCGTAACTCATTAACTTTTCAAAACTGGTTGAAAGGCTATCGGTAACAATTTCACCCATTTTTTCTGCATAAAAGCGTTTTTTATCTAAACGAACATAACCTCGATCTTGAATCGTTGAGATAATAGATGCGTAGGTTGATGGGCGACCAATAGAGCGTTTTTCTAACTCTTTTACCAATGAAGCTTCACCATAACGTGCAGGTGGCTTAGTAAAGTGTTGAGTAGGCTCTAGCTTGTCGAGAATAATTTTTTCGCCAACTTGTAAGTCAGGTAAGTGTTTATCATCACCTTTACTTAATTGAGGGTGAACTTTTGTCCAACCATCGAATTGCATCACTCGGCCTTTCGCTTTTAATTCAAACTGCGCGGCACCAATAGTTAATGTACTCACAGTATAACGCGCAGCAGTCATTTGACAGGCAACAAATTGACGCCAAATTAACTCATAGAGTTTTTTCGCATCTGGTTCAATTCCTTCAAGTAAAGCGGCCTCAAGTTTAACATTAGATGGACGAATAGCTTCATGAGCCTCTTGCGCGCCCGCTTTAGAACCATAAGTTTTCGGTTTTTCTGGCAAGTAGTCGTCACCAAAACTGTTACTAATAAAATTACGACACATTTCTACAGCATCTTTACTTAAATTAGTTGAGTCGGTACGCATATAAGTAATGTGACCAGCTTCATACAAACGCTGTGCTAGGCCCATAGTACGCTTAACGCCATAACCGAGTTTAGTACTAGCGGCTTGTTGTAGTGTTGAAGTAATAAAAGGAGCTGACGGCGTACTTTTAGAAGGTCGGTCTTCGCGCTTAGTTACCGAATAATCGGCAGGCTGTAAAACCGCTAATGCTTTATTGGTGTCCGCTTCATTAGTTGGCTTAAACGCTTTACCGTTTTCATGGGTAACATCAAGCGCTAAAACTTCGCCTGTACTCGCATGAGTATCAGCGCTAATTTCCCAAAATTCTTTAGGGTCAAACGCTTTAATTTCTCTCTCTTTTTCAACAACCAGTTTTACTGCAACAGATTGCACACGCCCAGCAGATAAACCACGCGCTACTTTTTTCCATAATAGCGGGCTTACCATAAAGCCAACAACGCGATCTAAAAACCGTCGAGCTTGTTGTGCGTTAACCCCAGGCATACTTAACTCACCCGGTGTAGCAAAAGCTTGTTGAATAGAGCTTTCGGTTATTTCGTTAAAAACTACACGGCGAAATTTATCATCACTACCGCCAATAATTTCTTTTAAATGCCAAGCAATCGCTTCTCCCTCGCGATCCAAATCGGTTGCGAGATAGATAGTGTCAGCATTATCGGCAAGTTTTTTTAACTCGGTTACGACCTTTTCTTTACCGGGTAATATTTGATAATTAGCTGCCCAATTATTTTCTGGATCAATACCCATACGGTTAACAAGTGCTTGTTTATCGCGTTTAGCTTTATATTTGGCTTTTGCTTCAGGTGCCATTTTACGCACCTCAGCAGGCGACTTAGCGGCAACCTTTTTGCCGGTGCTACTGTGAGGTAAATCACGTACGTGACCCACACTCGACTTTACAATAAAGTCTTTACCTAAATATTTGTTAATTGTTTTCGCTTTGGCTGGCGATTCGACAATAACTAATGATTTTGCCATAAAAATTTTTAATCCTACGATAAAGACAATTTTTTTTATTGTCTTTTTATTCAAATACTAAATTAAGTTAAAAAAGTGCGAGCTTCTTTATAATGACTTAGCTAGCAATAAAAAAAACAATAAAATATGAAAAAAACAAACGCATAACTATTTATAGGTATATCTATAAATATGCAAGCTGACAAGTAATTCTTTTTATATAAAGCTCATCATGAGCTGACGCTATTCACCCATTTGCTCATTTTAGCTATAATAAGGCTTTATTTACTATCTAATGACAAATAATCAGATTTAGCCTATTTTTAGCGGCAATCATAATAGACTTTACCGAAAAACATAAGGGCTGATCGTGAAAAAGAGTAAATATAATAATTCACATGCAGTCGTCACTTAATTCATTAATACCAAGTGGATTAATTAATTGACCAACTTTAGAGCGACATTAGCAAGCTTAGAACAAACGAGATGAGTTAAACATAGTTACGCTATATTTCATTCATTTTGTGCTGTTACTCGCTTGCTGATGAACTACCAAAGGGTGAGTTTAAAAGGCCTACATGCTGAGGTATTGGTTGTGACAAGGGATTAACCATTCTCTTCAATCAATGCCTGCCTCTAAACCTTTTAACTCTCACTAAATGAGCAATTAATTGGTCTGGTTGGTATAACTTATTAAAACAACACAATTTAACCATCGGGATAACCAATGAGTACACTTACTTCAAACTTTCAACACAAGTTAGAACAATGCCTATGCCCTCCGGGAAATGGCGTTTTTACGGTTAATACCGCTAAAGAGCGTAAAGAGCAACTACACCAAACTATTTTCGGTCAAACCACTAATATTGATGATTTATGGAAAGCCTATTTACATGAACTGCCTAAGGCTCCAAAAGCAGTTATTTTAGGTGTTGCCTCAGACTGTGGTGGCGGCATTTTACGTGGCGCTAACTGGGGACCACTATTTTTACGTTCAAGTTTATTAACACAATATCCAGAATTGACGGCTTTTGACTTAGGTGATGTAAGAGTTATTCCGCACTTATTAAGCGATAAATACCTCAACGAAAGCACGCTAGCAAACTGTAGAAAAGCGCTATATCACAATGAAAATAGCGAATACTGCGTTAGCCCGCTAAGCATTACTGAAGATGTATTACATGACTTTTATGCTGAATTTCCTGACAAAGGTATTTTTGGTATTGGTGGTGATCACAGCGTAAGTTACCCACTCACTAAAGCCTATTTACAAGCAAAGAAAAAACAAGGAAAACGTGCCGCTATTATTCACTTTGATGCTCATACAGACTTACTCGTTGAGCGTTTAGGTATCGACTTATGTTTTGGCTCTTGGTGTACTCACATATTAGATGATTTACATGAGCGCCATCATTTAATACAAGTAGGCATTCGCTCAAGCGGCAAGCCGAAAAGCCACTGGGAAGGTACTTTTGGCGTAAGACAACACTGGGCTGATGAAATCAAAGCACAAGGTGTTAACCAAACCATTGACAAGATTTTGGCGCAGTTAGCCAATGAAAATATTGATGAGCTTTACGTAAGTTTTGATATTGACGCCATTGATGATAGCTTTGCCAGCGCCACTGGTACACCAGAACCAGGTGGATTAATGCCTACAGAGACAATGCAAATACTTAAAGCTCTTGCGGCAAGGTACCCTATTACGGGCGCAGACATGATGGAAATAGCCCCATTCACCGATAGCTCAGGGCAAGGTGAAATAGGACGTGATAAAACTTTACAAGTTGGCGCTGAAATTTCTGCGTTTCTACTTAAAGAGATGTCGAAGTAATAATTACCGCTAACGAGTTATACATATTGGACTAATCAATTTTTCTACTTGATTCTAATAAATAGTGACTAACTATAAATCATTAAAAACAAGAAAGGCTCCAAATGGAGCCTTTCTTAACTTTATAATAACTAAGTAATCAAATTAAAAAACTTAGTTAGGGTCTGTACAGAAAGCAGACATACCAAACGGGCCGCTTGGCCAAAGAAATGCTGCTGGAGCGTTATCTTCATTGGTAACATCTTCACTATTCACTGGTAAGTTAAATAATGCTCGAGAAAAACTTTCTGTGCCATTAACTTCCGTTGAAACAATTAAATCAATATTCGCCCAATAACCAAAAACTTCAGCGTATCGAATATCAATAGTTGCAAAGCCTTGCCCATTAGTTGTTACTGTCCCTTGAGCATTAACAATGTTACCTGGTGTTAATTGGCCATCGTTATTTGTATCTTCTTCTGGTACCGGCACTGCAATATCATCTAAAATACCATTTCCATTAATATCTTCATTTGCGCAGGTTGTAGTATAAACAGGTGCATAATGAGAGAACTCTCCTTTATCTTCAACCACAACCCAATAACCTTTATGGTATTCTTTGGGTATAGCAGAAACCGTAAGTGTTACATTCGAAACAGGGTTTGAATCTATATCTGTCACAAATACAGAGTATTGTTTGTTATAGGTATTGTTGTCTTCTTGTAAAATAGTATTGCCTGTACCTAACTTAATAAATACTTCTCGATCCGCAACGGTTAATTTCACCTCATCAGAAACCTCAGGACTTGAACCTCTTACGGTAGCTGTAATAGAAATAGCATCATGATCTGAGTTGCTATTAGAGGTATATACTGTTGATGCATTACCGTTACTATCTGTAATAGCAAAAGCAGGATTAATTTCACCACCAGTAACATCGTCTAAACTAAAATCAATAGTTTTATTTTTGACTAAGTTACCTGCTTCATCGCGAACTACAACTGATACTGTGGAGGATTGTCCATTAGGGCCGATAGATTTTGGAAATGCTTGAGCAATTAACCGATGTTCTTCATGAGCAACAAACTCAAACTCTAGCTGATTAGATAACTCTATTGCGCCATTTTCACCTATAAAAGTTACTAATGATTTACCAGCATTTTGTGAAGTTAAGGTAGCCGTTACTTTACCATTAACCGTTGTTGCTGAACTTGTCGTTAATGTACCACGTGTAGTGCTAAATTTAACTACTGTGCCATCTGGTACCGGCACAAGATTACTTTGTGCATCAAGCTGCTTCCAAGTTAACGTTATTGAAGCCATATTATTAGAAAGTAACACATCATTAGAAAGTAACACATCAGGAATTTCGCTTACTGCTGGATTAACGCTGCTTGTACCATTACTAAAGCTTGAGAATAAAAATGAATCCGATTGAATAGTTGCTTTTTTAGTTGTCATCGCCCCTAATGAGCTGGCAATAATAGTATTGCTACCTCCAGCAACCCCTTTAACTGGAATAGTAGCTTGACCAACACTATTCGTAGTAACACTAGTAGGTAATTCAACATTTGCAGTACTATCCTCAAGTGAGAGATTTACTTCTGCATTAGCAATACCATTGCCATCAGAGTCGAGTACCTTAACGTTATAGTTATTAATATCATTAATAGCTAACGCCGATGAGCCGTTTAAAGACACGGTTGTACCAACAACATCTACTTTAAGAGTATCAGTAACATTACCACTTGTAATGGTAATAGAGATAGTACGATTACTACTATCTGTTTCTGTCGTTAAAGTTCGACTTATTTTACCTTCTGCATCAGTTGTAGTAGATTTATCAACCTGGCCGCTCTCATCTAATACATAACCTAAATCACCTGATGTAGCTCTAAAAGCAATTTTAACGCCCTCGAGTAAGTTATTATTACTACCTTTTGCGATTGCCGTTAAGGTGATTTTTTGCGCACCACTTGACGCAAGTTGTGTTGAGCTTGCAAGTAGAGTGATATTGTCAGCTACTGGGTCGCCAACTGAGCCACCAGCGCCGCCACCAACACTATCAAAAGCAATTTCAACCGGGGCAACGTCTTCATCATTAATTGAAACCGTTACATTAATACCACCCGTTAGGTTAGTCGCTTTAACCACCATAGTTGCAACACCGCTACTATCGGTTGATTTAGTGCCTGCTGCATTTTCAAGTACCGCTAACGTCTCATCACTTAACTCAAAGGTAACTAATTTACTAGCAACCGCTTCTGTTCCTTGCATTACGGTCGCCGTTAACGTGATATCATTATCACCTGAAAGATCACCGTCTGATTTACTTATTGCAATAGTTATCGTTTCGAGATCAGGGGAAGTAGTACCACCACCATCATTACCACCAGTAAGATCTCCATCACCACCGCCACAAGCTACCAAGGTCATTAAAGACATCAGTAGTAGGCTAAAACTCAACTTTCGAAGTCGCTGCATAAATGCATCCTCTGTTTATTTCTATTAGTATTATTCCCCCATATTAACTGATAAATAACAAAAAGGTACTGCTAAATTAAAAAAAGTTAAAGACTGTAATTACTTAACTATTGAGTAAGCCAAAAGATAAGCATTTAGTTGAAAATAAATTTTTAGAAAAAAATCAAGTACACAATAATGAACATAAGCGTTGATAGCACCTGGTATTTTTTATTACCTATATCATAAGGCTTATTGATAAAGTGGTTTTGTATAAGCGCAATTATTGGTAACCTTAGTGCTATATAACGTTCAACAATAAAAGTAAGCATTTATTCTTATGACAACAAACTCAAATACTCCTGCTGAAAATAAAAAAATGAGCTTAACTGGCCGTATAGTGATTGGCATGATCAGCGGCATTTTACTCGGTACATTTCTCCAGTGGTTAATGCCTGCTGGTAAAGATAAAACTTTTGAACTCTACTTCTTCCAATTATCATTACAAGGCTTTTTAGTTGATGGTGTGCTTGAAGTAATAGGTCAAGTGTTTATGGCCAGCTTACGTATGCTAGTGGTGCCATTAGTTTTTGTCTCGTTAGTCTGTGGGGTTTGTTCACTCAAAGATACCACTAAACTTGGCCGTATTGGTGGTAAAGCTATAGGGCTTTATTTAGCAACGACCGCTATTGCCATCAGCTTAGCTATTTTTGTTGCATTACTCGTTGGCCCAGGTGAAGGCGTCAATATGCCAACCAGCAGTAGTTTTGAGAGCCGAGAAGCGCCTTCTTTAGCACAAGTATTAATTCAAATGTTCCCTACCAATCCTTTTGCTTCATTTGCAGAAGGAAATATGCTGCAAGTTATTATCTTTGCCTTACTTTTTGGAGTAGCTATTGCATTATCAGGTAAGTCGGGTGAGCGTGTCGCCACTTTATTTGAAGATTTAAGCGTGGTAATTATGCGCTTAGTAACTATTTTAATGAATATAGCTCCATATGGTGTGTTTGCACTATTAGCGACCTTATTTACCACAACATCCTTTGAAACAATAGAAAATCTAGCTTGGTATTTTGGCGTTGTATTTTTTGTATTAATTGCGCACGCTCTACTTACCTACCCTATTATTTTGAAGTTATTAACTGGTTTGAACCCGTTAATTTTCATTAAAAAAATGCGTGATGCTGCCATTTTCGCTTTTTCAACCGCAAGCTCTAATGCAACCATTCCGGTAACTTTAGAAACCGCCACTAAAAAATTGGGTGTAAAAAACTCTATCGGCTCATTTACCGTACCGCTGGGTGCAACCATTAATATGGATGGCACCGCGATTATGCAAGGTGTTGCTACTGTATTTATCGCACAAGTATTCAACCAAGATTTAACTTTAACTGATTATATTACGGTTGTATTAACTGCCACTTTAGCCTCAATTGGCACAGCGGGTGTTCCTGGTGTCGGTTTAATTATGCTGGCAATGGTATTAGATCAAGTTGGCTTACCGGTTGAAGGCATAGCATTAATTATTGGTGTTGATAGATTACTTGATATGACACGTACCGCGGTTAACGTTACGGGTGATAGCATGGTCAGTGTTATTGTCGCTAAAAGTGAAAATCAGTTCGATGAAGAGATGTATTTAGATCCTAATGCTGGGCAAAATATAGAGAACATTGATTTCAATCACTTAGATAAACCACAGTAATATTTAACTTATTAAAGGTTATAAATTAAAAAGGGTTAAAGCATTATGCTTTAACCCTTTTTATTTGTAATTTTTTATTTGTAATGATACTGCTAAAGCATCCTTTAATAGATAAGATAGATAAAGTAGTATATCTACCCTGTATCTAAGTAATTATTCAAGCAGTTATCCAAACCTTCAAACTAACTAACCTGAACTCGGTTTAAGAGATATTTAACAAATTGAAATATCAGTAAAAATTACTTTTCTGAGTCTCTAGCTTGATAGTTTTTCTTCTTTTCATATGATAAGCAAGGCAAATTTCGCGTCAATAGCTAGCCTATTGCAAGTAAATTTAACGAAGAAGTTAGGAAAAGTAGCTGCTAGAGAAACATTTGTTAAGTCGAGCTCAGGTTAACTAGGAAATATACGATTACGCTGTAGCAGTTTTCCAATAAAGCTTTCTGCAGATAACGACGCAGCTTTTGAGAATTTATCAGCTAGACCTTTTTTTACTTCATATTTTATAGCAACCACTTTATGGGTTTTACTTTTCGCTTGAAGGTAATCGTCACTAGTTTGAATCGCATCAACTAAACCTAAGGCTAACGCGGTTGTACCAAACCAATGCTCACCCGTTGCCACTTTTTGAATGTCTAGGCTTGGGCGATGTTCATTAACAAAGTCTTTAAATAATACGTGGGTTTCTTCTAGCTCTTCAATGAACTTTTGCTTACCCTTTTCAGTGTTCTCACCAAACATGGTAACTGTGCGTTTAAACTCACCTGCGGTAAATTGCTCAAACTCCACATCATGCTTTTTTAATAGCTTATTAAAATTTGGCACCTGTGCAATAACCCCAATAGAGCCTAATATAGCAAAAGGCGCTGAAATTATTTTATTCGCGACACAAGCCATCATATAGCCGCCACTTGCCGCTACTTTATCAACCGAAACTGTTAATGGGATTTCTTGCTGGCGTAAACGGTCAAGTTGAGATGACGCTAAACCATAACCGTGAACCATACCGCCACCACTTTCAAGGCGTAAAAACACTTCATCTTGTTTAGTGGCTACCGATAAAATAGCTGAGATCTCTTCGCGTAGTGAACTTACCTCTTTAGCATCAATGCTGCCGTTAAAATCAACAACAAACACATGAGCTTTACTCGGTTTTACTTCATCGCCTGATTTAGCTGATTTTTTATCGGCTTTGGCTTTTTCTTTGGCCGCTTTTTTATCTTGCTTCTCTTTTTCTTTAAGTTCTTCTTTCGTTAATAGCGCATGAATAATATCTTGCTCTGTATCTTCAAACTGTTCAGAAAGATCGGTGATATCAAGCTCACCCTTTTTGTGTTGTTGCTTCATTGCTGCACCAGCAATGGCAATGATAATGGCGACAACAGCTAAAACAAAGGTTACCGCTTTAGCTAAAAAAAGTCCGTATTCATATAAAAATTCCAAAAGAGCTCCTGAAAATTAATTGAGTTAATCGTAAAGTTATCGAAGATTTTACACTAATTTAGTTTATTGCACAGGCTTGTCGTTTTTTGAGGTTAAAATTTTTATCAGACATATAAAAAAAACCCTCATACGAGGGTTTCTATTCATGAGTTAATCAGTATTCACCAAACGGTGAGTGACTATAAACTCATATCAAATTACTTAACTAATTCAGTATTAGTAATCGTAATTGCTTGTCCCATTGTTGCAAAGAAAGCAGCAACTTGGGTTTGCATTTCTTGTGTCGCTTGCGCTGTTTTAACAGCATCAGGTGCCGCAGGTACTGCTGCAGGTGTTAAAATAGAGCTATGGTGGCCATATACAAACCTAACAGCACCAGAGCCTTGTGTTGTACTACTCACACTAGGTAAACCTAATAAAGCAATAACCCCTTCAGTACCACCAAGTGGTGATACTGACACTCTATTTGGAATCACTTGATCAGCACAGTTATCTGTTAACGCAATATCCGTACATGTAGGATTACCGACATCGACACCATTACCTACCACTTCAATTAAATGAGTTGGTGTATTAGTCATTGCCATAATACCAGCATAATTCACAGGGTCAGCCGAGTCGACAACCGTTTGCGCCGCAAAACCAAACTGAGCAAAAGTTGCATCTAAACCAGCTTGCTGTTCAGGAGTTAGCGCACTATAGAAAGCCTTAAATGCCGCTCTAAGCTCGGCTTCTGTTGCACCTTCTGGGTAAGCGGCATCAACCATAGCTTTAAAGGCAGGTGAAGCTTTATACGTTAAATTGCCTTTAATTAATGGACTAAAATCGCCAGATTCCATTAAGAAGTTTGCAATCATGGCGCCAGGCATTGCTAAAGAAGCACTCGATACTTTAAATAAACCATCAAGGGCTGGGTTTAGTGGCGTATTAGCTAAAGCTGTAAAATTAACACTGGCAATAGCGCCTAATGAATGACCTACCACTTGCACTTTAGATGCATCTATATCAGCACCAACCACGACATTTAAGCCTAAACGAAGACCAAGCATATCAATTGTTGACTGTCTTAAGTTATCGCGGTTAGTTAATAAGCTCGCTAAATTCATGTAGTGAGTTGCAGAAACCGTTGAAGCACTAATTTCATCATGCTTCATACCATTTTCATCGGTAACATTATCTAAATCAAAACCACGACTACCATGTAACGGGTGGTCAATAGCTACTGTTGCAAAGCCAAAAGCAGATAAGATACCGGTAAGTACTAGCATATCTTCTTTTTTAGAAGTGATACCGTGTTGTAAAATAATAACTGGCCAACCTGATTCTGGTTTTTCGGTTAATGCTGGTAAGCCAAAGCTTGCGCGCACTGCATCAGTAGTAGGAGAAATATCTGGTGTAGTCATTTGTACTTCAAGTACTGACGGATCAGGTATCCATGGAATATCACTTACCGGGCTTGGTGCTGGTACTGGGCTGTATTTAGTTAAGTGACGTTCAACATCAACAGGCATCACTGAACTTAAATCACGTAAACCTGGAGCAGGTAAACCCGCACTTTGAGACACTGCCATACATGTAGCGTCAGACTCACTCAGTGGACCTTCAGGAATAGCTTCTGGGTTGCTTGCAGCAAGACCTGCGAGCATAGCTCCTGAGTCACATAAACTCTTCCATCGTGAGTTCACTGGTGCTGTAGGGTTAGCAATAGAAGGCACCCCTAAATAATAAGGTAATGTAACACTGCCCTTATATAAATTACCGGTTGAATATAAAGCTTTTAAGTTATCTGGCAGCTGTATACCTGAATATTCAAAGGCTTGTGCTACTGAAATACCAGTATCAGCCACTGCAATTACTGGCGGTAAACCGCCTTGTGCTAATGGCGCAGCTAATAATGCTTTAGCGGTAAATAGAACATCATTAGTCGATTGGGTAGTTAAAGCAAAAGTATAGATTAAGCTATCTTTATCAGCGCCAGCAGCAACAACAGCATTTTCATAACTGTTCGTTAAGCCTTGTAATAATAATTGGCTTTCGGTCGCTAATGGAGCGGTTGTAATATCTTGACGTACCAGTTCGTAAGAAATAGCTGGCGCCAGCGAGTTGCCATTATTATCTTTAATATGATTAGTTAACGCGATGACGTAACTGGTTTTTCCGCTCAGCGGTTTGAGAGGAACAATAGCGATTTGGCCATCTGATAACTGAGTAATATAGTCAACACCAAATGTTAACTTATTCACAACCTTACATGCTAAGCCGCGTGTTAAGCTCTGACAGTCAGCGTCGCTTGCATCCCCTCCCATCAAGGTTTCATAAATATGCACAGCTTCTGGGTTATAAACACTTTCAGCATTTAAAGACACACCTTCTGGGTAATCTATCGCGAGTTTAAACGGGTGTGTATTTGACCAACCATCAAGACCATTAATTGAAACACTAGGGTCAGAAAAGTCACTTGAGTCGGCCACAGGTATATTTAATGTACCATCGACGCTACCAGAGAACATTAAATCGTTCGGCACAGATAATCTAGGCTCATCGGCACCGGGATCAAACACAATACGAGCTAATGGCGTAACTGCACTGCCATTATCTATTACCTCTTGTTTTACATCTTCAATTGTTTCGTTATTACAGGCGCTCAAACCAAGTGCGCTAATAATAGCAATACTAAGTGCTAGCTTTTTCATGTAGTTTCCCCATGCCCAATTTTATTAGTTTTATTAATTTTTATTTGATGTTTGTTAACTGCAACCGTTTAAGTAAAGCATTAAAAGCGTAAAAACCCAATGGTATTACCCCTAATATATGAACAAGTTAACTTGTAGGTTAGTTTAACGCACATCAATCACTTTATTTAGGTAATTTCACTTGTTAGACCAGTTAAACTTAACGTAAGATTTATTAATTCGCTAGTGGTTTTTACAATTGTGCTTAAATATTGTCGATAATTAGCATATTTTTTCTTAAAAATTTAACTTTTACTCGTCAATGAAAATACCAACGCGTAGAATAACCGTATATATTTTTCTCTGATTCAACGCCCGACCTAAAAGATCCCAACATGTTTGATTATTCAATAAAAGACGCAGATTTACACAACAAAGTAATTTTAGTTACCGGCGCTGGTGCTGGTATTGGCCGTAGTGCAGCGATTACTTACGCAAAACTAGGTGCTACTGTTATCCTACTTGGTAAAACCGTCAAAAAACTTGAAGCGGTATACGATGAAATTGTTGCGCTTAACTTAGCTGAGCCTGCAATTATCCCTTTAGATTTAAAAGGTGCAACAAAGCAAAACTATATTGATATGTCGAGCACCATCGCAGCGCAATTTGGCAAACTAGACGGTGTGTTATTAAATGCATCAGTTTTAGGCGAGTTAACCCCGTTTAACCAAATACACGAGCAAACCTTTAATGATGTTATGCAAGTTAACGTTACTGCCCAGTATTTATTAGCACAAGCGTTAATACCTACGTTATTATTGGCTGAGAATGCCTCTATGGTATTTACATCTTCGGGAGTTGGTTCACAAGGCCGTGCTTATTGGGGGCCTTATGCAATATCTAAGTTTGCAACCGTTGGTATGATGCAAGTGATTGCCGATGAGTATGAAGGAACCACTTTGCGTGTTAATGCCATAAACCCAGGTGCAACCAGAACCAGTATGCGCTCAAGCGCCTTTCCTGCTGAAGATAAAGAACTATTAGCAACACCTGACGATATTATGCCTGTATATGCTTATTTAATGTCTGATGACAGCATTAAAGAAAATGGCAGCACCTTAAAAGCACAATAAACAACCTGAGCTCGGCTTAACGAATATTTCTCTAGCAGCTATTTTCCCTAACTTATTCGGGAAATTTGCCTTGCTTATCATATGAAAAAAGAAAAACTATCAAACTAGCGATTCATAAAATTGTTTTTTTACTGATATTTCAATAAATTAAATATTTTTCAAACCGAGTTCAGGTTAAATAGCTTTTCAGCTTTAAGCCCTTCAATTCAAAAAACCTTAGTGTTAACAACGAACTTGAGAGCGATAATTAAACAAAAAACGAAACCAATTAGGTTTCGTTTTTTGTTTAATTAACTTTGCTTTGCTTAAGTTAACTTAGTTTGATTTAGCTTAGTTTAGTTAGGCTCATTCAAATTAACGCCTTTAAAAAAGCTTTAAAGTCTTCACCTAGTTCATCATGACGCAGCGCATACTCAACATTGGCCTTCATATAACCCAATTTAGAGCCACAATCGTGCGACTTACCAGTCATATGAAAAGCATCAACAGGCTCTAATGCCATTAAACTAGCAATAGCATCAGTTAACTGAATTTCATCCCCCGCACCAGGTCTTGTTTGCTCAAGTAGCCCCCAGATTTTCTCAGATAAAACATAACGCCCCACTACCGCTAAATTTGACGGAGCTTCATCAATACTCGGTTTTTCAATAACCGCCGTCATCGCTTTAGACTCGCCAGCTAACAGCATTGTTCCACCACAATCAGTAACACCATAATTACTAACATCTTCAATAGCAACAGGCTCAACCATAATTTGGCTTACGCCTGTTTCATGATAACGACCTAGCATGGCAGACAGGTTTTCAGTCTTTAAATCACTACTAGCATCGTCTAAAATCACATCTGGAAGTACAACCACAAAAGGGTTATCGCCAATAATAGGGTAAGCTTTTAGTACTGCATGCCCCAACCCTTTAGCTTCACCCTGTCTGATATGCATAATAGTGACATCTTTAGGACAAATAGCCTGAATTTCATCCAGTAATTGACGCTTTACACGCTTTTCTAAAGTTGTTTCTAACTCAAACGACTTATCAAAATGGTTTTCAATAGCATTTTTTGAGGAATGAGTGACTAAGACAATTTCTTTAATACCCGAAGCGACACACTCATCGACAATGTATTGAATCAAGGGTTTATCAACAATAGGCAGCATTTCTTTAGGAATAGCCTTAGTTGCAGGTAACATCCGGGTACCTAAACCTGCCACAGGGATTACTGCTTTAGTTATTCTAGAGGTCATTTTTCTCATCACGATCAAGGTTTAAAAATTATGAACACATCATAACGAGAAATAATGAAAAAACAATAGGCTTATCTTTGGTAGTCCACCCAAAAATAATCGCGACAACTTAAAAAAAACAAGTAGTTATAAACATTTCCCCCTTAGGGTTTTATTGATAAATGTAGCTCCAAAACGGTTATATTCTTTAAAATATCTCTAAATAAAAACAAAGGCAAACAAGCTTAGGTGTTATCAGCAGTACCTCAATATATATTGAGGTACTGCTGATAACTAAACTCTTTACATAATCTGCTATCTATTCGTATAATATGGAATTATTTTTCGAGATAATCTCAAAATACCACCAATACAACCCTCATAATGAAAGTACCCGAACCGTGCCAAATACATTAGATACCCAAGCTATGAAAAAAACATCTCAACCTCTTTCAAAGTATGATGAAGAGGAAATATTGTGGCGCATTATTTGGGCAAAAAAATTAACTATCATAATAGTAAGCTTTTTATTTGCGGTTGCATCAATATTTTTTGCACTTTCAAAACCCGATATTTATAGAGCCACTACGTTATTATCTCCTGTTTCATCCGATGGTGGCGCTGGTGGCTTATCAGCATTAGCAGGACAATTTGGTGGGCTAGCGAGTATGGCTGGTATTAATCTTAGTGGCGGTGGCGCAGACAATACCGCACTTGCCTTGCAAATAATTCGCTCTCGTTCATTCCTTGAAAAATTCATTATCAAACATGACCTACGAGTACCATTAATTGCAGCAGAAAAATGGAATATTTCATCCAATAAGTTGGTATTAAATACTGAAGTATATGATGAGAGTAATAATAAATGGATCAGACAGGTTAAGCCACCTAAAGAACAAGTTCCTTCTGATTGGGAAGCGTACACTGCTTTTTTAGAATTATTGACTGTTTCTCAAGATGAAAAAACATCAATGGTCACTATCGCAATAGAGTTTTATTCGCCTGAATTAGCTAAACAGTGGTTATCTTGGTTAGTGGCTGACATTAACGAATTTATGAAAATACAAGATCAAAAAGAAGCTGAAGCCTCTATAGAGTATTTAAACGAACAACTGTCAAATATCAAGTTAGCCAGTATGAAAACTGTTTTCTATCAACTCATTGAAGAACAAACAAAAAACATGATGCTTGCACACGTTAGAGACGAGTATGTACTTAAAACAATAGATCCTGCACAAGTACCTGAAATAAAGGCTAAACCTAAACGTGCTTTAATAGTTATTGTTGGTACATTACTAGGTGGCTTTTTATCTGTTTTGTTCGTGTTAGTTAGGTATTATATAAAATAAAAGACACATACCGATAACACATAATAATGCGTTAAAAAATTTGCTAGTGGCAACCCATTTTAACTCTAAAATATTTCGGCACTATTTAATCAATAACAAGTTAATTGGATTTATTTTTGACCCTTTTTTATATACTTCTATTAGTGCTTGCGTTGCTTATAAGTGGATTTGGCTGGTCAAATAAACTAAAAAGGTTAAATGCGCCTTTTTCGTGGTTTTTTATTTATGTTACTTCTATTCTTATTGGCTTTAGAAGCAGATATTCAGGTGTAGATACCACAGCATACTATGAATACTTTAATAATGTTTACCATAGAATAGAACCCAAGTTCACATTTGAGCCAGGATTTACATTTTTAACCAATATATTTACCGAAATTTCGAATGTTGAAATTTATATTTTTTTCTTGAGCTCTAGTCAGCTTATTTTCCTTTATTTATCATCTAAAACATTAAAAATTGATAATAAATTACTTTCTCTTGTACTTTTCCTATCCTTTGTACCAGGGTTTGACCTTATAACCAATGGACTGCGCGGTGGGGTCGCACTATCCTTAGGGTTAATTCTTCTAGTAGCAACGGTGATCAACCATAATCGCTTAGCCATATTGAATTTTTCCCCTGCCCTGATACACGCATCATATATGATTATTGCTTTTATTAGTTTGTTTACGAAGTTTTTTTCAAGTCAAAAAATGAATAAGTTCATTTTCATTTGTAGCCTTATATTTTTTGCCTTATGGCTAGTCGTAAGTCCCTTATCGTTTATGGGAGTATTTCAAGGGACATCAAGAGAAGTTAACTCTGTAGGGCGATTAATTCGCTACCTAATTATTGAAAAAGAACTAATGTCACTTACTGTAAAGTTATACTTTATGTTACTGTCAATTTTCTTATCATCTATTTACTTTTTTGCTTTAAAATTTAATGAAAAGGCTAAAGATGATAATATACTGACCAGAATGGCTTTCATTACCTTATCAGTTCAATTTGTATACGCACTGTTCTCATTTAGCGAATACTCTTATCGGTTTATGTTTTTAGCTTTCCCATTACAAGTATTAATGTTCTCTTATATTTTAGATAAATATTTTTCGGGAACGATAAGAAGCTTAATTGTATTTTCTGTTTGTCTTTTAGGGATAATATCAACTTATAGCACTAAAACATTCTCTTCATTTATACTGTTAGACTTATAAATGCTGTATTTAATCAAGTTCAATAAAGGTTTAATTTTATGGCGTTGAATGTTTCAGTAGCCACATTAACTTATGGTGAAAGAAAAACATTTCTATATCAGGTAGTAGATAGGCTATTAAGCCAGAATTTTTCTGATATATATGTATATTGTAATGGGCTGACTTTAGCTAACTTAACTGAAATTAAAGAAAGGTATAAAAATGATCGTGTCATTATATTATTTTCAGAAACTAATTTAGGCTCTGCAGGTGGCTATTATGAGTTATTAGATTATGTTACTAAGTATAACACCTCTGATTATGTCTTACTGTTAGACGACGATAATTTAGTCCCGCAAAATTGCTATAAAATAATTAGTGATTTAAACATTAAGGATAATGAACTGTATTCTTTTCACCGTTCAGACAGAGCGCGAGCAAAACAAGTAAAGGACTTAGAACAACCCGAGGCGATTATAGGCGGTGCTAACTCATTCTTAGGCCGTGACTTTTTTTCGATATTCCAAACAGGTAAACACATATACCAAGGTGATTTAGCAGCTGCTCCCTACGGCGGGCTTTTATTAAATAGAAAGTCGCTCGATGCTGGAGTACTTCCTAAAAAAGAATTGTATTTATACGCTGATGATTACGAATACACCTATAGATTAGTCACCATGTTTGGTTTTGATATTATTTTTTCTGATGCGGTTTCTATTGAAGATTTAGAGAAAAGCTACCACTTAAAAACAGGTACTAGGTTATTAAGCAATCGCTACAGTCATGCATCTACTATGCAACTTTACTATTCTGTTAGAAATAATACATGGTTAGGTTTAAAGCGAAATAAATCAAAGAGTATTTTTTTATTAAACCTATCTATATGCACGACTCTTTTTTCATTGCAGTTCTTATTTTCTCGTAAGTTTACTAATATAAAATTATTTTTCAAAGCTATAAAAGATGGCTATGTTTTATACAAAAAAAAGGAGGATTAAATAATGCCAATTGTTTTTTTCCCATTCCATGATTATAAATTAAGTCTTGTTGAAGGCTTTAGGACTCGAGATGCTCACATCTATAGTCAGACAATTGATAACAGTAAAAATAAAGTTATTATTGTTAATCGTCCTACTTTATTCTTAGAAGTATTATTAAAGAAAAAAAAACACAAAACTCAAGGTGAAGTAATTTATTCAAATAACTTCATTACTATTCAAAAAGTCACAGAAAAGCTATTTATTATTGATATTATTGATTTCTCTATTTTAAAACCAGTATTCAAAGGCAAGGCTTTCATCAGTGAACTTTATTTTCGTAATACGAGTCGACTTAAAGAAGCATTAAACTTTCTAGACTGTCACTCATTTACTAGTTATGAGTCATCTCCTTTAACTAGAGAAACTGTAAATTTTTTATCTCCTGAGACAAAAGTATTTGATGGAGTCGATAATTTTTGTAAGCATGACTCATATGCACCATTAAGAGAACATTTAAAAGCAGAATACTTTCAAATAATAGATAGCTACGATAAGATATTTTTCAACGGTAAAGACTCCTTAACTTATTTTAATTGTAAAGAAAATGAAAACGTAGAGTTTATGGCGAACGGTGTAGATTACCAGCGTTTTCAAGCAAAACATACTTGCCCTGAATTATATAATGCCAGTAAAAAAAGTAATAAAGATATAGCTGTCTACGCTGGCAAAATGCAATCAATGTTTGATGTCAACCTTGTGAGAGAGCTTGCTACTGCTAATCAACATGTTGATTTTTATTTTCTTGGAAAAATTCTTGAAGGTGAGCCAGATAAAGACCTAGCAGATTTAACGAATGTTATATTTGTTGGTGATGTACATTACGACTTACTTCCTGCTTATATTACGCACGCTACCATATGTATAATACCCTATTTAGTAAATAAACAGCATGGAGGCGACCCTATTAAGTTTTATGAATACTTAGCTTCGGGTAATAAAATTGTTTCTACGCTTATTGGTGATATTCAAAAGTATCATAACAATAGCGATGTATTTATTGTTGATAGGAGTGAGTTCTTATCTTCTTTTAAGAGAGCTTTAAGTAACCCTAACAATAATACCCATAGAGTTATTCCTGAACATATGTCATGGCAATATAAAGCCAGTCACATGTTTGAATTAAGTAAGGCGAAAAATTGATAATCCATTTTACTAACTTTATCATTCAAAAAATAAAAAGTGATCCTAACTATAGACTAGATGAAAAAATCACTTCAATAGTTCTTTGCTCTCTATTATTTTCTCGTTTAATGGCATTTATGCGTGGATTCTTATTTCAAATTATAAGGCTCCGTAAACCTTATTGTATGTTTAAAGGGAGTCGTGTAATTGTTAAGCATAGTGCTATGTTAAAGCTTCATGGCACACTGACCATTGGCTCGGCGGTGACTATAGATTGCCTTGGAACCAAAGGCATTGAATTAGGCCATAATGTTAATATACCTGACAATTGTTTTATACGTTGCACAGGTGTTATTTCTGACTTAGGTATAGGCATAAAAATAGGTAACAACACGGGTTTAGGTCACAACAACTTCATCAACGGTCAAGGGGGAGTAGTCATTGGTGATGATGTTATTGTTGGTCCTGATGTTAAATTTTTATCGGAGAACCACATATTCACCAACTCAAATATCCCGATAAGAAATCAAGGTGTAACAAGAAAAGGTATCGTAATTCTATCGGATGTATGGATTGGCGCAAACGTAACTATCTTAGATGGCGTAACTATAGGAAAAGGTTGTGTTATTGGGGCTGGTAGTGTGGTATCAAAATCGATTCCTGATTTTTCTATTGCAGTAGGTATACCTTGTAGAGTCGTAAAAAAAAGAGAAAATAGTAATAATGAATAAACTTTCAATTTTAGGTACCGTTGGTGTTCCTGCTTGTTACGGCGGTTTTGAAACATTAGTAGAAAACCTACTTGATGACGTAACATCAAATGAAGTACCTGATAAAAAAATTACAGTCTATTGCTCAAGCAAGAGCTACAAGGAACAACCCAAACATTATAAAAACGCCAATTTACGTTATATCCCACTCAATGCAAATGGCGTTCAAAGTATTCCATATGACATTATTTCCCTTATTCATGCCGCTATCATAAAAAGAGCAGACAATATTTTATTGTTGGGTGTCTCAGGTGCTATCTGTTTACCCCTTATTAAAGCTTTTTCCAGTACTAAAATAGTTACTAATATTGATGGTCTTGAGTGGCGCAGAAGTAAATGGGGCAGCTTAACTAAGAGATTTCTGAAATTTTCTGAGAAAATAGCCGTTAAGTTTTCTGATAAGGTAATTGCCGATAACCAAGCAATTGCTGATTATGTAACGCAAGAGTATGGCGTAAGTGCAGAAGTTATTGCTTATGGTGGTGACCATGCACTGACCGCTGATATTCCCCTTTCAGATGAAAACTATGCTCTGGCACTTTGCCGCATAGAACCTGAAAATAATGTTGAAATGATTTTAGAAAGTTTTAGCCATACAAATAAACCATTAAAATTCATTGGTAATTGGGATAACAGTGATTTTGGTCGCCGTATGAAGGCTAAGTATCAAAACATAAAAAATATAGATATAATTGCACCTATATATGATCTTTCAGCATTATTTGAAATACGAAAAAGCTGCTCTTTTTACGTACACGGTCACTCTGCTGGTGGTACTAATCCCTCACTCGTAGAAATGATGCATTTTAATAAAACCGTCATCGCATTTGATTGTAACTATAATAGAGCATCCACAGAAAATGTTGCTTCGTACTTTTCAAATACAGAAGAGTTAACTCATCATATCAACGTATCAAGTGACATTAATAATGCACAAAGCATGCTTGAAATAGCACAACGTCGATATACATGGGAAATTGTTAAACAACAGTACTTTTCTCTATTTAACTAATACTATTAATGAATAAGGTGTAAACCATGCGTAAGGGAATCATTTTAGCCGGAGGTAGTGGTACACGCCTCTACCCACTTACAAAAGTTGTTAGCAAACAACTTATGCCGGTTTACGATAAACCAATGATTTATTACCCACTAGCAACCCTAATGCAAGCGGGTATTCAAGAGATATTAATCATATCAACACCCGAAGAAATTCATAGATACGAAAACCTACTAGGAAATGGTGAGGCTTTTGGCGTCAAGCTATCTTACGCTATTCAACCCAATCCAGACGGGCTAGCTCAAGCCTTTATTATTGCTGAAGACTTTCTAGCTGGCAGCTCTGCTGCATTAGTCCTTGGTGATAATATGTTTTATGGGCACGACTTAACAAAATCATTAAAAAATGCTTGTGCGCAAGAGTCTGGCGGTACAGTTTTTGGTTATCATGTTTCCAACCCTAGAGCTTATGGCGTAGTTGAGTTTAATGATGCTGGTACCGCTATTTCTATTGAAGAAAAACCTGTAGAGCCAAAATCAAATTACGCTGTACCAGGTTTATACTTTTTTGATGCTAATGTTGTTGAGTTTGCTAAAAAAGTCAAACCTTCTGCACGAGGTGAATTAGAAATAACCGACGTTATTGATCAATATTTACAGGCAGGTACATTAAAAGTCGAAATAATGGGTAGAGGTACTGCTTGGTTAGATACTGGTACTCATGATGACTTATTAGCGGCAGCACAATTTATTGCCACAGTAGAGAAGCGCCAAGGATTAAAAGTAAACTGCCCAGAAGAAATAGCTTTTAGGAATGGCTGGATATCAGCCACGAAACTCAAAGAAATAGCACAACCATTACGCAAAAGTGGTTATGGTGAATACCTCTTAAACTTACTTGATGAGAAAATATTTTAGTGAACATTATTGAAACAACAATACCCGATGTAAAAATTCTTGCTCCTAAAGTATTTGGGGATAACAGAGGCTTTTTTCTAGAAACTTTTCGTGATGATTGGTTTAAAGAAAATGTTGCCGATGTTGCCTTTGTGCAAGACAATCACAGTAAATCATCTCATGGCATTTTACGTGGTATGCATTACCAGCTTAAACAAGCTCAAGGAAAGTTAGTACGCGTTATCTCTGGTGAAGTTTATGATGTCGCAGTAGATATGCGTAAAAATAGCCCCAGTTTTGGACAATCATTTGGCACCTTACTTTCAGCAGAAAATAAACGACAAATGTGGGTACCTGCTGGGTTTGCTCATGGCTTTTATGTTACGTCAGAATCAGCAGAGTTTGTTTACAAGTGTACTAATTATTATGCTCCTGAGTTTGAACAAAGCCTTTTATGGAATGACCCTACATTAGCTATAAATTGGCCTATTCCAGCAAATGAGAAGCCATTATTATCCGCTAAAGATGAAGTAGGTAAACTATTTAAAGATGCTGAGTATTACCTTTAGCAACGATGTAAATGAATTTAAAAGTAGAAACATATTATGAGTAAAAAAATCTTCGTTACTGGTGGGGCTGGCTTTATAGGATCTGCGCTAATCCGCTACTTAATTAACGAAACCGACTGTAATGTTTTAAATTTTGATAAACTGACTTACGCTGGTAACTTAGAGTCATTAAAGCCTATTGAAAATAATGAGCGTTATCAGTTTGTTCAAGGCGATATTTGCGACCAAACGTTAGTCACTAAAACGCTTGAGTCGTTTAAGCCAGACTATATAATGCATTTAGCTGCCGAAAGCCATGTTGATCGTTCAATCGATGGCCCTGGTGAATTTATCCAAACGAATATAGTCGGTACTTACGCTTTACTCGAAGCGTCACGTAGTTACTTTTCAACATTAAATGATGAGTATAAAATAAATTTCAGGTTTCATCATATATCAACCGATGAGGTTTATGGTGATTTAGGTGAAACTGGCTTGTTTACCGAAGAAACATCATACGATCCAAGCTCTCCTTACTCTGCATCGAAAGCAGCGTCAGATCACTTAGTAAGAGCTTGGTGTAGAACCTTTAACTTACCTGTGGTAATTACTAACTGCTCAAACAACTATGGTCCTTATCATTTCCCTGAAAAACTTATCCCTCTGGTTATTTTAAATGCCCTTGAAGGTAAAGCATTACCTATATATGGCGACGGTAAACAGGTACGTGATTGGCTGTACGTTGAAGATCATGCCAAAGCATTGTTCTGTGTTGTTGAATCTGGCAAAGTTGGTGAAACCTACAATATTGGCGGCTTTAACGAAAAGCAAAACATTGAAGTGGTAAATACTATTTGTAATCACTTAAATGAATTAGTAGCCAATAAACCCGAAGGTATTAGCGATTTTAATCAGTTAATTACCTACGTTACCGACCGACCAGGGCATGATGTGCGTTACGCCATTGACGCCAATAAAATCAGCAAAGAGCTTGGCTGGAATCCTGAAGAAACATTTTCATCAGGTATAAAGAAAACCGTTGCTTGGTATTTAGCTAACTTAGAATGGTGTAAAAACGTACAAAGCGGGAATTACCAAAGAGAGCGTTTAGGTAATTAAACCTTGTCATCTATTTATTAAGGCAGCTACTACGCTGCCTTTTTTAGGAATTAATTTTTATGAAAGTACTAATTATCGGTAAAAGTGGTCAACTTGCTAACGAACTACTTACCGAGAAACCAAATACTATAGAGATCCTTTGTTTAGGTAGAGCCGATGTAGACATTACAATGTACGAGTCTATTAATAAAGCTATCAGCGACTTTCAGCCCCAAGTGATTATTAATGCTTCAGCGTATACCGCTGTTGATAAAGCAGAGTCAGATCAAAAATCCGCTTATAGCCTTAATCAACATGCAGTCACTAACTTAGCCAAATCAGCTAAACAACACCAAGTAAGATTGCTACATGTATCAACTGATTTTGTATTTGACGGCAATAACAATAAAGCCTACTTGGTTGATGACACAACCAACCCAACCAGTGTTTATGGCGCTTCTAAATTAGCAGGAGAGCAGGAAATATTAACGCTTCATCCTGAAAACAGTGCCATTATTAGAACCTCTTGGCTTTATTCCTCTTTTGGTAATAACTTTGTTAAAACCATGATTAAATTAATGCAAGAAAGAGATGAGTTAGGTGTTGTTTGCGATCAAATAGGCTGCCCTACCTATGCAAAAGGCTTAGCACAGTTTTTATGGTCACTTACTTCACGAGATGTTATTAACCAGCATTATCATTGGAGCGACTATGGTGTTGCCTCTTGGTATGATTTTGCCGTAGCGATTCAAAATACTGCCTTTAACAAAGGTCTACTCACTAAAAAGATAACCATTAAACCTATTCCTGCTAGCAGTTACCCTACTCCGGCAACTAGGCCTACTTTTAGTTTACTTAATGCTAATGAATCATACCAAATAAAAACAAGCAATCACTGGGCTGAACAGTTAGAGCAATGCTTAACAAACCTGGTATAAAAACAGCACGAACATAGCTTTAAATAACTCACAAGCCTCTTTTATAGCCACGATAAAGTCAGCGACAGTATTTACAACATCAATGAAAATACTGTCGCTGATTTAATCAAGTCCCCCCACTAACACTTTATAACCATTTTTTTCTTTTCTTTTCTTTTCTAGTTAATTATTGATAGCATTCATTAAACCAAACAAGGATTCGTTAACAATGAGTATTATCATGTATAAAAAACTATTTTTTAGCTTTGCAATAAGCGTTGCATTTCTTTTAACAGCCTGTGGTGGTGACGATAAACCTATACCCGCTGCCAAGCCTGAAATAATTAGCTTTACGGCCTCAACGACTGAAATCACCGAAGGGGAATCAGTTAAGCTAACGGCCATTTTCAGTAATGGTCAAGGTAGTATAGACGTAGGTGTTGGTAGCATTAACTCCGGCGACTCAAGAACAGTAAAGCCCAATACTCCTACAACATACACACTGACTGTTGAGAATTCTGCTGGGGTTAAACTGACCAGCGCAATTACAATAAACATTGTACGCCTGAAAATTATTGGCGTTACGTCTCCTGTAGATGGAGCTTCAGTACATGATGATGCTTATATTTCCGTGGATGTTGTTGCTATGGACGGGCTTAACCAGGTAACTATTGAAACTGAAGGGCGTAGTGGTAAGCTAACAAGTCAAGGTGGTAGCATGAATAGTAATGTTCAAAGGATTTCAGGTTACTTTTCATTTACCGGATTAGCTGATGGCGACTACATATTAGATATTACCGCACGAGATTATTTAGCAAGAACGGTAACCATTCAAAAACAAGTAACAGTAGATAACTTACCAGAAATTATCATCTCCGAACCTTCTAGTTATGCGTTTGCCAACCCTTACCTTCCTTTAGATATTGCATGTAGTGATGAAGCCACGGGATCGTGCTTAATATCTGTAAAGAATCAAGATACCACCGTTGCCTCAGCAACCAACCAACTCAACCAAACAATTGACTTATCTGACTTTATTGGCGAAGAAGTTATATTGACGATTGAAGGCGATAACAATGCTGGTCAAATAGCGACTAAAAACATCACCGTTTATGTGAATAATGGCGATGTTACTCTTAATCATATAAAAACATTTTCAGATGAAATTATAGATTTTGATGGCGAGCGAGCATTACTTTACAACGATGTACCTTCGGAAAATAAACAACTGCAAATAGCCAACACTTCGAATGATGATATCACCGTAATTGCATTTAATAATGCACACAAAATTTACGCTGACAAAAGCTTATTAACCCCTACAGGCGCAATATTTTCGGCATCAACAGGCTCAACGTATGACTGGAATCATGATGAGTTACTAAACTTAGGGGCTATAAGTAAAGTCAGAGGAACGGGTGATTTTGTTTTATTTCAAACGGCAACAGAGTTATTTAGGAGGCAATTATCTACACAAGCCAATACGCAAATAAATGTATCTATCAGTGATGCCGAAATTTCTGATGATGGCTCAATAGTCGGAGAAAATGATTGGAGCCTACTACTTCTAAAAGAAGGAGTAACAACCCGTATTAACTTACAGCCAGAAAGCTCTGGTACATCTGAAGGCCCTCTTATAGATAACTCTCTTATTTTATACCATGAAACGGGAGCTAACCTAAATGCTAGAAGAATTATATTGCATGATGGCAACAATATGCTTTTTGCAATAACACCAAGCTTTTATTGGGGAGCTACCAACATTTTTTCTCTGGATAAAGGGCGGGATTATAGTATTAACAATGGCTGGATTAGCTATATAGATGGCTCTGACTCAGTAGCAAATCAATTGTGGACTCGAGACCCGCAGGGCAACCTTCTACAAAGAACACACTTTCAACCTGTACATGATATATATGGTCGTCATGTGGGCATCGTACACCTCGCCGACAATGGTGAACTAATGCTTAGCTACAATGGGCAACGCTATTTAAGCAAACCAAATGGAGATATATTTCTAGTAGGCTCTGTGGATTTGGGGACAATCTACTATCAAAATAACACTTGGTTTATGGTAATTAAAGAGAGTTTATTTAAGTTAGTATTATAACAATAGGTAGATTTGGGCAGCTATTAAATATGAATAACAAAATAATAAAATACACCACTGTTTTTTTGTTGTTACTATTAAGTAGCTGTGGAGGTGATAAAACAGAACCTATAATTAAGAGATACATAGAAAGCAGCTCTGTTGCTAAACTTATTTCACATAGAGGATATAATAACAATCAGTTAAATGGCTTTTATAGTGCGATTAAAGACGGCTTTACCCGTCTGGAAGTCGATGTCAGACTACGAAACGGACAAGCAGTTTTACTCCATGATGATATCGACTGTGCTAATTGCTCAACACTCATTGAACTACTGGATTTAGCACAAAATAAAGCCATTACATTATTTATCGAATTCAAAGAGCTTGAAGCGATAGAAATATCACTTGAGCTACTTAATAAATATAATGTTGATATTGTGTTAACTTCCTTTCAAACTGAACATTTAAAGTACTTAAATGCAATATCCAATCACAGCCTAGGCTTTGTCACAAATGAACATTTTAATTTAGAGAACTTACCCTCTATTGATTACCTGATAATAAACCGTAATTATATTGATAAATGCCTCGCATTAATTAAATGTGTCGCTTTTGATGTATCCAACCAAAATCAACTTGATAAAGTCAAATACAAGGTTGATTACGTCATAATTGATAATTTTTAACACCTATTTTTATTATCGCAAAGCTAACCTTCTATGATGCAAAATAAATACGTCATTAAAATATAATAGTCACAACTTATTACTGCAATAATTAACTGAGTTAAGTATAATTACGTTCGATTTATATTAATACTCATATTTCCCAAGTAAATAGAGTAAATAGTTATTAAACTTACATAATAACAAATAGCTTTGTTTCTTCTAAGCCTCACTGAGCATATTAACCATTTAAGCAATTATTTTGTGATTTTGTGTGATTCAAAAAAATTTCAATGAGAATATAATAATGAAAGTTTTAACCGTATTTGGTACTCGTCCTGAAGCTATAAAAATGGCTCCTCTTGTTCATGCACTAAGGAAAGACTCTCGCTTTGAAGCAAAAGTATGCGTAACAGCGCAACACAGAGAAATGCTAGACCAAGTATTAGAGTTATTTGAAATAACGCCCGATTATGACTTAAACTTGATGAAAGCTGGGCAAACATTAAATGACGTGACAGCCAAAATACTACTAGAGTTAAAACCTGTATTACAAGATTTCAAACCCGACATCGTTTTAGTTCATGGTGATACCGCAACAACATTTGCCGCAAGTTTAGCAGCTTATTATGAACAAGTAGCGATTGGTCATGTAGAAGCAGGCCTTCGCACAGGCAATATATATTCTCCTTGGCCAGAAGAAGGCAATCGTAAATTAACCGGCGCTTTAGCTAAACTTCACTTTGCCCCAACAGAAACCTCGAAGCAAAACTTGCTTAATGAAAGTTACCCATCTGGCAACGTGTACGTAACGGGTAATACCGTTATTGATGCACTTTTAATGGTTCAGCATAAAATCAATCAAGATGAACAATTAAATGCACAGTTAAATGCACAATTTTCTATGCTCGACGTTGATAAAAAGCTCATTTTAGTCACAGGTCATAGACGAGAAAGCTTTGGCGGCGGCTTTGAACGTATATGTGAAGCATTAGCCATTACCGCCAAACGATACCCTGAAGCTCAAATTCTCTACCCTATGCACTTAAACCCAAATGTAAGAGAGCCTGTTAACCGTATATTAAAAGGAATAAACAACATATTTCTAATAGATCCTCAACAGTACCTGCCTTTCATTTATTTAATGGACAGAGCTCATATCATTTTAACCGACTCCGGTGGTATTCAAGAAGAAGCGCCAAGTTTAGGTAAACCAGTATTAGTGATGAGAGACACTACAGAAAGACCTGAAGCGGTTGAGGCAGGCACCGTAAAATTAGTAGGTACGAATATAGAAACAATAACATCAGCTATTAATGAGTTAATGGATGAGCCGGCTATTTATCAAAAAATGAGTATTGCTCATAATCCGTATGGTGATGGACAAACCTGCCAGCGAATACTAAACAGTTTAATCACTCACAATAACGAAGGTGACTTAGGAATAAAATGAAAACAGTTATAACGTACGGTACATTCGATTTATTTCATGTTGGCCATATTCGATTATTAAAAAGACTCCGTGCGCTGGGAGACCAGCTTATTGTAGGTATATCATCTGATGAGTTTAATTTATTAAAAGGCAAAAACTCGTTTTTTTCCTATGAAGAGCGAGCAGAAATACTTGAAAGTTGTAAATTTGTATCTAAGGTGTTTCCTGAGCATAATTGGGCACAAAAAAGAGATGATATAATAAAATATGGCGCGTCTATTTTCGCAATGGGGGATGATTGGCATGGCGAATTTGATGATTTACGTGATCTCTGTGAAGTAATATATCTTCCTCGCACAGAAGATGTATCGACAACCGAAATAAAAAAAGCATTATCTAATGTCAACAGTGAAAACTTAGATCAAATAGAGTCATCTTTACATGATGTTATCAATATTGTACGAAGCTTATCTTTAAAATAAATTACCATCGCTTTCAATATACAAAGTAAATAACACACATGGAGAAACTGTGCGAAACAACCTGATTAAATTACTCAAAATTCTATCGGCTATGATTACTTGGTTACTTATTAAAGTGCCTCACAGAAAGAAGTATTATATTTTTTCTTCTAAATATGGCTTTACAGATAACACTAAATATTTATTTTTATACTACCTAAAACAAGGTCATCATTGTGTTTGGGTTTCTTCTGATCAAACTTGTTATCAAGACGTTAAGTATATAATTAAAGACTCCCCGCATTCTAAAGTGGTTAAACGAAACTCTGGTTTATTATTAATCATTCTCGCAAGAGCTAAGTATATTTTTGTTACGCACTCGCTCTTTGATTTAGCCGTTTTTTCGGTTAAAAGCTGCCCGGTAGTGAACCTTTGGCATGGGATCCCAATAAAAAAAATGGGATACGACTCTAACAATGATATAGCACTGCTTTCTTTAAACTATTCAAACCCATACACCATTAACGACTTTGTAATATCATCATCAGAAGCAACCAAGCCATTTTTAGTTTCTTGTATGAACATACAGAGCGCTAAAGTACTCCCTTTAGGGCAACCAAGGAATGATTTTTTGTATCAGAATAAAAATAATGATGCCTTAATTAACAAGTTAAAAGCCTGTTATTCCGAAAAAAATAACAGTAAAGTTTTTGTATATGCGCCAACCTTTAGAGATCATGGTGATACCTCTTTATTAATATATCGCGACTTGATTACATCATTCTCTAAAAATGCTCAAGAGAGCGATATGCTCATACTTAGGCTGCATCCTAAAGAGCGAGAATTAGTATCAGGCATAGCGCTTCCTAGCAATGTAGCATTAAGCCTGATAAGTGATGTTCAAGAAGAGTTGTTAATCGCAGATGTATTAATATCTGACTACTCTAGTATTATTTTGGATTTCAGTATACTAAGTAGACCAATTATTTTGTATACGCCTGATAAAGATAACTACTTTGCTAATCGAGGAGGCAGTTACTTTAATTACAATGATATTATACAGGGTTGTGTTCACGTTAATAACAGTGAATTAAATTCAACTTGGCAGAAAAAATTGAAAAGCTCAAGTATTAATACTCAACTCAATCTTCACGTCCCCAATTCTTGCAAAGCATTATACGACAGGTTTAATTAGAAAGACGCCCATGAATTTATTAAAAGGGAGTGCCGTAGCTCTAGCACTAAGAGTATTATCTGCATTAATTAGCTTTGTGGTTGCAGCAAGTATCACAAGAAACCTTGGTACTGAGCAAGCAGGTTTATACTTCTATGCAACATCACTAATTGTGCTTGTAGTGAGTGTATGTAGCTTAGGGTTAAATAACACCGTATTAAAACATGTTGCCATTTACGACAGCCAAAAAGACAATAATAAACTGAATGCTGTAGTCAACAAATCAGTATTATGGAGTATATCTTTTAGCCTTTTAGTTATTACTATTTTAGCATTATTATCACTATTATTACCCTTTTCAAAGCAACCACTTACGTATCAATATTATTTTCTGTTAACAATACCCAGCCTGGCAATTATAGCGCTTATTTCTCATGCTATTCAGGCAAAAGGGAATATTGCTGTATCAATGATTATGGCAGGGCTTATACAACCCTTAAGTTTTTTACTGATCAATTTTTATCGTGAACCCAAGGACATAACCACACTCGCTGAGTGCTATTTGATCAGCGTTACTATTGCGTTAATATTCAGTGCTGTCTTCTGGCTAAGACGAAGTCAATTCATATTCACGATAAACTTTGACTCAAAAGTGTTGCTCGCAAGCTGTTCATCCTTACTAATATTTCAAGTATTTCAACAATTCAATACGGTAATTGGCCAGTTATTCCTAGGTGTTTGGGGAAGTAACACTGAAGTTGCGCTATTTGCAGTTAGTATCAAAGTTGCTACGCTAACAAGTTTTATTATGTTTGCTGTCAATAGAGTAGTTGCCCCAAAGTTTGCCTCACTCTACGCAAAAAATGATATGGAAGGATTGCAAAAAGCCGTAACCCAATCCAAGCGAATCATGCTAGCAGCCACCTCCCCTCTAATATGCATTTTATTAATTTTTCCTGAGTTTGTACTTTCCTTGTTCGGTAGTGAATACAAAGAAAGTGCCCCAGTCCTAAGAGTATTAGCATTAATTCAATTTTTTTCTGTTTGGGTAGGGTCAGTTTCATATTTACTAATAATGACAGGGGAAGAGAAAACTCATAGAAATAATGTAATCATTGCTAGCATTTTATCAAGTGTTTTAGGCTGTATTATCGTGCCCTACTACCCTTTATGGGGAGCTGTTATAATAAGCGGTCTATGCGTTATACTAACTTGTTATTTATCAAGCCGAGCCGTCACCAATAAATTAAATATAAAAATATTCAGCTTATTTTAATTAAGCTTGAAAGCTAAAGAGGTTTTATGAAAATAGGTATAGTTACCACCTGGTTTGAACGTGGTGCCGCTTACGTTAGTAAGCAAATTAGAGATGTACTTGTTGAACAGCAGCATGACGTTTTTATTTTTTCTCGACACTTCTGCCCTGTCATACCTAGTAATGAAAAATGGAATGAAAGTTTTGTTACGCGTGCAAAAAGACAAGAAAGTCCAATGCCAACAGACATAAATAAAAAAGAGTTTTATGCTTGGATAAAAAAAGAAAGTATTGAGTTAATTATTTTTAACGAACAGCACTACTGGCAACCTGTACTATGGGCAAAAGAATTAGGCATTAAAGTGGTTGCTTATGTCGACTATTATAAAGAGAATACCGTAGAGGCGTTTGGGGTTTACGACCAAATTTGGTGTAATACCAAGAGGCACTTTTCGGTATTTGAGCATTTCCCGCAAGCAAAATATATCCCCTGGGGAACCGATACCAACACCTTTATTCCTCAAGAAAACAACAATGAACAGGTAACTTTCTTTCACTCTGCAGGAATGAGTCCTTTCAGAAAGGGCACAGATATATTTATTCAAGCAGCCGCAGAGTTAGCAAAAACACATACTAACTTTCGTGTGTTAATCCATTCACAAGTCGATTTAATCGAAAGCTTACCTAAACTTGCAGATGACATAAAAAGCCTTGAACAAAAAAGCATTTTATCGGTTGTATGTGAAACTGTTACAGCCCCCGGTTTGTATCATTTAGGTGATGTTTACGTATACCCATCTAGGCTCGAAGGGATTGGGTTAACTATTGCTGAAGCACTGTCTGTAGGATTGCCAACAATAGTCACAGATGAAGCTCCAATGAATGAGTTTTCTAGCCCTTTCTGCCAAACGGTTAATGTCGAGAAAAGATACGCTAGAGCTGATGGTTATTACTGGCCTCAATCTATTGCGTCGTATAAAGATTTAGCAAAAAAGATGTCTAGTTATGTAAACGATATAGATTTCGTACAACTAAAAGAGCAAGTTAGAGCTTATGCTGTTAATAATTTATCTTGGCATGAGAACTCAAAAAGCTTAGGTTCACTTGTTACAACATGCGAATCATTAGACATAAATACAAATAGTGTTGATGCTGCCAACCAAATTGATCAATATAAACTACCTTATTTTGAGCGCTTTAGGTATATCTACTACTTAGCCTATGATCTTCATCGATTTTTCAGAAAAAAATAGCGCCAGCTTAATGCACCTTAATACAAGACCTATTGCGATATTAAAGGTGCTACATCGTTTAACCTTAGCGTATCAAAATCAAAAAATGACTATGGTTAACTAGCAATCAACACCAGCGCTTAATTTTTTGACTAATATAATTATAAAACCTTTTAGGTAGTTCATTTAACGACTTGCAATTAAAAGGAGTCTCAAGTAAATCTGGTTGTAAATAACTCATAATTTTCGGTTGAGGATGCTCAGTGGTTAATGAGAGCAGATCCAGAATGTCCTGACAGTTAGCAGGGTGTATACGATCAAACCCTGTTAAGTCACTTGCTTGTTCAAGTGCGGACAACCAGCCAGAAACACGCTGTTCTAAATAAAAACGATCTTTAAAGCTTAGGTTTGAACGATTTTCTTGTGTGTGTTTAATCCAAAGTTTAATCGACTGTTCGTGCAATTTAGACTCTTTTAAAATAGGAAAGCACTGTTTTAAGTTTTCCATAATATCGGCTTCTGACGATAAAGAGTCATTAATTAGCGCTGTGGAATAAATTTTCCTACCGACCTCCCAAACTCCCCCTCTTAATATAATTTTTTTCTGGCTACTAGAGCTCTGCTCTAATGGTTCATATTGCCCATACGAATAAAATAATACGCCTGCGTCGGCAGCTTGTCCTGACGAGTTTGCTACATACTCGGCATATTTATTATCATCAAAAGCATTCTCTCTTTTAATAAATTGAAGAGAAAAATCATATTTTGTCGCTAATATAGGCGGTAAGCTTTTATCAGCATGAGATAAATTATCATGCTCAAATAAAAAAGCTGAAAATGAAGCCTTATTATGCAGTAAAGCCGCTAAAATAGTTCTTGAATCGAACCCTCCTGTTAAGGGAAGGTAAACATCATCACCATACTCAGCGCTAACATTTTTTATTATTTCCGCTAACCTTTTAGCTAACGTAATATAAAGTTCATCGGGAGCTAAATGCACAAACTTATTTTCAAGGTAAGGTCTATTATCAATCGTTAACTCGTCGATATTGAGACTCTGTCCAACCAGTAGTTTTCGGACACCTTTAAGCTTTGTTAAAGGTGGCGGAAACCAATTCATAGCATTACCGTACTCAATATTTTTAAAGTCTTTTTCTTCTTCAAACAGGAATTGCTCGTTCAGTAGCGCTAAGCTTGATGAAATAACCGCCCCCTCTAGCAGATCTGAATAATAACAGCCCAACATACCTCCAGGATCAGTATAAAGGTTATTACCCACAAGTATGATCCAGCGCCCACTCCAATTGGCAGTTAACATATGACAGTTATTATCCGTCATATTATTCAGATCATCGAGAATAGTCCCAGATACACTCTTAAAGGCACTACCAATCAATATATTCTGCTTACAATGGCTTACCAAAATAGATAAGTCATCATGGTAATAGAGAAAAAGGTTATCATTCAACGCTAAACTTTTAAACCTAGGGTAGGACAACTGCTTTTTACAAATCAAAAATTGTCTTTTATGTTCCATTTACCATTTTCCAAAATACTTATTACTAAACACAGCTTCACTAGAACACAATACTAAACATTAAAATACCAAATCAAGAGTGATAAAAAACGCAAATAAAATCATGTATTAACTTAAGTTATCAGCTTGATAGTTATTATCAATACAGCTTAGAATCTCTTGGTAATTATGTTTAACCTTATTAATATTCAAAGCTGTTTTAGCCTTTAGATTGGCTAAGCTTTCTGCTGTGATAAGTGAAGGTAAACCCGCGATATTTTCAATTGAATAACACTGATTAAATGGTGAAACACTCCAATCATCCAGGAAAGCATTTAACTTAGTTATATTTTTATTAATACCAAAGTGCGGTATGTCAAATGACATCGCAGTAATAGCCCCATGCAAACTAGTACCAAAGTACGCTGCAGAGTTTGTAATCACAAACATAATTTCCCAAAGGGTCAAATTATGAAACAAGGCGGTATTATCAGGTATTGCTTTATGTATCTTTTGTAGTAAATATAAATCATCATGCCCTGATGCATAACCTATAGGCAATAGTACAACTTTCTTGTTACTTTGTTGGCTAAGCGCCAAAATATAGTTCACACAATCACTGACTGAACTACCTACCTTATTAGGTGCTGCTTGAAAGACAAAGTAATCGTCTGGTAATGTTACAAATAACTTCTGTCTTACTTGCTTTGCTAAAGTCGCTTTATCAATAAGAGCAGACATTATGTAAGCTGAATCTGGCGCCAATACAGCTTCTTTCCCTAACACTTGAAGATTATTGAAGGTACGCTTATCTCTTACTGATAAATACGCCGAGCCTACAATTCGATCTTTAACATCAAGTAACTCTGTTGGAGTTAAGTTATTGACATCACCACCAACCGTATTAAAAATAACTTTAACATCATTGGTAAAAAACTTATTTGCAGGAATAAAAGGAAACTCCCACTTGGTGGAATATTGAGATTTAGCATAGTAATTAAACAGTCTTGGTAATAGCTTTTTAAAAACTTTCAAACTGAAATGGTGAATAAAATTATCTTGCATATGCAAAAACAATGACTGATTTCTACCACATAACACTTCCCCGCCTATTACAACAACAGCGGATCCACCAGGCAACGTATCTATTATTTCGTTAATACTGTTAGTTTTATAACAACAGAACTTTTCAAGATTCGACGAACTAATTGCAGCATATTCAAATTCAAATTCTCTTAGAACATGTTTTGCATACTTTTCAACAAATAACTGAAAAAGTACGGGCATTAAATTGTCACCATAGTTATACCTATCAAAGGCGCCGAACAACACTATTTTTTTCAATTCTTTTCCTTAGGCTCTATCATTACACATTAAGCTTTTATCATGTTTTTTAGCGCTTGTAATAACATATGTAATTAGCAGTAATTGAGGAATAATACTCACTAAACTATGCATTGCTATGGCGTAAATGTAATTATCAAACCAATACACCCCTAAATAAAAACCACTAACAGATAAGAGCAAACTCATAATGCTATTAGTTAATAAAAAGCGCTCTAATCGCAATACAGGAATAGCAGCCACACAACCGCGATTAATAAAACCAAAATAAAAACGCAATGCTAACCATTGAGATAATATACCCGCTTCAAACCAGTTAGAGCCAAAAACAAAACTAAAAATCTCGGGCCCAATAAAAACAAATAAAATTAATGGTGGTAACGCTAATATGGCTAAACCTAAGGTCGCTTTAATAATTAAAGGACTAATTGCTTTAGCATTAATATAGGCTTCATTAATTTGTGGGAAAAGCACATCATTCACAGACTTCGCAATTAATGTCACTGGAATAAGTAAAGTGCTTTTGCAAAGTGTATATAACCCTGCTGGAACAGGACCAAACAAACTAAGCAATAATATTACCGGTACGTTTTGATTTATATTCGCTAATACCCCTTGAGGGCTTCTATAGCTCGGAAAATCCTTATACTCACTCGCCATTTTTTTATCATAACGCCAGCTCATCCGGAGCCAGTACCTTTTTTTTGCTTTGAACCTTATCTGAAAAAATAAAAGTAATGAATGAATAAGCGCAGCAAGCATACTCAGCAATATTAAAGTCTTTCCTAACGGCAAAAACACACCAAACAATACCTTTAAGCTATTGGCAATCAAGGACTGTAATATCATCACCTTTGCACTCAAAGCAAATAGCTTATACCTAATCACCCACTGACTAAAAATAGTTAATATCGTGCTAATAAATACCGCACAAGGCAGGCTTACAACAATAAATAAGCCATTGTTTATCTCTAAGTGAAAAAGACTTATTACTTCATCTTTAAACATAAGAAACAAAAACAAAATAAATAAACTAAACAAAGTGACAATCACTAACGATAGGTTAGCTAACTTTGTTGCATCTTTATTTTTTTGAGGAAGGACTATTGCCATGGGGTAACTAAGTGCAGCTAGAGGCAAAAAAATACTCAGCAATGCAATAAAGCTACCTAATATCCCTATTGCTTCAGGAGAATAAAGCCTAGTTATAATAGGAGAAGCAAATAAAGTAATTAATTGTGCTCCCGCAGTACCACCAATAATAATTGTAATATTTCGGATTAATTTGTTCTGCTTAATTGAATGTATAAAAGGGAGCAATTTTTTATAACTTCTCGTTTGTGATAAAACTATATTACAAGGAAACTTAGTGAATGTTAACGCTGCACTTTAATGGTATATAAAATAAAAATGAGCCAATATAGTCATATATTGGCTCATTAAAAAACTGTCGTTAGCTAACGGCTATTATTTAATAACAATAGGCGCACTATAAAGTTCTGACATCGCTTCACTAAACTCATCAACTTGAACAGAGTCACGAACTATTTTAGTGGTTATTAACATAACTAACTCTGTTCGTGTAAAGGTATCAGTAGTACTTGAAAACAGCTTACCAACAATAGGCAAACTACCTATTACGGGAACACCATTATCTATCGCATTTTTATTCTCTTGAATTAAGCCACCTAACGCCACAGTTTGTCCATTTCGAGCAATAATTTCTGTATTAATCGCACGATTAGTAATCGTTGGCGTTTGAACTTGCGTATTAGCACTCGCCTTGCTGCTACTCACTGACATCGAAACACTTAACGAAATAACACCATTTGAGTTAATCGTTGGCGTCAATGATACATTTACACCCGTTGAACGATATTGCACAGAATTGGAAACAGAACCATTATTACCAACATCTTCTACCACTTGAGTAATAATAGGAATTTGATCGCCAGAGCTAATAGAGGCCGACTCGCCATCACGAACAATCAAGTAAGGTCGAGAGATAACCCTTGCATCATCTTGCTCCTCACTCCAATTTAAATCAGCTTGCCAATTACCCGATGTAAATAATGCCCCAATAGAGCCAGAGCTTAAAAAATCTATTTTAGAAACATTAGGCTTAGTTTGTGAATTATCATACAGCCAATTAATCCCTGACTTCATATCATCTTTTAGCGTCACCTCTAAAATTGTCACATCCAGAATAACTTGTCCAGGCAGTACATCTATTTTTTCTAATAGCGATAATATCTGCTTGTACTTCATTGGAGTAACATTAAAAATCAATGCGTTTTGTTGCTTATCTAAACTGAAGGTTGTTGTTCCGCCTGCATTATTAGTATCTGCTTTGTTAATTGCTTCTCCTGGTTTTTTCACAGGCGTATTACTAGCAGTGTCATTGAGTAAAGTCTGTAACGCTGATTGCATTTCCTCCGCTTTAGCATACTTAGGTTTATACACAAAATATTGCTTTTGATCACCAGCTAATGGTACATCCAGTTTCTTAGCCCAATAATGTATCCTATTAATCACGGCTTCACTTGCCGCATAAGCCACAAAGGAGTTAATTCGAGTCATAGGAACAAACGAAATATCTGCAGGATTATTAAGAGAAAAACCATCCTCCTTTAATAAACCCGTAATTTGCTCAATAGCATCTTCAGGTGCCATATGTGCAAACTCAAACAAACGTATTTTTCGACCATAAGCACGAGGCACATCTAACATATTAATAAGTTTTAAGGCGCGAGTAATTTCTTCTCGCTCACCCTCTAAAATAATTAACTTTTGTGCTGAGTTGATCGTGACTTTAGCTGTAGAAAGTTTTTTCATAATACTAGTTATATTACGACTTTCACTGTAAGTATAAGGCACTATATGCGTAATTTGACCGCTAATATCTGGTACATCCTCTTCATTAACACCAATACCTAAAGTAATACTATTTTTCTTATTACTACTAGACGCTTTCGCTAGGTATAGAATATTGTCTTTTCTGTAGGTGCTAATACTGTTTTGAACTAATATCTCATTCACTGAAGCATAAAAGGCAGTACGTGAAATAGGGCTAGAAATATTTAAGGTTAAACTGGTTTTAGAAGCCGCTAACTCAGGCGCTAAAACATAATTCATATTAAGTAACTCATTAAATACTTTATTTGAAAACTCTTTAATCGTTAACTGGTCGGCAACAAAAGTAATTGGTTCACCTTCAAGTTGTAGCTCTTTTTTAGCTTTATCAATTGACTCATTAAGCCCACCTAAATCAGAAACTTCCGTTACACTAAACGTACCAGTAACATCACTTTCAGGTAAACCATTTTCAGGCTCCGCTTCTTCACTAATATTAGTCCGTAAAATAGAGGGTTTAACCAGTATTTCAGAATCTCTTAAGTTTTTCTTTTCAAGTGGAGCTTTATTATCTTTGGTTGTAGTACATGCCACCAGAGACAATAAAGCAAAAGTGATGATTATCTTTTTTATATTTTGGTCAAAGGTTTTCATAGTGAGTCTGATACTTCCTTCGGTAAATCAGTAACTGAAATAGTCGCGGTCTTAAACATACTTAAAGTGACCTCTTGTATACCATTATCCAGCTTTGCAGAATTAGGGTTAATAGCACTTAAGGTATAATCATAGAGTTTATCTCCTACAATCATATCAAATTGTTTTTTCTCATTTCTAGCTTCAGTGCTTATGCGTAGTTTGTGATTATTTTCTGAGGTATAAATAACAACAAGCTCAATTATTACATCAAAAGTGCTAGGTAACTGCTCCTGTTCAACTTGCTCTTTTTCCTCTAAGTATTCAACATTAAGTAATAGTGCTAAGTTTTTAATGTCGGCCACGTCTACAACATGTTTTTTTACTTCCTTAACAGCAATTACATCATTTTTTTCTAGCGATGCATCTGTGTTATTAGGTACATAAATATAACTAAAGAATAGCCAAATCAACCCGAAAAAAACCAATACAGCAATTGCTACATTTCTCATGATCGTTTAAACACCTTTATAAATTCAATATCAGCAATTACTCTATGGGGAGTTGCTTTATTGCTATTTAATCGTAATTGCCTAACCCTGTTTCCCACGGAATAGTTTTCAAAATTTCCAATAATATTCAAAATTTCACTATAATTTCCTTTTATATTCACTCTACCTGCAAAAACGGCAAAGCTATCATTTATTTGAATTTCTCGTAACGGTGATTTTTGATTCACTTCAACGTCGTACTTAGCCAAGTGTGTTTCCACTTCCTTAAGCCAAACAATCGCAGAGTCTTCTCCTTTAGCAACAATAGCTAAGTTAGCAAGCGTGTCGGTAAACTTAGTCGCCAACTCATCACGCTGTGTTTCTAATAATTGAGCTCTCTCAATTAATTTCTCTTGCTTAATTAATGTATTTTGCTGTGAAATTATAGACAACTGAGTATTATCAACCCACTCAAACCAAGGGATAATAAGATACTCAGCAAGCAATATAACACCAATAGCGATGAGCCCAACAGATTTAATATTGAATGTAAATTTACTCATGAAAAACCACCTCTATAACAAAAACTTCTTCGCCGGCTCTATTTTTAGCTAACGCGCGAGCAAATTTAGCTTCGCTCACCGCAGGGTGATTTAGTAAAAGAGTGAGTAAATTAGTTGCAGATGTTTCAGCGGTCCCTGTTATTTTCACCCCTTTAGGGTGAAGGTGAATACGCTGAATGAAGTATTTTTCTTCATTAAAACTTAAGCTACTTAATATTGCTAGCACATTAGGATTTTCTTGCCCGAAAGTGTCAAAGTCTAACTTGGACTGAGCTTTAGCTCTTAACTCTCGCTGAGTTTTTAATGCATTTTCAACAGTAACAGCGTTACCTGCAACCTCACTTTTATAATACCCTAAACTAAAGTGAAGGTAAGCTGACGATATAACAGTAAAAGCAGCAACGCCAAAGGCACATAAAGTGGCTAACTTTTTAAATGAGAGGCGCTGCATACTCAACGTCTCATTTTTTAGTTTCGGCAGATAAAAACCGACTAAATTAACTATATTTTTTTGTGATATTCTCTCTATTTCACTTTTTACTGGTGTTACCGTGTCGGTAATATTTTCATGTAAATTAACCTGTTGCTCTGTTTGAGATTCTTCTTGAAAGTCTTCCCCTAAAGGATAAATAAATTGGCATCGTGTCCTAATTTTATCGATATATTCGGTAGGTAATGCAAAATAAACAACGGTTATTTGTGATGTACTTAATTGTTTAACTCGCCAAAAAACATGTCCAGAAAAAGGAGCAATGCTTCTCAACTCTGCTTTAATTATTTTAGGTAAATCAAACAGCGTAACATTAGAGTATTGACGCTCTGCTCGCCAATAAACATCACGTTCAAGCAAACAAACAGTAGCAAAGCTACGCTTTTTTTCTTTATTCGTTAAGGAGCTTAAACCTTCTTTAGCATTAAAAGTGTAATCAATACTAAAAATACTATTGATACTTAAAAGGCGACTAAAATATTTTTTCATTAGCGACGAAAAAAGGCTGGAAAGTATCAGCCCCCCTCATTAAGAGAAATTGTTTATGTAAAGACACGCCCTTATCTTCGAATGATAATGTAACGAGATACCCGCCTGTGGGGTAGCTATATCCTCCTTCTCCAGTTGAGAACGAGTTATACTCTTCACTATTTTTTGTATTAATTCCAGCGGCGGAGTATAAAGGCTTGGGGGCATATTGTCCATTGATATGCCCATGCCCATAAAGTATCAACCAAGGAGATATTGCACGATAAACATCAGGCTCAATAATATATGCGAGCTCTTGTACAGTTTGTAACTGTCTATTCGATGGAAAAAAGGGATACTCTTGATAATCCCCCTGCTCTTTTCCTTCTATACGCGTTAACGAGTCTGCATCTTGCCAGTCTTGCAATCTATCGTGAAAAACCAGCAATTGCTCGCTATTATAACCGTTTTCAATAAGTAATCGATTAAATGACTTCTCATCAAAAGGGAATAACGAAACTAAACCACTCAAATCTTGCACGGATAAGTTCACATTTTCATAACTTGCTACCGCCCCTTTAAAGTCAGGAACTAAGGTTTCAAAATCAACACCATTAAGCACATAATTAGGGCCAACTAAATGTAAAGGTGTGGACATCATTTTATAAATAAAGGTTGATTGACTGCTGTGCAAAGCTACCTCAGCAAGCGCCCTGTGCTTAACCAAAGCCGATAATTTCATATCTAAGCGACTCTGATGAAGCATCAACGTCATAATAACTGACATTATCGCGGTGATCATAATAACAATTAAAAGAGCAGCACCTTGCTGCTTTTTCTGCTTAACCTGCAAAGCCATGTTTATCTCGTTTAGCTATTGGTAATTCTTGTGGTACCTCAAACATAAACTCATTAGGTAATAAACCTAGAGCATTACTAGTAGATATTTTGATATACAAGGGTAAAGCTAGTGTTTCAGCGCTATCATATTGAGAACGCCATTGCGGTTTGGGTTTTACATTAACATTAAGGTACTCTGAAAAGTAACTATCAAGCTCTAGCGCATTTTTCCAACTAAAATACGAAAACCTAATATTCTCTCCCTTTAAGTACAATTTTTTCTCTAAGCAGTCACGCTCTCTAAATCGATAATTCATCAACGAAATAGTACCTAACGCTTGCTCACAATAATACAATTCATTACCTGACTCTGCTAAAAAGAGTGTTGAGATAGTTAAAGGCTCATTAAGGTAACTCGGGTTATACGAAACAAATGATAAGCGTTCTTTTTCTCCGAGAAAAAATAACCTCGACTTATTATCATAATCAACATAATAATAAGGCTCAAGCGCTTTAATACTCGTATTAATAATTTTACGTTGACTTAACAACGACAACGCATGAGCTTGGCTATTTTTACTCGCTGTGGCTGAAAAAAAATAACGATACGATGATACAGCCAACGTAATTAATATGCTAAAGATCACCATAGAGACTAGCACTTCAATCAGCGTATAACCTTTACATTTGATCATGGCATAGTCCAAACTAACTCTGTGTAGCCGTACACTTTCTTATTGGTACCTACATGACTAACAATAACGTTATATAAAGTAAGTAAATGCAATGAAGCTCCTGCCATACCTTCTCCATTATCTAAACCTATCATGGGTGGGCTAGCGTTTTTTGCTAAGGCACGCCATTGATATTGCGTATTAGCAATACGAATGTTTCCTTCACGAATATCAGTATGAGTTAAGTAATATTTGATACGACCATGAGAAAACTCAGTTAGGTAAGCATGCTCTACAGCTCTTGCTAACCGTTGTTCATTTAATATTTTTGTACGAGCAACCATACTAATAGCGCTTATGGCAATAAAAAGAATAATGCCAGCAATAAGTACTTCAACAAGGGTCATACCTCGTTGTTTATATGGATAGTTCAATAACTTGACCTCCATTCTTTTTAGTAATACTTAATACGTTATTATCAAACGTAGCCTTACTATCAAAAGCGAACGTCTGCTTTTCAAAAATCAAGTTGTTAAATTCAAGCTGTCTTAATGTATCACCACTGCTGAGGTCGCTTACCGTAAACAAATTATTCTCTACGGTAACTTCTAAAGTTGCTCCTTTAAAGTAAGCATAATGACGACAATAACTTGATAATGATTTTAGCTTAGCTATTTCAGCACGATATTGAGTTTGCTCTAGTTGTTGCCACATTGCTGGCATAACAATAGATGAGCTTAAGCCGATAAGTACTAAGACAATCAACAACTCAATCAAAGTAAAGCCTTTATTAGCTTTATGTAGCGGTTGTTTTTTAGAAAGATACATCATTAATTGACACAATACTTAGCAGCATAATAATAACAACTGAGCCAACAACACCGCCCATAATTAAAATTAATAACGGCTCCAGCAACGCAGTAAATTTCATTAACCAAGTCTCAAAGTTTTGTCTTGACCTTGACGCTATTTCACGAAAAGAATTAGCTAATGTGCCACTTTCTTCACCTACGGCCACTAACGAAAGCGCTACATCGTCAAATAAACGTATACTTTGCAAGCTATCACTTAATTGACTACCAGAAGAAACTTGGCCTGCAATTGCCAATAACTTTTGTTTAAGCGATACATCAATAACCGTTTCACCTGCAAGCTTTAGTGCCGTAGATAAATTAACGCCGCTTTCTAAGGTTAGTTGTAGAGCGGTAGCAAAACGTATTCTGTCAGACTTATTGGTTATACCTTTAATTAAAGGCAACTTCACCATAAAGCTAATAAATTGATTACGAGTTTTAGGTTGATTAAAAAAATAAATACCAAAAAAAATCAATGCGGCAACAACGACTACGGCATGAATTTGATATTGCTGTACGTTTTGACTAACATCCAGTAAAAATTGAGTATACGAAGGAACCTCTTCCATAGACTCAAACATAGTTGACATACTCGGAACAACAAAATTGAAAATAGCCCAAATAGCACTAACGCATACCAATAGAATAAAAAACGGGTAACTTATCGCTTGTAAAACCTTACTTCTTAAGCCTATTTGAAAGCGTAAATTTTCACTTAAACGGGTAAAAACCTTAGGTAAATTACCGGTACTTTCCCCTATTTTTACCATTTCACAATATAGTGATGAAAAAATATCGACTCGCGTTTCAATTGACTCACTTAGCGACTTACCCTTTTTCAATTCCTCAAGAATGCTTGTCCATACGCGACCAATACCGCTTTTGGTATTGGTTCGAGATAAAACGTCTAGCGCTTTATCTATTTTCAAGCCATTGTTTAATAAAATAGCAAGCTGTTCAGTAGATTGTTCAATATCCGCTAATGATATTTTAGTTGATACCGACGTTAATTTAACAACACTAATCGATGTTACTAATAAATTACGTTTAGCAAGCATTTTCTCTGCTTCAGCTTTAGTTTGAGCGCTCAGCTCTCCAGTTTCATACTTGCCTGCGCGATCATAAGCCTTATAACGAAATAACTGACTCACCCAGCCACCCTAAGCACTTCATCTATTGAAGTAACACCTTGTAGTGCTTTTAAAAACCCATCTTCTTTTAACGAGCGCAAGTTGTTCTCTTTCATTAACAAATGCAAATTATCTAATAGTTTTTCATCTTTAGGTAAGCGCTTTACTTGAATATCGCAAGGTAAATACTCTAAAAAAGCTACCCGTCCTAAGTAACCAGACTGTTCACAATGAGTACAACCCACAGCGGTATATAAAGTAAAGTCATCTATATCATAACGCTTGGCTAAATCGGTCAAATCATATTTATCAATCAAAACCGATGACTCTTCACTTGGTTTTTTACAATGATGACATAAAGTTCTAGCTAAACGTTGTGCCATAATTGACACTAAACCTGCATTTAATAGGTACTCTTCAATACCTAACTCCATTAAACGTGTATACGCTGACGGAGCATCATTGGTATGCACAGTACTAAACACTAAATGCCCGGTTAAAGCAGATTGCAGCGCTATTTTGGCTGTTTCATTATCCCTGATTTCACCGACCATAATCACATCGGGATCTTGTCGTACAATACTTCTCAAACCAGCAGAAAAATCAAAACCAATATCAGGGTTAACTTGTACTTGGTTAATACCTGGTAGCTGATATTCAATGGGGTCTTCTAAGGTAATTATTTTAATATCAAGGGTATTAATTTGATTTAAAAATGAATAAAGTGAGGTGGTTTTACCTGACCCTGTAGGGCCTGTCATTAAAATAACCCCCGAAGTACGCTTTAAATCATCATTCACTTTATTAATTAAATCTTCAGCATAACCGAGTTTTTGAAGATCAAATTTCACTGCATTTCGTATTAAGAAACGCATTACTACACTTTCACCTTGCCCTAATGGCAAACTAGAACAACGAATATCAAGATCAGTGCTCCCTGCACGCATCTCAATTTTACCGTCTTGTGGGCGCCTTTTTTCAGCAATATCCATATTCGATAAAATTTTAATACGTGAAATAACCGCGAGCTGTAAACTATGAGGGATAGGGTCAGCTTCTTTTAGGATACCGTCGATACGATACCTAGCACGGTAGCGACCATTAATCGGTTCAATATGTAGATCTGATGCTCCTAACTTAACCCCTTTATTAATGAGGTTATTTACTAAATTTACAGTCGGCGCCCCTAAAGCTAATTCTTTTAGCATTTCAACATTATCACCACTAATATCTACTTGCTGAGCATTAGGCAACATAGCCTTATATTGTTCTTGAAATAGCTCAAAGTCTTTTTCAGTAACACAAACAAAAACCACGTCGTAAGTCAAAAAACGGCTGTAATCAAAGGCTTCTTTATGGTGTGGTGAGCAAATAGCAATTGTTAGCGTATTATCGTCTAAATTCACCGCGGTCATCTTATACTGTGCTAAAAAATCAAAATTAACATCACTTAATAACACGAGTTGTTCAGTGCTTAAGTTAAAGCCATCATACCAGCGCACTAAACCTAATAATTCACAATAAATATCACACAGTTGCTCTTCGTCAATCCAACCCGAATGAGATAGTATTTGCTCTAAGTTATGACCTGAGCTATTTTGATAGTTTTTTGCTTCGTCTAAACGACCGTTATCAATTAACCTATGCTGACGAACATAGTTTTCAACATTAACATTCCACATTAGAATTCCACATCAGCGTCTTCGCCTTCACCACCAACTTTTTTATCTCGGCCTAAACTTTTTAATGAAAAGCCTTCACCGCTTTGTTCACTAGCAGTGCGGCTATATTCGTAGTCGTTTTTCCATGGATCTTGAGGTATAGCTTGTGGAAAATAAGGCCCATCCCACGACTCATCTTCAGACGAAAGTAATTGGTTTAAATTCTCAGGATAATAGCCTATATCTAAGCGATAAGAGTCTAGAGCTGTTGCAAGTACTTGCATTTGTGCTTTTGCTGTTCCTACTTTAGCTGATGAAACTTTGCTAAACATTCGCGGTGCTACTATCGCTGATAGTAACCCTAAAATAACCATAACAATGAGGAGCTCAACTAAAGTAAACCCTGATATTTTACGCATATTATATTTCATAGTAACCTTATCGTGACATCTCTTTTATTTCTGTTTTACCGTGTTGATTATGTACTAATTTTGTCGCTTAAATAATACTTTATTTATCTATACTTGTAGCTAACACGTTAACTATTTAGCTCATTAGTTAACGTGGTAGCTACAAAAAAGTCAATAAACTACTTAGCCAATAACTTATCAAATATAGCGGTAAAGCTCTCTACAGAGCCTGTGCCATTTACAATTTCATAATCAGTAATAACATTCCCTTGACGTTTGCCAATAACAAAAGTCGGTGTAGAAGCAAAGCCTAATTTTTTCGCTTCATGTAGTGAACTAGTAATTTTATTATGCACGCTTACATCTTTGAGACAAGCATCAAAAACGTCTTTATCAAGGTTATTATCGCTAACAATGGTTTCTAAATCACTACTGCTAAATTGTGCGCCTTTTTCAAATAAAAAGTTTTTAGCGTCAGTGTAAGCGCCTTGTGCAGCAGCACAACGTAAGGTAACCGCAGCATAAGCGGCACGAGGGTGAATATTCGCCAAAGGTAATTCTTTACCTACAAACTGCACTTTACCAGTATCAACATAATCAGCCTTAAGTTGTGGCCAAATATTTTTATGGTAACGTGCACAGAATGGGCAATGTAAATCGGTAAATTCAAGTAGCACAATACTCGCGCTATCGTCGCCAACGCGTTGTCCATCAGCAATTGATATTTCGTCTGGGCGCACTAGCTCACCTAAACCTACCTTTTGAGCTACAAGCGCTTGAATATGTTTAAGCTCTTTAATTTGCGCTTTCAACTCATTAATTTCATTATCGTTAGACGTTGTTTGACAAGCACTGAGTAATACCGCTAACGCGATTATCATTAGTTTTTTCACGTGATTTCCTCTTTATTAAAACCCTATTGAATATACAAATAAATATACAAAAATAAAATATACAACATACAAAAAAAAAGCCCTCGCATTGCGGGGGCTTTATTGTACTGTTTAGTCATTATTTAGCAATTAGTAAACGTAATATAAACGCTTAATAACACTTAATAATTGTAAAAAAGCATGTAGTAAAAATTAACTACGTTGCTAAATTACTGTGACCAATCGTTTTGGTCAAGTACAGGCATTACACGGTCAGCTGGAGAGCCGATAACTTTCTGTACAGCAACACCGTGAACTGAATCACGTGGTGCAGTTACAGTGAAAGTTACTGTGTGACGAGTTGAACTTGACTTGAAGTTAGCACCTAAGTCACCTTCAGCGTAACCGCCGTCTTGACCTAAGTAACCAGCAGCTTCAGCTTCTTCAACTAGTTTAGGTACAAAGTACACTACTGAAGATTGTGCAGGAACAGTACCTAATGATAGAGCTGTCATTTTACGATTTTCAACAGTACCGTTAACAGACTCACCGAAAATGTCGAATGTTACTTCAGCAGACTCGTCATGTTCGTTAGTAATACGTACAAAGTTACCTGAAGCACTTGTTACGTAAGGAACTTTAAGAACCGCACCGTTAACACCGATTTCATGAGTTTTCTTCTCTTGAGCACAGTGATCTAGTAAGCTAGCGTCTGAAAAGTCTAACGTGTAATGCGTATCAACAACGTAGTTGAAGTTCATGATTTTTGTATCAGAATCTGCTGTACGCTCGTTTGTAACAACATAAAACATTTCATTGTAAAGCGCGTTCTTTAATACATGGTCAGCAACTGGTGCATTGAACGGGTTAGTTTCAACACTAACATCTACACGAGGAGTGAATACATCTTCAGCATCAGTATCATATACTGGAGCATCCGCTTCAGTTAAACCAAAGTCAGCCCATAAAGTAGCAGCTTCTAACTCTTCTTGTTGAGTTAAAGCAGCTTCAGCATTTGCTGTAAGGTTTTGAGCATTGTAAAGACCCATTTCAACATCTGAACCAGGGTTAGTGCCTACAACAAACTTAGTATCTAAGTCGTCATCAGCATGTAACGTGTGGTTGCGGTCTAATAAAGGTGCACGGTTATAAAATGCAGTTTTATAAATAACTTGTTGTTGTTGAACAATTAAGTTGTCATCTGGTGTTGTTGAGTCATATACAAACTCAGTACGGGCAACAACAGCTGTACCTGCAATATCAGAGCTTTCAGCGTTAACTAAACCTTCAGCTGTAGTACCGCCGTGTAATGCATAAAACTGTGGAGAAATTTCAGCAATAACTTCAGGAACAGTTTCAGCACCAATAATAGTGTAACCTGTACCACCATCGGTAACTGCTTGAGTTACTTGGATAGATACAGAAGATTGACTCTCTGCAGTAGTACACTGTGAGTTACCTACATCAATACCAATAGGCTCAAGTGCAGCATCAGCAGCACCCACTGATGTACGAGAAAGTACTAAACGAGTACCTGCACCAATTTGAAGACCTGATTTAGTAATAAACGTAATAGTATTAGTACCGTCTACATCACCATCTGTTGAAGAAATAGCTTCAAAACCACCAGCACCATCTTCTTTAACTAAGTGGATAATATCATTATTACCAGCAAATCGAGCATTTGAACCAGAAAGGGTAAATTCGATTAACGTACCTGGAGGAATATCTGATGTTGGGATATAAACGATATGTTGGTCTAAACCTGTAGCAACGTTAATAGCTAAATCAGTGTTATCGTAATCAATTACGTACTGGTTTTCGCCATCAGCGTTAACATTAGTAAGCTCATATGCAATACCAATTGGGTCATTAGCTTGTAAACCTGCGTAACGGTTACCCGCAACATCGTTACAAGCGGCTTGAGTGAAAAGTGTAGTGAAATCAACAACTGCACCATCTGCAGCTACAGGGTATGTTTCAAAACAACCTGTTGTACCAGCAAAAGCAGAAGTTGATGCAAAAATACCAGCTACCGCTAAAGGTAACGCTGCTAAATTAAATTTTTTCATTCTTAGTTTACTCCATTTTATTTTTATCATGTTGATAACAACATGACTTATCAAACGCGTTTCATTAAATTAAAACTTTGTTCATTGTACTTATTGTTAGCCGTTAAGCCAGTTTATTTAGTTATAAGTTACCAGGCCCTGTTATTTTATTTCTCCGCTTCGTCAACAACAGAAATAATTGGCATGCCGTTCCTATTCATTAATAAATTGTAAATTTAAAACAATCAAGGTTAGCTCGTAACCTAAACAACTAAACTGACTTAGCATTTGTCTATCTATACAATGCAAACAAAATTTAATGGTTAGCACGCTTATTGTCAACCTATTAATAAAAAAAGACTGATAATAACTGTAAAAAACATAGCTAAATCAATATAAGTACAAAAAACATTCACCTGTTAGTATTTATCTAGACATCTTCAAATACAACATTCGCTTTTTTTATACGCTAGCGTAGCTCATTGTCATTATTACTGAGTCAGTGAAAAAGTAAATAACCTGACAAAATCCTCATTCTAAAAAAACAATTAAGTGTTTCTATTTATTGACAATTAACGTAACTCTCGCCTTAGTATTTTACCCACATTGGTTTTTGGTAACTCTTTCCTAAACTCAACAATTTTAGGCACTTTATAGTTAGTTAAGTTTTCACGGCAATGTTTAATTAATGTTGCTTCATCTAAGGTTTCATTCTTAGCGACAACAAATAATTTAACCATTTCGCCACTAACGTCATGCGGAACGCCAATGGCCGCAGCTTCAAGTACGTCTTCGTGCATTACCGCCACTTCTTCTATTTCATTAGGATAAACATTAAAACCAGAGACGATAATCATATCTTTTTTGCGATCAACAATAGTAAAAAAGCCTTTTTCATCCATAAAGGCAATATCACCCGTCGCTAGCCAACCCTCTTTAAGTACTTCATCGGTTGCTTCAGGGCAATTATAGTAACCACGCATCACTTGTGGACCTTTTACCCACATTTCGCCTGACTCACCTAATGGTGCTTCATTGCCATCTTCTAACATAATTTTAATGTCAGTCGATGAAGCTGGAATACCAATACTGCCGTCGTATGCAGTTAAATTATATGGGCTTAATGTGACTAATGGTGCGCACTCGGTTAAACCATAGCCTTCAAGTAAACGTGTACCGGTAATATTTTGCCAACGCTCTGCTACAGGTCGCTGTACTGCCATACCACCACCCAATGACATTTTTAAGTGACTAAAATCTAACTCATTAAAACCTTGAGTATTTAATAAACCATTAAATAAAGTATTTACGCCAGTAATCGCCGTAAAAGGATATTTACTTAGCTCTTTAACAAAATTAGGCATATCTCTTGGGTTAGTTATCAGTAAATTACTACCGCCTAAGGTGAAGAAGGTTAAGCAGTTAGCGGTTAAAGCAAAGATATGATAAAGCGGTAGAGCAGTAACTATTAGCTCTTCCCCTTCTTTTAATAACGGTGAAATAGCCGCTTTAGCTTGTTGTAAGTTAGCCACCATATTACGGTGGGTTAGCATAGCTCCTTTCGATGGGCCTGTAGTACCACCTGTATATTGTAAAAAGGCTAAATCATCGCCACATAATTCAACAGCGCTTAAGTTAAGGTTCATTCCCTCACTTACCGCTTTATTAAAACGTATAGTATTAGGTAAGTGAAATGCTGGCACCATTTTTTTCACGTATTTAACAACACTATTAACAATTGCGCCTTTAACAAAACCTAGGCGATCGCCAAGCGATGTCATAATCACACGCTCTACGGGTGTTTTATCAATAACTTTTTCTAAGGTGCTAGCAAAGTTTTCAATAATAAGCATTGCTTTAGCATTAGAGTCTTTCAATTGGTGCTCAAGCTCGCGCGCGGTATATAGCGGATTAACATTAACCACGGTCAATCCAGCGAGTAACGCACCAAATAAAGCAATAGGGTATTGCAAGCAATTAGGCACCATAATGGCAAACTTGTCGCCTTTTTGAAGTCCTAAGTCTTGTTGTAAATACGCAGCAAACGCTGTTGCTTGTGTCGCTAGCTCTTGGTAAGTAATACCAACGCCCATGTTAATGAAAGCAGTTTTGTCGGCATATTTAGTGGAATATTTATGAAACATAGCCACCAATGACGGATATTTATCTGCATCGATTTCAAACGGTACGTCACTTGGGTAACTTTTTTCTAACCAGATTTTTTCCACAATTACTTTCCTCGACAGCTGTTTCACTGTTATTTGTTATTGTTTTAACTATAGCGCAGATTTAATTATCGTTATTATACCTGTAATTAATCAAGACGCATGCCCCTGAGTGATGACTGTGCCTCAATTCATAGCATTTGATGAACTGATTTCTTTGAATAATTTAATGATTATTGTACTTTTTATAACAACTATAGTTATTTTTATTGTTTTAATTATATGAACACTGAAGTTTTATCAAATTTATCTGCAATGTACCAGTTTTTTAAACGAGTGTTTTAATTTTACAAATAAATAATACTTTTTCGTACACTTTAACGCCAGCGTGACTTGGTGTTACTCTTGATGCTGAACCGACCAAAACTCATTTAAAATTTTTGCAACCTCGCTAGGCTTTTCCATATGAATATGGTGTCCGCCATGTAGTTCGGTAACACTAAAGTTAGCAATAAGCTGAGTTGCCGTAGCTAAATGCTCTTGTACCATTTTAATGCCTCTATCTGCATAAATAAGTTTAACGGGGCATTGTATATCTTGCATCATTTGCTGTGCTTGACCGAGGGTTAACCGATAAGGTGATAAAATTCTTAAACGATTATCTGAGCGCCAGCACATGCCTTGTTCTGTTTCAAGTAATCCCCGCTTAACTAATAACGTCGCGTTATTTTCTGTTAAATCTGACACTAACAAACGCGCTTTAACTGCAGTAGATAAAGGAAAATATCGAATAGGATTACGTTGTTGTGCTTGCTTATTTTTAAGTCGTGCTTGCATACCTTTGCGCAATTGTTGCGTGGCTTGGCTTTCATCTTCGCAAATAAAGCCCAATGCATCGATGAGTGTTAATGTCCGTACTTTTTCAGGAAAAGCAGCAGCAAAAGCACTGGCGATCATACCGCCCATAGAGTGACCAACCACATCAACTTTTTGCCATTGATTTATTTCAAGTAACTCAAGAAGATCATAAACATAATCAAAAAAATGATAGTGAGCCCCAGGGCTACGATGCTCTGATAAACCATGCCCAGGCCAATCAATTGCGATAACTTTTGTATTTAACAAGTCAGTTTTATTTAAAGCCTCAAGCAGTGGCAAAAAACTCGCCGCATTGTCTAACCAACCATGTAAACATAAAACAATACGCTCATTACTGTGATTGGCATTAGCGTGGTTGTCATTGCTGTGCGTGACATTGTTATTAGGGCTGCTTTTATTAACACACGTTAACCCTGCTAAGGTTAAGGCATTTAATTGATACGCTATTGGCGCTATGATTGGCTTTACTAGTGGGGTTACTACTGGTGTGGTATTGTTTAGCGAAGTCATTTTTTACCACCTATTTTAACGAAGAAGCATTTTTAGGCGCGAGTGCGTACAGCGCAAATAATGCGATTAAACACCAAATAGCAACCCAAATAATCTCAGGGATAAAAGTCATGGAGGCTAATGTTGCACCATCACCGACATGGCGACCATCTAATAAATAAAACGGGCTAAATAAGCTATTTAATAAAATACTTATCCCTAAAAATTGCATAACAACTTGTAAGTAACGTAGCTGTTGCACTTTAATCGTTAACACAAAAATAGTGATTAAACACCCTAAAATAACCCAGGTTAATAAATCGCGACTCCAAAATATAACAGAGCAAAGTAGCAGCAATAAAATAGCACCCGAAAAAAATTGTGCGACACGCTGGTGAGCTTGTGCTAAACGATATATTCCCCAGCCCCAAAAGCTTGCGCCGGCATAACCTAAAAAGCTAATTAAAAAACTAAAACCACCTTGCGTTGTACATAAGCCAGCACCATTAGCAAACAACTGAATACGTATAATATTACCGCCAGTAATTAAAGCGGCAACACCATGACTTATTTCATGAAAATAACTTTCGAGCCAATTAAAAGGAAGAGCAACAAAGGGAATTTGTCGAATAATAATCGCGGCGATGAGTAACCAATAAAATTGGTATTTTTGCCAAAAGCCAACGGTTTTATTGTTTGAATTGTGAGTAGAGTAGTTGGTCATATAAGGTTATTTATAAAGTAAGTTATAAAAATTAATTACAGGAAAAGAGCGATAAAAAAGGCAAGCTAATGGAATAATATGAACGAGTATAGCGAAAACTGCACGTTAAATATTGTTTAAATACTACATGAGTAGTGAGCTAATACCATAACAACTATACATAACAGCTATACATAAGTGATATAGCATTATGCAAATAAGTCGACGCCAAAGAGCTTTTGTACGCTTTCACGTTGCGCTATATTGTTAACGGCTGAATAGGTAGAGACCGCTATATGGTTTTGCGAAGAAACTTGCTCTTTATAACTGCCTTGGTTAGTTTGAGCAAACGAAGCGCTATTTGAGTTAGATGCTAACTGGGTATTACCTGCATGAAAGTTATGCTCACTCGCTTGGTGCTTTTCTATGATCGCTAACTTGCTGTCATTAAGCTCAAAGTTTTGCTGCTCTTGCTTCGCTGTTGTTTGATTACTTTTTTCATCTGGATTAATGGCGTCGCGTCGAGCCCGATTGTCTCTATGCTCTAACGAACGGGCAGCGTCAAACGCTACGTCATTTTCTGAATTAGACGCGGTACGATTAACACCAGCGTTAGCGGCTAAGTGAGTAGATGAATTAATTATTTGCATAAGCTCAATTTAGCAAAAAAAACTTGTTTTGACTAGGGACTGTTGATCTTTCGCGGTTAAATTTTGTTCGAGATAAAAGCGTTTTAATCGCGGCGGACAGTGTGTTGCCTAGTCATTCTAAGCAAATACTGTTCAACAAAGAGTAAAACGCTTTTAGCCGAATCCTTCGGACAGCGTTTGTTGGTCATTTTTACTGCGTTATCACCTTTTTAGGTAACGCTACATGGATGTAGTTTATTAGACAATGCAGGAGCTTATTGTCCTGAATAACCACACGAAAAAGGCTCTGCCTTGTATAAATACCCAACAAAAAACTGCAAAAATAATCTCGAAAGGTCAAAAGTCCCTAAGAAAAGAACAGCTATTTTATAAAGTAGCTGGCGAAAAGGAGTCGTTTTATTCACGCCCCGGTAATTTTTGCCAAGAAACGGTATCGCGTACATAAACCGGCTGCGCTTCTTCAGCACTAACACCGAGCCCTTGGCTAAATTTAGCAGCGCCAATAGTTAACATTGCGACCGCATTAGGAAATAAAATTTCAGGGCTGCCGTCATTACTTTTCAATACAGAGAGCTGCGCTGAATAAGCATCCCAACCAGTACCAACACCGTAAGCAGCATTAGGGGCAATGTTCGCGAAATGTTGCGCTAGCTTTTCTGGTGGTGTTACCGCCTCATCACATTGCGCTTGCATAATGTTGTTATCATCAACAATAAAATAACCGTTGTATACTTCATTCATACGCGCATCTATCGCCGCAATCACTTGTTTTTGCTGATATTGCTCAAACGCGCTTTGCGCCATTGCTTGTAAGCTAGAAACGCCTACAACGGGTAAATTAGCTGAAAAAGCTAAACCTTGCGCCACACCAACGCCAATTCTTACGCCAGTAAAGCTGCCAGGGCCTTGGCCAAAAATCAAACCGTCTAATTGCTGTAATGTTACGTCTGCTTCTTTAAGCAACTCATCAATCATAGGCAATAATCGTAAACTATGAGACTGCGGGCATAACTCATAACGACTATAAACATTATCATTTACTTGAAGGGCGACAGAGCAAGCTTCTGTTGAGGCATCAATGGCCAAATAATTCACAATACATTACCTTAAATTTTATCACGTGACGTATTACACGCTGTTTTATATCTATTACCTTTGACAGCAATTTTACACTAGCTGAAGATAGCTTTGCTATATTTTACCTATTCTTTACTAACAATAGCCACTTTATATTGTTGTTAAAAACTGCGCGGCTTTAGTGATATCTCTGCTGCGTTTCATATCAGGCAAACTTTTCAAAAAAGTGCCACCATAAGGTCGATTAACCAACCTGTCATCACAAATAACTAAAATACCTTGGTCGCTCACGTCTCTAATTAAGCGTCCAACTCCCTGCTTCAAGGCAATGACCGCTTGCGGTAATTGTATTTGCGCAAAAGGGTCGCCACCTTGTCGGCGAACATCTTCACAACGTGCTTGTAATAAAGGATCATCTGGAGAGGCAAACGGTAACTTATCAATAATCACACAAGTTAACTTATCGCCCCTAACATCAACCCCCTCCCAAAAACTCGCCGTGGCAAGTAAAACAGCGCTATCTTGAGCAACAAATTCATCTAATAATTTACGTTTAGCCATTTGCCCTTGAACCAGCAATGGGTTTTCAATAGCTTGCGATAATATTTCAGCGACTTGGTTCATTACTCGGTAACTGGTAAACAGCATAAAACAAGCGCCTTTGCTGGCCGCAATTAATGGTATAGCAATATCAGCTAAACTTTGTGCTCTATTTTTGTCGTTTGCCTGCGGTAAATAACGCGGCACAATTAATTGTGACTGTTGCTGATAATCAAACGGGCTTTCTAAGTGCAATTGGCTCGCCCCAGTTAATCCTAAATGATTAATAAAATGCTCAAACGAGTTATCAACCGCAAGTGTGGCTGAAGTAAAAATCCACCCTGCCCCTGAGTTTTTCACATACTCGCTAAACTTGTCGGCAACGGTTAAAGGGGTTTGGTGAAGCACCACATGACGCGGCGTAGTTTCATACCAAAAGCTAATACCTAGTGCGTCTACATTGGCCATAACTTCATATTGCGCCAGCAAACTCACAACACGATCAAAGCAACTGTCTATCGCTTCATTGCGCGATACACATAACTTAATCACTTGATATAAAAAATCTAAATCTGTTTTTAGTAATTGAAATTTTTGAGTGAACTGAGGCTGATGGCATTTTTCTCGCCAATTACCACGCTCAGGATCGTAATTAAACAATAACCTAAATTCTTGCGTGGTTTTTTGCAGTTTTTCGGCGGCGCGCGATAACTGTTTAACATCGGTTAAAGTGCTACGATAAATTTGTAAAACGTCTGTACATAAATCAGATAATTGTCGAGTTGAAAAACTTTGCCCAAAATATTCACTGGCAATATCGCCTATTTGATGTGCTTCATCAAAAATCATCACTTGCGCTTTAGGGATAAGCTCACCAAAGCCAGTATCTTTTAATGCCATATCAGCAAAAAACAAATGATGATTAACCACAATAAGGTCGGCATCTATTGCCTTTTGGCGAGCTTTTACTAAATAACAGCTCTCATAGTCGGGACAATCGCGCGCTAAACAATTATCTAAGGTGCTGGTAACAAAAGGAAAAATAGTAGAATCTTCACCAACATTAACCAACTCGCCTATATCACCTGTTTGCGTACCCGTTGCCCAACTAGCTACCTTTACTAAGTCTTGCAACATTTGGGCATCTAATTGACCGCGAGTTTGCTGATATTGCGCCAAACGATAAGTACATAAATAATTAGCACGACCTTTAAGCAAAGCAACTTGCGCATTACTGGCAAGGGCTTTACGCACTAATGGGATGTCTTTATGAAAAAGCTGCTCTTGTAAGTTTTTAGTACCGGTAGAAACAATAATTTTTTTATTGGCGGTGGTGTCATTCTCATCAGTAGTTTTTTGATAAGTTAATGATAAAAAAGCCGGAATTAAATAAGCAAAAGTTTTACCTGTACCTGTACCGGCTTCCACAACAAGTGATGACTCTTGCGCTATCGCTTTACCTACTTCAAGTGCCATATCTGTTTGCGCTTGACGTGGAGAGAACCCTGAAATAGCTTGAGCTAATGCACCATCAAGAGAAAATGCTTGCGTAATATTTAACGATGAGGGTGTAGAGCTTGCAGACGACATTACGTAAAAAACACTTAAGCTAGAAATGATTATACTGCGCAGTATACTCAACCTCTACTCAAGCATAAAGATCTAAGTTTTTTCCTTTATGTTCATCTTCGTCATCAGGGGTAGGATCTTTTTTACCATTAGGGCAATACTCTGTATCTTCTGGAGTTGTCTTATTGAGTAACTCCTGTTTAAGTAATTCTTGTTTAAGTAAGTCCTGTTCGAGCAAACCTTGCTCTGGTAGTGGTTTTTTATCCTTTTGCTCTTTATCTTTTTGACTTTTCGATTGATGTGAATCGCGCTTTTCAGCCCCGCTATCATCTTTTTTAAAATAGTACTCATGATTTTCTAGATGATCAGGGTCTTCCTTGAGCTTAGGTGAGGCGGCATCTTTGACTAGCGCCTTTACTTTAAGCTGAGTAGGTTTAATCGGCACAGGTACAACGCGTGTTAATTGAGTCGTAAAAATATCCATAGCAATAGCCTTTAATCTCCAATCGTTAAAATAGTCTCATTTAAACTACTAGTACCAAGCTACTCCCCTAAAAACACTAAGTAACCTGAGCTCGGCTTAACAAATGTTTCTCTAGCAGCTATTTTCCTCACCTCTTCGTTAAATTAAGAAAAACTATCAAGTTAGCGATTGAGAAAGTAATTTTTGCTGATATTTCAATTTGTTAAATATCTCTTAAACCGATTTATTATTAAGTACTATTAACGCTATCGGCCGTAAATAAAAAAGCTTAACATAACAAGACCTAACCTAAATTACTCAGCGCTAAACTCGATTTAATAGCTGATACTAAATTGAGCTTTTAGGAATACTATGGAGTAGTTCGTCATAATGCTGATAAATTTTGTCAATATCCATTTTATTCAAAAATTCAGAACACGTTAAGTAGGCTAATAAATAACGGGCATCTTTGATCCAAGGTGGTAAGTATTTGGCAGGTTGACATAGCCCCATTGCTTCAAGTTTATATAATACAGGAATGTCTTCTATATCGAGCTTGCCACAGAAAAGAAGCTTTAAACAATCAGCTCTGCCATTAACCGCAGCTGCTTTTAAAAAGTTATGTACTCGAATAAGCCCTTCAAGATAAACCCCATCTTTTGTAAAAGGGGCGCCACCGGTTAATACGCCACCTCTGAATACTCTGCGGCTATTTTCATAAGCTTGTGATTCGCTACCAATACGATTTAAGAAGTAGTGATAAACATCTAAAAAATCAGCGCCTTCAATCGCCATTTGTATAGCAATAATACGGTCTGCTAAACGACGTAATCGGTCCAAATCAATTGAATTGGTAATGTACTCAGAAAATACCGCTAAGCCTTCTTGTGTTTTGGTGGTGCCCGGATGACCTGCTGCTAATATTTTAAGGTGTTGTTGATTCAAGCCGTTGATAGAGGTTGCCACATGAATATGTGCTTCATGGTTAATCAGTTGCTGTGCATCTAAGTCGGTAAAGCATGCGGTTTTTCTAATACGGATAAGCTTAGGACTTGCTAGGGCATTCGCTGATAGTTCATCCACCACTTGAACTTTAGGGGCATCATTGCCAAACATCTCTTTTACTGCCACTTCCATTTGCTCAGCAATACCTGAAGCGAGATAACACATTGGTGGTGGCGCGCCAAAATCATATCCCGCATAACTGCTAATTTTTTTGTCAAAAATGTTAGCTAATTCAAGTGGGGTCGATTTACCGTCAACAAAGTGATTAGTCGGCTTGCCATAAAGGGTTACCGAGAACTCATAAAACTTTTTAGTGCCAACAAATGCCATCATAAAAGCAGCATTTTCAAGTTTATTCGCAATGCGTGCTAACCAATTATCAAGATCAGAATTGCCCATTAGGGCACGAGCTTCTGCCAGTAACGCCAAGGTTTTATTAGGGTCAAATACTGGGTAATTTATCGCAGGAAGCTCTTTCGCTTTATTAGCGAAAAATTGACGTTTAACGTCAGAACTCCACTCTAAATGAGACAGTATACGAATAGGCTGGCTAGCACTATAGAGAATAGAGCTAATTTGACAAATGCGCGCTTTCTCTATTTCAATTTTATTCATTAAGGTAAAACTCCGTGATAACAACGAAGGTAAGCTAGTTTAGCAATTAACTGCTGTTAATCTTAAGGTCGAGTTATACCTTATACAAGTTGAATTAAATTAATGCCACTAAAAACAAGTACTCTCATGTCATTAAAGCTATTTGAGCGCGAGATCTCCAGATAGTCACTGTATTGTTGCTAGATTATATTTAGCGCTTTCACATAAAGCGTCAAACACATCTACCGCTGTAAACAGTTATTGTAATTGCTTTTCAATAAACTCAATTAATAGCCTAACTCGCATAGGAAGCATATTACTCGGTGCTCTTAAAGAATATAAATTTAGCGATGGGTTAGTATATTGGCTTAAAATAGGCTGTAGTTTTCCAGATAAGAGCTCTTCCTTAATAATGAATTCTGGAATTAGTCCAATTCCTCTACCTGCTAATAATGTTTCTTTAAATAATGCGCTATTGTTTGATTGTAGGTCGGGGTTAATATAAACATCCGTTATTTTATTGTCTTTAATGAATTGCCACTTCAGCTTACTTCCCTGTTGGGAGTAGAGTAAACCAGCGTGATTTTTTAATTCTTCTGGAGTTGATGGTGTACCGTATTTGGCTAAATAGTCAGGCGATGCGCAGGTTATAAATTGATAAGCTTTGAGTTTTTTACATAATAAAGAACTATCTTCAAGTTGACGAGCTAACCTAAGTGCTAAGTCATACTCACCTTCAATAACATTAACATATTGATCACTCATATTTACATCAATAGTGATCTTGGGATACTCAAGCATAAACCGTGCTAACAGTTTTGAAAATACACACAAGCCCCAACTCATCGGAATACTTATTCTTATGCTCCCTTTCGGCTCAGAAAGCGTTTCGGTTAACTCATCGGTTAATCCACGCCATTGCTCAAGTAACTTAATTGCATGATGATAAGTACGCTCGCCACTATCGGTAAGCTGCATGTGCCGAGTACTTCTAATAAAAAGCTTTGCGTTTAACTCAGCTTCTAAGCGCTCAACTGATTTAGAAACTCTAGCAACGGTTAAATTAAGACGCTTTGCCGCCGCGGTAAAACTGCCACCTTCGACGACAGCTTTTAACACTTTCAAACTTTCTAATTGGTTTATTTTCGACATATTCAACAAAAAGTTAATAGTAATTCAATTTATAGCAATATTATCAGCGTTTATTACCTATGTAAAAATACCATTCACTTAGTAAATTTTCACTTAATCAATTAATACATAGGTTGCAGAATGAAAGATAACATTTCGACAATTTTCTCAAGTTATAACATAAGAAACATCACCCTAAAAAACAGGTTAGCTGTTGCACCACTTACACGCGTCAGTGGCAACGAAGACGGCACAACGGGACCATTAATGAAAGACTATTACCAGTCTTTTGCCCAAGGCGGTTTCGGGCTCATTATTACTGAGGGCATATACACAGATAAACGTTATAGCCAATGTTATAAATTTCAAACTGGGCTTACCGATGAAAAGCAAGTAAGCAGCTGGAAAACAATTACCGATGCTGTACATAGTTGTGGCGGGCTTATTTTCGCTCAATTAATGCATGCTGGTGCGCTATCTCAATACAATAAATATAGTGGTCATGGTGGTGCGCCCTCTGCAATAAAGCCGTTAGGCGAAGAAATGAAATTATATTACGGTAAAGGTGATTATGAAGTCCCTAAAGAAATGAGCACAGAAGACATAAAGTGTGTAGTGAAAGGGTTTGTTAACGCGGCAATATTAGCCAAAGAGGCTGGATTTGATGGGGTCGAGATTCATGGTGCCAATGGCTATTTACTCGACCAATTTCTTACCGTTTATAGTAATAAAAGAACGGATGAATATGGCGGAGAATTAGCTAACCGCTTAAGAATTTATCAAGAAATCATAACTGCTGTTCGCGCTGCAGTTGGAAGCAGCATGATTATTGGTGTACGATTTTCTCAAGGAAAAGTTAACGATACTGAATACAAATGGCCTAAACAAACCGCTGACGCAAAATACACCTTTGAGTCTATCAGTCGCTGTGGCGTTGATTATATTCACACCACAGAATATATTGCTAAAGCGCCAGCCTTTAAAGATAGCTTACCGTTGGCAGAGCTTGCCAAAGAGTATGGAAAAGTTCCCGTTATAGCCAACGGTGGTATTACTCACGAGAATGATGCTAATTGCTTAATAGATGCTAAACAAGCCGATATAGTTTCGCTAGGAAAGGCAGCTTTAGCCAATCCAAATTGGCCTAATGCAGTTCAAACGCAGCAACAGCTCAAAGCGTTCAATGCTGAAATGTTTAACCCGATTGCCGACTTAAAAACAGCAAATGCGTACTTTAAACAGACATTATAGCTCTAATTTAAATAGGTTAATAAGTTATCGTTGCTGTAAGTTAGCTATCGCTGTAAATAGCCTTTGAGTATTTCTCAAAAGTTAGAGTAATAACCCTAACCATGTTAGATATAACAAATAGCACTAAAAATAAGCTATTTATTACTTGCAGCTATCACAATTAATCAGTAGTGTAATTAGTACAACAATTACTGTTAATTAATTAGACGCGAGTAACACAATGCTTTTTAACCTGAATAGCCGACATCACCATCATTACATCGATTAGCCCATTCAGGTTTTATAAACCGACACTGATGGGCTACAGGCCTTTCAGTGGATTTACCTAAAGCATATTACATTGCTAAACCCCCGAAAGAGTCTGCCTCTCTCGGGGGTTTTTCGCATTTTAGCGTTTAAGAAATTGTATATACATGATGGTTTTGCTGGTTATCTCTTAAATTTAAGTCGTTAACAATTAAGCAAAACAACAAAAAAATAGGAATAATATTATGACTACATCTCAGCCACGTTTACGCATCGCCATGCAAAAATCAGGTCGTTTAAGTGACGACACTCAAGCGTTATTAAAGCGCTGTGGTTTAAAACTTAATGTGAGCGACAGACGTTTATTAGCGCATGTTAGCAATATGCCTATTGATATTATGCGCGTGCGTAGTAGTGACATTCCAGGTTTGGTAATGGACGGTGTTTGTGATTTAGGCATTGTTGGCGACAATACGTTAGAAGAAGAAGAATTAGACCGACAATTAAAAGGAAATAAGTCTGCCTATATTCGTACAACCGCACTTGATTTTGGTGGCTGTCGTTTTTCAATTGCTATGCCTGAAGAGTTTGAATACACAGGCTTAGATTGTTTAAACGGTTTACGTTTTGCCACAACATATCCGCAACTATTAAACCGCTTTGCGAAAGCTAATGGCATTAACGTAGAGTTTTGTTTGTTAAAAGGCTCTGTTGAAGTGGCACCGCGTGTTGGCTTAGCCGACGGCATTTGTGATTTAGTTTCTACTGGCGCAACGCTTGAGGCTAATGGCTTAAAAGAAGTCGCTGAGGTTTTCCACTCAAAGGCGTCACTCATTCAACGCGCAGATCCTTTATGTGCAGATAAACAAGGTATTTTAGATACCCTTTTACCTCGTATTCACGGTGTAATGAAAGCAAAAGAAAGCAAATACATTATGTTGCACGCACCAAAAGATAAAATAGCACAAGTAAGTGCATTAATGCCGGGTAAAGAAACCCCTACTATTTTGCCACTCGCGGGGCGTGATGACATTGTTGCTGTGCACGTAGTAGCTACTGAGACTTTCTTTTGGGAAACCATGGAAAAACTCAAAGGGCTTGGCTGTAATTCAATACTCGTTATGCCAATTGAAAAAATGATGGGCTAATACACGGCATAATTGAGATTACATCGGCATTGCCGTCTTTAAGCGTCACCATCACTTAGAAAAACTAAGCTCAGGCGACCTTTAACTTGGCAGCTTTGCTGTAATAGCAATTCTTGTGTGTATTTAGTATCTAAAAGTTATTGAAGAGAGTTTTGAACAAATGATTAATCAATTGATTGAATGGCAAACATTAAGCGATCAGCAAAAAATTTCTGTATTAGCACGTCCTGCGATTGCTGACAGTGCTTTACTATCAACGCAAGTGGCCAATATTTTAACGCAAGTTAAAACTAAAGGCGATCAAGCGATATTAACCTTAACAGAACAATTTGATGGTATTGCTTTAGACACTCTAGCGGTAAGTGCTGAGCAAGTAGCTGCTGCTAAAAAGGCGCTTTCACCCAAGCGTTTAGCGGCAATACAAACCGCTTATGATCAAATTAAAGCTTTTCACAGCGCACAAACGGCTAGTGATATAACCGTTGAAACTCGTCCAGGCGTTACTTGTACTTTAAAAACAGAAGCTATAGAAAGTGTTGGTTTATATATTCCAGCAGGCTCAGCTCCCCTGCCGTCTACAGTATTAATGCTGGGCGTACCGGCGCAAATAGCAAAATGTGATCGCGTAGTATTAGTCTGCCCACCCGATAAAAACGGTCAACTGGCTAATGAAATACTCGCCGCAGCCGACTTGTGTGGTATTAATGAAATTTATACCGTAGGTGGCGCGCAGGCGATTGCCGCTTTAGCGTATGGCACCCAAAGTATTCCTGCCGTCAATAAAGTATTTGGCCCAGGTAACCGTTATGTCACCGAAGCTAAAAAGCAGCTATCACAGCAAGTTGCAGGTTTTGCTATTGATATGCCAGCAGGTCCATCAGAAGTGTTAGTCATTGGTGATGCCAGTGCTAATCCTGCTTTTATTGCCGCAGATTTACTTTCTCAAGCCGAGCATGGCGCCGATAGCCAAGTTATTTTACTTAGCGATAGTGAATTATTGCTTAATGCGGTATCAGCTGAATTAAGTAAGCAAGTTGATGTTTTATCAAGACGTGATATTGCCCTAGCAGCACTGGAGCAATCTCGTTTAATTTTAACAAAAAATTTAGCACAGGCTGTTGAAGTATCTAACCTTTACGGCCCTGAGCACTTAATTATTCAAACCGACAATGCAACAACATTATTAAAAGCACTACGTAATGCGGGTTCTATTTTTGTTGGCGCTTACACGCCTGAGTCAGCAGGTGATTACGCCAGCGGTACTAATCACGTATTACCCACTTACGGTTATTCAAAAGTAATATCGAGTTTATCGCTAGCTGACTTTTCTCGTCGCTTTACCGTACAAGAGTTAACTAAAGATGGCCTTGCTAGTTTAGCAGAGTGCATTATTGAGTTAACTGATGCTGAAGGTTTAGATGCACACCAACGTGCGGTAACCATTCGACTTGATGACGATAGTGCCAGTCAAAGTAATAAGCAAGGAGCGTAAAATGAGCAACAATAACGCTACGCCATTAAGCATTGCTGATAAGCTTGCTCGCCCAGAATTAGTTGACATGGTGCCATATCAATCGGCACGCCGATTATTTGCCAGTGGTGATACAAGTCAAACAGGCAACAATGCTGCTGAACAAAAAATATGGTTAAACGCAAATGAAGCTTCGGGTCGAGGTGAATACCAATTAAGCGCTGAAAACATTAATCGTTATCCTGACTTTCAGCCAACCAGCTTACTCAATGCATACAGCAATTACTGCAACCTAGCGAAAGAGAAAATACTGGCCACTCGTGGCGCCGATGAAGGTATTGAATTAATTATCCGTAGTTTTTGTCGTGCTTATCAAGATAGCATTTTAATTTGCCCACCCACTTACGGCATGTATGCTATTAGTGCAGAAAACCATGGTGCAGGCATTATTAGTGTGCCATTGGTTAACAATACCTTAAATTTAGCAGCGCTCGCTGAACAAGTTGGTCAGGTTAAGGTGGTTTTTCTTTGCTCTCCGGGTAACCCGACAGGCAATATATTACCGCGTGAACAAATACTTGCGGCGATTGATTTATTTCTAGGTAGCGCTATGGTTGTGATTGATGAAGCCTATATTGAGTTTTGCCCTGAGCAAAGCACAACAAAATTACTTGCTGACTTCGACAATGTTATTATTTTACGCACCTTATCAAAAGCTTTTGCCTTAGCAGGACTAAGGTGTGGTTTTACATTAGCGAATGAACCTGTCATTACTTTGCTCAGTAAAGTGATTGCCCCTTACCCTATTTCAGCACCTGTTGCCGAGTTAGCGAGCAAAGCATTAACTGATGATATAGCCCTAATGAAAGCTCGCGTTGAACAAGTTAACCACTTACGAGCGTCATTATCAGCTTGGTTAATTACACAGCCTTGGTGTAGTGAAGTGTTTGCCAGTGATGCAAACTTTGTTTTGTTTCGCTGTACTAGCCAAGCAGAAAAAACACGCTTATTTGAGCTATTAGTCGCAAACAATCTACTTATTCGTGATCAATCTAAACAAGCACAATTAGAAAGCTGCTTACGGATAAGTATTGGTAGTGAGCACGAAATAAACCAGTTACAACAGCTATTGTCAGCAAGCTAACGTACTATAAATAGTATTAAAAAACAGTACGTAAAAATAGTACTTAAAAATAATTGAAGCATTAAAGAAGAGCACCTTATGAGCAAGCAAGAAAAAATATTATTTATCGACCGCGACGGCACATTAATTGAAGAGCCAGTTAGCGATAAGCAAGTTGACAGTTTAGAGAAGCTGGTATTTGAACCAAACGTTATTCCGCAGTTACTAAAACTACAAGCCAAAGGCTTTAAATTAGTGATAGTTTCAAATCAAGACGGTTTAGGAACAAGCAGTTACCCACAACGTGATTTCGATATTCCTCACAATAAAATGATGGAGCTATTTGCATCACAAGGGGTGATATTTCAAGACGTTTTACTTTGCCCGCACTTTGAAGAAGATAATTGCCACTGCAGAAAGCCTAATCTAGGCCTAGTAAGTGAGTATTTACAACAAGGTCGCGTTGACTTTACTAACTCGTACGTTATTGGTGATAGAGAAACCGATATGGGGTTAGCGTCTAACATGGGTATTGTTGGCATAAAATATAACCGCGAAACCTTAAACTGGGCACAAGTTACCGAGCAAATTTTATTGCAATTTTCACAACCTCGTCTTGCCAGCGTTACTCGCACCACCAAAGAAACCGACATTAAAGTCACCGTTAATTTAGATGCGGTTGGTAATAACCATATTGATACTGGTTTAGGTTTTTTTGATCACATGCTTGATCAAATTGCCACTCACGGTGGCTTTAGCATGCAATGTCAAGTTGCTGGTGATTATCACATTGATGAACACCACAGCGTAGAAGATACCGCTTTAGCTTTAGGCCAAGCCTTAAAACAAGCATTAGGTGATAAACGTGGTATTGGTCGTTTTGGCTTTGTACTTCCTATGGATGAGTGTCGTGCAGAATGTGCTATAGATTTATCCGGTCGTCCATGGTTAGAGTTTGATGCCGAATTCACCAGCGAAAATGTTGGTACTATGTCAACGCAAATGATCTCACACTTTTTTAGATCACTCGCTGATTCAATGATGATCACTCTACACTTATCAACGTCTAAAGGTAACTGTCATCACCAAGTTGAAAGCTTATTTAAAGTATTCGGCCGTGCTTTAGGACAAGCTATCAAAGTAGACGGTGATGTATTACCTAGTTCAAAAGGTGCTTTGTAATGGCTAGCGCTGACAATATTCAAGCTAACTACGTTATTGTTGATACTGGCTGCGCGAATATCGCCTCGGTAAAATTTGCCATTGAGCGCTTAGGCTTTACTGTGACAGTAACCGATAATATTGAACTGATACAACAAGCCGACAAAGTCATTTTTCCCGGTGTTGGTAGCGCTAAGCACGCAATGAAAAATATTATGGATAAGGGTCTGGTTACGACACTACAAAACCTAACTCAACCGGTACTCGGTTTTTGTTTAGGCATGCAGTTAATGACCAACTCTTCAACCGAGAGTGCCCACATTAATACTGCCAGTGACGATAGTGAAAAAACCACTTGTTTAGGTGTAATTCCTACCAGTGTCGAGCCATTAAATGCACAAGGTAACCGTTTACCGCACATGGGTTGGAACACATTAACATCGGTAGCTAATCACCCTATTATGAAGGGTATTTCTGTTGGTGATTATTTTTACTTTGTTCATAGCTACGCTGCAAAGTTAAGTGAATACACTATTGCTAGCTGTGAATACGGCAGTGAATTTTCAGCAGCAATTGCCAAAGGTAACTTTATTGGTTGTCAATTTCATCCTGAGCGCTCAAGCGAGCTTGGCAGTAAAATTATTGAAAACTTTTTAACCTTAGATCCCAAGGAACTTATCTCACTATGATGATCCCCGCAATCGACTTAATTAATGGTGAAGTAGTTCGCTTATACCAAGGTGATTACGAGCAAAAGACCAATTACCAATATACCGTACAAGACCGACAACAAGCGTACGCTAAAGCTGGCGCTAAAGTGATGCACTTTGTTGATTTAGATGGCGCGAAAGACAGCACTAAGCGTCAATTATCTACCTTGAAAACTGTTATGGATCATCCCGAGATGATCATTCAAGTAGGCGGCGGTATTCGTTGTCAACAAGATGTTGATCAATTACTCGCTTTAGGTGCAGATCGCGTTGTTATTGGCTCTCTTGCTATTAAAGAGCCTGAGTTAGTTATAGCTTGGGTTAAAGCTTATGGCGGCGATAAAATTGTTTTAGCCCTTGATATTAAAATTGATGAACAAGGTAACAAGACACTACCAACACATGGCTGGATTGAAGATAGCGGTGTTAATTTAGAAGACTTACTTAGCGACTACATTAATGCTGGCATCAAACATATTTTATGCACTGATATTTCTAAAGACGGCACATTAAGTGGTTCAAACGTTAATTTATACACAGAGCTTTGTCAGAATTACCCAAGTATTCAATGGCAAGCTTCTGGCGGTATTGGCAGCCTTGAAGATATAAAAGCGCTTATTCCAACAGGTGTTAGCGGTGTTATTTTAGGTCGTTCACTACTTGAAGGTAAATTCACGCTCGAGGAGGCTATTGCATGTTGGCCAAACGCATAATTCCCTGTCTTGATGTTCGCGATGGTAAAGTTGTTAAAGGGGTACAGTTTAGAAACCACGAAATTATTGGTGACATTGTTCCCTTAGCGCAGCAATATGCAGCCGCTGGCGCTGATGAACTGGTTTTTTATGACATTACCGCGAGCTCTGATGGTCGCGTAGTTGATAAAAGCTGGGTTAGCCGTATCGCTCAGGTAATTGATATTCCTTTTTGTGTTGCTGGCGGTATTAAAAGCGAAAGCGATGCCCGAGAAATATTATTAATGGGCGCAGATAAAATTAGCATTAACTCTCCTGCCCTGCGAGATCCTGAGCTAATAAGTCGCTTAGCAGACGTTTTTGGTCAGCAATGTATTGTGGTCGGTATTGATAGTTTTTTTAACAAAGACGCCAATAATGGCCAAGGTGAATATCAAGTCTATCAATTCACGGGGGATGAAACCCGTACCCAACAAACCAGTTGGACGACCTTTGACTGGATTGAACGTGTAGTAAGTCTTGGTGCTGGTGAAATTGTTCTAAACTGTATGAACCAAGACGGTGTGCGTCAGGGTTACGATATTGAGCAGTTAAAAAAAGCACGTGCGGCTTGTAACGTACCATTAATTGCCTCTGGTGGCGCTGGTACAATAGAGCACTTTAGAGATGTCTATCAACAAGCTGATGTTGATGGCGCTTTAGCCGCTTCTGTTTTTCATAAAGGCATAATCCCTATAGATGAACTTAAGCAGTACTTAATTGATAATAACATTGCAATTAGGCCATAAGCGTAACCTAAATACCTGACCCGTTATATCTAATGAGCTAAACCTAAACATACAGAATACAAGAGAACTACATGATTGTAACAATAGATAACGTAACTGAACTTGCCTGGGGAAAAATGGATAACCTTTTACCAGCAATCATTCAAGATTCTGCGACCGGTGCAGTACTGATGCAAGGATTTATGAATATTGAAGCGTTAACAAAAACGCTTAATACTGAAAAAGCGACTTTTTTTAGCCGCTCTAAACAGCGTTTATGGATGAAAGGCGAAAGCTCTGGTAATACACTCGACGTAATGCAAGTATTAGCAGATTGTGATAGAGATTGTTTATTAATTGCAGTAAATCCAAATGGCCCAACTTGTCATTTAAATACCACATCATGTTTTCCTGAAGAGCAACTTAGCCAGCAAAACTTTTTAAGTCACCTTGAGCGTTTTGTTGATAAACGTGCTAACGACCCCATTGAAGAAAGCTATACTGCTCGCTTATTGTCTCGAGGTACCAATAAAGTTGCACAAAAAGTTGGTGAAGAAGGGGTTGAAGTTGTTATTGCCGCATTGGCTGAAACTAAAGACGACTTTTTAGGTGAATGTGCGGACTTGTTTTATCACACTTTGGTTTTACTTAAAGATCAAAAAATTGAATTATCTGAAGTGATGGAAGTATTACAAACTCGTCATCAAAAAAAATAACGCAACTAAAATGAAAGTAAATAGCGTGTAACCGTCTGTTTACTTTCATTATAAGCCATTTAGCGATGACGTTTGGTCTCCTCCCTGTTTCAAGTCAATATCATTAATCACGGCCTCAGTGGTTTTTAATCACCATGATTTAAATGAAACATAACTCCCGACATCTTTGCTTAATTTTAGGTTTGTTGTTATCTTCAATAGGGTAAGGAAGCAGTAATCGAAGTACAGGAAAATTTCCCTACAATATATGGCAAACCATGGCATATTCCATAAAAAGAATTTTTTGTTCTTACCTAATACTGTTGCTATTTAGCCCTCTCTTCTTTGTTGGAGCAGCATTGGCTAAAGGTGATAACATTCTCATTTATATTCGTGATGATGTTTATATCGACTATCAAAAATTTGTTGTCGATAAAAATGTCATGTCAATTGAAAGCTTTGCAAGTAAACACATACGTCGCGATGTGGTTGATATGATTATCGCTCAACAGGCGCTTATATTAGGTGGCTTTTCCCATCAATTCCATTACGCCACAGGTAAAGTCAATTTTCGAAATACTAAAATGCTTCAAAATGGTGAGCTATTAATAAGTTTCGATACCTATTGGCTTGCTGACGCTAAAGCGATCGAAGATAAAGTTTATATTTCTGATGCAGTTATTAGAAATGGCGAATATATTGCTGGTATCTATACCAGCATTAATAACCATAAAGCTTTAGCTGTGAAAAGTATCAATGATTTAAAAGACTTAACCGCTGTTTCAACCCCATTGTGGCGCACCGATTGGCAAACAATACAGTCCCTCCCTCTTAAAAAGGTAACCCGAGAAGATTCGTGGCTTTCTATGGCTCGAATGGTGAACTTACAATGGATTGACTTCTTATTAATGCCTTTTAACTCGACACCTGATCAAAGTTTTACTATGGATAAAATTCATTTAGTCCCTGTAAAAAATATTGGTGTATTACTTAAAGATTCTCGAAATTTTGTCATTAGTAAAAAACACCCAAAAGGTGAAGAGGCCTTTATTGCGATTAATAAAGGCTTAAAAATATTACGCCAACGCGGAGCAATAAGAAAAGCCTATATTGATGCTGGTTTTATTATAGAGAACGACAACCTCACCATCATCAACCCTTAAACTGAAGTGGCGCACTTAAATATTCAGCCTTTCATTTAAGCTTCATATTAGCCCGTTATGATAGTTATGTTTATTGACTTAACAGACTTTATCAGGGAGTTAGTATGTTTAAAAAATACGCCATAAAAAAGTATGGAGATCGCTTACCAGCTAAGTTAAAAGAGCGTTACGGCGAACAAGAGTTTTATAGTGCAAGACAAATACGCGCTACCGTCTTTCAATGCAACTTCAACCCTACATACTTACCCTTAGCTTACTTGCTTTTCTTAGATAAAACAGCATTGTTAGTAACCTTGAAAGGTGAATACCCTGAACTTTCAATACAACAATATAAGGAAGAAATAAAAGACTATTTAGCACAAAGAAAGTATTATGGCTGTCTTGAAATACTAAGAGGCAAATAGAGGCTTTTCATGCAAACGGTTTATTGGTCTAGTAAATATTTTTCACAGCTATCGCTCAATGAACTATACGATTTACTGAAACTACGCGTTGATGTTTTTGTGGTTGAGCAAAGCTGTTTTTATCCTGACTTAGATAGCCTTAAAGGCTCTTTAGATAGACACTCTGAAACTATTCATCTAATGGGTACTATTAATGATGAAATAGTGGCTTATGCTCGCATACTGGCACCAGGTCAAAGTTATGCTCAATACGCCAGTATTGGGCGAGTTGCTGTTGCACAAAAAGCTAGAGGTCTAGGGCTAGGACATGATCTTATCAGTAAAGCAATAACACTGTGCTTAGAACACTTCCCTGATACGGATATTAAAATATCAGCACAGCAACATTTAGCTGATTACTACCAGCAACATGGCTTTGTTACCGTGTCAGATATGTACCTTGAAGACGATATACCGCATATCGCTATGTTAAAAAACGTAACAGCGTAATTAAGTAAAGGTTAACTTAATATCTTTTACCCAATAAAAAACTCGCCGTAGCGAGTTTTTTATTAACATAATATATCTTCTGCTTTGCTTATTAAGCAAGCTTTTCAGATAACAATGCATTAACAGCTTCAACAGCTTGTGTACCATCAACAGTTAAATAAGAACAGTTGCCAGCTTTAGCTTCTGCTTGATAAAAATCTACTAATGGCTTAGTTTGCTCGTGATAAATAGCTAAACGCTTACGTACTGTAGCTTCTTCATCGTCAGGACGAATACTTAACTCTTCACCTGTAACATCATCCTTACCTTCTTCTTTAGGCGGGTTATAAACAAGGTGATAAACACGACCAGAGCCAGAGTGAACACGACGGCCAGCCATACGCTCAACAATAACTTCATCAGGTACATCAAACTCAAGTACGTGATCAACTACAATGCCGCTCTCTTTCATCGCATCAGCTTGTGGAATAGTGCGAGGGAAACCGTCAAGTAAAAAACCAGCCGCACAGTCATCTTGTGCAACACGCTCTTTCACTAAACCAATAATTAATTCATCAGATACTAATTGACCTGCATCCATAACCGCTTTAGCTTGTTTACCTAACTCAGTACCTGCTTTAATTGCTGCACGTAACATATCGCCAGTTGAAATTTGTGGAATACCGAATTTAGCCATTAAGAATTGTGCCTGTGTACCTTTACCTGCACCAGGAGCACCTAATAAAACAATGCGCATAATATGAAACCTTAAATTGAGCGTTAAAATAAAACAATGATTACATTTAGAACATCCGTTTTCATTGTTTGATCATCTAAATGTAATCATTCTTAATCGAAAGAACAATGCGGAAGACACTATACAAGTTAGCCAATGGTCACACAAGTAGTGATAAGAGCCAATGATCAAAAAAGGAGGATTTCGGTAACGAAAACCTCCTTTTTCAGACTAAAGTACTAGGGGCTGTTGATCTTTCGCGGTTAAATTTTGTTCGAGCTAAAAGCGTTTTAATCGCGGCGAACAGTGTGTTGCCTAGTCATTCTAAGCAAATACTGTTCAACAAAGCGTAAAACGCTTTTAGCCGAATCCTTCGGACAGCGTTTGTTGGTCATTTTTACTGCGTTATCACCTTTTTATGTGGAATAACCACACGACAAAGGCTCTGCCTTGTATAAATACCCAACAAAAAGCTGCAAAAACAATCTCGAAAGCTCAACAGCCCCTATCATAAGTAGCAGTACTACTTAGTTAAACTCAGCATTAATTTGTTTAAACGTGTTACAAAACTCGCAGGGTCTTTTAAGCTACCACGCTCAGCTAATGTTGCTTGTTCAAATAATACGTTTACCCATTGACCAAACTTATCATCATCTTGTTCATCAGCAATATGTTTAATTAACTCATGCTCTCCGTTAATTTCAAATATTGGTAATGACTCTGGCACTTCTTGACCAACAGATGCCATTAATTTTGCCATTTGACTACTCATATCATTTTCATCTGCGACAATACATGCTGGAGAGTCAGTTAAACGTTGTGATAATTTAACGTCTTTAGCCTTCCCTGCAAGTGAGTCTTTAATACGCTTAACAACTGAGTCGTATTCTTTTTCAAGCTTTTCTTGTGCTTCTTTCGTTTCAGCATCATCCATATTGCCTAAGTCTAAACCACCACGTGTTACCGATTGTAGTTGCTTGCCATCAAATTCAGTCAAATGACTCACTAACCATTCATCAATACGGTCTGACATTAATAATACTTCAATGCCTTTTTTGCGGAAAACTTCTAAATGAGGGCTATTTTTAGCGGCTTCAAAGCTGTCAGCTACAACATAATAAATTTTATTTTGGCCTTCTTTCATTCGTTCAATATAAGAAGCTAATGATACATTTTGTGTTGCTGTATCTTCATTAGTTGAAGCAAAACGTAATAAGCCAGCTATTTGTTCTTTATTCGCATGATCTTCAGCTGGGCCTTCTTTTAACACTTGACCAAACTCATCCCAGAATCCTTGGTATTTCTCAGCATCTTTTTTACCAAGTTTTTCAAGCATTTTTAAAACACGTTTAGTACAGCCTTTACGAATTGCTTGGGTGATTTTATTATCTTGTAATATTTCACGAGAAACGTTTAATGGTAAGTCGTTTGAGTCCAATAAACCTTTAACAAAACGTAAGTAGGTTGGCATAAACTGCTCGGCATCATCCATAATAAATACACGCTGAACAAACAGTTTTAAACCGTGTTGCTTCTCACGGTTATACATATCAAATGGTGCTTTAGTTGGCACGTATAAAAGTGACGTGTATTCGGTTTTACCTTCTACTTTATTATGTTCCCATAATAGCGGGTCACCAAAGTCATGAGATACGTGCTTGTAGAATTCTTTGTACTCGTCATCTGATACTTCAGATTTCTCACGAGTCCATAAAGCAGTTGCTTTGTTAACCGCTTCCCATAAAGCAGGAACAGCATCTTTTGCTTCAACAGCTGGAGAAGTAACATTACCTTCTGCATCTGTTACCTCAGCAACAGCTTCAACCGCAGGAACTTCAGGGGTTAGCATTTCAACAGATACTGAAATATGATCTGAGTATTTAGTTACAATAGACTTTAAACGCCAGTCATCAGCATACTCTTTCTCTTCTTCTTTTAAATGAAGAATAATATCAGTACCGCGAGTACTCTTATCTATTTTAGCCGTAGTGAATTCACCTTCACCTGCACTAACCCACTCAACACCATTACTCGCATCGTCACCCGCTTTACGTGTTCTTACCGTTACTTTATCAGCAACAATAAATGCAGAGTAAAAGCCCACACCAAATTGACCAATTAATTGAGAGTCAGCCGCTTGGTCACCTGAAAGTTTTGAGAAGAACTCCGCAGTACCTGATTTAGCAATAGTACCTAAATGTTCAATAACATCTTGTTGGTTCATACCAATACCGTTATCTGAAATCGTAACCGTATTATTTTCTTTGTCACAACTTACACGTACACGTAACTCACCATCATTTTCATAAAGGCTATCGTCTGATAATGCTTTAAAGCGTAACTTATCTGCCGCATCTGCCGCATTTGAAACTAATTCACGTAAGAAAATTTCTTTATTAGAATAAAGAGAGTGGATCATTAATTGTAATAATTGCTTTACTTCGGTTTGAAAACCGTGAGTTTCTACTTGATTGGCTTCAGACATCTGAAACATCTCCTATCTAAATAAGGGAAAAAATAACTTATCAATGATGTTGGGCATATGAAGAATATTTCAAGGATACAAATAAAAAATATTGCAGAAATTTAATTTAAAAATGAATAGAAGTACAGACATGCTCTACAATCACATGGGCTTACCTACAACATAAGTCAACAACCATCGGCGCTACTGTCTTTCATTATCCTACTACTGCGTTTTACACACTCTTTAAAAACCACAAAGCAAAAAGCCCGACTCTTTCGAATCGGGCTTTTCTTAATATAAATTTAGCAATGTCTCGCTGCGCTCTCACATGGGCTTATCTGCAATATAAGTCACACTACCATCGGCGCTACTATCGTTTATTATCCTACTACTGTGTTTTACACATTCTTTAAAAACCACAAAGCAAAAAGCCCGACTCTTTCGAATCGGGCTTTTCTTAATATAAATTTAGCAATGTCTCGCTGCGCTCTCACATGGGCTTATCTGCAATATAAGTCACACTACCATCGGCGCTACTATCGTTTATTATCCTACTACTGTGTTTTACACATTCTTTAAAAACCACAAAGCAAAAAGCCCGACTCTTTCGAATCGGGCTTTTCTTAATAGAAGTTTAGCAATGTCCTACTCTCACATGGGAACTCCCACACTACCATCGGCGCTACTGCGTTTCACT
>NZ_BAAAFA010000003.1:0-378974 GCF_039523295.1 Colwellia asteriadis | reverse complement strand
CTTCAAGTGTGGTCTGTAATGCTTGTTCAATATTCACAAAAAAAATCCGTAGTTAGTTTCCTAACTACGGATTTTGCATGATCGTTTGGATCGGTCAACCGATCATTCTCTTAACTGATCGGCATTGGCGTGATAGCTGCTTTTTTATTGGGAGTTTGTTTACTTGTTGAGAGTTAACGCTATATGGATAACGCTACTTTGATGACAAGCGGCGTCTTACACCAATAAATGCTAAAGCGCTTAAGGCTAACCAACCGAATGAGCCACCACTGCTTTTTGATGAGTCAGGTGTCGTTGGCTGATTTATAATTAAGGTGTTTTTCTTAGGCGTAAGATTAGCATCAGTTACCTCTGAGCTATCTATAATGGTGACTTGTTGTACTTGTACAAAGTTTTCAATGCCAGGGGCTGATAGATCGGCGCAAGTTTGGCTTTCTTCTTTAACAACGGGAATATCGGTTAGGCCTCCTTGATTACAACGACTCAGTTGCGCTATTTTTTCTAATGTTTCCCAACTTGCATCACCTATAACTTGCCCAAAAGCGGTAAAGCCACCATTTTGCACATCTAAGTTAGCGCTATTATCTTCTAAATTGAAAAACCATTGGTTAGTCGCGCTGTTAACATTACCGCCACGCTTTGCCATGGCTATAGTGCCTTTAACATTTGAGTAAACAGGTTCATTAATAATACTGGCATTTGCCGCTAATGGTGCTAATGGCCAAGCCCCCGTAAACTCAAAACCACCACCTTGTACAATAAAGTCGGTAACAACGCGATGAATAACTGAGTCGGTGTAATGATTTTCATCAACATAATTTAAAAAATTTTCAACAGTTTTTGGTGTGGTTTTATCGAACAAGTTTACGGTAATAGGGCCTTGTGATGTTGTTACTTCAACAATGGTTGCACTGCTTAATGCGCTAAATGATAATAATGTGCTAACTAACAAGCTTTTCATCATAAGTTTATTTTTTGTATTTTGCATATCAGACTCTATTTAAAATTATTAAGACGTCAGCATAATAAATGTCACTACCTAGATAAACAAGAGTGATATGTTATTAACTTGTAATGCTGGACTCTATTTCAGTTTGTATACACTAAAGCGGGATAACTATTTTTTTTGAACGCGATAAATGCTATAAACATAAATGTATTGATTAGTTTTTGAATGTTGTGCATGGATGGGTCGTTGCCGTTTTAATACAAGACAGTATATTGGGCTTTGGAGTGAGCAATATCTAATGCAGTTTTTCTGTGTATAGCAACCAACAGCGTAAATTATAATAATGAAAAAGTTCTACTTTCTACTATTGCTTTGCTTATTTGGCAACGTCACCCCCTCTTCAGCCAATGTGCATACAGAAAGTAATATAAGCACTTATCATAAAGACTTTAATAAACAGCTATTTATTATTAGTAATACTGCAGATAAAAACCATGCCTTAAAAGAACTACAACAACTATTTATGGCGAGCGGTTTATCAGCCCAGCAAAAGTTTTCAGTATTATTTGAGCAAGGAAAGTTGCTTTATGTGCTCACACGTTACCAAGAAGCGATAGAGCAAGCGTTACAAGCGAAAGCTATCGTGCAAGAGATAGAAGATAATTCACTTATTGCTAAGGCTGATAATCTTTTGGGGGTGGTTTATTATTATCAGGGGGAGCTAGATAAAGCGTTATTGCATTATCAGCAGTCCTTGGCATTTTATAATGATAAAGGCGATTTTAATAATAGTAAAACCGCTCTTGTACGCGCTAACTTATTTAATAATCTTGCTTTAGTTTTTAGTTCTATGGGAGATAGTACTAATTCGCTATATCACTATCAACAGGCTGAAGCTTTGTATCAAACTTACGGTAGTGAAGCTGATAAGGTTGATGTACGTTTTAATATTGCGCTACTGCATGTCAATCTTAAACGTTTTGGTATTGCAATTGGTATGCTTAAAGAAACTATTGCACAGTTTAATCAATTTCAGGATAAGTTAAGTGCTGCTAAAGCAACTGCAGGTTTAGGTATTGCCTATAAGTACTCAGGACAATACAAACTTGCTGAAAAAAATATTTTAGAAGCGTTAACTTATTTTCAACTGCAAGGCCATCGGCATGATACCGCATCACAATTTCATAACATTTCCGCAGTATATACTTCTTTAGGTGATTATAAAAAAGCCCAAAAGTATGCTGAAAAAGCAATTGTCTTAAGTCAGCAGGTTGGGCATCAAAAGGCCCATGCTGGTAGCTTACAAGTATTGGCTAAAATTTACTTCTTTCAGGGGGCGTTTTTATTAGCTCAAGAGAGTATCGAGCTCTCTAATGCTATTGCTAAAAAAATTAATTACAAAACAATTTTGATTGATAACTTGGCTATTTCCGCTTTGATATATGCTGGTTTAGGCCAGCAGGAAAATGCACTTAATGACTTTTATGCTCACGAAAGACACCAGCATGAAGCAGATAACTTAATGCTAAACGAACAGTTGGCTAAGTTTGAATCAGAGCAATTAGCACAACAAGTTATACAGTTGCGCCAAGCGAAAAGGTTAGAAGAGTTACAATCAGCAAAAACGGATCAACGACGAAGCTTTATACTGTTATCGGTGGTTTTGCTTTTGTTGTTAATCTTCTTTGTTTATCGTCGTTATCTTGAGAGTCGTGTCACAGCCGTATTAGAAAAAAGAGTACAGCAGCGAACCAATGAATTAGAGTTAACAGGTAAAAGATTAAGGAAAGCGAATAAGATTAAAAGCCAGTTTTTGGCGAATATGAGCCATGAAATAAGAACCCCGTTAACAGCTATTGTCGGCCATGCCGAAGCAATAATTCACCGGGATGTTAACCATGAAGATCTTATTAAAGAGGTTGACGTTATTCATGGTAATAGCTTGCATTTATTAGCACTAATTAATGATATTTTAGATTTAAGTAAAATAGAAGCAGAAAAATTTCAGCTTGAGTTAAGACCGCAAAACCTAGAAGTTATCATCCAAGAGTTAGGTGACATGTTTGCAGAGCAAGCACAACGTAAAGGTCTTACTTTTACAATACAACATCAAATTTCCTTTCCATTTATTATTAATATTGATGCAAGGCGAGTCAGGCAAGTCTTAATAAACCTGTGCTCCAATGCGATTAAGTTTACTGCCAAGGGAAGTGTTACCTTAACCGTAGATTGGTCTATAGACCGACTAAAGTTCACCGTTATAGATACAGGAATAGGTTTGAAATCAAAGCAAATAGCTCAGGTTTTTGAGGTATTTACACAAGCTGATAGCAGCATCAGTCGACGCTTTGGAGGCTCAGGTTTAGGGCTGTCATTATCTAATGAATTAGCGAGGTTAATGGGCGGTGAAATCACTGTACAAAGTGAAGCCGGAAAAGGTAGCTGCTTTTCATTTATATTGCCTTGCTCGGTTATAGCAAAGACTGAGCCAGTAGACTATAAACAAACACATAAAGCACTAGAGAGTGAAGCTGTAAAGCCAATACAGATTACGGGCAAAATACTCTTAGCTGAAGACCATGATGATAATAGACGTCTAATCGCACGGTTACTTGAGAGCCTAGGACTTGAAGTGTTCTGTGCTAAAAATGGTCTTGAAGCGATTGAGTTATGCCAGAAACATCAACCAAGATTAGTTTTATTAGATATCCAGATGCCAGAAATGGATGGCATTACGGCATTTACTCAACTACGAAAAATTGGCTTTATACAACCTATTTATGCCTTAACGGCGAATGCAATGTCACATGAAGTAAGTCAATATATTACACTTGGTTTTAATGGGCATTTGAAAAAACCTATCGAAAGAGAAAGTTTTATTCATACTATTGCTCAACACTACCCTAATATCGATGCTTCAAAAGCAACAGCAAAGTTAGCAAGTTTAAGCTTAAAAGACTTAACGCAAGATTTTAAAGTAAGCTTACAAGAGGAGCTTAAGGTACTAACCGATTACTTAACAAGTCATAACCAAGAGTTACTCGCTAAGACTGTACATAGAATTTCAGGGGCGGGACAAATGTTTGGTTTTACTGAGTTAAGTCAAGCAGCCAAAGAGCTTGATAGTTACCTTAAAAAAATAAGCAGTGAAGAACGCGTGCTAACAGCAAGTGAGAAAAAACAGCAAAGTTGCTTTATTGATGATCTTATCCATTGCTTGATCGATGAAATAACTTTAGTGCAGTCAGCCTAGTGAATAATGCTCAAATATGATGCCCAAAAATATATCACTTATACAGCTTACCTTTTCATTGGCACTATTCGCTTTAGCTGCCTCGCTATTTAATATTAGTCGCTATATTCCAGAAATACTGACTACTATTAATAATACTGTGCAACATGTTGATAATATTAGCCCTGAAATTGATCGTATAGTTGACGAGGTTGCTTTAGTTCGAGCAGAAGTTACTTTAGTTAGGGAGCAATTAGCAACGCAAGTGCCGACTGTTTTAACGCAAGTCTCAGCGACCTTACCAGTTATCCAGCAAGTTATAAGGGAAAGCGAGCATTACTCACAGCAAATCCCTGCAATACTTAAACAAGTTGCTTTAGTAGAGCAGAACTTAGCGTCTATTGAAAAGCAATTGCCACACATTTTTAAACGTATAGATAATATTACCGTTACAACGCAAAATGTTGTCAATGAAGCGACACTTTGGCGGCCTCATTCAACACAATACTTAGCTGAAATAGAGCAATCTAAAGAATATATTCCCCAATATTTAACGCGCGCTGAGAATATTGTTATTAGTGCTAAAACTATAGGTAGCGAGGCAAGTAGCGGTTTAGTATCGGGTTTTTTAAAAGGGGTTGTGTCTTTGCCTTTTGAAGTGGTTTCAGGGTTAAGCGGAATTGTTGACTCAAGCTCTCGTTCAGCTAAAAAATTAACCGCTAAAGATGTTGCATTAATGCAAGAAAAGGTTATTTTACTGCTTGAACATTCCAGCCAGCTTAAGGTTGTTTGGTATAACGTTGAAAGTGGCAATAGAGGAACTATTACCAAAGGTGAGAAGGTTACTAAATATGAAAAATTATGTTATCACCTCACGTTTGAGAACTCGTTTGCTAAAGAAAAAGAAGTACTTACAGAGCTGATGTGTCGTAACGATGAAGGCTTGTGGAGTGTTATGTAATTACGTCCATAATAGCTTAAATTATTGTGTTAAAAGAACAATTTTGTGTAAAATAAACCATCAATTATTATTTAAAGTAGGGTATTAAATGGCTAGAGAACAATTTGGTATATGTGCAGAGCCAAACTTACATGGTAGTTACTTGCTGTTTAATGTTTTAGATGACAAAAACGCTTTTATTCGCGCTGCATTGTCACGTTTACCCGCACTATTTGATGATTATGCCGATCGTTACTCTGAAGCTAACCTCATTGGCGTTGTTGCTATTGGGGCTGCTTACTGGGATGAATTCTATCCTCAGGCGCGTCCTGACTCACTTGCCCCTTTTCCTGCTATGCATAGTGGGGATCGTGTTGCGCCAAGTGATAGCTATGATATTTATGTTGAAATACGCAGTGACAGGGCCGATGTTAATCATATTGTTAGTACTAAAATATGTCAGCTTTTTGCCGAAAGTGTTGAGTTAAGCGAACAGATCCAAGCTTTCCGGTTTTTAGATGGTCGAGATCTTACCGGTTTTGTTGATGGTACGGAAAACCCACAAGGGCTACACCGACGTGAAGTGGCGCTTGTTAAAGAGCAAGATCAACCTCTATTTGCTGGTGGTAGTTATCTGCATGTTCAGCGTTATGAGCATAATATCCGTTTATGGAACTCATTAGCGGAGCATGAGCAAGAAGATGTTTATGGACGCACGAAATACGATAACATTGAGTATAAAAGTGAAAATAAACCGTTAACTGCACATACCAAGCGCACTAGTTTAAAAGACGAAAATGGTAACAGCCTTGAAATATTACGACAAAGTATGCCATACGGGGATATGAAGCGAAAAGGTTTGTTTTTTGTCTCTTATTGTCACTCTCCTAAACCATTTGAATTAATGCTAAAAAGCATGGTGCATGGCGATGGTGAAGGACATTCAGATCACTTACTTAAATATACTCAAGCAGAAACAGGTGCAGCTTTTTTCGCCCCAAGCTTAAACTTTTTGAAAGCTTTAGCAGAAAATTAATCGTCATTATTGGCGGTGCTGTTGATGACTTCATGATAAGGCTCAACCGTATAGCGGCCTTGGTCTATGGCAAGCTTTGATTCAGGCGCTAGTTGACCTAAAGGCAATAAAGCTGGGCCAGTTGGCTCAGCTAGTACATAATGAACACCTTGATGTTCAATACTCACTTCACCCGCCTCACTTGGAATTGAAATACCAATAAACGCATGCTTATCTATATAGAGTAAAGCCATCTCAATCCGTGGCATAAGCCCCCTTAATATACTCGCGGTTAATGTCATTTTGCTGTCACAATCCCCTTGGTTTTCCCACAATACTTTCGTAGGATTGTTAAAGCCTGAGCCAGAAGAGTTAATACGTGACTCTAAAGGGCTATAAGGGATACTTTGTACAAAACCTAATACATAATTTGTTACTTGACGAATATTTTGAATAGACACTTGTTCTAATATAATCGGCTTCATCAGTTTTAAATCATCAACAGAGTCATTAGCTATTGCTCCGTGATCTACTTTTATACCGGTAATGTTATCGTGGTTAGTAAAAGGTTGATAATAATTCTCTTGAAAATATTGTTGTTGAATTGTTGACTCTAGTTTTATTAATTGTTGATAAGTTTTAGATACTTTCTGTTGATCTTGTCCTTTCACATTAATGCGATATTCCCCATTAGTTTGCCGAAAGCTGACTTGTACACCTTGTACTGGTTTTTTTCTTAAATGTTGCTTTAAGCGACGTAGAATAGCCTTTTGAGCATAGCTGGCTTGATAACTTTTTAACTGTCTGAATCGGTCAAATAAACTTTGCTGTGTTAATTGAAAACTTAGCTTTTGGGTTTGGTCATTATAATCGAGCCACTGATAGGTAAATTGGTAACCTTTATCGATAGCCGCTTTATTAAAGTACGTTTGCTGAGCATTAAGTGTGGTAGAAACAACGAATAAACAGAACAACACCATTAAGTTAGCCAAAGGCTGCATGGCTCTAAATAAGGAAGGGTGTTGCCTATCAACTATCGTTGGCATGTGTTCTCCATTGGACGTTTCTAGTGGCGCGCTGTTTTTAGTGCTACAGCGTATATTTAATATAAGTGACTATACTTGCAAAAATCACCAAACAATTAATATTAATAACATGATGTTACTTAAGCTTAGTTTAAGTATATACGTGATTTATTTTTAGAGCATTGTTTACGGAAAAATTTTCAATAGATAGTAAAGTTTATTTGGCATGCTTTACTTTGGTGATAAATTCGTTATATTAAAACAGGTGTTTTAATTGGTTGTTTTCTTGGCTGGTCTAACAGAGCTGCATAGTAATAACACAAATTATTCAAACCGTTTATTAAGCTATTGAACAATACAGAGAGGTTAAAGTGACTGAATATAAAGTACCCTTAAATGATATGGACTTTCTTTTGTATGACGTATTTAACGTCGATGAAGTTTGGCGAAGCCTTCCTCAACTTGCAGAACAGCTTGATAAAGACGTTGCTGGCGCTATTTTACAAGAGTGCGCAAAAATTGCAGAGCAAGCCATTGCACCAATAAGCAGAGAAGGTGACGAAGAAGGTGTAAGCTTCAAGCTTAATGACAACGGTATTGGCGGTAAAGTAACTACCGCAAAAGGTTATAAAGAAGCATTTGCTACATACGCTGAAGGCGGTTGGTGTGGCTTGGGTGGCGATGTTGAGTATGGCGGCATGGGGATGCCTAAAGTGTTAACCGCTTTTCATGAAGAAATGCTCTCAAGTGCCGATATTGCTTTTGCTTTATATCCTGTATTAACAGCAGGGGCGGGTTTATCTTTAGCGAAACATGGTAGCGAGGGGCTTAAAGAGAAGTTTCTTACTAAAATGTACTCAGGTCAATGGACAGCATCAATGTGTTTAACAGAGGCGCATGCGGGATCAGACTTAGGGTTAATTCAAACCAAAGCGGTATTACAAGATGATAATAGTTATAGCGTAACCGGTAGTAAAATATTTATCACCGGTGGCGAACATGACTTAACTGAAAATATTGTTCATTTAGTGTTAGCCAAATTACCAGACGCACCTGCAGGACCTCGTGGAATTTCGCTATTTTTAGTGCCTAAAATACTGGTTAATGACGATCAAAGCTTAGGTGAGCCAAATAAGGTGAGCTGTGGTGCTATTGAACATAAAATGGGCATTCACGCCTCGGCTACATGTGTTATGAACTTTGATGGTGCGAAAGGGTACTTAATTGGTGAACTTAATAAAGGTTTAGCTTGCATGTTCACTATGATGAACTTTGAGCGCATAGGTGTTGGCATTCAAGGTTTATCAGCAGGGGAGCGCTCTTATCAAAATGCCTTAGCGTATGCGAAAGATCGCAAACAAGGTCGTGCTTTAGTTAAAAATGAAACAACGAAAAGTGCAAATAATGCTGATAGTATTATGGTGCATGGTGATGTACGTCGCATGCTACTAAATATGAAAGCGTTAAATGAAGGCTCGCGGGCATTAAGTTGCTATATTGCTTTACAGCTTGATTATGCTACCTACGGCTCAGGCGAGCTGCAAGCAAAAGGCGAAGCATTATCAGCGTTAATGACTCCTTTAGCGAAAGCTTTTTTCACCGACCTTGGCTTTGAAAATACCGTAACAGGGCAACAAGTTTTTGGTGGGCATGGTTATATTCGTGAATGGGGGCAAGAGCAGCTAGTGCGTGATGCGCGGATAACGCAAATATATGAAGGTACTAATGGTATTCAGGCCATGGACTTACTCATGCGAAAGGTTGTAGGCTCTCAAGGTAAGTTAGTTAATATTTTTATCGATGAAGTGCGTAGTTACTTGCAAACGGTTACAGGAGATAGTCAGCTTACTGAGTTTGCTCAACCTTTATCACAAGCGCTTGATGACTTTAGTCAAGTATCGTCGGCACTTATAAAGCAGGCAGATGTCAATTTAAATGACTTAGGTGTGGCTGCTAATGACTATTTGCATTTATTTGGTTACACCGCAATGGCTTATATTTGGATGAAAATGGCGCAATCATCATTACAAAAAACAACTCAGCAAGATGCGGGGCAAAGCGAAATGTTTTACCAAAGCAAAGTACACACAGCACGATACTTTTTTACTCGGTTGTTACCAAGACGACTTTCTTTAATGGCAACAATTAATACCCGTAGCGATTGTTTATTTAATATTGACGATGATTTGTTTTAATACTTCACCTAACTTTAGGCACTTATTAACGCTTAACGTTGAATTAGTTTAGTCGCATTGCCTTAATATCCCAACGAGTCAAATTTTCCTCATTGGGATAACACTTACCTTTTTATCCCTCTAGTTACCTTCTTGGTGAATTATTCTACTAAAAGTCATAATTAATTCTTTTTTTTATGACTTTTTTGGGGGGGCCCTCCACAAAAGTCCACAAATTCATCTACTTCCTTGAATGCCTTTATTTTACTGACGTTATCGTTAACCGATGTCTGCTTATTTTTCATTTTGCTTACTTGACAGGCCCTTGTATTTTTCTCTAAACTGTACCAATGTGGAAAAAAGTGGGAAAAAGTGGATCGAAGTGTTTTCGGTAGAACATTTTTTCTAATAAATGATGTGATGAAGTAACTAATTAAAGTGACGTTATAAAACATATGTTTAGAGGCACCAGCGCAATAACGCTTGACAGCAAAAATAGGATCACGATACCAACAAAGTATCGTGAAGAGCTATTTGCTGATTGCCAAGGAAAAATGATTTGTACCGTTGATATTCAACATCCTTGTTTATTACTTTATCCACTCCCTGAATGGGAAGAAATAGAGTTAAAGCTATGTAGTTTATCAAGCATGAACCCACAAGAGCGTTTGTTACAGCAAGTTATTTTGGGTAATGCCAGTGACTGCGATATGGATAAAAATGGTCGGTTATTAATTAACGGACCATTAAGGCAACACGCTAGTTTAGAAAAAAATATTATGTTAGTCGGCCAATTGAAAAAGTTTGAAATTTGGAATGAGAGCGCTTGGCAAGCACAAATGCAACAGGGAATTAGCAAAATACAATCAGGTGAAATTGAATTAACAGAACGTTTGCTCGACTTATCACTGTAATTAGCATCATTGTTAAATAAGTGAACGTGTATGTTCTAAAGGTAATCTGGTTTCACCCATAAAAATGCTTATAAAAGGTTCTAAAAATAACAATATGGAATTTGATACAACACATATCTCTGTACTTCTAAATGAAGCGGTAGACGGCTTAGCAATTAATCCTGAAGGAAGTTATATCGACTGCACTTTTGGTCGTGGTGGGCATTCAACGCTAATTTTATCGAAACTTTCAGAACAAGGTCAGTTACTTGCTATTGACCGTGACCCTAGCGCTATTGCTGCCGCAGATAAATTCAAAGATGACCCTCGTTTTAGTATTGAACACCAAGGCTTCGCTCATTTAGCTGATATTGCTGAAGTACGTCAACTTACCGGAAAAGTTGATGGTATTTTATTAGATTTAGGTGTGTCTTCACCACAACTTGATGAAGCCGATCGCGGTTTTAGCTTTATGAAAGATGGTCCTCTTGATATGCGTATGGACACAAGTCGTGGCCAAACTGCAGCAGAGTGGTTAGCTGTAGCCGATGTTGAAGATATTACATGGGTATTAAGAACTTTTGGTGAAGAAAAACATGCCTGGCGTATTGCTAATGCGATTGTTGATAGCCGCGAAGAAAACCCATTAACACGTACTGGTGAACTAGCTAAGTTAATTAAAGCCACCGCACCACAGCGTGAAATTAAAAAGCATCCTGCCACACGAAGCTTCCAAGCGATTCGCATGTATATCAATAGTGAGCTTGAACAAATTGAAAAAGCCTTAGCGGCATCGCTTGATGTTTTAGCTGAAAACGGCCGTTTAGTCGTTATTAGCTTTCACTCGCTTGAAGATAGACTGGTAAAACAGTTTATGAAAAAGCATTCGCAACCTAAAAAAGTACCGCGCGGTTTACCTGTGAGTGAAGCTGAATTGCATAAAGGCAAAAAATTAGCGTTAGTGGGTAGAAAACTCAAGCCGAGTAAAACGGAAGTGGAAGAAAATGTTCGTTCACGCAGTTCAGTGTTACGTATTGCAACGCGACTGGCGAGAGTCGACGATTAACTTATGACAGCGCGTAAAGCCGCTTTAGTCTTTGATATTTGGCATGATCTTGTTCGACATAGCATGACTTATATTTTGCTGCTCTTAGTGGTTATATCAGCATTTTCAGTGATTTATTATAGTCACGTTAATAGACAAAGCACGAGTCAGTTAGAAGTGTTATTAACGAAAAAAGATGAACTAAATACCGAGTGGCGTAATTTGTTGTTGGAGCAGAATAGCCTTGCAGAACACAGTGCGATAGAAAGCAAAGCTAAAAAGCTATTACAAATGAAGCGACCAGATGTTAATTCAGAAGTGATCATTAGCCTACAGTGATCATAAACCTAGGAATGATGTTAGCTAAATTGGCTAACGTATAAGAGAACTGAGTAATCACGTGAAAAATAAAAAAACTAACAGTAACTCTCAACCAAATACCGCCGCTTGGCGTTATTATTTGGTGCTGGTTGCTGTTGGGATTATTTATTTAGGCTTAATGGCACGTAGTGCTTATATTCAGGTTATCGAGCCTGAAATGCTACAAGCGCAAGGCGATATGCGCTCAATGCGTGTGGCTGAAAAAAGAGTGCAGCGTGGTTCTATTTTAGATCGCAATGGTAGTGAATTAGCCATTAGTGTACCTGTTGAAACCGTATGGGCCGATCCTAAAATTATTATGGACAATAATGCCCTAACCATGACTGAGCATTGGCAAGCCTTGGCTGATGTGCTTGATCAAGATATTACTCAGTTAACAACACGTGTTGCAAAAAACTCTAGAAAGCGCTTCATTTACCTTGAACGAAAAATATCTCCTGCAATCGCCACTTATATCAAACAATTAAAAATCCCAGGTATTCACTTACGCAAAGAGTCAAAGCGTTTTTACCCTACAGGTGAAATTAGTGCGCATTTATTGGGTTTCACTAATGTTGATGATAAAGGTATTGAAGGCATTGAGGGTATGTATGACCAACTACTCACTGGTAAAGGCGGTGAAAAGCGCTTTAGAAAAGATGCTCAAGGTCGAAAAGTTGAAATAATCTCTGTAGAACAGGCGGAGCAGGCTGAAGACGTTACCTTGAGTATTGATCAGCGTATTCAAGCCATTGCTTATAAAGAGCTAAAAGGTGCTGTGCAAGCCTTTAAAGCCGCATCAGGGTCAGTCATTGTTGCCAATATCCATACGGGCGAAATTTTAGCAATGACTAATAGCCCATCATATAACCCTAATAATCGCCGTAACACTGCTATTCATCGTTTTCGTAATCGCGCAATTACCGATATTTATGAACCGGGCTCTACTATGAAGCCGCTGACGGCGCTTACTGCATTAGAGTTTGGCTCTGTTAGCCCAAACGATATTATTGATACTAGCCCCGGCTGGATGCGCTTAGGCGGCCGCCGAGTTAGTGACCCCAGAAACCGCGGTAAGTTATCTATCGAAGATATTTTAGTGACCTCTTCTAATATGGGTACCACCAAGTTGGCATTATCGGTACCTAAAAATTATTTACTGGATAAGTTTTTTGAAGTTGGCTTTGGCGAAGAAACAGGAACGCGCTTAATTGGCGAAAGTATGGGCATGATGCATGACCGCTCTCGCTGGTCACAATTTGAGTTAGCCACTTTATCTTGGGGGGCAGGGCTTGCGATTACTCCTGCACAGTTAACGCGATTCTATATGGCGGTTGCTAATGGCGGTATTAAGCGCAAGTTAACTATTATTAAAGCGGACTCTGAGTTGGCAAAAGCAGAACAAAAAATAAGTGCTGATATGCAAGAAGAGCGTATTTTTAGCCAAAAGAATAGTAACGCTGTGGTAGAAATGCTCGAAACGGTTGTTAATGAGCATGTTCCCCTTGCTAAAGTAAATGGTTATCGTGTTGGCGGTAAAACCGGTACTTCAATTAAAGCCGTAGCGGGTGGTTATGGTAATGATTATGTTGGTTTGTTTGCAGGAATGGCACCTATCTCTAAACCTGAAATTGTGGTGGTAGTTGTTATTAATGAACCCAGTGGTGATTTGTATCATGGCGGCGAAGTTGCTGCTCCCGTTTTTTCTCGAGTGATGAAAGGCGCGTTACGTGTTTTGAATATTGCGCCTGACGGGCAAGAAAAACAGGTTGCTGAGAGTCAAAAAAATACGGATAAACAAACACCTCTTGATACGGTAAGTCGAGGTGATCATGTTTAATCAGACAACATTGAAGCCTGAATTAATCAATATTATTCCTGCATTAGCTGAATTTTCAATTAACAGCGCAGCTTTACCTTTATTAGATAACAGCTACGGTGACTTGGTTAACGATAGTCGTACTGTTAGTGAAGGTGATATTTTTTGCGCTATTATCGGTCACGATCAAGATGGTCGCGCCTATATTAGTAAAGCAATAAATCAAGGCGCTAAAGTTGTCATTACTCAATGTGAAACACAAGCTGAGCATGGCGATATTTACCTAGAAGAAAATACACCAGTAGTTAAGTTTTATCAGCTTAATGAGCACTTGTTTACGCTGGCTAAAAGTTACTATCAAAGTCCGCAAAATGCTATGACCTTAATTGGTATCACTGGCACCAATGGCAAAACGTCAACTAGCCAATTAATTGCGGGGATGTTAATGGCTAACCACAAGCGTTGTGCAGTTATTGGCACCAACGGTGCAGGTATGCTGGGAGCGTTAACTCCTATTAATAATACAACGCCAGCAGCAACAGATCTTCATCAATTTTTTAACCGTTTTTCAGCTATGCAAGTCAGCCATGTTGCGATGGAAGTATCATCGCATGCCCTATCGCAAAAACGTGCAAGCGCTGATTTATTTGATATTGCAGTATTTACTAATTTGAGTCGTGATCACCTCGATTATCACGGCACTATGGAAGAGTATGCTTTAGCAAAAAGACAGCTCTTTAGTGCTAATCATAAACAAATAGCTGTTCTCAACTATGATGACACTCAGAGTAAAATATGGTTACAAAACTGGCCCGAAACACAACCCGTTTGGCTTTATGCTCGCGATAATTCAGTCACTCAATTTTCATATTTTATTTGTGCACAAGATATTTCCCTGCATATCCACGGAGTAAGTTTTACACTAAAAACGCATTTAGGTGAAACCGTAATTAATAGCCCGTTATTAGGCTATTTCAATATTGATAACTTGCTAGCGGCTATTGCTGTGCTATTGATTGATGGCACCGAAGTTAATCAATTAAACGATTTGGTAAAACAGCTTGCACCGATTGAAGGACGTATGGAAGCGTTCACTAACCCTCGTAGTGACTTGCCTACAGCTGTGGTCGATTACGCACACACGCCGGATGCTTTAGAAAAAGCGTTATTGGCGTGTCGAGAGCATTGCACGAATAAATTACATGTCGTATTTGGTTGCGGTGGTGATCGTGATAAAGGTAAACGCGCTTTAATGGCGCAAGTAGCAGAACAATATGCAGATGTAATTGTTATCACCAACGACAACCCACGTACCGAAGATGCTCAGCTTATTGCGAATGATATTCTTGCTGGTTTAAGCCAGCAAGATAGCAGTAATGTAACCGTCATACTTGACCGTGAACAAGCCGTATTAAACACACTGAAAATCGCAGGCGAAGGCGACATTGTGTTATTAGCTGGTAAAGGTCATGAAGATTACATCATTTTGAGTGATGGCAAAGGCGGTACTCAGAAAATAATGTACAACGAAAGAGCACTTGTTGCTAATTATTACCAGCAGTTCAATGCAGAGAGTAACTTATGATTACCTTAACGTTATCAGCATTAAAAGCCGCAACAGATGGTCAAGTTGTCGCTTCAAAAGAACTCAAAGACTTATCAGTAGAAGATCTAGTGATAGACAGTCGTGAAATAAGTAGTGATGCAAGCAGTACTGCATTTTTAGCGTTAAAAGGGCCTAACTTTGATGGACACCGCTTCATTGAGCAAGTGGTAAATAAGGGCTGTCGAGTCGTTATTGTTGAGCATGAAATTACGGATCTTGATTGTCCCGGCTTTGATAGCTCAGTAATAGCGCAACTTATTGTTAACGACACGCGTATTGCTTTAGGTCAAATAGGTGCTTATGTTAAAGCACAAGTTGCTCCTAAAACGGTTGGTATTACCGGAAGTAGCGGTAAAACCACGGTAAAAGAAATGACAGGAGCTATTTTATCACGCCTAGGTAATGTGCTGGTCACTAATGGTAATTTTAATAATGACATTGGCGTGCCATTAACGTTATTGCGTTTAAATCATAGCCATGACTTTGCCGTGATTGAAATGGGCGCAAACCATATGGGCGAAATTGCTTATACAACGGCACTGGCAAAACCTGATGTCGCTGTGATTAATAATATTGCCGCAGCACATTTAGAAGGTTTTGGGGATTTATGTGGCGTAGCCCGAGCGAAAGGTGAAATATTTTCAGGACTCGGAACCAATGGTGTTGCGTTATATAACAAAGATACAAAATACACTAACAAATGGCAGTGGCGTTTAACTGATAAAAACGTTGGCACTTTTTCTTGTGCTGGAGAAGCTGACTGTTACAGCAGCAACGTACAGCTAGATCAACAAGGTTGTGCAAGTTTTCAACTACATACTCGCTTAGGGCAGTGTCAAATCGATTTACCAATACCTGGCAAGCATAATGTTTGTAACGCCGTTGCTGCCGCCAGTATTGCTTTAGAGTTCGGGGCTAGTTTGGATGATATTTATCAAGGCTTAGCACTGATGAAGGCTGTAAAAGGCCGTCTTAACCTTCATCAATTAACCGATAAGCGCAGTGGTTGTCGAGTTAAACTTATTGATGATAGTTACAATGCTAATCTTGAGTCGGCAAAAGCCGCAGCGTTATTACTATCATCGTATAACGGTCAGCAAATCTTTATTTTAGGTGATATGGGCGAGTTAGGTGCTGATGCCCGTAGTTATCATGAAGAAGTGGGTTATTACGCAAAAGAGTTGGGCATTGACCAGCTATTTTCATTAGGTGTTCTGAGTCAAAGTGCTAGTGATGTGTTTAGTAAAAAAGAACCCGAGCAACAGTCGGCTGAGCAGGGGCAACACTTTAGTCAACGCCTTGAGTTAATGAATAGATTATGTAAACAAATTGAGCAATATTTAGCACAAGGTCAGCAAGATATTGCCATTTTAGTAAAAGGTTCGCGCAGCGCAAAAATGGAACTTGTCGTTGCCGATATTATGAATTGGTTTAATGAAGGCAGTAGTGATAACACTCGTGATGGCACTCGTTATAGTTGTAAGAAAAATGAAGAGGGTGTGTCCTAATGCTAGTATGGTTAAGTGAGTATTTAACTCAATTTTATTCAGGTTTTAATGTTTTCTCTTATTTGACTTTAAGAGCGATTATAAGCACGTTAACCGCGCTGTTTATTTCACTTTATTTTGGTCCGAAATTAATTCGTTATTTGCAAAAAATGCAAATAGGTCAAACCGTGCGTGATGATGGCCCTGAAAGCCATCTGTCTAAATCAGGCACCCCAACCATGGGCGGTTTACTTATTCTTGCCTCCATTGTGGTGAGTGTTTTGTTGTGGGCCGACTTAAGTAATATTTATGTGCTCGTGGTTCTTTTTGTCGTGATCAGCTTTGGTATTATTGGTTTTGTTGACGATTATCGTAAGGTTATTCGTAAAGACTCTAACGGCTTAATCGCCCGCTGGAAATATTTTTGGCAAACCGTTATTGGCTTATCTACCGCTATTTTCTTGTATTGGATTGCACAAGACCCAAGTGAAACCGCTTTACTCATTCCTTTTATGAAAGATGTGTTACCGCAGCTTGGTATGCTGTACATCGTACTAACGTACTTTGTGATTGTGGGTACTTCTAATGCAGTTAACTTAACTGACGGCTTAGATGGCTTAGCGATTGTGCCTACCATTATGGTTGCTGGTGCTTTTGCGTTATTTGCTTATGTTACAGGTAACGTTAATTTTGCTAACTATTTAAATATTCCTTATATCGCACTAACGAGTGAGTTGGTTGTGGTTTGTACGGCTATTGTTGGTGCGGGTTTAGGTTTTTTATGGTTCAACACTTACCCTGCACAAGTTTTTATGGGTGATGTTGGCTCGTTAGCGTTAGGTGCCGCATTAGGTGTTATTGCCGTATTAGTTCGCCAAGAGCTGGTTTTATTTATTATGGGCGGTGTTTTTGTTATAGAAACGCTGTCAGTTATTTTACAAGTAGGCTCTTATAAAATGCGTGGTCAGCGTATTTTCCGTATGGCACCTATTCATCATCATTATGAGTTAAAAGGTTGGCCAGAGCCGCGAGTTATTGTCCGTTTTTGGATTATTTCTGTGATTTTGGTTTTGATCGGTTTAGCAACATTGAAACTGCGCTAATCGCAACTTACAAAGATGTAAAAATTGATAAAGGTAAGGGTAAAGTAAATATATGTCGGTAATCACTGCTATGAAAAACAAGCAAGTGCTAGTGTTAGGGTTGGGACTAACAGGATTATCCTGTGTCCGATTCTTGCACAAACACGGCTTATCATTTGCAGTTAACGATTCTCGAGAAATGCCCTTTAGTGATAAAGCTCAGCAACAAGCTTTTATCAATGAATTTATTAATCCTCAAGTCAGCAACGAAAATCTGCCACTAGTTTCATTACATACTGGCAGCTGGCAGCAAACATTAATTGCTAATGCTGATGTTATTATTGTTAGTCCTGGTATTGATTTAGATAAAAGCGGCATTAATGAGTTAATCAGTTCAAGTTGCCAAGTGATTGGTGATGTTGAACTATTTTGTCAGCTTAATAATGAACAAGCTCAGCCGATCAAAATATTAGCCGTTACAGGCTCTAACGGTAAATCCACGGTTGTTTCACTCTTAGCTCACTTAGCCGAAGCGTTGGGGATTAATGCGCAATTAGGCGGTAATATTGGCCAACCAGTACTTGATCTGCTCTCATTGAATGAGCAGCAGAGTGAGTCAAATCATCCTGAGTTATTGATTTTAGAGTTATCAAGTTTTCAGCTTGAAACCTTAAAGAGCATGCGTGCCATTGCGGCAACTGTACTTAATGTTAGTGACGATCATTTAGATCGCCATCTCACTTTAGCTAATTATCAAGAAATTAAACAACGTATTTATCAGCAGTCGCACTATAACATCATTAATCGTGATGATGTTGCCACGTATACGTTAGCTGCCAATTTACCAGCGTTATCACAGAGTATTTCTTTTGGTAGCGATAAACCCAAAGAGGGGCATTTTGGTGTTGATTTTATAGGTGTTAATAATACAGCAACACTGATGTTTGGTGAGCAGCCGTTAATTGAAGTAGCTAAGTTACCTTTAGCAGGTATGCACAATGCGATGAATTATTTGGCGGCGCTAGCATTAGGTTGCAGTGCGGGTTGGTCGTTAACAGCAATGATAGAGCAATTACCGAATTTTTCTGGCTTAGCGCATCGATGTCAGCGTGTTCATTCAATTGATGGAATTCAATGGATTAACGATTCAAAGGCTACTAATGTTGGCGCAACACTCGCTGCTATTGACGGGTTATCACAAACGTTAAATTTAGCTTCTCAACAACTTATTCTTATTGCAGGTGGAGATGGTAAAGGTGCTGACTTCTCGGTGCTTAAACCTTTACTTACTCAACAAGTGAGCCAGTTAATCACCTTCGGTAAAGATGGCGATAAAATAGCAGCGCTAGTAGATAACACCATTCAAGTTAATAATTTAGCTGAAGCGTTAACTCGGGCTAAAGCAATAGCAAAAAAAGGAGATATGGTATTACTTTCTCCCGCTTGTGCCAGCATTGATATGTTCAAAAATTTTGTTGAACGCGGTAATCAATTTATGCACTTAGTACAGGCATCGCAACCAACGGAGGTTTGTGATGTCAATCGTTGAATCGGCTGAATTAACCAAAGTAGTAGAGCCAGCAGAAGCTGACAATACCGCCAACAATGCAAAGCGCAATGTAGGTAACTTTTTTCAAGTGCAATTACCGCTATGGTTTAATCGTTTTAGTGCAGCCCCCGCGCCTTATAGCACGGCCACTTTCGATCGTGGCTTCGTGGTACTTGGTTTAACTATGTATATGCTTGGCTTAGTCATGGTGGCTACCTCTTCGATTCCTGTTGGGGAAAACCTTTTTAATAATCCATTTCATTTTGTGGTACGTCACGGTATTTATATCTGCTTAAGCATAGTAACTGCAGCAGTTGCCTTACAAATCCCAATGTCGTGGTGGCATAAAAATAGTGGCTACCTGCTAGGGTTTGGGATTTTATTATTAATCGTGGTGCTATTGATCGGTCGTGAAGTCAATGGTTCAACACGCTGGATTGTAATTGGCCCAATAACAGTTCAAGCAGCAGAGCCCGCTAAGCTGTTTTTCTTTTGTTATTTAGCCGCTTATTTGGTGCGCCGTCGTGACCAAGTAATGGAAAATATTAAAGGTTTTGTTAAGCCACTTATTGTTTTTGCTATTCTAGCCTCACTGCTCTTACTTCAGCCTGACTTAGGCACCATTATTGTTATGTTTGTAACGACCTTTGGTTTGTTATTTTTAGCGGGCGCAAAGTTATGGCAGTTTTTAGGGCTGGCTGCTGTTGGCGTAACATTATTATCACTATTGGCTATTTTTGAGCCGTATCGCTGGCGCAGGGTTACGAGCTTTTTAGACCCGTGGCAAGACCCTTTTGGCAGTGGATATCAATTAACGCAGTCATTAATGGCCTATGGCCGAGGTGAAGTGTTTGGTCAAGGGCTTGGTAATAGCATTCAAAAGTTAGCGTATTTACCTGAAGCACATACCGACTTTGTTATGGCGGTGCTCGCCGAAGAGTTCGGTTTTGTCGGCATTAGCGTTATTTTAATATTAAGTATGGTATTGGTATTTAAAGCGTTGATGTTAGGCAAGCGCGCTTTAAGTAAAGAAAAATATTTTGAAGGTTTTTTTGCTTACGCGATTGGTATTTGGATGTGTTTTCAGGCTGGCGTTAATATTGGCGCAAGTGCCGGTATCGTGCCAACTAAAGGCTTAACTATGCCATTAATTAGTTATGGCGGTAGTTCAATGATTGTAATGACCCTAGCCTTGGTTATTTTAATCCGCATCGACCATGAAATACGTTTACAAAGTATTCAAGCGACTAGTACGCCTAAAAAGAGTAAAAATCAGAAACAGCCAGATGAGGTGTTAGCACATGACGCACCTTAATAATAACCAAGCCTCACATCAACCAACATTATTAATAATGGCCGGTGGTACAGGTGGACATATTTTCCCGGGGCTAGCTGTTGCCGACCAATTAAAAGCCCAAGGCTGGAATATATACTGGTTAGGTACGGCAGATAAAATGGAAGCTCACATTGTACCTGAGCATGGTTATGAAATTAGCTTTATTACTATTGGTGGCGTACGCCATAAAGGTTTGTTAACACGTTTAGCTACACCATTTAAGTTGTTTAAAGCTATATGGCAAGCACGTAAAGTACTTAAAAAAATTAAGCCTGATGTGGTTTTAGGTATGGGCGGCTACGCTAGCGCACCTGGCGGAATAGCGGCTTGGCTTAGCGGTATTCCATTATTGGTACATGAGCAAAATGCGGCGGCAGGTTTAACTAATCGATTATTAGCAAAGTTTGCTAATAAAGTTTGTTGCGCATTTCCTAATGCATTTAGCAATAACGTTAATGCTGAGGTTGTAGGTAACCCGTTACGAGCAAGTATTGGACAAGTGGCCGATGTTAAAGCAACAGGCACACGTAATATATTAATTGTTGGTGGTAGTTTAGGGGCGCAGGTCTTAAATAATACAGTACCTGCAAGCGTTAAGAGCTTACAAGAACGATTTGATAATGTTGCTATTTGGCATCAAACCGGCAAAGGCAATGCTGAGCAAGTACTTAACGCTTATGATAGCGCGCTGATTAAGCAACAAAGCCATGATGCAATAAAAGTAGATGAGTTTATTCATAATATGGCAGCCGCTTACGCCTGGGCTGATATTGTTATTTGTCGAGCGGGTGCATTAACTGTATCTGAGCTCGCCATGGCAGCAACGCCTGCTATTTTTGTGCCGTTGCCTCATGCGGTTGATGACCATCAAACGAAGAATGCACATTATTTAGTGAATTGCGGCGCTGCTAAATTGCTAGCGCAAGTAGAATTTAATGAACACAGTTTAACGAACATGCTAACAGCGCTTTTTACCGAAACCAGTAAACTGACTTTAATGGCTGAAGCTGCGGCAAATGCCGCTGATGGCCAAGCAACCGTTAAGGTTGCGAATTTATGTCAACAACTTTTAGCACCAAGTCGCTTGCCACAAGACATCGCGGTTAAAAATGTTACTAAGTCGTTAGACCCAAATAAGAAAGAGATAAAATGAATAAGCATACAACCCTGAACAATACGATGAAAAAGCATGTAATGCAGATACCTGAAATGCGCCGTGTAAAGCGTATTCACTTTGTTGGTATTGGCGGCGCAGGTATGGGCGGTATTGCCGAAGTATTATTAAATGAAGGTTATCAAATATCAGGTTCAGATATTGGCGAAAACCAAGTTGTAAAAAGATTGGTTACCTTAGGCGCTAGTATTGTTATTGGTCATCAAGCAGACAATATTGACGGCGCTAGCGTTATTGTAGTCTCAACCGCTATTGATTTAGATAACCCTGAAATTATTGCTGCAAAAGAGAGGCGAATTCCTATTGTTCGTCGTGCTGAAATGTTAGCTGAGCTAATGCGTTTTCGCCATGGTATTGCTATTGCGGGAACTCACGGTAAAACAACTACCACGAGCTTGATTGCGAGTATCTTTGCCCAAGGACAGCTTGACCCTACTTTTGTTATTGGTGGATTACTTAATAGCGCAGGCACTAATGCTCGCTTAGGCAGTAGTCGCTATTTAGTGGCAGAAGCTGATGAAAGTGACGCGTCATTCTTACATTTACAACCTATGGTTGCGGTTATTACCAATATTGATGCCGATCATATGGAAACTTATCAAGGTGACTTTGAAAAGTTAAAAGATACCTATATCGATTTCTTACACAACTTACCTTTTTATGGCTTAGCTGTGGTGTGTATTGATAATCCTGTTGTAAGAGAGTTACTGCCGCGAATTTCTCGTCAAGTGATCACCTACGGTTTTTCAGAAGATGCCGATATTCGAGCAGTAAATTATCAGCAAGACGGTAGTGTGAGTCATTTTACGGTTGAAGTTGATGGGCAAGCACCGCTGGATATGAGCGTTAACTTACCTGGACAACATAACGTACTTAATGCATTAGCGGGTGTTGCCGTAGCAAAAGATGAAGGCGTTAGTGATGATGCTATTTGCCAAGCATTAGTTGACTTTGCTGGAATTGGTCGACGCTTTGAACAACTAGCTGACTTATCTACTGGCGCAGGAAAAATGGTCTTAGTTGATGATTATGGTCATCACCCAAGTGAAGTAAAAGCGACTATTTTAGCTATGCGAGCAGGTTGGCCAGAAAAACGTTTAGTCATGGTATTTCAACCACATCGTTATTCTCGAACACGTGATTTATATGAAGATTTTGTTGAAGTGCTATCAGAGGTCGACTGCTTATTTCTATTAGATGTTTATGCTGCAGGTGAAACGCCACTTGCGTCAGCAGATAGTAAAAGCTTAGCAAGATCTATTCGTCAACGAGGTCAAATAGAGCCTGTTTATGTTAGTGATGCTGAAAAGTTACCTGAGTTAATAGCCGCACAGCTACAAGATAATGACATGGTTATTACGCAAGGCGCAGGAAGTATCGGCTTAGTGGCGCGAAACTTAGCCGCTCATGAATTATTAAACGTATAACTTTTAACTAATAAAACTGATTGTATAACTTAAGTGAACAAATAGAAGATGAAACTAACAACAAAACAAAGTCAGCAACTTGATAAAATTAAGCAAGAGAAAGTTGCCGTATTATACGGTGGCAACTCAGCTGAGCGTGACGTTTCATTGAACTCAGGCATCGCGGTTGCTAAAGGGTTAACTGCAGCTGGATTTAATGTTGAGCTTATTGATACCAAATTATTACCATTGAGCGAATTAAGCACTAAAGAAATAGATCGTGTTTTTATTGCCCTACATGGCCGTGGTGGTGAAGATGGCTGTTTGCAAGGCGCACTTGAATACTTAAATATTCCCTATACCGGCTCTAAAGTTTTAGGCTCTGCGCTTTCTATGGACAAAGTGCGCAGTAAACAAATATTTAAAGCGAATGATTTGCCAACAGCGCCATTTACTGTGGTTAATAAAGAAGATTTCGCCGATTTGCCGTTAGCGCAAATATTGACGGACCTTGGTGGTCGTATCATGGTTAAGCCGGCTAATGAAGGCTCAAGTATTGGTATGGCGCAAGCTAAAACAGTTGAGCAGTTAAATAATGCGCTTATTGAAGCGTTTAGCTTTGACCAACAAGTTTTACTTGAAGCATGGATTGAAGGGCCAGAGTACACCGTTGCTATTTTAGGCAACCAGGCACTGCCATCAATTCATATGGAAACACCGCGAGAGTTTTATGATTATGAAGCTAAATATCAGTCAACTACCACGCAATACCATTGCCCGAGTGGTTTAAGTGCTGATGATGAGGCCGAAATTCAACGATTAGCATTACAAGCTTTTAAAGCAACTAATGCGCAAGGCTGGGGACGTGTTGATGTAATGCGTAATAGTGACGGAATATGGCAATTACTTGAAGTCAATACAGTGCCAGGTATGACAGAAACATCATTAGTACCCAAGTCAGCTAAAGTGCACGGTTTAAGTTTTAGCGAGTTAGTAACGCAAATATTATTACTGAGCGAACCCGCTTAAGAATATTTTAATTAAATTAATAATGAAAAACAGGTAAGTAATTAATGACAAACAACACTAAACCAATCAATAGCCCCTACCAAGGAACATCGTTTTCTTTTGGTATTGGTTTATTGTTTTTTTTAGTGGTGGTTTTTAGCTTTATCACTTTAGCTTGGTGGCTTTCTCAGCGCTTTATGGCACAAGAAAGTGTACCGGTAACCTCAATTGTTATTTCTGGGGAAATGCCATATAGCCAACGAAGTGATATTGCTAAAGCAATAGAGCATGTTGATCTAGGCAACTTCTTTAAGCTTGATGTCGACCAAGTGCAAACACAAGTATTGGCATTGCCTTGGGTTTACTCGGTTGCAGTAAGAAAAGAGTGGCCGAATGAGTTGAAAATATATGTTGTTGACCAAAAACCGGTTGCATTATGGAATGGTGATTTCTTACTTAGTCAGTCAGGACATGTTTTTCAAGCAGATGCTTCAAGGATTAAACACTATTTACCAAGTTTTTTTGGCCCTGAAGGTACAGAACATATTGCGCTAGAAAACTACCGTAATTTAAACTCGTTACTTGACTATAAAAGCCTTAGTATTGATGAGCTTATATTGACAGAGCGCTTTTCTTGGCAGTTAACACTTGATGATGGTGTTACCTTAAATTTAGGGCGAGAAGAACGCGTTGAGCGCATTCAACGTTTTATGGATGCTTACCCGATGATAAAAGAACGACTTAAAGCAAAAATAATTGTAGAAAAAGATAAAAATCAGGCAGTTGATTACATAGATCTGCGGTATGATACAGGATTGGCTGTTGGTTGGAAAACCATCAGCGAGCAAACTAAAAATAATAATTCAGAGATAGAGTTTAATGTCTAAAGCAGCAGAAAGAAAATTAGTCGTTGGTCTTGATATCGGCACCTCAAAGATTTCGGTCGCGGTAGGTGAGATTACCCCTGATAATCAATTAAGTATTGTTGGTGTTGGTAATCAATTAGCACGCGGTATGGACAAAGGTGGCGTTAACGATCTTAATTTAGTTATTCAATCTGTACAGCGAGCGATTAACGAAGCTGAATTGATGGCTGCTTGTCAAATTAGCTCTATTTATTTAGGTATATCGGGTAAACATATAAGTTGCCAAAATGAAAATGGCATGGTGCCCGTTAACGACACTGAAGTAACGCAAGAAGATGTAGATAACGTTATTCACACTGCTCGCTCGGTGCCTATTTCTGCAGAGCGTCGTATGTTACACGTACTGCCACAAGAATATAGCATTGATTGCCAAGACGGTATTAAAAGTCCTATTGGTATGTCTGGCGTACGTATGGAAGCAAAAGTTCATATTGTTACTTGTGCTAATGACATGGCAAAAAATTTAGTTAAATGTGTTGAACGCTGTGACTTAAAAGCGGATCAATTAATATTTTCAGCACTGGCCTCGAGTTATGCGGTATTAACAGAAGATGAAAAAGAACTAGGTATTTGCGTGGTAGATATGGGCGCAGGTACTATGGATATTTCGGTTTTTATTGGTGGAGCTTTACGCCATACCGCAGTTATTCCAGTGGCAGGTAATCAAGTTACTAGTGATATTGCGAAAATATTTAGAACACCATTAAGTCACGCTGAAGACATTAAGGTGCAATATGCTTGCGCGTTAAAAGAATTAGTAAGTATGGAAGAGAGTATTGATGTGCCAAGTGTTGGCGGACGTCCTGCGCGTTCTATGTCTCGCCATACGTTATCGGAAGTTGTAGAGCCAAGATATCAAGAATTGTTTGAGCTGATTCAAGATGAAATTCGTGAATCAGGTCTAGAAGATCAAATAGCTGCAGGTTATGTCTTAACCGGCGGCACTGCAAAAATGGAAGGGGTTGTTGAGTTTGCAGAAGAAATTTTTCAAATGCCAGTACGTATAGCGGCACCGCTAGCAGTGCAGGGCTTGAAAGAATATGTTAATGACCCTAGCTATGCCACTGTTGTAGGACTTTTACATTATGGCTTACAAGCCAATAGTGAAGCCATAAGTGAGACAAGTAAAAACGATAGTGTTGCAAGTTTATGGACACGAGTACATGCGTGGTTTAAAGGCGAGTTTTAATTGCCTGAAAACTTAACGTTTAATTTGTAAATTTAAGTATTGTTAGTAAAACGGAGAGATGAAATGTTCGAATTGATGGAAGATCATAACGAAGAAGCGGTAATTAAAGTTATCGGCGTTGGCGGCGGCGGTGGTAATGCTGTTGAACACATGGTGTCACAAACGATAGAAGGTGTTGAGTTTATTACAGCAAACACCGACTCTCAGGCACTACGCAATTCATCAGCTAATGTTACCTTACAGTTAGGTGCAGATGTTACCAAAGGCTTAGGTGCTGGTGCTAACCCTGAAATTGGGCGCTGTGCTGCAGAAGAAGATAGAGAAACTATAAAGCAAGCTATTCAAGGTGCTGATATGATCTTTATTGCTGCTGGCATGGGTGGCGGTACTGGTACTGGTGCTGCACCAGTAGTGGCTGAAATTGCCAAAGAAATGGGCATTTTAACCGTTGCGGTTGTCACTAAACCGTTCCCTTTTGAGGGGAAAAAACGTATGAATTATGCTGACCAAGGTATCGAGTTTTTAGCTAAAAACGTTGATTCTTTAATCACTATTCCTAACGAAAAATTATTGAAAGTATTAGGCCCAGGTACAAGCTTGCTTGACGCATTTAAAGCGGCAAACAATGTTTTATTAGGTGCAGTACAAGGTATTGCTGAGTTAATTACTCGTCCGGGTTTAATCAATGTCGATTTTGCCGATGTACGTACCGTTATGTCTGAAATGGGTACTGCGATGATGGGGTCTGGTACCGCATCAGGTGATGACCGTGCTCAAGAAGCGGCAGATGCAGCTATTTCTAGCCCATTACTTGAAGATGTCGACTTAGCTGGTGCTCGTGGTATTTTAGTTAATATTACCGCTGGCATGGATATCAGCATCGATGAATTCGAAACCGTTGGTAATGCAGTTAAAGCATTTGCTTCTGAAAATGCGACCGTTGTTGTTGGTGCGGTTATCGATATGGATATGAGTGACGAGTTACGTGTAACGGTTGTTGCAACGGGTATTGGCGCAGAAAGCAAACCTGATATTACGCTGGTTAACCCTATGCCAATGGCAGAGCAAAAAGTGGTTGGTAGTGATTACACGCCAGCAGCACCACAAGTTGCTACTGAAACTGTTGCCATGACCGATAGTAATGTACAGAAAGTTGCGGCAACGGACTTAGAAAACTATTTAGATATACCAGCATTTTTGCGTAAACAAGCAGACTAGCTACATTTTTACTACATATTTGTAGTAGAAAGTAACATATTGTTAGCGCTATGCTAAAGGTATAAGTGATAATTTATTGTGCAAGTGGTATGTCCACTAAGAGGTGTTTTTTGATTTATACACTTTTTTTTGGTATATTACGCGCCCATTAAATAGAGCTATTTATATTTTGTCGTACTTTGTTTATGAAAAGTAATAGTAAGCACGTCATTATTTGATTTGTTTGCACTCCCTTTTTATCAATAAAGGTAACTAAGTTTGCATTTTTACGGTAACAGCCTTTGCTATTTATAAAAATAGTTAACGCTGAAACCTTAAACTTAGGGCAGTTATAAATTTTCACGCAACAGCTCTAATCAGCTAAAGTAAATAAATCGAGGCTAATTATGATTAAGCAACGTACATTAAAAAGTAGTGTTTCAACGGTTGGCGTTGGATTACATAAAGGTGAAAAGGTACAGGTTACTCTCCGTCCTGCACCGGCAAACACTGGTATTGTTTTTCGACGAGTAGATCTTGATCCCGTAGTCGATATCAAAGCGACACCTGACGCTGTGGGTGAAACTACGCTATGTACGTGCTTAGTTAATGAACAACAAGTTAAAGTTTCAACAGTCGAACATTTATTATCAGCTGTGGCTGGGTTAGGTATTGATAACTTAATTATTGATGTTGATGCGCCTGAAATTCCTATTATGGATGGTAGTGCATTACCTTTTGTTTATTTAATTCAATCTGTTGGTATTGAAACGCTAAATGCAGCGAAGCGTTTTATTCGTATTAAAAAACCAATACGTGTTACTGAAGGTGATAAATGGGCTGAGTTATTACCTTATGAAGGTTTTAAGGTTAATTTTGCCATAGAATTTGATCACCCAGTAATTGCCAACACTTGCCAGACTATGAGTATGGACTTCTCTAGTTGTTCCTTCATTAAAGAAATTAGTCGAGCACGTACTTTTGGCTTTATGAAAGATATTGAGTTTTTACGCTCTCATGACTTAGCGCTAGGCGGAAGTTTAGAAAATGCTATTGTACTTGATGAGTACCGTATGCTTAATAAAAATGAATTACGTTATGATGACGAGTTTGTGAAGCATAAAATTCTTGATGCTATTGGCGATCTTTATATGGGTGGTACCAGCATTTTAGGTGAACTTAATGCATTTAAATCAGGACATGGTTTAAATAACCTTTTATTAAGAGAAGTTTTTAAACAAGTTGATGCGTGGGAGTGGGTTACTTATGAAGATGACAAGCCTTCACCTATCGAATATCAAGAGATCAGTGCAACTGCTTTTTAACTTAATACTTATGTATATAGTTATGTGTAGTTATGTATAGTTATCTATGATCAACGTAGTTATTTCAGGCTGTTATTTACCAAATAACAGCCTTTTTACTTTAAAATAGCCCTAGCTTATTTATCTACTCATTCATGCTATAACTTGTTAACAATACTATTATCTTTACCAAGCTATAAAATACGAGTTAATAAGCGTGCTTTATATGTGTTTACTTCCCGCAACTTTCGCAAGTTTTTCTAATTTTTCTTTCAGCCCTTTTGGTGCTTTTTTAGCAACCTCTAAAAATTGCTGCGCGGTTATTACATTATTTACTGTGTTGATATTATTCTCGTCGGATGACTTACTTGTTTGTGATATAGTGTTTTGAGGTTTTTTATCAAACAAGTTAGTCCGACTTTGACGGAAACTTTGGGGATTAATTTTTATTTCAATACGTTGAAATTGTCCATGGGTTTGCTCTATAAGAGCATTACAAATATTGTTGCGTTCAAACTGTAAACGCTGCCCCCAAGCGGGCGACTTAACATCAACAATAAGTATGTCGTCACGAGAGTTAGCAATATGCCAAGCATCCGCTGGTAAATCAGGACATATATGCCTTACAATGTTGGCCAAAATAGTCAAAGAGTTGGTTTTTTCTTGAATTTGTGCCAAAGTGCCTGTCGTTGATTTTAGCAACGATGACATATTGATAGGAGCTTTGGGTTTTCTTGCCATAAAAGTCTTTAATTTATAATGTGTTATATAAAGTGCGTGTAAGCCAACAAAATAGTTAACCGATAAAGCAAACTAACAGAATTAAGATGATATGAGTTTAACATTACTGTACCGAGGAAAGAACGTAAGATTTTCAATGCAACTAAATAAGTTGCGTTGGTTAACTGCACTTCTATGCTTCGGTTTATTGTCAGGAACAATTATTCATTTAATTATTTCAGGGAATAAGCATACCGATATTAACCAAACCGATCTTGGTCAATACCAAATAACAAAAGCTCATGAAAAAGAAAACTTAACGAGTGTTGCTAAACCAAACAATGAACAATTAACCGCATTAACCATTAAGTTAGCTGAATTACAAAGCCAGGTTTTGCGCCTTAATGCTTTGGGTGAACGTCTAGCCGCAGATGCAGATATACCCGAAAAAGAATTTAATTTTTCAGAGCTGCCACCCGCTGGTGGCCCATCAATTCAAAGTGAAAAAATACCTTCAAAATCTGTTGAGCAACTGCTAAACGAGATAAGTTTGTTTGAGTCAGAAATAAAACATGAAGAAAAACAGCTACACATGCTTGAATCTTTGGTTTTTGGTCACCATATAGAAAATAATCGTTACTTATCTGGTCGACCTATATCAAAAGGTTGGTTATCGTCTTATTATGGAGTTCGTAAAGACCCATTCAACGGTAAGGCGACTATGCATAAGGGCATTGATTTTGCTGGTAAGGAAGATGCAGCTATTATCGCTACCGCTTCTGGTATCGTAACTTGGGTAGGTAAACGCTACGGTTACGGTGAACTCGTTGAAATTAACCATGGCGATGGCCTTAAAACACGTTACGGGCACAATAAAACTATTGTGGTTGCCGTTGGTGATGTTGTTGAGAAAGGGCAAACCATTGCACGTATGGGAAGTACAGGTCGCTCAACCGGGCCTCATGTTCATTATGAAATTTTACGTAACAACACGCAGATAGACCCGTTGAAATTTGTTTATCGTAAAGCGAAAAAGTAAATAAGAACAACAATCTCAGTAGTTAAGTCAGTACATAGGCGTATTTAAGTAATATCAACAGCTGTAGCAATTATTGCTATGAAATAATTTTCAATTAATGGTTTAAAGAAGATGTTTGTAAATTTATTAACAAAAATATTTGGTAGTCGTAACGATAGATTACTGAAAAAAATAGGTAAAGAAGTAAATAAGATAAATGCACTAGAGCCAGTAATTGAAGCACTAAGTGATGAAGAGTTAAAAGCGAAAACAGCTGAATTTCAAACTCGTTTTCAAGAAGGTCAATCACTTGATGAGTTGCTTCCTGAAGCATTTGCTGTTGTGCGTGAAGCAAGTAAGCGTGTCTTTGGTATGCGCCACTTTGACGTACAAATGATTGGTGGTATGGTTTTAAATGACGGTAAAATTGCCGAAATGCGTACTGGTGAAGGTAAAACACTCACCGCAACACTACCTTCGTATTTGAATGCGTTAACGGGTAAAGGCGTACATGTTATTACCGTAAATGATTACTTAGCAACGCGTGATGCAGACTGGAGTCGACCATTATTTGAATTTTTAGGTATGACGGTAGGTTGTAATATTGCTGGTTTATCGACACAAGAAAAGCAAGCAGCATATCAGTCTGACATTACTTACGGTACCAACAACGAATTTGGCTTTGATTACCTACGTGACAATATGGTGTTCTCTGCACAAGAGCGCACGCAAAAACCATTAAACTTCGCAATTATTGATGAAGTTGACTCTATTTTAATTGATGAAGCGCGTACGCCGTTAATTATTTCAGGACAAGCAGAAGATAGCTCTGCGTTATATAAAAGCATCAACCTTATTGTTCCAACACTTGAACAGCAAGATGAAGAAGACAAAGAGGGTGAAGAGAGTACTGGTGACTTCACTATTGATGAAAAAGCGAAACAAATTTACTTAACGGAACGTGGTCAAATTCATATTGAAGAGATCATGGTTGAAAAAGGTTTGATGCAAGAGGGTGATACTTTATTCTCTGCCGCTAACATTACGCTGTTACATCACGTAATGGCAGCCCTTCGTGCTCATAAGCTTTTCCAAAAAGACATTGATTATATTGTAAAAGACGGCGAAATTGTTATTGTTGATGAACATACTGGTCGTACAATGGAAGGGCGTCGTTGGTCAGAAGGCTTACACCAAGCGGTTGAAGCAAAAGAAGGGGTTAACATTCAAAATGAAAACCAAACCCTTGCATCAATCACTTTCCAAAACTACTTTAGAATTTATGAAAAACTGTCAGGTATGACAGGTACTGCTGATACCGAAGCTTTTGAATTTCAACACATTTATGGTTTAGAAACTGTGTTAATTCCAACCAATCAGCCTATGGTACGTGATGATAGAGCCGATTTAATTTACTTAAGTGAAGAAGAAAAATTTGAAGCAATTCTTGCTGATATTAAAGACTGTGTTGAGCGCGGTCAGCCAACATTAGTTGGTACCATTAGTATTGAAACATCAGAGTTTTTATCTAACTTACTGAAAAAAGAAAAAATTAAGCATAAAGTATTGAATGCTAAGTTTCACCAACAAGAAGCAGAAATTGTTGCTGATGCTGGTCGCGAAGGTGCTGTAACAATTGCTACCAATATGGCAGGTCGTGGTACCGATATTGTATTAGGCGGCAACCTAAATAGTATTATTGAGCGACTCAATAACCCAACGGAAGAGCAAATAGAAAAAGCGAAAGCGCAATGGCAAGCTGATCACCAACGCGTGTTAGACTTAGGTGGTTTACATATTATTGCCACAGAGCGTCATGAATCTCGTCGTATTGATAACCAATTACGTGGTCGTGCTGGTCGTCAAGGTGATAAAGGTTCAACACGATTCTATTTATCAATGGAAGATTCATTGATGCGCATTTTTGCCTCAGAGCGTATTTCAAATATGATGCGTAAGTTAGGTATGGAGCGTGGTGAAGCTATTGAACATCCTTGGGTAACTCGCAGTATTGAAAATGCGCAACGTAAGGTTGAAGGTCGTAACTTTGATATGCGTAAGCAATTGCTTGAGTATGATGATGTTGCTAATGATCAACGTGGTGTTATTTATGAACAACGTAATGAACTACTTGATGAAGCTGAAATTAATGAAGTCGTTGCAGCAATTCGTAGTGATGTAATCAATAACGTTATTGCTCAACATATTCCAGCGCAATCTCTCGAAGAAATGTGGGACATTCCTGGGTTAGAAGAGCAGCTTAAAGGTGAATTCTCAACTGACTTACCAATTACAAAATGGTTAGAAGAAGATAATACCTTACACGAAGAAAATTTACGTGAAAAAATTATTGCGGCATTTGAGCAAGAATATAAAGATAAAGAAGAAGCTGTCGGCGCTGATGTATTACGTCAGTTTGAAAAAGCCGTGATGTTACAAAGCTTAGACTCGCATTGGAAAGAGCATTTATCGGCAATGGATCACTTGCGACAAGGTATTGGCTTACGTGCTCACGCACAGAAAAACCCTAAGCAAGAGTATAAACGTGAGTCTTTTGAGTTATTTACAGAAATGTTAGATAACCTAAAATATGATGTTGTTGGTATTTTATCAAAAGTACAAATCCGTGCAGAGTCTGATGTTGAAGCGGTAGAAGAGCAACACAGAAAGTCGGAGGAAGTTGCTAAAGACTTTCAGCATGAATCAACGCAAAATGAAAGCGCTGCATCGCAAATGCCAAGGGTAGGACGTAATGATCCATGTCCGTGTGGCTCAGGTAAGAAATACAAGCAATGTCATGGAAAACTCTCTTAACTAGTCATTATGACTACTTAAAAAGTATTTAAATCGAATTGTTTATAAAATACCAGTCAATGACTGGTATTTTTTTGTTTTGTCATCAAAAGCCCCTAATACATAGGTTTAGTAACATCGATATAAAACGAAACGTTCATATCGAGTAAGCGAAAGAGGAGTACGCAAGCTATGAGTCAACTTGTTCAGGTTGCTGTTGGAGTTATCACCCGAGTAGATGATAATAATCAGCGGGAGTTTTTTCTAACTAAACGCGCAGAGCATGTCCATCAGGGGGGGAAATGGGAATTCCCAGGGGGTAAGGTCGAAGACGGCGAAACTGTAGCTCAAGCGCTTGCTAGAGAACTTAACGAGGAAGTTGGTATTGAGGTGCTGTCTGGTCAACCCTTAACGGTAATAACGCACGACTACGGTGATAAGTGTGTGTCGTTAGAGGTTTTTATCGTAGAAAACTTCTTACATGAGCCGACTGCGCAAGAAGGGCAGCTACAAGGGTGGTTTTCTTTACCCTCATTAAAAACGCTAGATTTTCCTGCGGCTAATCAGACTATTATTGAGCTACTTGATACGCTAACCTGAACTCAGGTTACAATAGTTTAATAATGTGCCTTAGTCGCTTATTCTGGCTCAACAAAAAATTTATTATGCAGTAAAAACTCATCTTCTAAGGCATCTAGCATTTCTTCGCTTATCGCACTGTCCATCTGTATGGGTTGGCTAATTTTATGCCCTTCTTCTGCCCATTCACCTAAATCAATAAGCTGACATCGTTTTGAGCAAAAAGGACGAAATTCATTGCTAGGTAGCCACGCTACTTTAGCTTTACAGTGAGGACATGATACTTCAAGAGTCATAAGGGCAAGGTGCTATTATTAATGGTAGAAAGGATTATACACCGAAAGAGGATGTGCTAACAGCGAGCAAGTTGAAATTCAGTAGCCTGATTTGAATACCGTCTACCCGTATGCTGGCAAGGTAGCATAAAACGAATAGAGTAACGGAATTTATTGCCACTGACGGTGGGATAATATTGTAAGTTTTGGGCTAATTTTATACGCAATAATAATAGACCTTCGCCATTATCTTGGTAGAAGCCACTATCGGTATTAATGGTTTCAAATTCTGCGCGTTGGCGAATAAAACGTAATACTAGCTTTAGTGCTTGATTTACGTCATTGAGTAAGGTTATCCAGCCTACGACTTCTTGCTGTATTATATGGTGCGGTTGGTTAAGCCAAAAGGTTAACTGAGGCAAATCAAAACTTGAACTACCACCTTGAATAGCAAAACGCTGCTTTAAACCGGCAAGAAACTTATTGTCTTTGAGTTGATACCATGTTGGCTTATTAGAGCGTAAACGGCTTATTAACTTTACTGTTTCAGATAAGTTATCTTCTAGAGCGCTAGTGTCAATATCTGGAGATTTAGACCAAATAACTAAGTTCTGCTCAAGTTTTTCCATGTCTTTAATAAGGTCGCCACGAATATCACAACGCTCAAGCGTATCGATAATGGCAAATAAGCTGTTAAAAAATACTTGATTGCTTATTTGTAGATCACCTTCAATACAACGGTTTGCCTGGGCAAAAAGCTGCTCAAGCTTTAAATAATTACGAATACGCTCATTGAGCGGGTGTTCATATAAAACCGTTGACATACAAAGCTAAAGTCTAATTGCAAAAAAGGTAAAGATATACTACCTCTACCCAAGCTAAATGGCGAATTATTTAGCAATTTTACTTAAAATTAGCTTGATTTCAATAGTATTTTGAGGCGATGTGACTTAATAAAGACTGTTATTTTGCTTAGGCTAAGTTAATAAGTTAAGTCACGCTAAGCTAAGGTATTTACGGTGAAGCTGGTGAACATTATCCAAAAGTAGATTGCTTACATTATTTTCAGTATTATTTACATCATTGCAAATAATGTCATCGGCTAATGAGAGTCTATGCTCTCTACTCGTTTGGCTGGCGATAATCGCTTTAATTTCATCAGTATTACTGGTATCACGTAATAGAGTGCGCTTAATTTGAGTTGCCTCACTAACATCAACCACTAGTAGTCTATCAATGAGTGACATTAGGTTATTTTCAATAAGTAAAGGTGCCACTAAAATACAATAAGGGGAGTTTGCTGCAGCTGTTTGTTGTACTAGTTCAGCTCTAATTATTGGGTGCAGTAAATTATTAAGCCACTCTTTGTCATTGGTATTGCTAAATATTCGAGTACGTAATAAAGCGCGGTTTAATTGACCATCAGCATTAATATAACTATCACCAAAGTGCTCAGCAATTGCATGCAATGCCGCACTGTTAGGTTGAACTACTGTTCGAGCAATTATATCGGCATCAATAATATCGATACCTAAGGCTTCAAACATTGCTGTTACGGTGCTTTTACCGCTACCAATACCGCCAGTTAATCCGATAATAAACTCTGACATGCTTTGCTTCTTATCTTTTAGATTAAGAGATTAAATTAGAGGCTAGATTAGAGATTATAGTAATGTTGCTAAATACCATGACCATAAATTATTGCCCCATAACAGGGTGATCCAACCAGCAATAGCTAAATAAGGCCCGAAAGGGATCCCTTGATCTTTTTGGTGGTTTTTAAAGAGCATTAACGCAATACCGATAATAGCGCCAACAACTGAAGCCATTAAAATTAATATGGGTAATAATTGCCAGCCAGCCCATGCACCAAAAACAGCAAGCAACTTGAAATCGCCAAAGCCCATGCCTTCTTTGCCGGTGAGTAATTTAAATAACCAGAAAACACAAAATAAGCTCATATAACCAGCAGCAGCACCTATAACAGCATCGGTTAACGGGACAAAAGTACCATTAATATTGATTAATAACCCAAACCAAAGTAACGGTAGAGTAATTTGATCAGGCAATAACATATGATCAAAATCAATCATAGTTAGTGCGACTAATCCCCAAGTGAGCAGTAGAACATATAAGGCCTCTATACTTGGCCCATAATGTGCAGCGACAACGAGGCTTAACAATGCTGTTGATAGCTCTACCAATGGGTAACGACTAGAAATACTTTGTTTACACTGGCTGCATTTTCCACGTAATGTTAACCAACTAACTAACGGAATATTTTCATAAAAACGAATTTTATGCTGACAATGCGGACAAGTTGAAACGGGAGTTGATAAGGTAACTTTTTCTAACTTTTTTGCTTTAACATCTTTTACCTCATCAGCTAAAAACTCCCGACACTCTTGGTACCAAGTGTATTCCATCATTTTAGGTAAACGATAAATAACTACATTTAAAAAACTTCCTACTGACAGTGATATAAGCGAAACGGACAAGTAGAAGAAGCTAGGTACTGTTTGAAATAAGTGGTAAATGTTATCTGTTAAGGTTGAAATAAAGCTGATATTGAACAAGTTGAGTTCCTAAGTGGTTTGAATATGAGGATAGTGTCAATTAAGGTCTCGGAAATAGTTTATATACCGAGACCTTAAACTTTATTAATAGTTTAGTTAATTGCTTTACACAACCATACCAATTTGGAAAATAGGTAAGTACATAGCAATGATAAGACCACCAATAACTACCCCTAAAACGGCCATTATCATCGGCTCCAATAGTGCCGTTAAACCATCTACCGCATCATCTACTTGCTGCTCGTATACTACAGCTACTTTAGAAAGCATGTCATCTACAGCGCCAGACTCTTCACCAATAGCGACCATTTGAATAACCATATCAGGAAATATTTTACAATTACGCATCGCTAAGTTCATTTGCATACCTGAAGATACTTCGGTGCGAACCTCTAAAATAGCATCGCGAAATACAGCATTACCTGATGCACCGGCGGCAGAAGCTAACGCATCTATTAAGGGGACACCTGCCGCAAAGGTTGTTGATAGTGTACGAGCATAACGTGCAACAGCTGCTTTTTCTAACAGATCACCAATTACCGGCAGCTTTAAAATATTTTTATCGACTTTATCGCGTAAGCTTTGACTATTGCGATGTGCACGTTTAAATAAATAAGAAAAAGCAAATAATACTCCTAACCCCATATACCAGTAAGCTTGCATAAATTCGGATATTGATATTACTAGTAAGGTAAAGCCGGGGAGTTCAGCGCCAAAGCCAGCAAAAATCTCTTGAAAAACAGGTACCACAAAAATCAGTAATATTGCGGTAACAATGAAAGCGATTACAAGTACGGCAATAGGGTAAGTTAGTGCTTTTTTTATTTTACTTTTAAGGGCTTCTGCTTTTTCTTTATAGGTTGCGATACGAGCATAAATGGTTTCTAGGGCACCTGATTGCTCACCAGAGGCAACTAAATCGCAATATAGATCATCAAAAAATAATGGATGCTCCCGTAAGCAGTCTGACAAGGGAATACCTGAAGAAAGTTTATGACCTATTTCCCCTAAAAGCTTTCGCATTTTTCCGTTGTCATGACCTTTACCAATCATATCAATGGTTTGTACAAGAGGTACCCCTGCGCCAAGCATAGTGGCTATTTGACGCGTAATTACAGCGATATCGGCAGGAGTAATTGCTTTATCGCCCCCCAAGCCAAATAAGGCTTTAGGTTTCTTCTTAACCCTGCTAGGGGTAATACCTTGTTTGCGTAGTTGTGCTTTTAGTTCAATAATATTATTGGCAGGTAATTCACCATTTATTTTTTTACCTTTACGGTTCACACCGTGCCAAATAAAAATATCTTGCTCTTTTACCTTCTCTACTGCTTTGTTTTTTTTTGTTGTTGAGATTGCCATAGTGATACCTAGCTATAACTAGCAAATATAAAATGTAATTAATAAAAGCTAAGACTGTATATACGAGTAATGATGATATAAGGTAAGTGTAGCTTTTATACTTAATGTACAATAACTTAAACTAATATTAACTACTAGTCACGCGATTAATTTCCGCTAAGCTCGTCATACCATTCATGGCTTTTTGCAAACCAGATTGACGTAAGTTATTGTAACCTTCTTTTTGACATTGGGTTGCAATATCAAGTGAGTTACCACCTTCCATGATAATTGAGGCGATTTGAGGACTGATTTTAATAACTTCATAAATGCCAACACGGCCTTTATAGCCACCGGTGCAGTGAGTACAACCTACCGCTTTATATAAGGTGATTTCAGCTAGCTTATCGGCAGGAAATCCTTGCTCTGCTAATTGTGTTTCTGATAATACTTCTTCTTCTTTACATTGCGGACATAAGCGTCTGGCAAGGCGTTGTGCGATAATAATTGAAACTGAGCTAGCAACGTTATATGAAGGCACCCCCATATTTAATAAACGGGTTAGGGTTTCTGCGGCAGAATTGGTATGTAAGGTCGATAATACCAAGTGACCGGTTTGTGCGGCTTTAATTGAAATCTCAGCGGTTTCTAAGTCTCGAATTTCACCAACCATTACAATATCAGGATCTTGACGTAAAAAAGAGCGTAATGCCCCAGGGAAGGTTAAACCAGCGCGATTATTAATTTGAACCTGATTAATACCTTCTAGGTTGATTTCAACTGGATCTTCTGCTGTGGAGATATTTCGTTCTTGAGTATTAAGAATATTTAAGCCGGTATATAAAGAAACGGTTTTACCTGAGCCGGTTGGGCCCGTTACTAAAATCATTCCTTGCGGCTGCTCTAATGCATCCATATAGATTTGTTTTTGCTCTGGCTCATAGCCAAGCATATCAATACCTAGCATAGCACTGGACGAATCAAGAATACGCATTACTATTTTTTCGCCCCACATCGTAGGCAGCGTACTGACACGAAAATCAATTGATTTTTTCTGGGAAAGTGCTAGTTTTATTCGACCATCTTGCGGCACACGACGCTCTGCAATATCGAGTTTTGACATTACTTTTAAGCGAGCCGCCATACGAGCGGCTAAACTGACTGGTGGACGGGCTATTTCCGCTAAAATGCCATCAATACGAAAACGGATACGGAAAGACTTTTCATAAGGTTCAAAGTGTAAATCCGAGGCGCCTTTCTTTATTGCATCAAGTAATATTTTATTAATAAAAACAACAATGGGAGCATCTTCATCGGTGCCATTATTGTCATCTTTTTTAGTTTCTTCAACATCAATGCCGGCAAGTTCATCAGAGTCTATATCACTTATATCTAGAGCACTGCTTTCATCTTCAAGTACTTTTTCAATACAGCTTTGTAAACTTTTCTCATCACATAATATAAGCTCGGTACTATATCCCGTATTAAATTGAATCTCTTCTAATGCGTTTAAGTTTGTCGGGTCTGACATTGCAACAAATAGCACTTTGCCGCGTAAATACAATGGTAGGGCGTTATGTTTTAATATCAGTTTTTCGTTACGAACCCCCTCAGGCATTAAACTGGTATCAAAATTGTTCAGTTGAATTTGCGGGTAGCCAAAACTTTTAGAGAGCACTTTTGCGATTTTAATGCCATCAAGGCTTCTATCATCAATTAAATAACGAATAAAAGGGACGTTTTTATTTTTAAAATCATCTGATATTTCATCAAATAGCTCAGGGGGGATGAGGTTTTGTTTAGCAAGTGCAGATAAAACGCTTGATTGTTGGTGACTTCCTTTCATTTTTTACTTTATCTCGCTTCTGAGTAACTAAAACAACGACATTTTAGCATATTGGTTTCTATCGTCGATTGGAACAATATCAATAATTGTTAAGCTATGATTCAAAACTACAACACCTATACGGTTTTTACCAGCAAGTACTTTAAAATGGTGGCTTTTCGTATATTTTTTTTTAATTGAATTAGGCAGGTTATCATAATCAAAGTTATCATCTTGCAATATTTTACTTGTTAGTTTTTGATAATTGTTAGCCGAATATAATAAAGGCAAATAAGTTAAGTCTAAATCATGACTTGTTTCATTAACCATACCATAATAAATGAAGTTATATGTAGGTAGAGGCAGTTTAGTGTTGAGGTAATTTTCATTTATTTCTTTAACTGGAATTTGGTGAAACATGCTATTTGCATAAATAATAGCAAAAGGTCGTTCATTATATATTTGATTTAGCCCGTATGTTAAGGCTGTGCCTTGCATTGAGATAATAACTAACATATCAAAGGTACGTTCTAATTTACTTTTTTTTGTATTTATTAATACAAATGTTATTAGTGGTCCTAAAACAATATCAACAACAGCCAATGTTAGTATTGCAAACCAAGTACCGTCTAATATTAAGAATGGTTTTGGAAACCAAATATATATGCTAACTAAACTAATAGAGCTTACTATTAGTGTGCTGATGGCTAAATGCCAATAGAAATATTTAGCTTTGACTTTATTCATGTTTGTTTTTAGATTTGTGTATTATTGTTATTTATAACGAAAAAAGCTCCTATAGATAGGAGCTTCTTAATATAATAGCTAGTATTTCTAGTATTTATAAAATACTAATTAACATACACCATTTTCTATACACGTACCAGTTTGTGCCCAAGATAGCGTATTATTAGCAGCTGTTGGGGTAAATATGTAGGTTGAAGAACCAGCATCATTACCTTCACCTGTTATAACAGCTGTTGTAGCAGCAATATTTACAGATGCTACCTCAGCACCAGCTTCGACACCAGCTTGTACTGCCCCTATTTTTGCATATGTATCACAATTTGCTAAATCATAATCACCACGTGTTTGGAAGCAAATATCAATAGCTGATCTTACTGAACCTACAGCTAAAGTAACTTCACTATATCGCGATTTTTCAGTGTATGTATTGTAAGCAGGTAATGCTACCGCCGCCAAAATACCGATGATTGCAACAACAATCATTAATTCAATTAGGGTGAAACCCTTTTGTGCATTGCTTTTTACTTGTTGTAAGTTTTTCATAGTTATATTTCCATTTAATTATCTACGGGGACTAAATTCATACTGCGATAAAATTCTACAAATGTAAAACTTTTTCACAAATTATTTTACTTTATATGCTGGCATACCAGCAATGATTTCTTTTATAACTCATTATTATCTATAAGTTAACTTAAATTTTTAATTATTGTGAGAAACATTGATCTGTGCCCTGATTTTGTTTTATGAGCTAATAAACATAACTTGTTACCTTTTTGTTTGGTATTGCCTTGCTATTTATAAATGTGGGTAATTACAGTTACCTGTGTACCTTATTTTAATTAAATTTAAGAAACTTATATCTGCTATAAATAGCGTTATAGTTAAGAGTCATTATTAATATAGCTATAAAATGCAAAAGATTAAAAAATGTGCGTGATTTTTTTAAAGTGTTTCTGTATAATCCGCGCTCCCTACGTTACAAATGCTTTTGTTTTATTGCTTGATGTACGTCGGCTTTATCAATAAAGGCGCTGGGCTCGATGCTCGAAGGGGCAATGGCGTAGTCCATTTAACCGATGATTTATTACTTATACTAGCTTTAGTTGGGTATTAGGTTGTCATTTAAGTAACACTTTTAAAATTGGGTTTTTTAATGAAAACTTTTGTAGCTAAACCAGCAAGCGTTGAACGCGAATGGTTCTTAGTGGACGCCGAAGATAAAACTTTAGGTCGTATCGCTACTGAAATTGCAAGCCGTTTACGCGGAAAGCATAAAGCAGAATATACTCCTCATGTTGATACTGGCGATTACATCGTTGTAATTAACGCTGAGAAAGTACGTGTAACAGGTAACAAAGCGAAAGGTAAAATTTACTACTCGCATACTGAGTTCCCTGGCGGCCTTAAGCAAATTAGCTTTGAAAAGCTAATTGAAAAAGCACCAGAACGCGTTCTTGAATTTGCTGTTAAAGGCATGTTACCTAAAGGTCCTTTAGGTCGTGAGATGTTCCGCAAATTAAAAGTATATGCTGGTGCTGAGCACAAGCATACTGCACAACAACCACAACTTTTGGAGCTTTAAGCAATGGCTGATAATCAATATTACGGTACTGGTCGTCGCAAGAGCTCTACTGCTCGTGTGTTCATGAAAGCTGGTAACGGTGCAATCACAATTAACAAACGTGACATTTCTGTGTACTTCGGTCGTGAAACTGCTCGTATGGTTGTTCGTCAACCATTAGAGTTAGTTGAAATGTTAGAAAAGTTTGACTTTAACATCTCTGTAGTTGGTGGTGGTATTTCTGGTCAAGCTGGCGCAATCCGTCACGGTATTACTCGTGCATTAATGGAATTCGATGAAACTTTACGTAGTTCTTTACGTAACGCTGGCTTCGTAACTCGTGATGCGCGTAAAGTTGAGCGTAAGAAAGTGGGCTTACATAAAGCACGTAAGAAACCACAATTCTCAAAACGTTAATTTTATTATATTCGGTATTTGTACTGGGTTGTTATCATTATTGGTTTTTATAGTTTAGTAACCTAATCGTAAAAATTATAATTAAACGACTCATTTAAGTGCAGAATATTTAGTAAATATACATTTAAAAAGCCGACATTCAGTGTCGGCTTTTTTATACCCAAAAATTAATGAGTGCTAGGTACCTAAAAAGGTTTCTTTAAAAGCTAATCATTATGATTAAAGCCGTGTTGTTTTTACTTATATTCTTCTGTTTTGATTTATTTCAAACTATTTCAATTTATTTCGTCTTTTACTTAGCCTAAGTTCCTTTTTACCTTGTAAAAAATGGGGGTTTTCTTTATGATCGGAAAAATTTTTTATCGATATACCGCTTGGTATGAATTTGATCTAATAAAAACAAACGCTATGCTTGTTGGTAATTATAATTATATAGCCTCAAGCGTTAAAAAATTGTTTAAATTAGTGTCTTAGTTGGAGAGTATGAATGAGCAATGTGCCTGTTAATAACGGCCGCAGACGCTTCTTAACGGCTGCTACTGCAGTTGTTGGTGGTGTTGGCGTCGTCGGAGCGGCTGTGCCTTTTATTGCTTCCTGGAATCCAAGTGCTCGTGCGAAAGCAGCGGGCGCTCCAGTTGAAGTTAATGTAGGTAAAATACAGCCTGGTCAATTAATCCGTGCTGAATGGCGTGGTAAACCTGTTTACGTAGTGCGTAGAACAGAAAAAACTGTTAATGCCTTGGCTAAACACGATGACCAATTACGTGACCCTAATTCTGAAAATGCTCAGCAACCCGAGTACGCCACTAATGCTTACCGTTCAATTAAGCCTGAATTCTTGGTTGCTTTAGGTGTTTGTACTCACTTAGGTTGTGCCCCAACTCACCACGGTGGCGATTTCGCTGAATTCGTTGAAGGCGTTGATGATGGTTTCTTCTGTCCTTGTCATGGTAGTAAGTTTGATATGGCTGGCCGTGTTTTCCAAGGTGTTCCTGCTCCGTTAAACCTTGTTGTTCCTGAACACTCTTTCATTAACGACGACACCCTGTTAGTTGGTGTTGCACCAGGAGAGGCATAATGTTGACTAAACTCGTTACCGACCTAATGGGATGGGTAGACAAACGTTTGCCTGTAACAGAAGCTTGGAATAAGCATGTTGGGCAATACCCAGCACCAAAAAACTTTAACTTTTGGTACTTTTTTGGCTCTTTAGCCATGCTAGTACTTGTTAATCAAATCCTTACGGGTGTTTGGTTAACGATGAACTATGAACCATCAGGTGAGGGCGCTTTTGCCTCAATTGAATACATCATGCGTGATGTTGATTACGGCTGGTTGCTTCGTTATATGCACTCTACAGGTGCATCAGCATTTTTCGTTGTTGTGTACTTACACATGATGCGCGGCCTAATGTACGGCTCTTACCAAAAACCACGTGAGCTACTGTGGATTTTCGGTATGTTAATCTACTTAGTGTTAATGGCTGAAGCATTTATGGGTTACTTATTACCTTGGGGTAATATGTCGTTCTGGGGCGCACAAGTTATTATTTCGCTCTTTGGTGCTATTCCAATTGTTGGTGAAGACTTAGCAACGTGGATCAAAGGTGACTATGTTATTTCTGGTGCAACGTTAAACCGTTTCTTCGCTCTACATGTTATTGCATTGCCATTGGTATTAGTAATACTTGTATTCTTACACATTCTTGCACTTCATGAAGTTGGGTCAAATAACCCAGAAGGCGTAGAAACGAAGAAGCCTAAAGGTAGTGTTAAACCTGAAGAGCTATCTAAATTTAAGTTCCATGAGAGCTACACGAAGAAATATGATATCGTCGACTCTATTCCTTTCCACCCTTACTACTCTGTTAAAGATATTATGGGTGTTGCAGGCTTCTTAATTTTATTTTGTTGGGTAATGTTCTTCTTCCCAGAAGGTGGTGGTTACTTTATTGAGGCGCCAAACTTTACACCTGCTAATGGTTTGAAAACACCTGAGCATATTGCGCCAGTATGGTACTTTGGTCCTTTCTACACCATTTTACGTGTAGTACCTGACAAGCTTGGTGGAATGCTTCTAATGTTTGCGGCAATTGGTATGTTATTTGCTCTACCTTGGTTTGACCGTGGTACAGTTAAATCTGTGCGTTTCCGCTCAAAGTGGCACTTAGCTAACTTAATTCAATTTGCTATTTGTTTCATAATATTAGGTATTTTAGGTACTATGCCAGCAACACCAATTGCTAACCTTATTGGTGTAATCACAACGTGTGGTTACTTTGGTTTCTTTATCGCTTTATGGTTCTACAGCAAAAACGAGAATACTAAGCCGGTACCAGAGAGGGTTTCTCACTAATGAAAAAATTAATCTTAGCCTTTGCACTTAGCATTGCAGCCCTTGCACCGTCAGCAGCTTTTGCTGCTGGTCCAAGTGTGCCAGTAGATAAAGCAAATAATGATTTATCAGATAAAGAGTCATTAAAAAGAGGCTTTCAAACTTACATTAATTATTGTTTAGGTTGTCACCAGTTACAGTATCAACGTTATAACCGTACTTTTACTGATTTAGGTATTGAAGAAGCGGATGGTGTTGAAAACTATATGTATACTGGTGAAAAATCGGGTGACCATATTACTAACACTATGCCTAAGAAAGACGCGGCTAAATGGTTTGGTACTGCACCACCTGATTTAACATTAATAGCCCGTTTAAAAAGCCCTGATTATATTTACACTTATTTGCGTACTTTCTACATAGATGAGTCGCGTCCATTTGGTGTAAACAATACCACCTTTAAAGATGTTGGTATGCCACATGTATTGCAAGATCTTCAAGGGATACAGGTTAAGGTTGTTGATAAGCCAGCTATTGCCGCAGATCCTGAAAATGGCATTAAAGCGCAAGCAGAAGTTAGCCATTTAGAGCCTGCAAGAGGTGGCACGCTAACAACTGAGGAATATGATGACCTAGTACGTGATTTAACTAACTTTTTAGAGTATGTTGGTGAGCCAAACAAACTTGAGCGTAAAAGCTTAGGTTACTGGGTTATTGCTTTCTTATTCTTCTTCTTTATTATTGCTTATTTACTTAAGAAAGAATATTGGAAAGACGTACATTAAGTTGTTGAAGTAGTCGGTAAAAGTAGGGGGATTTGATAGTTTTATCAAATGCCCCTTTGTTAGTTTTGAATAGATAGAATTTTAGGAGGCCCAATGGCCGTAGCAGCAAACAAACGCTCTGTGATGACTTTGTACTCACTTGCCGATGACATGTATAGTCATCAAACTCGTATAGTGTTAGCAGAAAAAGGCGTGGGTGTAGATATACACTTAGTTGAAATGGGAAATTTACCTGAAGATTTATTGGATTTAAACCCATACGGTACAGTGCCAACACTAATTGATCGTGAGTTAGCGTTATATGAAGCTAAAATTATTGTTGAATACTTAGATGAGCGTTTTCCACACCCACCATTAATGCCTGTTTACCCGGTATCTCGTGGTCGCAGCCGTTTAATGATGCATAGAATTGAGCAAGACTGGTACAGCCTTGCAAAAACTATTAATACAGGTACTGCTGAGCAAGCTGCGAAAGCTCGCCAAGAATTAAAAGAAAGCTTATTAAGTGTTGCGCCAATTTTAAATGAAGCACCGTACTTTATGAGTGAAGAGTATAGTCTTGTTGATTGTTATTTAGCACCGCTATTATGGCGTTTACCTGCCTTTGGTATTGAACTTGAAGGTCAAGGCGCTAAAGAGCTTAAAACATACATGTTACGTTTGTTTGAACGTGAATCATTTCAAGCTTCATTAACGGAAGCTGAGCGCGAATTACGTTTTGGTAACCCTGCCTAATGAGTGATTCAAATATTAACAATATGACTTCAAATAAGCCTTATTTAGTTGGCGCTTTTTATGATTGGATATCGGATAACGATTTAACGCCTTATATTGTTGTTGATGTTAATGTTTATGGCGTTTTGGTACCGATGAACTATGTGGCAGATGGGCAAATAGTGTTAAACATTGCCAGCTCAGCAGTGGGCGCAATTTCTATGGGTGAAACTGCTATAGAGTTTAGCGCTAGATTTGGTGGTAAGCTTGAACATATGACAGTGCCTTACGGGGCTATTGCAGCTATTTACGCTAAAGAAAATGGTGCAGGTACGTCATTACCTATTGAACATCCAAGTGATGAAGAAATAGATGAGGAAACGCTTACATCAGAGCCTGCGCCTGAAAAGTCAAAAACGACGTTGAGTAGTGTTACATCAGACAGTGATGATAGAGATAAGAGTGCTTTGCCTAAAGTAAAAAGCAAGGCAAGTTTAAAAGTCATTAAATAATGACCCAGTAAACATTAACTCATTATTGTAAACACAACTGTTAAACATAAAAAAGCGAGACACTGTCTCGCTTTTCTTTTACTTGATGTTGAGATATTTAACTTAAGTTCATCAGGCTCCATATCTCTTGAAAATATTTAGTCCAGGTATTCAAACGCTTTAAATACCTTATTAACGCCACTAATATTTCGAGTGATATCAATAGCCGATGCCGCCTCTTTGCTGCTCACTAACCCCAACAGAAACACCTCTGCATTCTCGGTGACTACTTTAATGTCTTTACCATTAACGTTATCACTAGCAAATAAAGCTGACTTTACTTTTGACGTTAACCAAATATCGTTGGTTTGTGTTGTCATTGACGTGACAGAGCTAATACGAATTTGGTTATGAATTTTAACCACATCATTAACAGCAGATACAGTTTTCACTGCAAGGTTACTTAAGTAAGTATTTGGCGCCTGACCAACAATTAATACAGTACCGTTAACACTAGTGACATGAAGATTAGTATGTTCACTTAATTCTTTTTGTTTTGCTAAGTCGTTATGAGCGGTAAACTCTATTAATTGATCATCAATTTGTTGGCTCATAGTACGACGGTCTGTAGCAATTGTTGCACCGGCAGTTATGGCTGTTACTGTCGCGACCGCACAGCCTTGGAGTAGTGATATTAAGGTAAGGGCACCGACTAGCTGATAAGTTTTGTTAGTTGGCGGTTTAAGCGTATTTTTAGCCGATAGATTAGGCTTTTTGAAGTAAGCTAAAGAGAACTTCATAGGTTTACTCCGATTGTGGAAATAAAGTGGTATCAATAATTTCGCATAAACTATGCAGTACAACAAGATGCACTTCTTGAATACGTGAGGTACGAGCAGAGGGGACTCTAATTTCCACATCATTAACACCCAGTAAACCCGAAATATCACCGCCGTCAAAGCCTGTTAAAGCGATAATAGGCATATCTCGTGATACTGCGCTTTCAATAGCTTTAATAACATTGCGAGAGTTACCGCTGGTTGAAATCGCTAATAAAACATCACCATTATTGCCTAGCGCACGAATTTGTTTAGAAAACACCTCGTCATACTGGTAGTCATTGGCGATTGAGGTAATGGTTGCTATATCACTACTCAGTGAAATTGCCGGTAAGCTAGGTCGTTCGGTTTCGTACTTGTTTAATAATTGCGAGCAAAAATGTTGACTATGTCCTGCTGAGCCGCCATTACCACAAGCGATTATTTTATTACCGCCGAGCAAACATTGCACTAGTATCATACCTGCGTGCTCCATTGACGGTGCTAATAACTCACTGGCGGCAATTTGTGTTTGAATGCTTTCAGTAAAATTATCTTTGATCTGATCTAACATAAGAAAAATATACCTTGTGACTTATTTTTAAAATTGTTTATACGCGCTATTTTTTGAGTTCTTGATGTCAATTGCTTAGTTCAAGGTGCTAGTTCAAGTTATGAATAAGTAACCTTACTAAAAGGCGCTTTTTAGCCAAGTAACTTCGGGTTTATCTAGGTTGCCTTCTAAGGCGATAACATCAATACGACAAGGGGTATTATATTCATTTAACCCAGCGTTATGGAGATAAAATGTAATAGCATGTTTAATTTTTTGTTGTTTAGCTGGCGAAACAGCATTTATCGCGCCACCAAAAGCTTGGCTTTTTCTGTACTTAACCTCAATAAATACATAAGTTTCACCCTCTAACATAATAATATCTATTTCACCTTGTCGGCAATGTACATTACTATCCACTAAAACTAAACCATGCTGAAGTAAGTAATTAATAGCATACTGCTCAGAAATACTACCAATGGCACTACTGGTTTTAGTTGTTTTATCTTGAGTAAATAATGTGGTGATTTTTTTAGTTAATTTCAACTTCTGAAACCTTGCCGCGTTTATATTCTCCCCACAATAAACTACGGTTTAATATACCATTTTCATGAAGTTGTAATATACCCGTTTGACCATAGTGTCTAATGTAAGGCACCTTTGGCATCAAAGGTAAAGTATCAAGTAAATTATAACTGTCATACCCTAAGGCAAATATGCGTGACAGACTATCGCTGCGATTAGGCCACAACTCTTTACTAAGTTTAGCGAGGCTTTTATTTTGTTTTGTTGAGTCTAATAGCCAAGGAATTTCGGTAAATGTTAATCCTTGCAGATCGGTACTGCTGCTATTGTCATATTGAATGCTATGGCTACGAGAGCTTGCATAAACAGGAATGCTTGGAGCAAAAGGGCTAATATTAACCTCAATGTAAGGTTTAACTAAACGGCTCTCCTTAGAAGAGCCTATTAAGTAAATCATATCTACATCGCGGCGGTTTCTTGTTTGTGTTTTTATTGAATATTTTAAGTGACTTTCAAACTCTTTAATACGCGCTTCACTTTCATGAACATCAAGGCTTGATTTGATATCAGTTTGCATCTTTTTACCAGTATCAAAATAAACCACATCAATAGTAGAGTCGGTCATTAACTGCCATTGCTGAGCAAATGCTTGCGCGATACGCTTACTTACCGCATCATCATGGCTAAGTACAATAGGTTGTTTATAATTAGCATAACTTAACGAGGCGGCGGCTTGCTTACCTTCATCTTCAGGTCGCATTGATAGAGCATAATGTTGAGCCTTTAATGGTAAATTAGCGGGCACATTTAATAACAACGTAGGAATGCTGCTTTGGGTCGGTGTAAGTGAGTTTTCATTATCTGCGAAGTTGTTACTGATGTTATTATCAGACTCTTCAGTAGACATAGAAGGGCTAAGCTCTAGTGCTAAATATTGTGCTAAGTTGTTTCTTAGTAAAGGCCCAATCACAAAATCAATGGTTAAATCAGAAAATTGTTGATTCAAGCTGTTCCAATCTAGCGTGTTAGTATCAAAAAAGTGCAGATGCTTGTTACTGTCTGACTGATAAGCGGCTAAAATACCTTGTTGTGCTGTTAGGCCGGCAAGTTGCTGTGAACCGCTTAACGGTAATAGCACAGCAATATTTACGATTGGCGTGGCGCTAAGGTTTGTTGAAATTAGTTGCTGCACAATTGAATTGGCAGGATGCACGGCAAAGCGACGTTGCCATGTGGCTAAGGCATCTTCAAGTTCTTCAGAGTTTGAACCCCATTGGTTTGCAGTGTTAGTTAATGCTAACCAACCCTTAATGTAAGGTGCGTTTTTTTCTTGTAAAAGCTTAACTTGCCAGGGCGTTAAGGCAGAGAATTTACGCCATAATGCATTAACATTAACTTCACTATCCTCAGGTGTAGAGCTTTCTTGTAATGAAAAAATAAACAACTCTGTTTGTACTAATTCTATAGGTCTGTTTTTACTTTGCCATATGGTGCGCTGTGTTTGGTAATAGTCTAGAGTTAACGCTAAGTTATGCCCTTTAGCGTATGTTTCAATCTCAATCAATTGTTGCTGTACTAAGTCAATTGATTGTTCATCGAGTGCTAATAAGCTTTTTGCTTTAATTAACTTTAATTGATAACGCTGATTAACCGTAGTTTCGTTATGTAATTGCGTATTTGCATTAATAAGCGTTAAACTTTTATCGGCAAGCCATAGTGATTTTTTATAGTGGTTTGGCGTCGTCGCGCCTTCTGTAAACAAGAGTTCGCTGGCACTAATAAGCTCAATAATGGCTTGCTCTGAATTGCCTTCACTGAGTGATTTTTTAGCAAGGGCGAGTTTGTCTGCACTGGTTACAGCATTGTCGGCTTGTGTGTTAACTTCTTTTGTCGGTGTTGTGCTGTTGGTTTTTTTTGGTTGTTGAGAGCTACAACTGGTAATAAGAAAAGCCGTCAAAGTAATTAGGCATAATACCTTTATTGATGAAAATAAATGGCCTAAACGAGTATTAGCGGATGAGCCTAGCGGTGATAAAAATGAAATTGTTTGACCCACAATGAAGAAATCCGTGCATTTTGTTATCAGTATGGGTTTATAATAAACGTCATTGTAGCCCGCCACAACCAAATCAAGTGAAGTAAATATAAATGAGTGAAACAACGGTTAACCCAGGCACGTTATATATAGTCGCCACCCCCATTGGTAATTTAGGTGATATAAGTCAGCGCGCTATTGATATATTAACGCAAGTTGATGTTATTGCATGCGAAGATACACGCCATAGCGGTAAGTTACTCTCTGCTTTTTCGATAAAAAATAAAACGTTATCAATGCATGATCACAATGAAAGGCAGCGCCAAGAACAAATTGCCACTATGTTGCAAGAAGGCAAAACAATTGCTTTAGTTTCTGATGCGGGCACGCCATTAATTAGTGATCCTGGTTTTCACCTTGTGCGCCATTGTCGTAGTTTAGGTTTAACTGTTTCTCCTGTGCCAGGTGCATGTGCGGCAATTTCTGCCTTATCGGTTGCGGGCTTACCAACGGATCGATTTAGCTTTGAAGGTTTTTTACCGTCAAAACCGGGGGCAAGGCAAAGTACGTTATTAGCATTAGAAAACGAACCTCGAACTATGGTTTTTTATGACGCACCAAGACGTGCCATTGATACCGTGAAAGACATAGTAACAACGCTAGGCGGCGAACGTTATGTCGTTATTGCTCGCGAGTTAACTAAAACCTTTGAAACCATTCATTCGGATAGTGCGCAAAATTTATTAGACTGGTTAGAACAGGACCCTAATCAATTAAAAGGTGAAATGGTGCTTATTATTGAGGGCCATAAAGTTGATGCTAATGATATTCCAGCCGAAGCCATTAACACATTAAAGTTATTATTAGCTGAAATGAAACCTAAAAAAGCCTGTGCTATTACCGCTGAAATACATGGTATTAAAAAGAATGCCTTGTACGATATTGCCCTGTCATTAAAGTAGTGCAACAAGGGGGGTAACTTTAACTTGCAGCAAAGCCGACAGCTAGGTAGAATGCGCCTCGAGTTGGCCAGACAATCGCTGCTTTATCGTTGTATTTTGAATTTCGGTTCTTAATAGACAGATAAGGGGGAGGAAAGTCCGGGCTCCAATGAGCAGGGTGCCAGGTAACGCCTGGGCGGCGCAAGCCGACGACAAGTGCAGCAGAGAGAAGACCGCCGATGGCTCACTTATTTATAGGTGATAAAGCACAGGTAAGGCTGAAAGGGTGCGGTAAGAGCGCACCGGGCGACTGGTAACAGTTCGCAGCAGGGTAAACTCCACCTGGAGCAAGACCAAATAGGGTTTCATGATTATTTTAACGCAAGTTAATATAATATAAGCGTGGCTCGCGTGGAAACCGGGTAGGTTGCTTGAGCCTTAGCGCGAGTTAAGGCCTAGACGAATGATTGTCACTTTTTTCATTTTGGTGATTAAAGCTACAAAACCCGGCTTATAGTGCCAACTCAAACTATTCTATAAAAAAACCGCTATATTGCTATAGCGGTTTTTTTTGTTGCTGTTGCGTATATATTGCTAAGTAAACTAAAAGCTGACTTCTAACCAGTCTTGGTTTTTGTCAAAATATAAAGTACGTATATTCCCTTTGCCTTCAATATTTACCATATTGATTTGTGTTGGCCATAAATCACGTAAGCTACCGTTATATAACTTTAACCCAGGAAGCTCCTCAGGTAACTCTACCTCTTGGTAAACCCAAAAAAACTTCCCTTCAGTTTCATAACCAACCTCACTCAGCGCTAGCGGTTTATCATCTAAACTTCGCACTAAGAATTGTTTGGCAACATAATCAGCAAATTGTTGCTGCGTTTCTTTTGAGTTTAAAATATCAGCTTTTTTATCAAATAATGTGTGAACGGCATGCTCAGTATCATGTAAGTAAAAGCGATGCGAGACTTCTAATGTTTTCGCATCTTTACTGATTAACATGGTGGTTTCTGCTGACTTTTGTTGATGGGCAAACGATAGATTGGCCCATAAAATAAACATCATCAGTGGTATGACTTTACCTATGTTTAGTATGCTCATACTAATTACCCTTTTCTTGTTCATCATCAGACTTTTCATCATCGACAGGTTTTAGCTCAGTTTTAATATCTTGCATGATATCGCGCTTAACTTTGTCTGTGCTTTTCTTCGCTTTGTATGCTTGTACTCGTGAAGGAATAATACGGCGTGGGTAGTAGTTGTTTTCTATTTCAACATCTGCAGTTTCCCAACCAGGATCGACAACAACGGAGGCAAGCTCTTTCTTTTTTTCTGTCACAATAAGTTTGCGAACATTCTTGGGAGTGCGTCGCCATATTTCAGCTGGAATATATTGCTCTTCTTTTGTGCCGTCGGTATAGGTTAACTCTAATAATATCGGCATAACTAACCCACCACGGTTAGAAAACTCTAATACATAGTAGTTATTATCTTCTTTAACGGCTCGAGCTAAAACTTCTCGCTCCCATGGTTCCATTTTCTTTAAAAGTTTTTGGTAAGCATTACGCTCTTTATTCGTAACGGTAAAACGGTCATTTGCGTCATAAAAGTCGGTTATGTCTTTATTGCGATCTACCCATAGCTCTTTATTTAATGCTTTATTACGCTCAACAAACAGCGAGGAAGGTTTGTTTTGTTCAATGTCACGTAAGCGAGCAAAGTCTATGTCTGGGTTGTGAGTATCTAATCGCATTTGATAAACTTTATCGATTGAAATATCAACATGGTCAGTGCTGTAGAACCAACCGCGCCAGAACCAATCTAAATCCACCCCAGATGCTTCCTCCATTGTTCTGAAAAAATCAGAAGGGGTAGGGCGTTTGAACTTCCAACGCTGGGCATATTCTTTAAAGGCAAAATCGAAAAGTTCTCGGCCTAAAATAACCTCACGTAAAATATTTAATGCTGCGGCAGGCTTAGTGTAGGCATTAGGCCCTAAGCGCAATACACTATCTGACTGTGTCATAATAGGCACTTGGTTTTCAGATTTCATGTAACCAATAATATCGCGAGGTTCTACGCCCCAAGGAATAGTATGATCCCATTCTCGCCCTGCAACTCCATCAAGGAAACTGTTCAAGCCTTCATCCATCCAGGTCCATTGACGCTCATCTGAGTTCACAATCATCGGAAAGTAAATGTGACCTACTTCATGAATAACAACACCAATTAAAAAACGTTTTTCGGCTTGAGAGTATGTACGACTGCCGTCATCTTGCAGTTTAGTACGAGGTCCATTGAAAGTAATCATTGGGTATTCCATGCCCCCAACTGGCCCATTTACCGATTGTGCAGTAGGGTAAGGATAGTTAAATGAAAAACGTGAATAGACTTCCATAGTATGAATAACAGACTCGGTTGAGTACTTTTTCCATAAATCGCCACCTTCTTTAGGGTAGAACGACATTGCCATCACCTGTGGCATTTCATTAGAGTTTTGTTGGTAGCCTTTAGCATCCCACATAAATTTACGTGAAGATCCCCAAGCAAAATCACGAACGTTATCGGCTTTAAAGTGCCATGTTTTTCGCTTATCGGTACCTTTAGTTTCGTTTTCCAAGGCTTCTGCTTCGGTTACTATGAATACAGGTCGTTTAGCTGTTTCTGCTTGCTTGAGACGTTTACGTTGAGTTTTTGTCAATACCTCTTCAGGGTTTGTTAATTCGCCTGTAGCACTAACAATGTGATCAGCCGGAACATTAATTTCAACTTCATAATTACCAAACTCTAAGGTGAATTCCCCTCGGCCTAAAAACTCTTTGTTAGTCCAGGCTTCATAATCGGTGTAAGCGTGCAAGCGAGGAAACCATTGTGCAAGTAAGAAAATATCATTACCGCCTTCGCGTGCATCTTTTGGAAAATGTTCGTAACCAGAACGTGCTGATACTGCGTCTTCTTCCACAATATTAAAAGCAAAGTCGATGCTAAAGTCTATCGAATCACTTGGTTTGATTGGTTTTGGTAAGTCGATGCGCATTTGTGTGCCAACAATAGTAAAGCTTAATTGATTACCTTTGTTGTCTTTTACTGCGCTGATTTCGTAGCCTAAGTTGTTATCAGCCATAAACTGCTGGCGTCTTAATTCTCCCAAACTTATTTTAGCTGGCGTTTGTTTATCACCTGCTTTGGTATAAGGACCTCGTCGACCAATACCACCAAAGTTATTAGCTGTATTGGCAATAGAGCTTTCTTTAAAAATATTCTGATCAAGTTGTACCCACAGATACTTTAACTGATAAGGGGAGTTATTATGATAGGTAATTTCTTCGTGACCTGTAATGCGGCGTTTTTCCTCATTGAGTGACACTTTAATTTTATAATCGACACGCTGCTGCCAATAACGCTCACCAGGCTCCCCTGCTGCGTTTCGATAAACATTAGGTGTAGGTAGTACTTCGCTAAGCTGGCGAAACTTATCTTCAAAGTCGCCTTTTGTTTGTTTAATCGCTGATGCGTTAACCGCTGTAGCAAAGGTTATTGGCAGTAGTGCTGCTAATGCAATATAGTTTTTAATATTCATTTTTATCATTTTATGTTGCTTTTAGTGGGTAGGAGTAATAAATAATTGTGTTGTCGTTATAGCAATGAGGTAACTACTTTGTTGCTATGTTAGTTACTTTATTGGTGCTGTTTTATTGGGCTAAGGTGGGTGTACTTTTTGTTTTGGTATATAGGGTAATCTTTTTTTTAATTGTCGCCCTAGTGAGCAATTTATTAATAGTAGCATTAGCACTTAGCTCTTTTAAAGGCGATGAAAGCCGCAGGTATTGCCGCAATAAAAGTGCAGATAAATATCATTGCTAGCCATTGTATATTAATAATAGCCATAATATTTTCACTCAATGCTAGACCAAAGTTATCAACTAAGTAAGGTTTTGTCATTAATAAGAATAAATAGAGTAATATTACAGCAATACTAGTGCTTAGTAATGTGATCATCATAGCTTCAAGTTTAATAAAACAATATAGAAAGAATGATGAAGCCCCAATAGCACGCAAAAGTTTAATTTCTTGATCGCGTTCACGAATAGAGCTCAGCATCATGGCGCTTAACCCTATAATTGCAGATATAAAAACAAACAAAGAAATAAGCCGAAGCACATTCTCTAGAATAGCCATTGTTTGCCACAGCTCTGCGATGGCAACGCCAGGTAAAATTGCGAGTAATGGTTCATCTTTACTCGTGTTAATGTTTCGTTGAACAGTAAATGTTGACATTTTAGACTTCAGGCCAACCATTAAGGCGGTAATACTTGTTGGTGCAGTTTGGTGTTGCCAATTTACATGTAATGCATCTAAACCTTTTAAGCTAATGTGTAGTGTTTGATCAACAGGTGTGCCAGTGGCCTGTAAAATACCAACAATGGTAAATGGCGTATCATCATGGTTACTAAAGCTTGTACTAACCAGACCATGAGCTAGCGTTATTTTATCTCCTAATTTATAGCCTAGTTTTTTTGCGATATCAGCGCCTAATACCACATCAAATATATGCTCAAATGGCTTTCCATTATTAAAAGTTAACGGTTGTTGGTCACCATATTTAAAATGGGTAAAGTAACTTTGGTTAGTGCCTAGCACTCGGTAGCCTTTATGAGAGTCACCAAGGGAAATAGGGATAGTCCATGCGACTCGTTCATCAGTAGAAATTTTAGTAAACGCTTCCCAACTAATATTATTGGTAGGTGAGCCCATTCTAAAAACAGAATAGAGTAATAAGTTTAAGCTGCCTGTTCTTGTACCTACAATTAGATCAACTCCTGAAATCGTATTAGCAAAACTTGTTTTGGCTTGTGTTCTGATATGTTCTACGCCAAACATAACTAAAATACTGATAGTCATAGCTAATAGAGTTAATAGAACAGAGCCTTTACGATTAAGGAGGCTTTTAGTGGCAATACGTAAGAACATTATTGTTTGTTAACAATCTTATTGATACTCGGTAGTGCAGCTGACCGAGTGAAGTACTGATTGAGTTGTTGGTCATGACTAACAAAAAGCACGGTGATTTTTTGAGTTGTACATAGCTCTATTAATAAGCGCATAAAGTTTTCTTTATTATATGGATCAAGTGATGAGGTTGGCTCATCAGCAATTAATAGTTTAGGGTTGTTGATTAGCGCTCTTGCGATAGCTACACGTTGCTGTTGCCCAATACTTAGTAAGTTAATAGGTTTATGCCAACTCTCTATTGGCATGTTTAAGGCCTCTAATAAGTTATGTATTTTCTTTACCAGTGCAGTCGTATTGCTTGGCTTATTTTTACTTGAAAAATAATGCGCTAGGCGAATATTCTCAACACTATTCAAATATGGAATAAGATTAAAGTTTTGAAAAATATAACCTATATTGTTAGCTCTAAACCTATTGCGTTGATGATCGGTCATTGCTTCTAAAGACTCGCCTAAGACATTAATGCTACCAGAGGAAGGCAACAGAATACCGCTTATCAGGTTTAGCAAAGTTGACTTTCCACAACCGGAAGGACCATAAATAAATAACTTTTCACCAGGGTAAACTTCCCATTTATCAATACTTAGCACCTGGTTTTTAGGTGTGTCAGGGTAATGAAAATTAACGTTTTGTAAGGAAACAGACATTGATTAATGGCTTTGGCTAAAATATAAGTGTTATATTATAACAATTATATTTTGGAGTAAATGTAGTTTTAAACTGAGGAGAATTTTTAGGTGGAGTTTAATCGAGAAGCAATGAAAGGAGTTACGGTAAAAATAGCAATATTGTTAATTTTTATTCTTCTCTCTTTTTACTTTTTTAAGGGGGAAAATAAGTCTATTACCTCAGATGTTACACAGCCTGTTATAGAAGAAAAACAGCAGCAAGAAAATGAGAGTATTTTTGTTAGCGATATAGACTCAGCCTCTAAACTTAAATCTGATAATGAAGTTGATACAGCGACAAATACTAACCCGATCAACCCTTATAATAGCTCTCCTAATACGCAGCAATATAATACACTCGAATGGATTGCACTCATTCCAGAAAAGGAGCTCGAAGCACTTTTAAACCCGCCTGAGTACTTAGAAGAAATAAGCGACGGGACATTAGAAGATCAACTCGATAATAAACTTCAAGGTATTAAAAAATCAGTACCTGAAGATAGTTATCAACAAGCATTAGTCTCTACAAATATTATTGAGGCAATGAATGGAGAAAATATACGTATCCCTGGATTTGTGGTACCGCTTGAAATTAATAAAGCTCAAGTGATAACTCGTTTTTTTCTTGTGCCATTTTTTGGCGCATGTATACATGCACCACCACCGGCGCCTAACCAAATTATTTATGTAGAATCAGAACAAGGTATTATTATGGAGTCGCTATACGATGCTGTGTGGGTTTCAGGAAAACTTGCAACCACACTTGTTGAAAACGATATGGCTACAGCGGCTTACTCAATGCAAATGCATTTCATTGAAGTTTACGATCAAAGCTACTAGGGGCTGTTGATCTTTCACGGTTAAATTTTGTTCGAGATAAAAGCGTTTTAATCACGGCGGACAGTGTGTTGCCTAGTCATTCTAAGCAAATACTGTTCAACAAAGCGTAAAATGCTTTTAGCCGAATCCTTCGGACAGCGTTTGTTGGTCATTTTTACTGCGTTATCGCCTTTTTAGGTAACGCTACATGGATGTAGTTTATTAGACAATGCAGGAGCTTATTGTCCTGAATAACTACATTACAAAGGCTCTGCCTTGTATAAATACCCAACAAAAAGCTGCAAAAATAATCTCGAAAGATCAACAGCCCCTAGTGTAACCCTAAAGTGAAATAGTACTTATTTAAAGTACTATTTTTTTGCACCACACGAATATAAACAAGGCGCTTTTTTATGACTTAAATTAAAGTTTTTATAATGGCTATAAGCAATAATTATAGAGCCGATAACGGTCATTGTTTTTTCACCTAAACTACCTATATTTTCTTCTCCTAACAACACTGCTAAAACTAAAAAAATCAAACCAACTACACCAATAAAAAGCACCGATATTTTATTATGTTTTTTATAACCTAATATTAATGCATAGCAGCTGATAGGAACCACAATAAGCACCATGGCATAATGATATGTTTCTTGCTCTAGTGATAATTGAGCAATACTAGGTAGTAATATAATGAGTAGCGGTAACGCTAAACAGTGAGCTAAGCATAACAGTGATATACCAATGGCTATTTTATCACTAGTGATAGATATTTCTTTCATTGAACGAGCCTTATGTTTTATTAAATTTTTGTATTTTTATCCTAGTTGCCATTTCACTCTGAACATGAGTTACAAATACAATTTAGTTCTATGTGTGAGGATAGTAATTGGTACCCTGTTTCTTTTATATTGCTGTCTAATGCCGCCAAGTGAGACTGGTTGAGCTCAATTTCATCTACACGCTGACATTGGTGACAAAAAAGCAATTGTGAAATAGTTTGCTCTGGCGTACTTTTAATATGTCGACAAGCTACATACTTGTTAGCAATATGTAGTCGGTGAATGAGTTGAGATTGCTCTAAAAACTCTAAAATACGATAAACAGACATTGGGGGTAATGATTGTTGAAAATTACGCTTGAATAAGTCAATCAACTCATATGCCGATACGGCTTTACCAGCCTGTAATAATAAGGTCAGCACGAGTTTTCTTTTTGAGGTCAGTTGCACTCCAAGCTGTCGACATTTATCTTCCGCTTGCGTTAATCGTAACTGCGTTACGTCCATGTGATTACCTTAATTTAATGTCAATATTGTTTTTGAGGGGGTTAATAAATATGAGCCTTGCTTGTTTTCGCGTATCCATATTGCCCGTACTTGTTCAATGGCTGGGTAATGCTTAAATAACTCAAGTGAAATATTGTTTACTTTAGAGATTGATGCACAAGTAAATTGATAATTAATTTCTATTTCTGCGTGATTTTCGGCTCTGCTTGAGCGATTTTTATATGGTTTTGTGGCTTTGTGGTTTTGTGTTTTTGGGTCAACAGCCTGGGTATCAATTAAAGTATCTATTAACCGGCAGTCACCATTATCGAGCGTTAATATATTGTTAGTTGAAGCAAGATTATTTTTAATACGATTCAACGTAGCCAGTTCCTGTTCAGTAGCGGCCTGATGTTCAAACCCGAGTAAACTGTCAGCAGGTGATAAAATTTGTACCATTAAACTATTACCCTCAATGACCATTGTTAACTCAGCATAGCCATGTTGGTGTGTATTATGTTTATTCGTATTATGTTTATTCGTATTATGTTTATTAGTATTGTGAGTAGAGCAGGTTGTATGATCGTGTGCTAGTGCAATACTGTGTGAAGCCGCACTATTAAGTAGTAGTAACTTTAAAGTTACTACTATTAAATACTTTACTTTTGTATTGCGTATTAAACTCTCCATTAGACTAATTCACAAAATCTAACGTGAGCAATAAGCGGTGTTCATTTTGAGCAAGGATCGGTGAGCGGTGCACTAAGCCAGCATTTTCATTGTTATACCATGACTCCCCTTTTAATAAAGCAACATCTCCCGATGATAATTGCTGAACAGTAGCGTCAGGGTTAATAATACCAGAACATTCATCACTTAGTCCTTCACTGCCTGCACCTAGTTTTGTGCGATTTACTGCATTATGAGGTAGCCATTGTGTTGCCGAACCATAAAAGGTGGTAATTAAACGGCAAGGTACTTTATCAACATGAAACTTGGGGCACATAGGGCTATCGAGTAGCTTCAATCGTAACCCCGCATATTCTAAATCAAAAAGCGTACAAAACATGTCAACCAACAAGCAAATATGCTCGCTAAGCTCTTTACTTGTCTCAATATCTGCGAAGCACTCCCGCACATGTTCGCGTATATTGTTAGGGCTTACAGTCATTATGCTCTTAAACGCGGGCTTTTTAAGAATGATTTCTTCAATACATTCTTTCATATTGCTCGGTAATGGTCGTTTCCAAACCGCTAAGTTGATATCGTCTTCATAAATATCTGCAAGTACTGAGTAGTGTTCAGACATCGTTGTGCGCCGTAAAATGTTTGTTTCGCATTGACTTTTTTGAAGCGTGTTATTCGTATCTATCATCGATAATACCTGCCAAGCGGCGTGTTAAATTATAATGTATTTAGTTGTGTTGTTATTTACGGTATCTGAAGCTTATTCGTAAATAATGAACTGCATACTAATGTGATATAGTAACATTATCAAATGGTATTTATTTTTTTATTAGTTTATTTTTAATGTGTTACTTATTCACTTCTATTTTATTTTTGTGATTTTATCTTTTTATCGGCTACTTTTACTGACAGTGAGTAAGCTGGAGTATTATGCTGTGATAGCTGCTCTACAGAGGATAAGTTACCGTTTTGATTGTTATCCAAGCCGCTGTAAATATGAGGCTTTATTGCCGTGTTAATTGTTAACTTTTGCTATAAAGTAAAGGTAGAATGGTTTATTTCTCAAAGATGTTAATAAGAAGGTGGGGTAGAGCCCCCCACCATTAAATAAAGCGTTTTAAGTTTTTGATATCAAAAGGTGGCTTTGTCTTTTGGGTTGCGACTCATCAATACCAAAAATGCTGACATAAACAAGACTAGTGTTGCTGGCGTTGGTATGGCTGATGCGCCAATAATACGTCCATCATCTAACCTAACGATATACCCTATATCGGCAAATGAGGCTAAAGTGGTGTTACTTAACGTGGTGGGGAAGTTTAAATAGCCCGTCATTAAATCTGAGTCATTGCCTGTAGGAGTAAGCCATGTTTCATCCCAATGGCCGTTTGCTGTACCTGGGCCGCCGTCTAATTCTACGGGAATATAGCTTGCTGAGGGCAAGTTAAACTCTTCTTGGTACATTGCTAAGCCATGTGCGCCAGTATATTGCCCAGTACCATTAACATAAACACTCTGATACCCCAAAAATCCATAATCAGAAGGGTTCCATAAGGTACCAAAACCCATAACATGAGCCATTTCATGAAGAATAACGGCAAACAAGGCGCCCGATGATTCTAAGCTTGCTAAGTCCGCTATATCAAAGCGCATACTACCTATGGTGGTATATAAAAAACCATCAGCTCCTCCAACGTAATTTGGTCCTGCACTGCCTAATATTCCATTTACACCATCAATATCTTGGCCTGATGCGTTAATTGTTAATGAAATATCTGCATCAGCTTGCGTGCCAATTATATGGCTTTGCCAGAAACTTGAAGCAATATCAAAAATAGCTGACTGTGAAGTTGTTAAGCCACCATTGTCAGCAATATTAATGTTAAACAATCCAGCATTAGCAGTAAGTGATGATAGGGCCAATATCGAACCACATAACATGCCTTTAAATAAATTTTTCATATAACCTCCTTCAAATGATTAAAATATACTTTATAAACTCTTTGGTAAAATAGTAAATAGTATTTATTACAATGGTTTACTTGGTTTTTATATGATGTTCTTAGTGAGTTTTTATTGGAGTATAGTATAAAAATCATTAACACATTTTTTATGGTGCTTTTGGCCGCTGTACAGATTGACTCTTTGAGTTGTGGCAACTTGTTCAGTGATAATATCTAAATGCTGTAATCATATTAAACTTAACTTTTGTACGGTTGAGTAAACTATTCATTTATTTAATTTCTAATTTCTAATTTCTAATTTCTAATTTCTAATTTCTAATTTCTAATTTCTAATTTCTAATTTCTAATTTCTAATTTCTAAGTTCTAAGTTCTAAGTTCTAAGTTCTAAGTTCTAAGTTCTAAGTTCTAAGATAAGTAATTAGTATTGCCGTTTTGAAAATTAAAAATCAATACTATGTACTAGAGGCTGTTGACCTTTCACAGTTAAATTTTGTTCGAGATGAAAGCGTTTTAATCGCGGCGGACAGCGTTTGTAGGTCATTTTTACTGCGTTATCATCTTTTATGTGACGATACATGGATGTAGCTTATTAGACAATACAGGAGCTTATTGTCCTGAATAACCACACGACAAAGGCTTTGCTTTGTATAAATACCCAACAAAAAGCTGCAAAAACAATCTCGAAAGATCAACAACCCCTAATATATTTTGACTATACTGGAGAATAAACCTTAATTGATTAGACACTTAGCTTAAGTGTCGCTATGCTCTTATAGTACGTAAATACCTAGGATTGTTATGATCATTTTTAAGATCTCCACCGCCGTTAGTATATTTTTCGTCATGCTATTTTCCACTAAAGCTGCGTTAAGTAGTACGCTGATTAAAGTTGTCGATCAGCATAATACTCCTTTAGCTAATGTTGTTATTGAGTACCTGCCCGCTAATATTAAGTTTAAAAAAGCAGATCCTACTGAAAACTTGAAAGAAAACTCTCCCCCAGTTTATGTGATGGACCAGCTTGATAAAGCGTTTGTACCCGACTTACTTGTTATTCCCAAAAATAGTTTAGTTAGCTTTCCAAATAGTGATGATATTCGTCATCATGTTTATTCTTTTTCTGCTGCGAAAACCTTTGAATTAAAGCTTTATGCAGGCCAACCTAAAGAACCAGTACTTTTTAACAATGAAGGGCTTGTAGTTATGGGGTGTAATATTCATGATGCGATGGTTGGTTATATATATGTTTCAAATAATGATGATGTTTTTATTAGCAATGAAGAAGGTGAAGTGTTAATTAATACTACATTATCTACAGGTGATAAATTACAGCTTTGGCATGCTAATGCTAAAGCTGGAATAGATAATCGCACTTTAATGGCGTTTGATAAGTTATTGATAAATAATAATGAAGTACAATTACTATTGCCTGTTAACTCTCCAGTAGAGCGCAATAGCTTTGAAGATTTATTTTCACATGCTCACTAAGCTTAGCTTCAAAGCACAAGTTACCTGGCTATCAACCAGCTTAATTTTACTGACGGTAGTGTTTCTAACGGTAAGTAATTGGCTGCGATTTGCTGATTATGCTGAGGGACAAATTGATAACCAAATGTACTTCGCACAAAATGTGCTAGAGCAAAACCTTAATCAACAAGAAAAAATGCTCATTACTGCAGCCAATGTATTAGCCGCAGACTTTGGTTTTAAACAGGCTGTAGCGACGCTTGATAATAAAACGATAGATAGCGCACTACTTAATCATGGTAAGCGCATTAATGCCGACTTAATGATGTTATTAGATGTTGAAGGGAAATTAATCACCAGTAGCTCATCTTATGTATTTAATGCCCAAATGATTGAAAGAAACATCAATAAATTGCCCTTTCGAGATATACATGCTCGACTACTAAGTATTAATAATAATGTCTTTCAAGTGATTGTTGTTCCTGTAAAGGCTCCTAGAACCATAGCTTATACAGTTATCGGCTTTAAATTTGATAAAGAGGTATTGGTGCAATTTAAAAATTTAATTGCTCTTGATGTTACTTTAATTGATGGTGATACCATCATTGAGTCAAGTATTGAGGACGCTGTCATTAAGGAAACTTTGCTTAACAGCGCGAATGAACAATCAGTAAACCTATTATCAGCAAAATCTAATTATTTTCATAAAAAAATTCAGCTAGGTAATGCCAATAAAGTACAAGCCATATTATCAGCTTCATTACTTGGTATTTATGAAGACTTTAACCAGTTAGTGACGGCTATTTTAATTATCGCTTTAATTGTTATTTTTATTGCTATTGTTTTATCCCGCCTGTTATCACAAGGCTTAGCATCACCTTTAACTATTTTGATGAACCTCACAAAAAAGATGAGTCAAGGTGATTTTGGTGTTCCTAAGCTCGCTAAACGACTCCCTGTTGAATTTACCGAATTATATCAAGGTTTTTCAATAATGAGCTCGGCAATAGAACACCGTGAGCAAGAAATTATTTACCAAGCAGATCACGACTTATTAACCGGTTTGTATAATAGACATAAAATTGTCAGTAAAATAGAAGCGCATTTAAGTAATAATGTTCCTTTGTTACTCGTCACTTTTAATATTAAAGGCTTTAAGGCGCTTAACGATACTATTGGTGTGACCAATGCCGATGGCATATTGAAAGAAATATCCGTTAGAATTACTAAATACCTTACTGCTTTGAATATTGGTCAGTTAAATGAGGCTGTTGCCGCACGTACTAACTCCGATGAGTTTTTACTAGTGATGCCCATTGAAAGTATGGGTGAAGTAAACGGTTTAATTGAGTTATTACAAATCGAGCTCAACCTACCTTTTTGGGTTGATGATATTAAAATTAGTTTGTCGCTATATTTTGGTGTTGCAAATTCAATAGAGCACGGCGTTGATTCGCAACGTCTAATAAGGCGCTCTACTATGGCGGCTGTTTCTGCTTATCAAGAGCAACTATCTTTACGATTTTATCAAGAAGGTGAAGATGAAGCTTACCTGTATAATTTACGATTAATTGAAGAGCTAAAGTCGGCTTTAGAAAGTGAAGTCAGTCCGCTTTTTATGAATTACCAACCTAAACTCAACCTTGTTACAGGGAAAGTCGATAAACTTGAGGCATTGATTCGCTGGATAAATAAAGAAGGTGACTTTGTTAACCCCGAGTTATTCGTTGATTTAGCTGAAAAGTCAGGTTTAATTGTTACCTTAACTCGATGGGTTATTTTACATGTAATTCAGCAGGTTGCGCACTGGAATCACGCTGAACATTATTTTAAGGTTTCAATTAATTTATCAGCGCAAGACATTCAGCATGAGGAATTTATTGAGTACTTACTGACAACGGTTAGGGATTATCAGGTTAAACCCCAACAAATAACGCTAGAGTTAACAGAAAGAGATTTGGCAGAAAACGAAAAATTAGTAGCCTCACGCTTAGAACACTTGAAATCTTTGGGTTTTGAGGTATCTGTTGATGACTACGGTATTGGTCAGTCTTCATTAGCTAAGTTAAAAAACTTACCAGTTGATGAGTTAAAAATAGATAAAGTGTTCATTTTAGCTCTAGATCAATGTAAAAAAGATCAAGACATTGTGTCATCAACGATTTCTTTAGGGCATAAACTAGGGCTTAGAGTGGTAGCTGAAGGAGTCGAAAATAAAGAAAGTTTGGCGTTACTCGCTAAATTTAATTGTGATTATGTGCAAGGCTATTATTTATCTCGCCCTGTAACTGCGGAGAAATTTATTCAGTGGTATGAAAGTTATGAACCATCTATTTAGCGCATTACTGTTATCACTGGCTATGATTCCTACACTGAGTACTGCTAAGGGAAAAATACTAGCGACGCCAGGGGTTGCACAAGTTGAGGGAGCTGGCGGCGGCGGTTTAGTGCCATGGGCACAATTAGCGGGCTATGCTAGCGAAGATGAAATTGCGTTGTCTGCTTTTTGTACTCAGGCAACGGTGAGCGACTTTAAATTAAATAGTTGTGGTGCACAAGTTAATTTATACGACAGGGTAGAGGTTTCGTTTGCTCAACAAAATTTTGATGTTGATCCACTATCATTAACCCTTTCACAAAATATTATCGGCCTTAAATTACGGTTGTATGGTGATTTAATTTATAGCTCTTGGCCACAGTTGTCACTAGGTCTTCAACATAAATCTATTGCAGATAATGACATTGCTTATGCGTTAGGCGCTAAAGAAGATAGCGGTACAGATGTTTATTTAGCGGCAAGCAAACTACATTTAGGCTTGTTGGCAGGGTATAACGTTTTGTGGAATACATCTATTCGATACACTAAAGCCAATGAAATGGGGTTGCTTGGTTTTGGTGGTCCTACTGAATCTGGTGCATTACAGCTAGAAGCATCGGTTGCAGTCTTACTTAATAAGCATATTGCTATTGGTACAGAGTATCGGCAAAAGCCTGATAATTTAGGCTTAAAGGAAAGTGATTGGCGTGATGTTTTTATTGCCTGGTTTCCTAATAAACATATTAACCTAACTTTAGCTTACGTTGATTTAGGCACTATTGCCGCAGTGCCTGAGCAAACAGGCTGGTATCTTTCACTCTCAGGCTCTTATTAATGCTTAAATATTTTAACAGTATACTGATAATACTATTACTGGCCCTTATTGGTGGCTGCAGTGGTAATAAAGCAACGAGTCAAAATAATTTATATTACGACGTTGGTGAGCGGCAAGGAATTGAACGCTTGGTTGATGCTTTTATTCAGCGTATTGGTCAAGATGAAACTATATTGCCTTATTTTGCTAAATCGAGTGTGTCGCATTTTAGAGCAGGCTTTATTGAACATTTTTGTGATGTGATTGGTGGCCCATGTCAGTATCAAGGAGATACTATGAAAGATATTCATACAGGTATGAATATAAATGAGGCGAGTTTTAATCGTATTGTTGAGCTGTTAATTTTAGCAATGGAGGATGTGGATATTAGTTATCCAGTGCAGAATAAAATCCTTGCCAGATTAGCGTTATTACGAAGTGAAGTTATCCATATTTAACACCAGAATACTTTTAGCCCCAAATAAAATTTTGGCAGCCTTAAAAACTAACGACTATATTTAGATAACGCTTCATTCAGATATTAACTGAATGAAGCGCTATCACCTTCAAATGGACTTCAAAGGTATTTAACTTTACTCGTTATCTATATTGAGGTTTACATGCTTAAAAATTTAAAACTCTCTGCTCAATTAAACATCTCATTTACACTTATCCTCGTGTTATTAATTATTATTTCAGTACTCTCCTATCGTGGCTTGAATCAAGGGTATAGCAACTTCACTAGTTATAGAGGTTTAGCTGTTGACACTAATTTAGCCGGAAGAATTCAAGCGAATATGCTAATGGTTAGGTTAAATGCTTTAAAGTATTTGGGAGCACCAACACCTGAGGTATTAGCTGAATATAAAGAGAGATTAGCGCAAATGGATAGCTTTTTAATGGAGGCTAAAAATGAAATTAAAAACCCAACAAGAGCGGCTGATATTAATAGCGCTATTACCCTTATTGGTGACTATAGAAAGGGGTTTGAGCAAATAGTTAGCCTTATTGCGTTACGCAACGATATTGTCAATAAAGCGCTTAATCCATCAGGTCGCAGTATGAGACAAAATATAGCAGCGCTTTTAGAGCTTACCCATAAAAATGGGAATACTAGTGCGCATTATGCTATCGCCAAAACAGAAGAAGCGCTGTTACTTGGTCGTTTATACGTAGTGAAATTTCTCGTCACCAATAATAAAGGCGATTATGAGCGGGCTCAGTTAGAGTTAGGTGAAAACCTTGTCCGAGAAAAGAACCTACTTGTCGGGCTATTAAGCTCTAATCAAGAAAAAGATTATCTTCGTCAATTTGAACAAAACTATAATAGTTATTTATCTGCATTAGAGAGCGTCTATGATGCTATTGTTCAACGCAACGACATTATTGACAATACGCTTAATCGTATAGGGCCAATCGTTGCTGATAAAGTTGAGAGTGTAAAACTTTCAGTAAAAAAAGAGCAGGATCTACTCGGGCCAAGTGCTCAAAAAAATGCTGAGAACTCTGTCTCTTTAGTTATGTGGGTATCGTTAATAAGTGTTGTTTTAGGGGCGACTATGTCTTGGTTTCTTAAAGAAGCAATTAAACGCCCTGTTGGTGGTGAGCCTTTAGAAATAGCGAATATTACTCATTCAATTTCAGGAGGGAATTTAACTTACGACTTTGGTGATACACAAACAGCTACGGGTATATATTTAGCGATTGCTGAAATGACAAATAAGCTCAAAGAACTTATCGGAGGAATTGTCGAAACAGGCAATGAAATAGCCAGTAGTGCCAATCAAATGTCTGTTGTTTCAGATCAAACAAGTGATGCGGCAATGGCACAAAAAGAGTTAACTACACAAGTGGCTGCTGCTATTAATGAAATGTCATATAGTATTCAAGAAGTTGTTAAACATGCAGCTGACTCATCTATGGCTGCATTTGAGGCAAAAGGAAAAGCTGAAAAAGGTAAAGAGGTGGTAGATGGCACTATCGCCTCTATTGAAAACCTTGCGAGTAGCGTCGAAGAGTCAGTAGAGGTTATTAAATCGCTTGAGAAAAACTCTCTTGAAATAGGCACTGTTGTGCAAGTAATACAGAGTATTTCAGAGCAAACTAATTTACTCGCGTTAAATGCAGCTATAGAGGCAGCACGTGCAGGCGAGCAAGGGCGAGGTTTTGCTGTTGTTGCTGATGAGGTGAGAGGGTTAGCGCAAAGAACACGTGCGGCAACCAGCGAAATACAAGACATGATTCAAACTCTGCAAACTGGAACTAATGATGCCGTAAAAGTCATGAATGAAAGTAAAGATGAAGCGCAAGAAACCGTAGGGAAATCTAAAGAGACTGGTGATGCGCTTGCGAGTATTTTAGAAACCATTAATTTAATTAACGATATGAACACACAAGTTGCTACTGCAGTAGAAGAGCAGTCGGTTGTCGCGAGTGAGATCAATAGCAATATCACTTCAATCAGTGACTCCGCAGAAGTTACCGCTAATGGCGCTAGTGAAACCGCAGAATCGAGCCAGCACATGTCAAGCTTAGCTCAAAAACTTCAAACATTAGTCGGTGGCTTTAAAGTTAGCTAACTTTACTTTAGGTTAACTGCTTATCGTCAGTTTTAAGGCAGCTGTTTACTAAATGCAGTTGCCTTTTTATTACCGCGCCCAAATATTGCTCATATATTTATAGGCGTCCTGTTTAATATGATAACTTGTCTTTGAATATGAGCTTTTTCATTTAATTGTATGTTATTAATAGTAATCTAGGGTAGAACCCTTGTATTATCGTATATAATTTACACCTAAGGAATAAAGTTGTGAGTGAACGTCTACCTATTAATATTGAAAAGTCTAATGAGCTCATCACATTAACCCAAGGGAAGATACACTCAGTAACTAATAAACTAGAAGCACAGCTAAACTTCCAAACCATGATGGCAAACTGGTATGGAGATGAAGACAACATTATTGCTATTTCTTTATGGCTTTATACGCCGACTGAGTTTGATGGCGTGAAAATGCAATATCATGGCACTCACGAGCTAAAACATTTTTCTGATGATGTTTTTAGTATATTCACACCTGTTCATGGTGGTGATTTAAATTGTTATATTATGATCACTGAAGCTGAGTTAACCTTAGTTGCGAAGCACCCCAAAGTATTACTGCCTCTTTTAACCACTAAATTAACCAAGGTGTTAGGGCTTATTGCTAAGCAACTGGCCTATCCAGAATTACCTTAATATTTGCCCGAGATTCAATATTAATGGCTATTAGTCGAACCCGTTTAGATCGCTTTATTAGTGAACACTGCCAAGTTAATCGAAAAGCCGTGCGGCTGTACCTTGCTCAACAGCGTATAACGGTTGACGGTATCATTATCAAAGACGTAGCTCATATTGTTGATAAGTTTTCTCTTATTTGTATGGATGACAAAGTACTACAAGCCAATGAAGCCCGATATATTATGCTTCATAAGCCTATAGGTGTTGTATCAGCCACAAAAGATGAGCAACATAAAACCGTGATCGATTTATTACCTTACTCAGATAAGCGTGAATTACACATTGTTGGGCGTTTAGACTTAAATACTTCTGGACTAGTTTTACTCACCAATGACAGTCGTTGGTCTGAAACGTTAACCCAGCCAGAAAGTAAAGTTGAAAAAGTTTATCAAGTGACACTGAAGAACCCCTTAACGAGTGATTATATTCAAGCATTTGAACAAGGAATGTACTTTGAATATGAAGGTATTACTACTTTACCCGCTAAGTTACGAATTTTAACGAGCCACAGCGCCGAAGTAGTTTTACTTGAAGGTCGTTACCATCAAATAAAACGGATGTTTGGTCGTTTTCGAAACCCTGTGGTTGCCTTACATCGTAGCGCTATTGGTCAACTTAGTTTAGATTATTCGCTCAAGGTTGGCGAAAGTCGGCTGTTAACTTCGCAGGAAGTTGCTATGATTAATAATAACTCGTAATTATGTCACTCGCATTTGAAAATAGCCTGAGTATAATACTAAGTTCAACCGTTCCTAAATTCAAAATAACAATTACTTTTTAAGTGTAACTGGAAGATATTAATGAATAAATCACTATTTTTAGCATTGCCGTTAGGTTTCTTATTAGCGAGTTGTTCTAGCTCCGAGAATACATGTGAAGATATAACTTTAGCCTCAGAACAAATTCAAGAGTGCCAAGCTTTACACCGTAAAATAATTAATGCAAAAGGTGATGTGTTAATCAGAACCGAATTAGAAAGACGTTATCAGCAAGACTGTATTGAGATTCGTTACTATCGCGATGAGCATCAAGCAGCTATTTGTGGTAACAAGCATAAACTAGAAGAGATTAAGCAAAAAGCTAAGAAAGAGGCAAAAGAAATACAAGAATAAATTTAGTAATTACCTAGCATTATTCTCGATAAGCAATGGTAGATTTTAGTGTATAAATAGTTCATTATACTGAATAATAATTTAGTTGAGTGATTGGTTTCCAGAGTAGGCTTAATGTCGCGTCTGTCGCTAAAATGGCATAAAACCTAGCTCTAATAAAGATAACGTTGGTTTGATGGGTAAAATAGACAATAAGTGCGATCAACAGACTGAAGTAACTAACCACTCTGAAGATATCGAATTACTGCGTCAAAAAAATGATGACTTGCAAGCTCGTTACACAGCATTATTTCGTTTAAATCAATTATCTCAAGAGTGTGATGAACTTAATCACTTCTATGCTCAAGTACATCGAACAATTGCTTCACTAATGACCGCAGAAAATTTATTTATTGTTTTATACGATCAAACATTTTCCTTACTTGAGTTTGTTTATTATATTGATGAAGTTGATGAGTGTCCTGAAGGAAAAATAGATTTCGCAGATTATGAAGGCTCTTTTACATCCTTAGTTATAGAGTCTAAACAGCCCTTACTTGTAACTCCTGAAATAGATCAACAGTTGCAAGATAATGCGCTGGTAAAAGAGTTTGGTGTACGTGGTACCGATTGGTTAGGTGTACCGTTATTGCATAACGACTTGGTTATTGGTGTTATTGCCGTGCAAAGTTATAGTGAAAGTGTACGCTACCAAGAAGCCGACTTAAAGTTACTGACCTTTGCTGCCCAGCATGTTGTTGGCGCTATGGTGCGTTTGCAAGATCAACAACGTTTGAAAAATGCGGTTAATGCACGCACTAAAGAGTTAATGGCACAAATTCGTGAGCGTGAAAAAGCTGAAGTATTACAAGAGTCGTTATATAAAATTTCAGAATTGAGTACTGATGTTAATCTTGATATTAATACGTTTTACAGTAGCGTACACGATATTATTGGTAAATTAATTAACGCAAAAAACTTCTTTATTGCAAAGTATAATATAGAAGAAGAGTTATTAGAGTTTTGCTACTACGTAGACCAAAAAAAAGATGATCTAATTGAAGAGTTCAAACCGCGAAAGTTATCGAACCGTTTTTCTGAGCTAGTCTTACGTAATCGCAAAACAGTTTTACTCAGTTATGAAGATATGCTTGAGCTGTATAAGCAAGGCAAAACACAAAAACCTCATAAAAATATATATTCCTGGCTAGGTGTACCATTAATTTATTCCGATAAATTATTAGGTGTAATGGTTATTCAAAGTTACGAAAGTAAAACTATGTACACCGAAGGTGATGCTGAGTTATTGAACTTTGTTTCTAACCATGTTTCTGCAGCAATTAAGCGTAGAGAGTTAGCTGATTTTGAGCGACGCAGTCATGAGCTATTAGAGCAACAAGTGAAATTAAGAACGTTAGCGCTTGAAGATGAAATAACGCAGCGTAAACAAGCCGAAAAGCTATTAAAACATACAGCTGCTCACGATAGCTTAACGGGTCTTCCTAATCGCACTGTTTTTATTGATTTATTAAGCCACGCTATAGCTAGTCGTAAACGTAATACTGACTTTTCATTTGCGGTACTTTTTCTAGACTTAGACCGTTTTAAAGTCGTTAATGACAGCTTAGGCCATCATGCAGGCGATACGTTATTAAAAATAATTGCAACTGAATTACAAAGTATCGTTCGAGAAAAAGACACGGTAGCACGCCTTGGTGGCGATGAGTTTGTTATTTTAATTGAAGATATTGACACTCAAGGAGAGGCATTTGACGTTGCCGATAGAATAACAGAATTCCTTAGCCAGCCTTTTACTATTGAAGATCAATTAGTTTATACCGGCACAAGTATTGGTATTCTTTTTGATGATGACCGTTATGATAGCGCGGATCTGATGCTAAGAGACGCTGATACGGCAATGTATCACGCTAAAGATAGCGGTAAAGGGCGTTATGAAGTTTTTGATGCTAGCATGCATAAAAAAGTTCAACACGCGTTAAGTATGGAAGCTGATATAAGAGAGGCCATTAGCAAACAAGAGTTCATTCCTTATTTTCAGCCTATTTTGCGATTAGATAATGAAGAATTACGCGGCTTTGAAGCACTGGCCCGTTGGCAGAGCGACAAGCGTGGCTTCGTGTATCCTAATGACTTCATTCCGTTAGCAGAAGAAACCGCACTGATCCAAGCTATTGATATGCAAATAATCGAAAAAGCTTGTCAGCAAGTTCGTACTTGGCAACTAGATCTTGGGTGTAGCGAGCTTTATGTAAGCTGTAACTTATTCTCCCAACAATTTTTTAGTAGCAACTTACCGAATCAAATTAAACGAATTTTACAACGCTCTGGCTTAGCGCCTAAAAACTTGCGTATAGAATTAACTGAGCGTGCTTTATTAGAAAATACTGAAATTGTTTTAACCAATATGCAAGCGCTGAAAGAAATGGGCGTAAAATTATTGCTGGATGATTTTGGTACGGGTTACTCAAGTTTAAGTTACCTACATCGCTTTCCGCTTGATGTTCTAAAAATAGATCGCTCTTTCATTAGTAATGTTCATGAGCACGATAATCATAGAGCTATTATTAAAACCATTGTTGATTTAGCGACCAATTTACAAATGGCAACGGTAGGCGAGGGCATTGAAAACTTAGCCGATGCCGAGCTCTTACAACAAATGGATTGTATGTATGGGCAAGGCTATTATTTTGCTAAACCTATGTCTGCTGTTCAAGCGAGTGCGTACATACAAGAAAAAATACAAAGCAACTCAATATTGAAGTAATTTGCTATTTTAAACCATAAGCTAATGTGTCTTAATTCTTCTGGATTATTAAAAGTGATATAAAGATGCTTATCAGAATAAATATAGACGACTTATTATATAAATTACATCGCTATTTGTTTCTCCCTAACAGCTAAGCTTTTTTATTTTTGCACCCGTTGAAATAATAAGATAGCAGCTACAACTTATTAAAAACCATGTGTAATGCTGTGTTTTATTCTAAATTCAGTTTTTTATATGGGTAAAACTGGAATTTAACCAGCACATTCTGTCGAATACCTCCTAAAATGCGCCAATAATTGTATGCTGTCTAATACGATGAAAGAAGATCATTTTTACATACATTTTGTTAAAGTGATTAAGTAGATTATGTTACTACTATCTTTCTTTAAGAAAGTAACTATTAATACAACGAGACGTTTGATCATGAATCGCTCAAACGTTTAAAACACAAATCTTCAAGTAGGTTGGGTATATCTATATTCGTTACTATAACTAGGTATAACTTAATTTACTTTTAAGGATATTTACATGCTTTTTACTGATTCACTACAAACTGATTGCCCAATTCGTCAAAAAATTCGCGAGTTCTATCGTATTGATGAAAATATTGCTGTTGATCATATTTTACCTGCCGCAGAGGTAAATGTGAGTGCGCGTAGTCGTGCATGGGATCGTGCTCGCCGCATGGTATTGCAAATTCGTCAAGACCAAGAGGGTAATGGTGCAATCGATGCATTATTAAATGAATACTCACTTTCATCTGAAGAAGGTGTGGTATTAATGTGTTTAGCCGAAGCGCTATTACGTGTACCAGATAAGCATACACAAGATGTATTGATTCGAGACAAAATATCAAAAGGTCAATGGAGCTCACACTTAGGCTCTAGTGAATCATTGTTTGTAAACGCTTCATCATGGGGACTTTTAGTTACTGGCTCTATGGTAGATTTTGCCGACAAACGTAAAAAAGACCAATTTGGTTTATTGAAAAAAACCATTGGTCGCTTAGGTGAGCCTGTAATTCGTAAATCAATGAACTATGCCATGAAAGTCATGGGTAAACAGTTTGTTATGGGTGAAACCATTAAAGCCGCTACTGAGCGTGCAGCCACCAAAGAACAACAAGGATATGTGTACTCATACGACATGCTCGGTGAAGGTGCACGTACAATGGCTGATGCTGAGCGTTACTTAAAATCATACCAAGACGCTATTGATGCAATTGGTAAAGTGGCCGTAGCATCAGGTAAAAATAATCCGCGTAAAGTACCAGGTATTTCAATTAAGCTATCTGCTATTCATCCACGTTATGAATTTAGTCATCAAGGTCGAGTAATGGCAGAGTTGGTGCCAAAGCTTAAAGCACTTTGTTTACAAGCTAAAAAATACAACATTGGTCTAACGGTTGATGCTGAAGAGTCTGAGCGCTTAGATATTTCATTAGATATTATTGAAGCTGTATTTACCGATAGCGAGCTAGGTGACTGGCAAGGTTTTGGTTTGGCGATGCAAGCTTACCAAAAGCGAGCTATTTATGTTGTTGAATGGTTACGCGACTTAACATTACGCAGTGACCGTAAAATGATGGTACGTTTAGTTAAAGGCGCGTATTGGGATACTGAAATTAAAAACGCCCAAAAAGATGGTTTAAGTCATTTTCCTGTATTCACACGTAAATCATCAACAGATGTTTCTTACCACGCGTGTGCTAATAAATTGCTTGAATATCGTGACACTATGTATCCGCAGTTTGCGACACATAATGCCTACACCGCAGCAACTATCATCGAATTAGCAGGTGACGACAAAGAAGGTTTTGAATTCCAGTGTTTACACGGTATGGGAGACTCTTTGTATGATCAAATCGTGCGCGACGAAAGTATCCAATGTCGAATTTATGCACCAGTTGGTCATCATGAAGACTTACTCGCTTATTTAGTAAGACGTTTATTAGAAAATGGTGCTAACTCTTCATTTGTTAATGCCATTGTTGATGAAAGTCAGCCAGTTGAAGCATTACTTGCCGATCCTGTTGAGAAAACTCAACGCCTAAAAGAAAAATATAATACCCAAATTATTAAGCCGATTGACTTATACGGTGAAGAGCGTGATAACTCTAAAGGTTTAGACTTAACCGATGTTAACGAAATCACTCCGTTAAAAACAGCGTTAGATACATGGTTTGAAGATCACTTAATAACCGAGCAAGATGTACCTGAAGGTGCTAATGCTGTTAGAAACCCTGCCAACCATACTGAGGTTATTGGCTTTCACCAGCACCATAATGCTGATGAAATGTTAGCAATGATCGATAAAGCTGATACCGCCTTTATTGAATGGTCAAAAACACCGGTAAGTGAACGTGCAGCTTTATTATGTCGTATTAGTGATATCTTAGAACGTCATATGGACGAGCTAATCGCCCTTTGTATCAAAGAGGCTGGTAAGGTTGCTCAAGATGGTATTGATGAAGTACGTGAAGCGGTTGATTTTTGTCGCTATTACGCAGCAAGAGCGGTGAAATTAAGCGAAGATGATCGTCTTGAACCACGTGGTGTTGTTCTTTGTATTAGTCCATGGAATTTCCCTCTAGCTATATTTTTAGGTCAAGTTGCCGCTGCTATTGCTACAGGTAATACCGTATTAGCAAAACCTGCTGAACAAACAGGTTTAATTGCCTTACGTGCTATTGAACTAATGAAATCAGTAGGCTTACCTGAGAACGTTGTACAAGCGGTTATTGCTCGCGGTAGCGTGGTTGGTAGTACTATTATTCCTGATGCTCGTGTACAAACAGTTATGTTTACTGGATCAACTGAAACTGGCACACGTATTTCGCAAACTTTAGCAGAGCGAGGTGGCGATCAAGTACCACTTATTGCTGAAACGGGCGGCCAAAACTGTATGGTTGTTGACTCAACCGCGTTACCTGAGCAAGTGGTTGACGATGTTATTTCATCGGGCTTCCAAAGTGCGGGTCAGCGTTGTTCAGCATTACGCGTTTTATTCTTGCAAGATGACATTGCTGATAATGTGATTACTATGCTTAAAGGTGCATTAGCAGAGCTACACATAGGAAACCCAGCAAACTTAAGCACGGATGTTGGTCCTGTTATTGATCAAAAAGCACTAGATGCGTTAAATGCACATGCAAGCTATATGAGTAAACATGGTAAGTTGCTGTACCAATGTGAATTTTCAGAACAAGTGGTAGATGAAAATGGTCACTTCTTCTTTGCGCCGCGTTTATATGAAATTGACGATATTAGTGTTCTTAAGCAAGAAGTTTTTGGTCCTTGTGTACATATAGTTCGCTTTAAAGGCGAAGATATTGAAAACGTTATTGAAAAAATTAATGGTACTGGTTTCGGCTTAACTATGGGGATTCATACTCGTATTGAACATCGTGCGGTTGAATTAGCTAAGTTATCTCGAGCGGGTAATATTTATATTAACCGTAACATGATTGGCGCTATTGTTGGCGTACAGCCTTTTGGTGGTCGTGGTCTTTCTGGTACAGGCCCTAAAGCGGGTGGTCCAAACTATTTAACGCGTTTAGTAAAAGAAAAATCAACCCCAGATGCTGATGAGGTCATTTTCCCAGAGAAAAAAGAAACACGTTTAACGGATGACGCACAAGGGGAACATGAAGCTATTCGTATAATGGATAAAGCGAATTGGGCTGAACAAGAGTGGCGTTTAACAGACTTAAATACGCGAATTTCTTGTGTACGCCAATTACTGGCTAAAATTTCTCATGTTGAGATTGTTGACGATTTAGCCGATAACTTAAATAGAACAATTACCTCAGCACGCTCTCAGTTAATTGATATTGAAAAGCGTATGCGAAGAGCTCAAGAGTTACCTGGACCTACGGGCGAGTCCAACATCTTGTACTTAGAAAACCGCGGTAACATTATTTGTTATGCCGATGAAGATGTTAACTTCCACTTCTGGGTGCTTTCTGTTGTGACGGCATTAGCAACAGGTAACACCGTTGTATCAGTTGTATCAGACTTATTTTATCAAGAAGCATTGGCTTTTAGAGATAAGTTTCTTGCAACTGGCGCAGGTAAAGATGTATTTCAAGTTGCTAAATTAACTCACTTAGAAGCAATGCTAGCGCACCCTGCACTTGCAGGTGTCGTGGTAGATAGTCTTTGTAATAGTAAGCACTATATTAGTGAGAAGTTAGCGCAACGCCCAGGTGCTATACTGCCAGTTATTAGTTCTGAATACTTTGATAATCTAATTCAGCGTCTAGTAACAGAAAAAACAATTAGTATCGATACTACAGCCTCAGGTGGTAACACATCATTAATGACAATGATTGAAGCTGAAGAGTAAGCGTTAAATCGTTTATTTAATCTGAACTCGGTTTAAAAGATATTTAACAAATTGAAATATCAGCAAAAATTACTTTTATGAATCGCTAGCTTGATAGTTTTTCTTCTTTTCATATGATAAGCAAGGCAAATTTCGCGTCAATAGCTGGCCTATTGCAAGTAAATTTAACGAAGAAGTTAGGAAAATTAGCTGCTAGAGAAACATTTGTTAAGCCGAGCTCTGGTTATTTAGACTGCTATGATAAAGGCGCAATCATTTGATTGCGCTTTTTTTTTAGAATTTTATATGGCAATATTCAAAAATTACCACATAACGTAAGTGCTTTATGTCAAATTCCAAAAGAAAACCTTTAGATCGTATTGATAAAGTTATTTTATCCACCTTACAAGGTGATGGGCGAATCTCTAATGTTGAGCTTGCTAAAAAAGTAAACCTTAGCGCAAGCCCTTGTTTAGACAGAGTAAAGCGCTTGGAGAAAGAGGGCTATATTGAGCGTTACGGCGCTTTTTTAAATGCAAGTATGCTGAATTATGGTATGACTGCTTTTATTCAGGTCACACTTAATTGTACAACATCAGATGCATTCAAGTTATTCAAAAAAGAAATCGTTACCATAAAAGAAGTGGTTGAGTGTCACTTAATTGCAGGTGGTTATGACTACCTTTTAAAGATTCGATTTGCTGATATTGCTAATTATCGTCTAGTGTTAGAGAAAATAGGCGACTTACCGGTTATTTCACAAACCAGTACCTATATGGTAACGGAACAAGTGAAACGCGATAGCGGAGTGCCATTAGAGTAACAATTCTGTATGCTCGTATTGCTAGTCTAATTACAAATAGAAGGGATAACAATGAACGTACATGATTATGCATTGCAAGCTAATGGCTCTTTTGCATTACCTGATGCCTGCTTTAAAGTAAAAGCATTAATGGAAGACGAAACCGCTGAAATTGCTAATTTTGCTGATGTAATTGGTACAGATCCTTCAATGACATCAAGGTTATTGCAAATAGCCAATAGTGCTATTTATAGCTTCCCTGGTGAAATAAGTACTATCTCTCGTGCTATTACTATTATTGGTACACAAGCCATTTATAACATGATGCTGGTTGATGTTGCCGCTTCCGCTTTTAAACACTTTGAAAACCAAGCGATAGATCTAAAGCGATTTTGGCGAATGAGTATTTATTGTGGTTTAGTTTCTAAAAATTTAGCCATTAAAGCAGGTATCAGAGATATTGAACGCTTGTTTGTCGCAGGTTTATTACAAAATTTTGGAGAGTTGTTAGTTGCTAAAATAACCCCCGAAATTGCTCAACATTGTGAAAAATACACCAGTGATGATTTGCCTTGGCAGCGACAGCAACAGGTATTAGGTTTTACTTATACCGATATTTCTGCAGACTTATTAAAAATTTGGCAATTACCAGAGAAAATAATAATGCCGATTCGATTTTTTAATCAGGCGCAAGATATTCAAATAAATAAAGATGTGAAAGTGCTTTATTTGGCCTCTCGATTAGCGCTAATTGATAGTAATAGCGATGAGTTTACTAATGAGGCTTTAATCGATAACGATTTATGTGACGCACTTGGGCTATCTAGTGATGATTTAACACAAGTTAACGAAGTAGCATGTGAAGAGGCGGGGAGCATTTTAGCGTTAATGAACCCTAAGTTATTTTCCCAGTAAGTCAACTAAGTATAAAATAAGACGGCGGACTATTGGAGTCTGTCATTTCAATCGATTATTTTAGTTAATGATTTCAGTTAATGGTTTCAAGCAGTTATTGAAATAGCGCTTATTGAGGTGCTTTTTTGGGAATATCGGTTTGATAGACTTCTTTATAGGCACGATTAAAGTCTTCAATATCAGCTTTATCAATATAATGGCTATGCGCTTCGTAAAAAGCGTGAGTTTTATATAGTTTTCTCAATACGTTATTAATATCGGCAATCACCTCTTTGCCGAATTCGCTTTTATTGCACGCAATATGTCCTGTGATATAGCTAGGCATATTGGCAATTTCAAGAGAGACTAAATCCATCTCAATAGAAAGTGTATTTAAAGACTCTTTAATCATGGTTGGGTAGTCAATAATATAGTTAATACGCTCTTTAAATAGCATCTTGACCAATGCTCTAGAGCGATTTCCTCCACCTCGAACAATAATGTTGTGCGCATTTAAACTCGCTATTTGTTCATCTAGCATAGCACCAAAAGAGCGACCTTCATCAACGCCTAATAAATTTTCATGACTTTCTGAAAATAAACTCGATAAGTTTAGTAATTGTTGTTGTTCGTTTAATGCCGAAAGCGGTATTTTTGAAAATGTATTTTCTTTTTTATAATAAAGGTGTAAATCTAAGTAAAGATTAATGGGTAAACTATAAATGAACTTTTCCAAACGTTCGGGTGTTTTTATTCGATTTGGCGCGCAACTATTGGGAAGCTTTTCTAATAAGCGATTAATACTTGGTCCTTGAGCGAGATGTACTTTAAATTGATATTGAGGCAGGTTTTCCATTAATAGCCTAATAGTATCATTGGCGGTAGAAAGCTTTTCACTACTAGGTCTTAGTAATGTTTCATGATCATTTACTTCATTTGTTAACCAATATAGTTCCATATTGTCTGGCGTACTTGCATTAGACAATTGGCAAAAAAACAAAGATAAAGCACAAAAATAAAAAGTAATGAAGCGCATTGATAATATTAAGTTATTTTATAATTAGTACTTTATTTTAGCTGAATTCGTACTTTTTTTACACCGATTATATATCATTTTATTATCGTTTTTAGCCTAGCATATATGATGTGTCATTGTTTTATTTATGGCAGCCCGTAGTGGTTAATAATGTAACGCTCAGTAAATAAAGGTTTTTAAAAGCAAGACAAATTTAATAAAGCTTGTTAGCATCAAATGTAATAATTATTAGTCCATTACAATAAAAAATAAAGGAAGACTATGGCAGCCTCTAGAGAGCATTTTAGCTCACGCATTGGGTTTATTTTGGCGGCCGCTGGCTCAGCGGTTGGAATTGGGAATTTAGTGGGGTTTCCTGTTAATGCAGCTAAAAATGGCGGCGGTGCCTTTTTAATACTTTATGCTTTATTTGTTTTTTTGATTTGTTTGCCTGTGATGATTGCCGAAATGGCGGTTGGTAGGAATACCGCTAAAGAGCCTGTTGGGGCTTTCAAAACGTTGAGTCAAGGCAATAAAGCTTGGGGAGTTGCAGGCTTACTTGGTGTATTAACTCCGTTTATGATTGCGGTGTTTTATATGGTGATAACCGTCTGGATTTTTGGTTACATCGTTTTAACGGTAACCGGAAATTTAGATTACTTAGCCAGTGGCGCGGGCTTTGGTGAATTCATTAACAGTCCTTACCTTTTTGTTGCCTTATTCGCTGTGGCGGGTATTGTCAGCTTTATTTTAGCGGCAGGGGTGAAAGACGGTATTGAAAAAGCGGCTAAAACATTAATGCCAGCTTTATTCGGTATGTTAATTATTATGGTGGCTTTTGTCTTAACGTTAGACAATGCTATGGCAGGTATTGAATTCTTTTTAATCCCAGACTTTAGTAAATTAACACCAGGGGTTATTAATGGTGCGCTATCCCAGGCATTTTTCTCATTGTCTTTAGGTATGGGCATTTTACTAACCTATGGCTCTTATATAAACAAGCAAACCAATATTCCTAATTCTGCAAAACTCGTCGCTATTACCGATACTTCGGTCGCTTTTATTGCGGGTTTGATGATTTTACCCGCAGTATTCTCATTTAACCCTAATGTTAACCCTAGCCAATTAGAAGATAGTACAGTAGATTTGATTTTTACTTTTTTACCTAAGATATTTTTAGCGCTACAAACCTCTATTGGTTATGTGGGCGCAAGTGGCGTCGCAACCTTCTTTTTCGTATTGGTATTTTTTGCTGCTATTACATCGCTGGTTTCTATTATTGAAGTGCCGGTTTCTTACTTAGTGACAGAGAAAAAGCAAACGCGTAAAAAAGCATTAGGTTACCTAACACTTACCGCTGGGGTCTTAACTCTGTTTGCTATGGTCTCTTTTGGCATGGTCGATTTCTTTAGTCAATTTACATTTTATGCAGGGAAAGATAAATCATTTTTTGTTGTGGTATATGATGTTTTTTACGATACTATTTTACCGCTAAACGGCTTTTTATTGTGTATGTTTGTGAGCTACCGTTGGAAGAAAAAGCAGCTATCTGAAGAATTAAGCATAGGTAATGAAAACTATCGAGGTTCTTGGGTAGAAAAATACATTAACTTTTCATTAAGTACATTTATTCCATTAATTGTGTTGCTCATTTTTATTAATACCGTGGCAACCAAGTTCTTCGCCGTTAACATTTTTGGCTTATAAATGATTGAATTTATTTCAGCAACAGACTTTAGCGATACACAGCGATTATTTCATGGCCGTGGTCATGCCTACCCTGAATTAACTCATGTTAATGTTGATTGGTTTAATCCTGTTGTGCTTATTACCTTATATAGCCCTGTTGATGAACAATGGTTGCTAAGACAAGCGCTGGCATTGCAGGCGTTAATTCCTGAATGTCAGAGCGTACAAGTGCAGCGACGCTATGAAAAGATGGCACCGATGCAAGTTTTGTTAGGGGAGAGCATTGAACAAACGGTTGTGCAAGAGCAAGGGCTAAAGTTTAATATTGAGTTAGGTAAAGCACAAAATAGCGGTTTGTTTTTAGATATGGCTAATGGGCGTGCTTGGGTTAAAGAGCATGCGGATAATAAAAATGTTTTAAACCTATTTGCTTACACTTGCGCCTTTTCGTTAGCGGCCACTTTGGGCGGTGCTAGTCGCGTTGTTAATATTGACTTAAGTAAAGCGTCATTAAGTAAGGGGCGAGAAAATCATCAGTTAAACCTGTTATCTAAAAAAGAAGGGAAGCAGGTGGTTTTTGAAGGTGTTGATATTTTTAAATCAAATAGCCGAATAAAAAAATATGGCCCTTACGACTTATTAATTTGTGATCCTCCTTCCTTTCAAAAAGGTAGTGTGAATATTGAGCGAGATTACGCGAAAATTATCCGCCGTATTCCACAGTGGATGAATGCTGGCGCTAGGCTTATGCTATGTTTGAACTCTCCAGACTTAGATGAAGACTTTCTAAAGGCTGAAGTCGCTCGTGAATGTCCGCAATGTCAGTTTAATTATAAGGTTGATAACCCTGAAGTATTTAAAGAAGCTCAAGCAGGGAAAGGGTTAAAAGTGCTTATTTTTACTTATTTACCAGAACACTCATAGAGAATTGGCTGACGATAGATTTATCTTTTACTCTGCTCGCTTAATACGCCAAAAGCGGGCAAACCTTGGAACACCAGCTTGCGTTAAACCATTAAATTTATAAGTGATGATACTACCTATTGCTGGGGGATTTTTGCGTTCGTCATCACTAAACCCTGAGCCAATTTTAAAGACAACACCTTGTTCTGTTTTTACTTGTAATGCCCCCATCATACCTATGTATTTACCTTTGCCTTCGGTATAAGCAATAACAGTTGCTTCAGCATCATCAAACCTCTTTAGTTTAAGTAAAGCCTTATTTCGTCCTACCTGATAATAGGCACTCGCTAAATGCAGCATTAGCCCTTCACCTTGCATAGCAATTACGGTATTAAGCTTACTATTAAGCGCTGCTAATGTTGGTAAATGCTCTTGCGCTATCATCTGTAAATAATGAGATTTTGTGTTTTGAATAACCCTTTGCATTTGCTGTACGCGTTTTGAAAAGGGGTGATTATATTTAGGTAAATCAAAAACCATAAAGCGAACATTCGCCCAACAGCTACTCTGTTGATCTTCAACAATTGGACGACGTTTAATACACGACATTAATAACTGAAAAGTGTTTCTTCCTAACCAGAGTTCTCCATCCATGGGTGTTTGGGGCCAGTTTTGAGTAAACCACATGGGTGTTTTTATTAGGTTACCTCCTCGACTAATTAGTTGTGTGCCATTCCAATAACCGCGCATACCATCGAGCTTTTCTGACACATAGTAATGACTAATATCATCACTATTTTGCTCCGGTTGCTTTTTTATTGCACCTTTACTAAAGCTGAGGGATTTTTGTATGTGAGGTTTTTCAACAGCCTTCGTATAAGGGGAAATTGTCAGTAGTAATAGCAATAAAGATAATGTAGTGGTCGATATTACTCTGCAGTAATGAGTCATCATTAACATCCGTGTTATTGAGTGTATTAGTAAGAGTAGTCTATATTTTAAGAGTCACGATAGGTTTGACCAAAAGCGTAGCAAGGAGGCTATGATGAAAACAAAGGGTATGAAATTAATATTATCGGTTGTTTGTGTAGCCGTAGTTTTTTTGAGTGTTAATGTTGAGGCAAAAAAACGTTGTCGTCCTTTATTAGAAAAATTGCAAAATATACAAGCTTTGCAAAGAAGTGGTTATGGCTTAAAAAAGGGGCAAAGTTTAAGGGCAAGGGAAGATAAGGCGAGAGATAAGTGGTGGCAGTGTGAACGCTCATCTAGCTTTAAAACAAAGAGTAAGAGCAAAAAAAAGCGAAGTAAAGCTCAGGGTAGTAGCAACAAGGCTAAAGTAATCTATAAAAAATCAAGAAGTAAAAAAACTAAAAACGTTGCGGCCCCTTTTGCTAGTAAACAACGTATTGAAGTTAAATCTAAATACCCTAGAGAAAAGCAGTTTGCTTGGTTGCATTTTTATCAACGACCTGAGCGTTGCCATCAACCTAAGAGCTTAACTACATTTGCTTTTTGTAGTGAAGACAGGTTAATGCAACAAGCAGAGTTTGAGCATCAATATGTTGAGCCGGCTGCTACAGATTAATTTACTATTATCGCTTACATGCTTTTTTGATAGTCAGCTTTGTGCTGGCTATGTTGAGCTATCATTGCGTTTATGCCTTCTTGGTCATAATCACGCAAACCGCTTAGCAGCATATGCTTTTCACCGCGACCAATCACTTCACCGTTTGATAGTAAGTTAAACGCTAATAAGGCATCACCGCGTTTTCCATCAATCGTTAAGCTAGTTTGAGCTAAAACGAGTGAAATATCGTCAGTATTTAGAGTAAACAAGTCTATAGACATACTTTGGTACATAACCATTGGACGAGCAGGGTTAATCATTACATTATTCTCAGCCATCAGTTTGACTAATATATCGGGGAAAGTATGACCTGAAAAGCTTACATATGCTTTAGTGAGCGCATTAATTAAGCTAGTGTTAGTGGTGCTTTTACCACTTGCTTGTACACTTAAATAAACCTTGTCTGCGTCATCTTTGATATCGTAACTATTATCAATATGGGTTGGGAAGGTGAGTGCTACGTTATCGTTAACCATACCAGAAAAATCAAAGGTCATTTTTTCATAAAGGCCAGACTTGGCAATGATCACTGAGAATAATAAATCACCAGGAACACAAAAACGCTTAGCGTCAATGTTATGTAAGGGATTAAAGTCATCCGCAACTTGTTTGGCAAAATCACTGCCTTGTTGTCGAGTAAAGCTTATTTTATCAGCACTTACAGGGCAGTAGTTTTCAATAAACATTTTCTGGGTTGACATAATTATTCACTTCTCAATTAACATTAAAAACAGCGCATTCTAGCAGTAGTTTACAGTGAAATCGAAGTTTTGTTATCGAAAAGTAGCAGTTATTGATGTTTTTTCGTGTAAAGGTCAACCAGATGCTCTTTCTTTTGCTTCGTTAGCTTTCGTAATTGGTATTCTCTACTGGCTGCGGTGCTTTTATTAAGGGCTTCTTCTTGGTAAGCCAACGTTACGGGTCGTTTTGCACGGGTATATTTTGCCCCAAGTTTACTGGTATTATGCTCGTGTAAACGGCGGGAGACATCTGTAGTAATACCTGTATATAAACTATTGTCATTACAGCGTAGTAAATATACCCACCAAGTCGTTTGCATTGTCATAGGTAACATTGTGCCTTATTAGATAAATTGATGGTAAATAAATGTGTTAGAAATTTCAAATACAGTAAATTTAGCTGATTGGGAAATAGAATTAAGTGCTATTCGCTCGCAAGGTAACGGTGGTCAGCGTGTAAATAAAGTAGCGACGGCAATTCATTTACGTTTTGATATTAAACGTTCATCATTACACGCAGTGTATAAAGAAAAACTACTTAAATCAAAAGATAGTCGCATTTCAAAAGATGGCGTTATTATTTTAAAAGCGCAATCATTTCGCACTCAAGAGATGAATAAAGAAGATGCTTTAAACCGTTTAAAAGAGATCATTCAACAAGCGATGGTTGTAGTGAAAAAAAGGCGAGAAACTAAACCAACCAAAGGCTCGGTGATGCGTCGCTTAGACTCTAAAGCTAATAGAAAAACAATAAAGAAAACGCGACAAAAAGTTCAGTTTTGAGTGGACTTATAACATTTGACCCTTAATCGATTTGAACGAACTTAATACACAATTAATGAAAGAAGAGAGCAATATGGTTATTAGTGAAATAGGTGCTGTAGAAAAGTTAACGGCTCAGCTTGATGAAAACAATTTAGTGCATTACCAATTACCGTTAGCCAGTATTAATGGCGAAAGTACTAAGCAGAGTATTGAGTTGAACCCTTTAATAGGTAAAGAAGTTACGTTAACTTTTTCTGGCATGATTGCGTGTAAACATTGTGGTAAAAAAACTAAAAAAAGTTATTCGCAAGGTTTTTGCTACCCTTGCATGGCAAAACTAGCGCAGTGTGATTTATGTATTATGAAACCTGAAACTTGTCACTTTCACCTAGGTACTTGTAAAGAGCCTGAGTGGGGAGAGCAACACTGCATGGTTGAACATTACGTGTATTTGGCTAATAGCTCAGGGCTTAAAGTTGGTATTACGCGTCATACTCAATTACCTACACGTTGGATTGATCAGGGGGCTAGCCAAGCGCTTGCTATATTTAAAGTGCGAACACGTTTACAGTCTGGCTTAGTCGAAACAGCATTAGCTGAGTTTATTAGTGATAAAACGAATTGGCGCGCAATGTTAAAGGAAGCGCCTGAGTCCCTCGATTTAAAAGAAAAAGCCAAAGAGTTAATGCCAAAAATAGCGGAGAAACTTTCTCAACTGCGTTTAGAGTTTGGTGACGATGCTATTGTCGCATTAGATGAAGAAGTTCAAGATATTCACTACCCAGTGAGCGAATACCTCACTAAAATCAGCTCGTTTAATTTTGATAAAACGGAGCAGGTTTCAGGTGTATTACTCGGAATAAAAGGACAGTATTTAATCTTCGATAAAGGCGTTATTAATATGCGAAAGTTTAGTTCATATCAAATTAACATAGCGTATTAAGGTAATTTATAACTATAATCGTTAATAACATAATTAATTTGTATTGTTGGGGCTTAAGGATGCGATTAGAAGAGTATATTGAACAAGTGAGTGATGTTTTTGTTTTGTCTGATTCCTTTTTACGTATCAAAGAACTCGTTGATGATGAAGCCTCTACTATTGACGATATTTCAGAGGTTATTCTACTCGATCCTGCTTTAGCTGGTAGTATTCTTAAATTAGCCAATAGCTCTTTTTTTAGCTACCCAGGTAAGATTGATACTATTTCTAAAGCAGTTTTAGTCTTAGGGATCACTGAAATTTATACGTTAGTTCTCGCTTATTTTACTACCGAGGCATTCAAGTTAGACGATGAAAACAATGATTATTTAGAGCAGTTTTGGTTAAATAGTATTGATTGTGCTTTATTAATTAAGTTTTTAGGTGTTCACCTTAATGTTGCCAATGCTGAACGATTATTTATCTTAGGACTTTTGCATAACTTAGGTGAGCTAGTCGTTCACCAAGTTACCCCTGAGGCTATTTCTCGTTGTCGCGAGTCTGACTTACTACCCTGGCAGCAACAGCGCGCCGTTTTAGGTTTTAGTTACGGAGAGTGCTCTGCAGAGTTATTAAAGTACTGGCAGTTACCTTATAGCTTATTCTCATCTATCCGAAATCAGGATATTAACGAGGTAGCTCTACAAAGTATAGAGACGCAGCTACTCTATATTGCGAAACGGGTTACCTATAAAAGCATGGTTATGCCTAATGAAAGTATTAAAGCATTATCATATCAAGAGTTGATAGGTGAAGAGTTACTTGAACAGTTAGAGATAACAGATGAATTACTTGCTAATGCCGTTGACTATTGCATGTTAGATCGGATGGGAATGTTATCAATATTATGCCCCAGTGCAATGGTTATTTATTAAATAACCTGAACACGGGTTACATATTATAAGTGCAAGCTTATGAATAGTGTCGTGATAAATAACAAAGCGCTAATTATAGATAAATAGCGAATAATAAAATATTTTAGGTAATAAAAAAGGACATCTATTAAATAGTATGTCCTTTTTTTTAATTATTATAACGAGTAACTAAAGCTACTCAGTTATTAGTAATTAAAGAGCAACGATGTTTTCAGCTTGAGGACCTTTTTGGCCGTCAGTAACTGTAAATTCAACTTTTTGACCTTCAGCTAAAGTTTTGAAACCTTCGCCAACGATAGCGTTAAAGTGTGCGAAAACGTCTGGACCATTTTCTTGCTCGATGAAACCAAAACCTTTAGCTTCGTTAAACCATTTTACTGTACCAGTAGTAGTAGACATAATGTGTATCCTATAAATTTAAGAGTAATTCGTTAGTTAAATCAATTTATTTAACTAATCGGGGTTTGCTAAAAAGAGTTGCTATTACTTATAAATCAGGACGTGCTACATATGTCTTACCAAAGGTAAGAAAGTTTTTAACATCGAAATGGTGTACAAAAATATAAAACTAACTTCAAGCAGGGGTATTATATGTTTTATTGAATGTAAGTCAATATAAACATCTTGCGTGGCAGATATATAATAACGTGAATTACAATATATCTGCCTGTGTTTACGGGTTTTTTATAACTTAAACTCTTGTACAGAGTGTTGGAGTTCTTCGGCTAAACGGGCAACTTCACTACTTGATGTTGCTGTTTGTTTGGAGCCCTCAGTGGTTTGCTCTGCAATAGCAACAATAGATTCAAGGTTTTCACTAATTTCATTAGCAACCACACTTTGCTCTTCGGCAGCGGTGGCAATTTGAGAACTACGATCAAAAGCTTCATGTACGGCATGGGTAATTGTTTCTAACGCAGTATCGGCTTCTTCACTTTGTGTTACACAGTCACTCGCTTTGGCTTTACCAGTATCCATTACTGTAACGGCTTTAGTTGCGCCACTTTGTAATGCCTCAATCATGGTTTGAATCTCAGAGGTAGACTCTTGCGTTCTACTTGCTAAAGTTCTTACTTCATCAGCAACTACAGCAAAACCACGACCTTGTTCGCCTGCTCTCGCCGCTTCAATAGCAGCATTTAAAGCAAGTAGATTGGTTTGCTCTGCAATACCACGGATAACATCTAAGATGCTACCAATAGAAGCACTGTCTTGTTGTAATTGATTAATAACTTGAGAAGCAGAGTCAACTTCGTTGGCAAGCTGCTCAATAGTTTGGCGATTTCTTGCTGAAATAACTTTCACTCGTTCAGCTTCGTCATCAGCATGTTTAATTTCATTTAAGGCATCGTTAGCACTGGCTAAAACACTTTGAGATGTGCTGCTCATTTCTGTTGTTGCAGAAGCCGCTTGCTCTACTTGATTTCGTTGTTCTTCAATTGCCGTTGTACTTTGTGCTGTTACTGCTGATGTTTCTTCAGCAGCTGCCGAAAGCTGTGCTGAGCGGTTAACAATACTTTCAATAAGGTTACGTAAGCTATCAATTAACAAGTTACAGTTTTTAGATAGTTGCGCAAACTCATCTTTACCACTTTCATCAAGTTTATGAGACAAGTCACCTGAAGCGACAATGTTTAACATTTTATTAACTCGCTCTAAAGGTCGAGTAATACTTAACAAGGTGAATCGAGCAATAACAATTGCGATAACAATGCTAATGATCATAATGATGACAGTTTGATTGTTACTACTATTTACTGAATATTCTACTTGTTCAGCAACATCAAGGGTCGCTTCATTAGCAAGTTCAATTTGATTCGCTAATAAGTTATTAATATGAGTGGCATTTTTTTCTACATTTTCAAGCATTAGTTCAGCTTGCTGTCTGGCGTTAAGTTGGGCTTTTTTATTGGCAATAAAACCGTCATTCATCGATATAAGGTTTTGGATGTCATTAAAAGATCCCTGTACATCTTGTGCTACGGAATTTACTTTGTTGATATTTAGTTCCGAGATTATCTCATCGACAGATTGCTTCGCCCCTGAAAGGCTATAAGATAGCTCACTCTCAATAAGTTCAGCAGTGCTCAATGATAAAGTGTCTCTATATTCAAGGGCAGAAGATACTAAAGAATTTAATTGGTTTTCAAGTTGCTCACTTAAATTAATTGCTCGTTGTAGCTTAGTGTCAGCTAAATCATGATCGGCTAAATCAAGTAATAAAGTTACCATATCATCAGCTTGTTCTTCGAGAGTATCAATATCATTAATTAACTGCTTTTTTTGGTTAATACTGATTTTATGATTTTTGAATAAACTTAAAGATGATTGAGAGTAATCGTTGTAGGATGCTTCGATTTCACCCAAGCTTGCAAGTAATGTTTTTTCATTTGAAATTATTTGCTTTAAGTGAGAAAGTTTCTGATCAAACTCACCTTGAGTATTTTTATAATTAGTTAACTCTTTGGCCAGTAAATTTAGCTCAGTTTGATAATATGCTTTTAATGTTAGGTTAGTCATTTGACTAATTTGCAAAGCAAGCTGATTGCTACCTTTTAAGGTTGGAATAGCTAAGTCTCGTTGCTGGCTTGTCGCGCTATGGATAGTACTTAAGTTTGAAAGAGAGATGACACTAGTGAGTACTAGCAGAATTGTTAAAATGGCAAAGCCACCAATTATTTTCATCGCGACAGTTAAATTCATATAGTTCACCATTGGTTTGGGTTGTCCCCAGATTAATTCATTAGATTAACTTACTGCAAGTTATACGGCTCGTCTATCCATAAGTAGTATAAATAGGATAATACAAAGATATTTGTAATTTTAGCTGATAAGCTTGTAAGTTATCGGCTATTGATAATATTTATTTAATGTTATTTTGTATTATATTTCAAGTGAGGAGGCGCTTAAGTCTACTTATTTATATTTAGCTTGTTATTCGAACAATACTAACGTGTTATTTGTATAAAATAATACCTGTTGGTGTAAGTATTTATTGGTGAGCTTGCTCAATAAATACTTTCTTATCGCCCCAGCGTAGTAGAGTCAAATGACTACCCCACACACAGCCAGTGTCTAGCGGATAAATATTGCTATGAGAGCTATGACCCATTAAAGATGCCCAGTGACCGAAAACCCATGGGGTTTTATCAATTGTTTTGGATAGTGTAAACCAAGGAACTAAGTGCTCAGGTGTTTCCTCTGGAGTATTTTTATGGTGAAACTCTAAAGAGCCATCCATAAAGCAGTAACGCATACGTGTTAGTGCGTTAACACTGTAACGAAACCTTTCCTCTTCGGTTAGTGAAGCTTGCCATGAATTTGGTTTTTCTCCATACATTAACGCTAACCACTGATTACGCTCAGTAGAGATCAGTTTTTGATGTATTAATTGTGCTTGCTCAAGTGCATCCTTTAATAGCCACTGAGGAGAGATCCCTGCGTGACTCATATAGGCGGATTTTTTTTTATCGGGAATTTTTTGAATGAGAGGCTGTGCGGCTAACCAATTAATTAATTCATCTGCATCGGGTGATGTCAAAAGCTTATCTAGTTTATCTGCAGCTTTAGCTTTTTTAATACCAGCATAAACCGCCAGTAAGTGTAAGTCGTGATTACCTAATACCACTTTAGCACTATCGCCTAAGGCTTTGACAAAGCGTAAAGTTTCTAATGAGCTAGGGCCTCTAGCGACCAAGTCACCAGCCAAGTATAAAATATCGCAATCACGGTCAAAATTAACACGCTTGAGTAGCGCTTTTAATTCGCTATAACATCCTTGTACATCACCAACTAAATATATTGCCATTAGTCGAGCATATCGGGATTTACTGCATTAGGTGAGTCAGTCATTTGTTTTTTAGCCATGTGTCGTTTACTTTTTTTCGGCTTATTGTCTTCTTGAACTGGATTGTCGGTAATAAAATTCGCTAGGGTAATATAGTCATCAATTGATAAGTTTTCAGGGCGTAAGTTTGCATCAATATTTAAGCTTTCTAATTGCTCGACAGAAATTAAGTTTTTAAAGCTATTGCGAATAGTTTTTCGGCGTTGATTAAATGCCGCTAAACAAACAGTATTTAAAGCAGCAATATCTTTAACTGGGTTTTTAATCTCTTTATGAGGGATTAAACGCACAATGGCCGAGTCTACTTTAGGTGCTGGCTTAAAGGCTTCTGGGCCAATTTCCATTACAGGTAAAACCTGACACTGATATTGCGTCATAATGGATAAACGACCATAAGCTTTACAGTCAGGTCCTGCAGCCATGCGCTGTACAACTTCTTTTTGCAACATAAAGTGCATATCTTTTACTTGTGACTTAAAGGTTAATAAGTGAAAAATAAGCGGTGTTGAAATGTTATACGGCAGATTGCCGAAAATACGTAATGGTTTGTCTTCACTGGCGAGTTGTGCAAAGTCGAACTTGAGCGCATCGGTTTCATAAATAGTTAAATGTGGTGCTAAAAAAGGATGGTGACGTAAACGATGAGCAAGATCTCTATCGAGTTCAACTACGGAAAGTTTTTTTGCACGCTCTATTACCGGCTCAGTTAATGCACCTAAACCTGGGCCTATTTCTATAAGGTTTTCACCTGGCTCTGGATTGATCGCATCAATAATGTCACTTATTACCGCATCATTGTGTAAGAAATTTTGACCAAAACGTTTTTTTGCTTGGTGACCTAAATGGCTTTTACTATTCATTAATATCTCGTTGTTAATAATGGCGCTAATATCGCCATTATTTTTTGATTAAGCTGTGGTTATACTTTGATTACTTTAGTGTAGAACTCATTTACTTTTTAGCGAAGTAATAAACCCGTAGTCATGTTTACTATGACTTATTTAAGCATAAGCTGATGGCGCTTTTCATTGCCTCCATCATACTGCCAACATCGGCAGTACCTTTACCTGCTAGCTCTACAGCTGTTCCGTGGTCAACCGATGTACGAATAAAAGGCAGCCCTAAGGTGATATTGACTGAAGAGCCAAAACCTTTGTATTTTAATACAGGTAAACCTTGATCATGGTACATCGCTAAAATGGCATCGGCATCGCGAAGGTATTTATCTTGAAAAATAGTATCGGCGGGTAAAGGGCCAATAACATCAATACCTTCAGCACGTAACTCGTTTAAAGCCGGTTCTATTACTTCAATTTCTTCTCGGCCTAAGTGACCATCTTCTCCAGCATGTGGGTTAACACCACAGGCATAAATTCGAGGGTTACTAATCGCGAATTTCTCAATGAGATCATGATGCAAAATACGGGTGATTTTTTGTAAGCGCTCATAGGTTACGGCTTTTGAAACATAGGCTAACGGTATGTGAGTGGTAACTAAGGCCACTCTTAAGCCTTCTGTTGCTAGCATCATAACTACGTCACTACAGTTTGCTTGATGCGCAAAGTATTCGGTATGACCACTAAAAGCAATACCTGCTTTATTTATCAACCCCTTGTGTACAGGGCCTGTGACGATGGCATCAAACTCACCAGAGATATTTTTCTCACTGGCGAGGCGTAAGGTTTCAACAACATAACTACCATTATTACTGTTTAAAGTGCCCGCAATACAGGTGTCAGGCAGCTCAACATCTAGCACAGTAAGAGTGCCTGCCTGTTGTGCTTGTACTGCATTATTTTTGTCGTAGTCAATTAAGGTTAGTGGTAATGATAATTGTTGAGCACGTTCTAACAAAAGTTTTTTAGAGGCAATGACAACTAGCTCTACTGGCCATGCTTGTTGGGCAATCGTGATAACAAGATCTGGGCCAATACCTGCAGGCTCGCCAGGCGTAATGGCAATGCGTTTAGTCATTACTTGGTGTCCTGTTCAAAAATTTCAATATAAGCTTCGTTACGTATTTCACTTAACCAACGTGCACTCTCGGTACCAAATTTACGGTTATATAGCATTTGGTAGGCTCTGTTTTCATTCATTTGTGAGGTTGCATCAACCATGCGTCTGTCTTCAAGTTGAATAATGTGCCAACCAAATGAAGAGCGGAATGGTTTGTGGTACTCACCTGGCTTCATTGTCGCTAAGGCGTCTTGGAATGCTTTATCATATTTCGTTGGGTCAGCCCAACCTAAATCACCACCGCGAACAGATGTTGGTCCATCAGAGTGTTCTTTTGCAAGTTCAGCAAAATCAGCTTCGCCAGCTTCGACTTGATTTAATAACCCTTGTAATAACGATTCAGCTTTTGCGTCGCTTAAAATAATCGAAGGTTCAATCAAAATATGTCTCGCTTTCACTTCTTCAACTTCTACGACTTGTTTGCCGCGGATGTCGAGCACTTTTACAATACTAAAACCTAAGCCTGTTCTAATGGGCCCAACGACGGTGCCTTTCTTTTCACCATCAATTAGTTCAGCAAATAAGGTTGGCATTTCATTGATATTTTTCCAGCCTAAGTCACCACCACTTAGTGCATTCTCATCACCTGATGATGCAATAGCTATTTTTGTAAAATCTGAACCATCATTAAGTAATTTGATAACTTGATCAGCACGGGTTTTAGATGCCGTCATATCCGCTTGCGTTGGATTTGACGGAAACTGAATCAGAATATGACCTAGATGATACTCTACATTGTTATTGGTTTGTTCTTTCATAACCGCAAGCAAATTTGTTACTTCTTGAGGGGATATATAAATACGACGCCTCATGGTATTACGTTTTACTTCACCTGAAATAAGCTCTGTACGAACACTTTCACGGTATTTCTCATAATCTAAACCTTCACTAATAATAGACTCTCTAAATTGAGCTAAGGTTAACTTGCTTTCTTTGGCCATATTAGTAATGGTTTGGTCTAACTGAGCATCGCTTACTTGAATACCCATACGTTCACCTAATTGCGTGATCAGGTTATCGTTGATTAGCTTATCCATTACCTGAATGCGTAAAGCTGACTCGCCAGGTAAGCTTTGATTGTTTTTTTTGGCTTGTAATTTAATGCTTGCTAGTAAATCAGTTACTTCGGATTCAAGCACTACGCCAGAGTCAACAATTGCAGTTACGCGGTCTAATAGCTCTTCTTTAGCGTGAGCGTAATTAAAAGAGCCGACAATAAGACTTGTGATTAAAGCGAAGTTTTTAAGTGAATTTTTCATATAAATTTTATGTCTTCTTTTTTAAAGTGTTAGCAGTTTAATAGTTAATGTAAGTTAATCTGCTTTAATTATTTAAATAGTAAGGGCGCTTATAGCCAAAGATACTATCATTAAACATTTCTTGTGTACCAATAGCGGACTGCTGCCCATCAAGCCCTTTAATAATAAACTGTACCATGAAACCGCTATCAAATTCATCGCGCTTCTCGATATCATTATTATTTTCATCTAGATTAGAATTTATGTGGCGATGGTAGGCAACACGTATAGCCCAACAACAACTTTCATATTGAAAACCAGCATAGCTTTCTAAGCTTCTTTGTTGTTTTAAATCTTGAGTTATACGACCAACAAAAGACCAATTACTATTAATGGCCATACTAGTGAGCGCAGAGACTTGCTCTAAGCTATTACCTGAGACATCACGAGTATACCTATGGTTCAATTGTAAGGTATTAAATTTATCAAAGTGGTAATCTAAGTTTACTTGGCCTTTATTGGTGAAGTTCCCTAGGGTGTTATATTGAATGTCACCACTTATTTGCCATTGATGGTTTAAGCGAAAGAAAACATCAGCGGCAACAGAAGACTCTTTGGTGGTTAATGGTGTTGTTTGTACTAAAGCTGTGTTGTTATTTTCAGTAATGTTACGACTTGATAAATATTGAATACGACCAACACTAAAGCGAAATACCTCTAAATTTGAAGTGTCCAATATTCGACTGGTTATACCCCAAGTGTATTGATTCGCTGCAGATATCCTATCTAAACCACTGTAACGTCTATCACGGAAAAGTCCGTTGTAATCCTCTTGTAAGCTGGTTGTGTCGTATAAACCAATATTAGATTGGTCTTTTTCGGGAATGTACAAATATTGTAATTGTGGCTCAAATGTATGGCGATAATCGTTACCAAATGCAGTCATATTGCGATCAAAGTTAATGCCGCCATGTACACGTACTTTCGGTAAGGTTCGTTGTACGGTTTCGTCTAAAGGGCTGCCAACGTTAATATTACTTTGTTGATAATAGGTGTGCATAAGCTTCATTTCTGAGTTAAGAAACCAAGCTGGAGTTGATATTGGTAACGTAACTCCGGCTTCTACGTGATACCTATTTGCTTCAACTTGTCCCTCTTCAGCGGCTTGAAAACTGCTCATTTCAGAGTAAAGTTCAAATTGCCCTGATAAAAAGTTCAGCGGTTGTTGTGCCGCTATTTCTATATGAGGAATGGTTTTATAGCTAGGGTTGTGGCTACCTAAGACTTCGAAATCTTGTAGTTTTAGGGTGGTTTGCCATTGCTCGCCAAAATAAGATAATTCACCTAACTGGTATAAGTAAGCATCATTAGAGTTGTATTGCTTACTCCCAATATCAACGAGGTAGTTGTCATCACTGATTGTGGTGTAATCTATGTATGCACGAAAGTCTTCAGAGAAAGTACCGATGTGCTGAAATCTTGCTAAATAGCGAGGATCACTACTTTTTAAGGCTTTATCGTTATTTAAGTACTCTAAATCTATTTGACCTGATTGTAAGCCAGTTAAATAACGTACTTCTGTTTGTAGTTGCATGCCACGTTTTGACATGTAATGAGGAGTAATTGTTGCGTCTAAGTTCTCTGCTATATTCCAATAAAATGGTGTTTCAACCTCTAATCCTGAATTACTTGAGCTACTGATTTTAGGATAAAGAAAGCCACTAGTACGCTTTTTTGAAACAGGAAATGAGAAATAAGGAACATAAAGAATTGGCACATCCATCACTCTAAATTGAGCATGGTATGCTTCACCAAAGTCGCCAGTGGCAGATAAATTAATTTCTTTAGCTTTTATTTGCCAGCTAGGTACTTCGCCAGCGCACGTCGTGAAGGTCGAATCTAATAAACTTAAACGCCCATCAGTACTAACAAATAGTTTGCCTGCGCTACCGTGACCAGGGTTACCATTAAGTTGGTATGCTGCATCAGTCATCGCGGTAGAGCTTTCTTGTTTACTTGCGCTGAGACTATTTGCAAAAATATTAATATCGTTGCTTTGGTATTGAATATTGCCTAAAGCCTCTATGCTCATTTTAAGTCGATTAAATGACAATTCATCAGCAATTATTTTTTGACTTTTATCGACTAAGGTCACACCACCGCTAAATTGTGCAATTTGATCTTTTTCGATACCAGCATAATGCGAATATATGTTAATACTATTGTCATTAACTGTAGGTGTATTAGCTCCTATTTCTGCAAAAGTGGGAATAGGACAGAACATAGGCTTGGTTTCAGGTGCTTCGCTAGGTGTGGCTGAGTTAGCGCTTACTTCATGTGTAAGGCATAATAAGAAAAGGCAGAGAGAAACATTTATTTGTCGGGAAAAAAGCATTTAATATCCGGAAAAGTGGCGATAATGTTAATAATGATGATTTTTAATGTGATGAACTCATTATTTTAATGCTAAATCCAGTTATAATATAGCAATTTTTTGCGTTGTCTTTAAATCTTATGCTTTTTTAGCAATGTTATTTCTAAATCTTTTCAATAGGTCATAGTTTATATGCGTATTTGGGGTAAAATCTTAGGTTTTTTATTCGGTTTAATGTTGAGTAAAAATATTGTTGGTGCATTACTTGGAGCTTGGCTAGGGCACCTATTTGACCGAGGCCGAGGTTTTGATTTCAATGCTATGTCAGGCAATGAAGAAGATGATGTTTCCCGCCAAGCAACATTTTTTTATAGTACCTTCTCAATTATGGGGCATGTCGCTAAAGCGAAAGGGCAGGTAACGAGTCATGAAATTGCTTTTGCTAGTGCTTACATGGACAAATTGGGCTTAACAAGCCAGCTACGTAAACAGGCACAAGATGCTTTTAGAGAAGGTAAATCGGAAGCTTTTCCGCTCAAAGATCGTTTAATTAAATTTAAGCGTATCATGGGCAACCGTCAGGATTTATTGCTGATGTTTTTGGAAATCCAAATTCAAGTTGCATTTAGTGATGGCGAGCTCGATAAAGAAGAGCGTGCAGTGTTGCATACCATTGCTAAATATTTAGGTTATTCTGCGCGCGAGCTTGATAATTTATTGGAAATGATTATTGCTAGTGCATCATTTCATCAGCAATCAGGGTCGTCAGGGAGACAACAAAGTAGTCAAACAAGTGGTCAACAATTAAATAATGCTTATAAAGTTTTAGGTGTTGAAGCAAGCACCCCAATGCCAGCAATTAAAAAGGCATATAAAAAGTTAATGTCACAGCATCACCCCGATAAGTTGATTGCTAAAGGTTTACCGCCAGAAATGATGGAAACAGCTAAGCAAAAAACTCAAGATATTCAAGCCGCTTACGATTTGATTTCTAAACAGGTGAAGTAGTAAATGGGTTGCCTAGCTAATGGCTACCAGCCAATAGATTTCAGCCAACCATTAATTTGACTTAATAATTCATTATTAGGGTAATAGCCAGAGAGTGTATTGTTAAGTTGTCGTTGACGGTAATAAACTTTCATTTCTTGAGCTGATGACGACATTCGCATCGGTATCGCGGCGATTACACTGGGATGATCGTAATGTAAATAAAGATCGAGTAAAGGCAGTTCTAATAAAGCAACATTTTTAGCAAGGTCTTCATTGAGTTGAGTTTGAAGATCTCGGCTACCTCTGCGATAACTGCTTAATAGCACCAACGCATTAGGCGCGGTGGTTAACTTAGCTACATCATCTGCAGGTTCTGTATTCTCACTTAATAAATCGACTAAAAAGGCGCCATTGTTACCTTGTGCTATTACAATCACAATACCGGGATGTTCTTTCGCTTTATTCATTGTTGCGGTAAGTATTGCAGCAAGTTGCTTTTTATACTCAGTGATTAAGGGGGTATTTTGCTCTTGTTGTTCGGTTGCTGTAAGCGCGGTTGACGGATAACCTTCGGGTTTATCGTGAGGCTGAATCGTTATAGTAGTCCAGCCATGTTTTGGTAACGCCTTACGTAAAAAATTAATCGCTTTTGGGTTAGTTGCTCCTTGTTGCCAATCAGGTAATAAAATGGCAACGCCCTTACTGTTAGCCGTTGTGAATTTTTGTTCTAAGGTTAGATAGCTCTCAGGACCCGCAAGTAAAGGTTTAACCCGTTCTGCTGCGATATAATGCTTTAAGTCTTGTGTATGTTGAACGCCGTAATTTATCGGCATAGGTTGCTGTTCTTTTTCTTGCTCTTTATTTGGTGAGTCTGTTTTTGTTTTCGCTTGTTCGGTAGCCGTGCTTTCTTTCGTTTTTTCGGTTGCTTTACTTTCCTCAAATGCTTGAGTATTTAACGCGAGTACGCTTACAGTTAACAAGATAATACATGGTAATGAGAAAAGCTTAATGGGCATAATTATTGTTTCTCCAATGTATTTATCATGATCTCAGCTTATTGAGTGTTTTTATATATAGTACTTGCTTATATCTTATCGACACTTTTATACCAAGCGTTAATTACATTCTATATTTTATCTAAATATGTAACCATTTCAGTGATTAGTTAAACGGACATGGTGCGTTAAAGCTGACCTGCGCTTGAGTGCTTGGGTGTGTAAAGCTTAAGCTTAGCGCGTGTAACTGTAAGCGAGGGCTTAACGCTAACGCTTGTGGGTTTGCATAAAGACGATCACCCAAAATAGGGTTTCCTAACGCTAGCATGTGTACGCGTAATTGGTGCGAACGACCAGTAACAGGGCTAAGTTCAACCAAAGTGCTATTACGTTCATTACTGGTATCACGGCTCAGTACTTTGTAATGTGTTAGTGCGGCTTTACCGTAGTCATGGTCAACCATTTGTTTAGGGCGATTAGGCCAATCACAGATCAAGGGTAAATCGACACTACCTTGATCTTGTGCAACCTGACCGTAAACTCTGGCAATATAGCTTTTTTGGGTTTGTCGCTTTTCAAATTGGCGACTAATCGCTACATGAGCTGGCTTATTTAGCGCTAATAGCATTAAACCAGAGGTAGCCATATCAAGGCGGTGCACTATGGTTGCTGTTGGTAATACGCGTTGTACTCTATTTTGTAAGCAGTCTTGATGCTCAGGTAAGCGCCCAGGTACGCTTAAAATACCACTGGTTTTATTAATGATAACAATATCACTGTCTTGATAAATAATATCAAGATACGGTGACATTGGTGGGGTATAAATAAAGTCTGGGTTAGCAGCCATACATTTCCTTTTTTATAGCAGGGGCTTATTCATAACCCCTGCTAGTTTTTTGTTAGTGGGTAACCACTATCATACGTATCGCTTCAAAGGTGAGTTGTGCTTTGTCTATATAATGGCTCAACTCCTGTTGCTGTGTGGCAATAAAGTCTATTTCTTCTTGGCGTACACTCGGGTTTATGGCTTTTAGTGCGGTTAACCTTTCTTGCTCTTGTGTCAGCTTAATGTTCATCATGGCTAGTGCTTTTTCTTGAATGGCATTAATTTCTTTATCGCCATGAGCTTCTGCTTTAGTCACTAATGGGCCAATTTGACTTTTTAATGCTTTTACTAACTGCAATGCCATTTGCTTTTTAACCGGAGCAAGCTGCTTGTCTAACACGTCTTCACTGACTTTTTCTGCGAGATTGTTACCATTTTTATCCACTAAAATACGAATAGGCGTAGTCGGTAAATAGCGCCCTAGTTGTAAGTTAGCAGGCGCTGTTGCTTCTACAGTAAATAAACACTCTAAAAAGAAAGTACCAACGGGTAACGCTTCGTTCTTTAAAAGCCCGATACTGGCATTACCAATATCGTCACTAAGCACTAAGTCTAAAACACCACGCACCATAGGATGATCCCAAGTGAGTAATTGATAGTTCTCGCTTATCAGGGCAGTATCACGATTAAAGGTAACTGTTGTGCCATCTTCAGGTAAGCAAGGGAAGTTGCTATTGAGCATGTGCTCAGTTGGATTTAAGGCTATAGCATTATCGGCTTTGTCGTCTTGTTGAACACCAAAAACATCTAATGCTTGAAACATAAACTGAGGGAGGTTGATATCATTATCAACAGCCGCTATTTTCTCTACTAATTCGTGGGCACGACCTTGACCTGACGAGTTCAGCTCTAATAATTTATCACGGCCTGACTCTAACTCGGCTTTGATGTCTAAATGCTTTTGCCAACTCTGCGCGATTAATGTCTCTGCTTCGCTTGATTGTTGTTGAGCCGTTAAAGCTAAAGATAATAACTGTTCACCAAAGCTTTCAAACACTACACGGCCAGTAATACAGGTGTTTTCAAAAGCTTGCATGCCTTGGTGATACCAGTCAAATAACAAGTGCTGAGCAGAGTCACTGAAATAAGGTACATGTAAGCGAATAATTTCTTGTTGGCCAATACGGTCTAAGCGACCAATACGCTGCTCTAATAAATCAGGGTTGCTTGGTAAATCAAATAATACTAAATGATGCGCAAACTGGAAGTTTCGACCTTCACTGCCTATTTCAGAGCAGAGTAATAATTGGGCGCTGTCTTCATCTTGTGCAAAATAAGCAGCTGCTTTATCGCGCTCAAAAATAGATAAACCTTCGTGGAATACTGCCGCGCGTATTCCTTCTTTAATACGAAGAACGGCCTCTAAATCAATCGCGGTTTGTGCGTTGGCACAAATCACTAAAACTTTCTCTTTATTTAATGACTTTAATAGTTCAATTAAATAATCAACACGGGGATCAAAGTCTGTCCAGGTTTCGCTGTGGTGATCTAAGCCAAAGAGCATTTCAGGGGTAAAAATAAATTTAGCTTGTGGTGATGTCAGCAGTGCCTCAGGTGAGTCACTTAACATAAGCTTATTAATCGCTTCTTGATATTGTTCAGGCATCGCAAGAGCGGTTGGTTTGAGCTCTCTTGCTGGAAAGCCTTTAATCGTGTTGCGTGAGTTTCTAAATAAAATACGCCCAGTACCGTGTCTATCTAAAAGCTGTTTTAATAATTGTTGACGGGTATTTTTGGCAACTGTTTCATCTTTATCATTAAGTAACGGTAATTGCTTGGCAATATCAACTTCAGCTAATAAGCGAGTAAGGGTTTGTGCTTGCTCGCTTGTTAATGTTTGTTTTTCAACTAGGGCGTTAGCTGCACTGGCAACAGCGCCATAATGTGATTCTTCCTCAGTGAATTTTTCGTAATCGAAGAAACGATCAGGGTCAAGTAAACGTAAACGCGCAAAGTGACTTTCATGACCTAGTTGATCAGGGGTCGCGGTAAGTAATAATACCCCAGGAATCACTTGAGCTAATTGTTCAATACATTGATATTCAAGGCTTGGGTTGTTTTGTTGCCAATTAAGATGATGGGCTTCATCAACCACCATTAAATCCCACTCTTCGCTTAGTAGTGCTTCATACCACTCAGGGTTTTTAGTAATAAAATCAAGGTTAACTAAAACTAATTGCTCAGAGCTGAAAGGATTAACTTTTTTACCATCTACATATTCACCGTGCTGACTGCTTTCTACGCAGCGATCTGTATCGAATAAACTAAATTGCAAATTGAAACGGCGTAACATTTCAACTAGCCATTGGTGCATTAATGACTCAGGCACGATGATCAATACTCGCTTAGCGCGACCACTGACAAGCTGTTGATGAATAATAAGCCCCGCTTCAATGGTTTTACCTAAACCTACTTCATCGGCAAGTAATACTCGTGGCGCAAAACGGCTGCCTACTTCATCGGCAATATAAAGTTGATGGGGAATTAAACTGACTCTACCACCAGTTAAACCCATTAAATCTGACTGTTGTTGCTGGTATTGATGACGTAATGAGTCCTTGCGTAAACGGAACCAATCAAGTCGGTCAACTTGGCTGTTTAATAAGCGGTCGTGTGGTTTATTAAACTTTATGAAGTGGTCTATCATCACTTCTTTTAATGACGCTGACTCTTGAATATCTTGGCGTATACCTTCGTAAGTGATGATGCCGTGAGCTTCACTATACGACTCTACTTTTAACATCCAGCCTTCATGACTTGGAATAATATCGCCAGTATTAAAAATAACACGCGTTAATGGTGCGTTTTCTTTAGCGTATTTTCTTGATTCGCCTGTGGCGGTAAATACGATATTGACAAACCTATGCTCGACACCGGTAACTGTACCTAGTCCTTGATCTGATTCACTGTCACTGATCCAACGTTGACCGGGTTTAAATGGCATAGGCTTAATTCTCCAACTACTAAAATAATATTGTTCCCCTAATAATGTAGACAAATTATACAGAAAATTCAGGGGCAAAAAAGGGGCGCTATATTACTCTTTATCATAGAAGTGATCATTAAAAAAATAACCTATTGAAGGAAAAAATTATGCTTGCTAACTGAGAATGATGGTATTACTGTGAACAGGCTATACTTATAATCATAAGTGATGCGTAGATATTGTTTTTTTGTGCTTGTTTTATATGAATTTATATTAGGGACGTTGACTTTCGAGATTGTTTTTGCAGCTTTTTGTTGGGTGTTTATACAAGGCTGAGCCTTTGTCGTGTGGTTAATCAGGACAATAGGTTCCAACATTGTCTAATAAGCTACATCCATGTAGCGTTACCTAACAAGGTGATAACGCAGTAAAAATTTCCAACAAACGCTGTTAGAAGGATTCGGCTAAAAGCGTTTTACGCTTTGTTGAACAGCCCCTAGCTTTAATTAACCTAGAGTTGATTTATTACTGTTTTGTATTTGTTTTGTCAGTTAATCACGGAGATTGCTTATGACTGAAGAAAATATGAAGAACGAAAACGCCGCCGTAGAAAATATCATTTATATCTTAGACACGAATATCCTCTTGCACGAACCCTTTGCATTCCTTTCTTTTAAAGAGCACGACGTTGTTGTGCCTATGACTGTACTTGAAGAGTTAGACTCAATAAAAGATAGAAATAAAGATGTTAGTCGCGATGCCCGTGTGGCAATACGCGCACTTGAAGATACATTACGCGACGCTTCGCCTGAGCAAGTATTAACGGGAGTGAAATTACCACAAAATGATGAGCAACATCCAAGTGGTTGTTTAGCGATTATAAACGACTACGCACTAACGCAAACCGCAAGTGTATTATCGTTTAATGAAAACGATAATCGTATTATCAATGCCGCGCTTCATATTCAAAAGAAACATCCGAACAAAAAAATAGTCTTGGTTACTAAAGATATTAATATGCGCTTAAAAGCTAAAGGAGCAGGGCTAGCACATGTTGAAGATTATCGTACTGACCAATTAATTGATGATATTCAATTTTTAACTAAAGGTTATCATAAGTTTGAAGGTGATTTTTGGCAAAACATTAACTCGGTAAATAGTGAAGCAGAAGGACGAAATACCACGCATTACGTTAGCAAGTCAGTAGTGCCTCTAAGCTATATTAATGAATACCTTATTGACGAAACCGAGAACTTTGCGGGAAAAATTACTGGTTTTGACGATGAAAATATCTCTATTTTAGACTTAGGGAGAGATCGCCTACTCGCTAAAAATGCATGGGGCATACACCCTAAAAATATTTATCAGGGAATGGCGATGGACGCTTTACTCGACCCTAATATTGATTTAGTCATCTTAACGGGGCCTGCCGGTTGCGGTAAAACGGGTATTACGTCAACAATAATATCAATATTTGTGCAGACCTCAGTAAAAATAAAGTCTCTAGCTCATTTTTTACAAAGAAATATTATAAAAAACTTCTCATTCACTAATCAAATTAAGACTCCTTCTAAATTATTCTTAGGAGAGTGTTATGTTTAAAAATAAAATAATTATGGATTTAACTAGTAGTCACGGATTAATAAAAAATAATCTTGAGGTAAATCAATAATGAAAAATTCAAACGAAAATAGAAATCCACGTGTACTCGATACATCAGCTTTAGTACATGATCCTAAGAGTCTCTTAGCATACAGAGATGATATATATATCTGTCTAACCGTGCTTGAAGAACTAGACAACTTAAAAGAGCGCACAGACAAAAATGTAAGCCAAGACGCTCGTGCTGTTATTCGAATGCTTGAGGACATCATTAACGGTCACTCAAGTGAAGAAATGGAAAAGGGTATCCAGCTACCTTCTACTGAAACCGCAAAACGCGGAAAATTATTCATTGGTATTGATACTCAGATAGACTTTGCTAAAGAGTTAAAGCATGCCATCGGTAGTGATGCTGATAACCGTATTATCAATTACGCACTTCATTTGCAAAATACATTAAAGGAAGATGTGTCGATTGTAAGTCGTGATATCAATATGCGCTTAAAGGCACGGACAATTGGTGTTGATGCCGAAGATGTACTTGTCGATAATCAAATTTCGGATGTTGATTTACTCTACACAGGAGTTCAATCATTTACTGGTGACCTGTTTGATCGCTGTGAAGAAGAAAAAGATTTTGCGATGTCTGGAAAGTTATACCGTTTCAATCGTGATATTTTTAACGACGAAGCTCAGCCGAATATGTATTGGTATGATGAAGTTGGTCACGTTGGGAAAATAAAGGAAGTAACTGATGAACATATCTTCACGACATTACTTCAAAGAAAACCTGAAAAAATATGGGGAATACTTCCTAAGAATCAACGCCAAGCAGTCGCTTTAGATCAACTTACCGATCCTGATTTTGATCTAAATATCATCCTTGGCCCTGCGGGTTCCGGTAAAACTTTTTTAGCGATTGCGGCTGGGTTACACCAAGTTCTTGAATTAAAGCAATATAAAAAAATCGTTGTCGTGAGAAGTCGAGATTTCATGGATGATGATCCAGGCTTCCTCCCAGGTGATCTAACTGAAAAATCATTACCTTTGTTAGCTGGTGTTACAGATGCTTTGATTTCAATGCATTCAGACGATGAAGATGATGAAAAGAGTACTCGCGCTACTGTCGAACATATTATTGATAGAGCGAATATAGAGTTTACTTCCATGGCTTATTTTAGAGGTAGATCAATTGATGATGCCGTTCTCATTATTGATGAAGCTCAGAATATGACGAGAGCGCAAATGAAAGGAATGCTTAGTCGCGGTGGTAAAAACTGCCGAACTATCGTACTTGGAAATCTTGCGCAAATTGATGATAGGTTCGTTACTCCTGCATCATCAGGAGCTAGTGCAGCAGTTAATATCTATCGTAACTATGAAAAAGGTAGTGTTTTGATATTCGATGAAGTTGAAAGAAGTTCTCTAGCTGATTTCACAGAAAAGAATTTTTAGACCTAATTATCAATTGATTTAAATATGTAATAACAGCCATAGCTTTTAATTAAGCTATGGTCTGTTAGAGAGGCCAGCCTCCACCTTAGCAGGCCAAATAGAGTGATGTGATCTAAGTAAAAAGGCGCTGGTTTATTAGGTAGTGAATCAATCTAACACGCGATAAATAATCTTCTTTTGAATGTCATTCAATTTCACTCGTATATTTACCTTTATTTTGTAAATTCAAATCACACTTGTGATAGATAAATCTTGCTCACTTTTTTAGGTCTGTTTTATTTATAAAACAATGCCAGATGATATTTAGAGTATTTATTTTTTAGTATAGATTTCAATATATTAACTATGAGAAAATGATTGGTAGGAGTTAATTAATAGGAGATGACATAAATAATAATATTAAGGTAAGAAAATGAGCGTAAATTGTTTTTATAAAAGTGAATTAACAGAAGAGTTGAAAAAAGAGCTACTTAACAGAAAAGATTTTAGCAATAAAGATCAGGAAATCCTGCACTTTATGTTATTTGAAATAATCAAAGAGTACGAATTTTCAAAAATTTTAATTCAACAAAATGTAAGTGTGGCTGATGATGAAGGCATCGAATATTTATATTTTATTGACGGTCAGTACTTACCATTTCAACAAAGAAAAGATTTCGCAAGGTATGTTTTCAACAAATCTAAATTTGCGACAGATTTAAAAATGTCTTATCAATATCACAATCACAATGGCGAAGTCCTTATTAAATTTCTAGAAGCTGCGACAGCAGCATTAGTTGATTATGCTATTTCAGGTGTATTTAAAGATATAGTAAGTAATGGAGGGCTATTTGTTACGGCTCCAATAGAAACGGCTTAATGTGCTTCAATCCTCCTAATTATGGACGCTGCTCGTATTAAAGTTCCCCTCATCGAGAAAAATCTTTTAGCCATGATATGTATTACCTTGATGAATAATATCAATGCAGTAAAAACTGTTTATCATATTACTTAAAGTGGAATTTAGTGTAATAATAGACATGGCTTTGTATGTTTAATCTTGTAAAGTCAGGCCGTATCAAAGAGGCCAGTTCCCACATTAGCGGACGAAATGGATTTACTTTGATTAGTTAGTTAATTCGCATAGCGGATCATTTTCCAATAAAAATTTATTCAACAATAAGTGCAGTGGGCTTTTTGTTGTTTATTTTTGTATTGGTGAATAAATGTCGCTAAAAAATGACGACTTGCTTAATAATGTTAAAAGACAAGCAAAAAGGCTTTCGAAAAAATTATCTATTCCGCTTGGCCAAAGCCAAGAAATGTTGTCCTATGTTGTTTATGGCTGTGATAGTTATGGACAGTTAATTTCATTTCTGAAGTCTGATTCCTTTGAAAATCAAAATCTGATATTAGCGGCTTTACACCCAAGAGCAGAAGACTTCCTTCTAAAGCTCCTTCATACAGATATGAATAATATTTTATCTCGCTTTAATGAAAGAGTTGAAAAAATAAAAATAAACGAAAATAGCGTTGTTGAAATTTTCGGTATTGAACCAACTGATTTTAAAAGTAAAATAAAATAAAATCCTTTTAAATTATACAGATATGTATAATTCTGTTCTGTTTACAATCGTTTTACTCTCATATATATTAGCAAAAAAGGCTGTACGGACAGCCTATGCCTACACATATTTAGCTGATATTTAAATATGAACGATGAAGCAGAGCATCCGTAAAAATTTGGTTTTCATAATTAACAAACTGGCGTTAGTAGGCTGTTGTTTGTTTTAATTTATGGATAACTAAATGATCACATCAGACACATTAATCTTAAAGTTAACACTCCAAGCTAAACTCCTTGCAAAATTCCTAAATTTACCTGAATCATTTGGTTATGATTTATTAGCAACAACTATCTACCAACATATAGACTTTGAAGATTTATGCGACTCAATAGCTGAATTTAATTATGCATCAAGTTTTGGGGCTTTATCTGAATATCAAAAGTTAAAATACGTATTAATATGTGAAGTGGAAGACAAAGAATTAATTGAAGATCTTCATTTAGAAATAGAACAAATGGCGATTCGACTAGAATCGAAGGCAGTAATAAATATTTCTAAAATTGATCTAATATCAAACCTATTCAAATTATTTGGTCTCGAAAATGAGTCAAAATACATTGTAGATGCCGAGCACATCGAATTGGATTGGCAACTATGTTTTGATTCATTACAAGATCATCAAGCTGTTTTAAGCACTGATCTGTTAATCAATGAAATACCATTCCGTTTTCTAGCAACAAAAGTTTCATTTGATGAGTTCTCTGTTGATAACGTAAAGCATTCACTTCATACGAATCTTACACAATCAGATGACTCAACTGCTAAAACAAACGAAGAAAGAATAAAAATAGATGAACATATAAAATGGGTAGGTGATAGCTGTGACTGCTTATCAAATTTTGAATCAGATACTCCTGACCGAAATCCTTGTTATTTTAAAATAAATAACCAAAACTATCTGGTATATGGTTTCCCATTATCACCGCATTTGTCAATCACTGACATTGGACACGCCTCCAATATTAATATTCGGATAAAAGATACTGAAGAAAAGCAGGTGTTTATTTTAAATTTAGGAAGTGAAAGATTAACTCTTGAGTGCATTTTTCTGAACAAAATCGAGGACGGTGAAAAGTGCTATTCACCGAAAAACCAATGGATTAATGATTCACTTTTATCTCGTAAAGATGCATGTCAATTTCGAATTGTTTTCAATAACTCATATTACCTAATGATCTTGAGACCTTTTGCTCACGTAGATTGGCTGGTGAATGCGTTATGATAAAAACATTCTTAAAAAGCGCAACAGTATTGAGTGTTTTTGATTTCCATAATGATGAGAAAATTTTTCTTGGGGAAATGTTATTCGGTATTGTTCATTCAGATCAAACGTATCTATTTGAGAAAGGGCAAAGGGTAATAACATCAATTATCAAATCTCAAAATAACTTTGAATTCATTACAAAAAGCGATAATTGTTATGTCACTGAAGATAAACCCGAAAGTTTTGAGTTGAGATTATCTGAATTTGTAGTTATGAGACATTTGTTGCTTTCACCTGCTGAAGTAATTGAAGCAAGAGAGAAATTAGAGCGTGAAGATGCAAAACGATTACATTGAACGGTGGTCAAATGATACATAGTCAAAGAGCAATAATGACCTCAGTCGATCATCTCAATGAAAATTTTGAAGTCAAAGTAAATAGGTGCCCAACTGAATTTTAAGATGATTCAGATAGCAGTGTATTATTTTCACTGCCAAAAGATAAATTCAGTGACTATTTTGAAGTTGGTGATTTGATTGAATTCAAAAGCCTGGGTAGTTCCAGCCTAGAAATTGCCAACTTAAGCTGCAAGGTGCTTAGGCCAGCTAAGTTTAAACGCGAGCTAAACTCAATATTGAGGCGGTTAGATGATCATCATCATCCGTTGAAACGATGCATTTTATTAACCGAAGATAGCCTTGTTTTATTGTCTATAGACAAGAACACTGAAGAGTTAATGCTATTAAAGAATCAGCAAAAAATTTAGAGTAATCATGAAAAATTTTGAAGATAAAGTTGTTAAAGTGATCTCTAAACTCACTTGTAATGGTTGTGGCGAACATGCAACTCAAGATGACTACGAATTTCATGAGTTTATAAGTATTGATCATAAATGTGGCTATGGAAGTATTCACGGTGATGGCAATCAAATCAGTATTGATCTCTGCCAGAAGTGCTTTGCTGATATGTGCGGTGATAGTTTAACCGTTATTGAGCCTAATGATGAAAAGCATGATAGTTGTTCACGAATTGATGTAAAAGATATTTTGTCAGCAAATAAAATAAGTAATCAGGAAGAGTTAACGTCTGCGTTAAAGCGGCTTGATCAACTGTGGGATGCTCAACACCTTTCAGAATCTGGAGGTGAGTTTCATCAACTAGTTGACTTGATTACTGCTTTTGAAGGGAAAAGCAGTAATCATATTTTGGAACAGTTTATGCCGCATCAGATGATTTTATGTCGGAGCGTGCAATTACTGTTGGTAAATCTTAACAAAGTGGTATTAACAGTAGTAGGTGTTAACGATTTATATTCTGCCTGCATAACCCTAAAAGGATTAACTATCTAAAGATTTTATGATCCCACATGCTTCAATAGTATTGTTTGAACCACAAGCACTTGCCATCTGTTGTAACTCTGCTTTAAGCGCTCTTAATTCTTTCATGCGCTTATTCACTAATGCGAGTTGCTGATCAATTAATGCATTAACGCTAGAGCAGCTTTCTTCTGGCTTATTTTTTAATTCGATAAGACGTTTAATATCATTGAGTGATATATCTAGGCTGCGACAATGTTTTACGAATTCCAATTGTTTTAGTGCTTTACTATCATACAGCCTAAAATTACCTTCTGAACGGTTTGGATTTAACAGCAATCCTTCTCTTTCATAATATCTAATTGTCTGTATTGAACAACCTGATTTTTTTGAGAACTCGCCTATTTTCATAAAATTCCCTAACAAACTTGACTCTATAGTTACTATAGGATTTATAGTAATAATATACAAGTTAACCGGAGTATAAAATGGCTGAGAAATATTTAAATAATACGAATGTTGTTAATTTTGAACACAAGAATATCCAATCTCTTATTAATAAACGAGGGTGGAAAAATTTGGATGATTTCAACAAAATTGGTGCCGCTTATCAGTTTGTAAAAGATGAGATTCTCTTCGGCTATAATGAAAGCGATGATATTGCAGCAAGCGATGTGCTAGCAGATGGTTATGGGCAATGTAATACTAAGGGTAATCTATTAATGGCACTCTTGCGTGGATTAGGTATCCAGTGTCGTTTCCATGGTTTTACCATTGATCAGCAATTACAAAAAGGTGCCATTCCCAGCTATATATTTTGGCTAGCACCTAAATATATTATCCATAGTTGGGTAGAAGTTTATTTTGATGGGCACTGGATTAATTTAGAGGGCTTTATATTAGATAGGCAATACTTAACCTCACTACAGCAGAAGTTTAACCAAGAAAAAGATGATTTTTGTGGTTATGGTGTTGCGACAAAGTGCTTTTCATCACCAGATACAGATTGGCGTGGAGAGGATACCTATATTCAAAAAGAAGGTATCCATGACAACTTTGGACTTTATAATTCCCCTGATGAATTTTACCTAGAAAAAGGCACAAATTTATCAGGAGTAAAACGTTGGTTGTATCAACGCGTGATCCGTCATTTGATTAATATGAATGTATCAAAAATTAGAAATACAAAAGCACTGGAGGTACAAAATGCACAACCATAGTCACAGTCACCATCATGAAAAAAACGACCGCATTGGTTGGGCGTTTTTTCTTAATGTGATATTTACTATTATTGAATTTATTGGCGGTTGGCTAACCAACAGTACCGCGATAATGGCTGATGCAGTTCACGATCTTGGTGATAGTCTTTCAATAGGTTTTGCGTGGATTTTAAGTCGTTTTTCAGATAAAGAAGCATCAGACAAATTCAGTTATGGTTATCGCCGACTTACACTTTTTGGTGCATTGGTAAATAGTATCGTTTTGATTATTGGTTCTATTTGGGTTTTATTTGAAGCAATACCGAGGTTGTCCAATCCTGAAATGCCTGTAGTTGAGGGGATGCTGGGACTTGCCATACTCGGTGTTGTCGTTAACGGATATGCGGTATTTAAATTAAAAGCGGGTGAAACACTAAATGAAAAAGTGCTGACATGGCATCTACTTGAAGATGTACTTGGCTGGGTTGCTGTTCTTATTGTTTCTGTCGTACTTTTTTTTGTTGAACTGCCAATTTTAGACCCTTTATTATCAATTGGCTTCACGCTATTTATCTTATTTAACGTTTTTAGAAACTTGAAATCAACGTTGGTACTTTTTCTTCAAGCGGCACCAGAAAAAGAGACCCAAGAACGTATTAAACAATCATTAATGGAATTTCCAGAAGTTAATGGTATCCATCACATGCACTTTTGGTCACTAGATGGTGAAAGTCACGTTTTAACAGCTCATCTTGAGCTGAGTGACAACTTTGAAGTTGAAAACTTAATTAGACTTAAACAAGAAGTTGCAACTAAATTAGCTTCCTATCATTTATCGCATACGACGATAGAGTTTGAGTTTTTAAATGAAAGTTGCCGAGACGATGCGAATTAAACTTTAAAAGTTGAAATAAAAAAGATTAAATATAAAAGCAGCTTAAACATAAATTAAGCTGCTTTTGGGGCATTAAATTTCGTCAGATTGCTGTTTACTAATCTCTGAGCCATGCGCCCACTGATATAAAACAGGTAATACAAACAAAGTTAAAATGGTAGAAGATACAATACCGCCGATAACAACTGTTGCTAGTGGTCGTTGTACTTCTGCTCCAATTCCAGTGTTTAGCGCCATTGGAATAAAACCTAAACTTGCAACTAGTGCCGTCATTAAAATAGGTCTTAAACGAATGATGGCACCTTCAATGATCGCTAAGTAAAGATCGCCTTTTTCATGCCAAAGGTCTCGAATAAAAGCCAACATAACCAAGCCATTTAATACGGCAACACCTGACAATGCAATGAAGCCGACACCTGCCGAAATAGATAAAGGCATGTCTCTTAAATAAAGAGAGAATACGCCCCCAGTTAATGCTAAAGGCACGCCACTGAAAATGATCAATGCATCTTTTAATGAACCAAATGCAATAACCAAAATACCTAAGATAACAACTAATGTGATCGGCACAACTAAGCTTAATCTTTTACTCGCTGACTCTAGTTGTTCAAACGTTCCGCCATAATCAAGCCAGTATCCTGCTGGGATTTCTCCTTCCTGATTAATTTTAGCTTTCACTTCTTTGACAAAACCGCCTAAATCTCTACCACGTACATTGACGGTAACCACAACTCTTCTTTTTCCGTTCTCACGGCTAATTTGAGCAGGTAAATACTCTGATTTAAGCTCTGCAACTTCTTCAAGTGGCACATAGTTACCATTCTCAAGTGGAAGCGGCAGATACTTCAAGCCATCGATATCCGTTCTTATTTGCTCTGGTAAACGAACAACTAACTCAAACCGTCTGTCACCTTCATAAATGATCCCCGCAGATTCACCGCCTATTGCTGTGGCAACCCAGTCTTGCAGTTCAGTAACACTCAAACCATACCTACCAAGCGCTTCGCGTTTAGGGATTACCGATAAAGATGGAACACCTGTGACTTGTTCCATTCGGGCATCTGCTGCACCATCGACGGTTTTCACAATATTTAGAATATCTTTTGCGGTCAGTAATAACCGATCCAAATCATCGCCAAATACTTTGATACCTACGTCTGCTCTAACACCTGAAATCAATTCATTGAAACGCATTTGAATAGGTTGAGTGAATTCATAGTTGTTGCCAGGAATGTTTTTCAATACCTCTTCCATTTCTTCAACTAATTCACTCTTCGGTTTTGAAGGTTCATTCCAATCTTTGCGTGGTTTTAATATAACAAAGATATCAGCAATACTCGGTGGCATTGGGTCAGTCGCAACTTCTGGAGTACCGATGCGCGAAAATACTTTATCAACCTCAGGAAATGCTTTAATACGTTTTTCAAGTACTTCTTGCATTTCTACTGATTGCTCTAGGCCAGTCGAAGGAATTCTTAACGCCTGTAGTGCAATATCACCTTCATTTAATTGTGGAACAAATTCTGTCCCAAGCGTAGTTGCTAACCAAAGGCTATACCCCATTAACAGCGTTGCAAATGAAACAATAATCCAACGAAATTTCATTGCCATAATTAGCAATGGTTTATAGATAGACTTGGTTGAACGAATAACAACACTTTCTTTTTCGCTGATTTTACCTTTCATAAATATCGCAACAGCAGCAGGAACCAGTGTAACTGAAAGGATCATGGCTGATATTAACGCCATTACGACAGTTGCCGCCATAGGATGAAACATTTTCCCTTCAACACCAGTTAGGGTGAAAATGGGTATGTATACCACTGTGATAATGGCTACACCAAACAGGCTTGGACGTATGACTTCTGAAGTGGCTTCAAAAACAGTATTTAGTCGTTCCCTTAGGTCTTGCCTATGACCGTTGTGTTGCGCCTCAGCTAACCGACGAACAGAGTTTTCAACGATGATGACAGCCCCGTCCACTATCAAACCAAAGTCCAATGCACCGAGGCTCATTAAATTGGCAGATACTCCTGCTTGTACCATACCTGTAATTGTCATTAACATTGATAGTGGTATTACGGCGGCTGTTATTAATGCGGCGCGTAAATTTCCAAGCAACAAGAAAAGTACAACGATAACAAATAGCGCACCTTCAACGAGATTTTTGGTAACGGTTGCAATCGCTTTATCTACTAAAGTTGTTCTATCGTAAACAGGCTCGGCGGTAATACCCTTTGGCAGAGATTTTTGTATTTCGCTGAGCTTCTGTTCCACTTCTAAAGCAACGGTGCGAGAATTCTCACCAATCAGCATCATGGTTGTACCAAGCACTGTCTCAATGCCATTACGAGTAGCAGCCCCTGTTCTAAGTTCTTTTCCTATAGCAACATTGGCAACATCACTTATTTTTACAGGAATACCATCGTTCTTTTTGATGATGACATTGAGGATTTCATCTATTGACGCAAGTTGCCCAATGGAGCGCACCAACACTTGTTGTCCGTTTTGCTCTATATAACCCGCGCCACGGTTATCATTGTTTTTACGCAATGCATCAGATATTTCTTCAAAGCTTACACGATGAAAAAGTAATTTTTCAGGTTTCGGCGTGATGTGATATTGCTTGTTGTAGCCGCCGATGCTGTTGACCTCAATGACGCCTTTAACTTGAGCCAATTGCGGTTTAATGATCCAGTCTTGAATTTCCCTCAGGGCAATAGCGGTATAAGGTTCTCCATTAGACATTTTAGCGTCAGGAGAAGCTTGCAGTGTATACATAAATATTTCGCCAAGCCCTGTAGAAATAGGACCCATTTCTGGCTCTAAGCCAGAGGGAATAACGCCTTTTATCGCAGCTAGTCTGGCATTGATTAAGTTGCGTGCGAAATAAATATCTGTTCCCTCTTCAAAAATAACGGTTACTTGGGATAAACCATATCTTGACAGGGAACGGGTGTGAGACAGTTTTGGTAGTCCAGCTAACGCGGTTTCTACAGGAAAGGTTACCCTTTGCTCTGCTTCTAAAGGTGAATAACCGGGAGCAGAAGTATTTATTTGTACCTGTACGTTTGTTATATCTGGAACTGCATCAATGGGAAGTTTTTGATAACTCCACATACCAACGCCGATGATTACCATCAGCAAGCTTAATACTAAGTAGCGCCTATTTATTGCAAGACGCAAAATTGATTCAATCATATTGCGTCTCCTAATCGTCGTCTTCTACTTCAGATTTCAATATATCTGCTTTAATCAGATAACTGTTTTTGTTTACATATTCAGCGTCTTTACTGAGGCCATCAATGACCTCGATATAGTTTTTGTCTGAACGACCGAGGACAAGTGGTGCAAACTCATACTCTTCATCTTCTTTTACAAAGACACCAAATTGTCCTCCCAGTTCTTGGATAGCAACTTTCTCAACGGCTAAATCCACCTTGAATTGATTTATTTTGACGTTGCCTTTTAATAATTGACCTGACGTTAGCTTTAACTCAGTGTTGTTTAAACGTACACGTGCTAAAACATAAGACTGATCTTTAGCTGGAATTATATTGGTGATGGTTGAGTTGAATGCCTGTTCACCATGCTCAATATCAACAGGTTGACCGACTTTAATTTGATTATATTGGCTGGTAAACACCTTAAATTCAGCCCACAAGGTGTCAAAATTGACGATTTCAAACAAGCTAGTGTTTTGCGTGATACCGCCAATATTTCCATTTCGCTGTAAAACAGTCCCAGAAACAGGCGATGTTATTTTATAAGTATTTAAGCTCTCATTAGATTCAATAACGGCTAATAGATCGCCTTTTTTTACCGTATCACCAACAGTGGAGTTTATTGTCTTTATAACGCCGTTATATCTAGCGCCAACTTGAAATAATTGTTCAGCGCCTATCGTCGTAGAGCCGTATACAGGGATAGTTTGGTTCAACGTTTTTGAAGCTAAATAGGCTGTTTCAACACCAACCTTTTTTGCCATGTTATTGTCGATTTTGCTTATGCCTTCTTCGCCTTCATGTTCATCTTCACTAGCGAAAACACTTTGAATGGGTGACAAATACCCAATAAAAATCAATAGTGCGAGTAAATAGTTTTTCATTTTTAATTCCTAAACGATTCAGTTAATAACTGAATCAATAAATTGTTATTAAGCTTAAAGTGATGCTTTTTTTAGAGTGACAGCGCTTCGTTTGTTAGTTTTTCTATCTCTGCGCCATAAATTAGGGCAGCAGATGCCGCATCAATGAGGGTTCGCCGAGCATTTAACAGCTCTTGTCTAGCCGATACATAATCAAGATATCCATATCGACCTTTTTGATAGGCGTCTTGAGTATCTTCCAGTGCATCTTCAAGCATTGGGATAACCGACTGCTTTAATGAATTAGCTGTTAATATGGCTTGTTTTCTATTGGAGTATGCTCGTAGTAAGTGATTTCTAAACCTCAACTTAGTCGCCTCTTTCTCTATGGCAACTTGATCACGCTCTGCTAAGGCACTAGCGATTGCGCCAGAATTTCGCTTTTCAGCAAACAAAGGTAAGCTAAAACCAGCGACCAGTGCCGTATCATTGGCTTCTTGAGAGCGCCTAACACCAACAGACCATTTGATATTGGCCGTTGACTCTGTTTTAGCCAACTGTAATTCGGCCTCTTTTAGTCGCTGCTCACTTGCATAAACTTGAATAGCAGGGTTTTTCTCTAATTTCGCAAAGAGACTACTAAAATCACTATCATTACCAAACTGAAACAGATCACCTTTTACTTCAGAGAAGGTTACAGAGTTTTCCCCCCAGTAGGCTGCTAATGAGAGCTTCAAATATTCCAAGCGCTTTTGTTCAGATTGAAGGGTGAGGTTAGCCTGAGCAATAACCGCTTTTGATCGTTTCACTTCCGCCTCAGGAGTAGCACCTGCGCGGTTACGCTGAGATACAATCTCTAACGTTTCTTGTGCTAAGCTCAAAGCATTCCCCGCTAGCAAGACTCTTTGTTGGGCTGCAAGTACTTCCACGTACTTCTCAGTGACTTGAGCCATTAAGTTAAGCGCAGAGACTTCTTTCTCAGCATTGAGTAGTGCTCTTGATTTTGAAACAAGTCCAATTCGCGCTGAGCGTTTATCTCCCATTTCGATAACCGAAGATAGAGCGACTGTTAATTCAGCACTGTCGAATGCATTAAATTCACCTGAGCCTGCAAAGTTCTCAGCTTCAATTTCTAGTTCATAAGCGGGATTTAAACTTGCTGTTTGTTCTTGTCCTGTTAATGCCGTTTGCTTGAAATCAAATGTTTTAAGTTCTGGATTTTGTTTAAGCGTCCACTGAATTGCCTCTTGAAGGTTTAACTGCTTTTCAAAGGCATAGACATTAAATGTAAAAAGTGACAAAGCGAGAAACGCGATATATTTAAGCCGAGGTGTTACACACCTCAATATTGCTATCTTGCGATGCACACAGGTATTAAGTGCCATGTATACTTTCCTATAAATTTATATGTGATATTTAGGTCATTAACATTTGACCTTTCTTAATTTTCTATAAAATTTAGGCGTATTTAGGTGGGCGAAATGGCACCGAGATATAGCCTTTTAGCTCAGGAGACACTAAGGAGTAGGTAAGGAAGTGATCTGTTGCTTGTAAAATATTACAAGAAGAATCTGCATTTAAAAATAATTGACAACAGCAACAAAAATTACAATTATCAACTGAAGTGTTGTTATTGCTAACCTTTATTAAACTGGAGTCTTCTGGAGCTTTTACCGGGGTAATAGGCTCAGTTAGTGATGTATTAAAAGAACTTTCAATTAGGCTACCTTCAAGCTCTTCTAGCGAAAAAAACACAGACTGCACCACGATTAAAATCATTATCACGTATGATATATGTGGTTTTAAATATGATGGGCGCATTAGGTTCATTACTCTCTATTTAATACTTTAGCTGTAAGATACGGCGAGCACCGTTTAAAACGACAAGAGCAATTATCAAACCAATAACTAAATCTGGATAACGGCTGCTTGTTACTGTAACTAATAAACCAGCTAAGATTACGCCAACGTTTGCGATAACGTCATTTGCGGAAAAAATCCAACTCGCTTTCATATGAGCGCCGTCTTCTTTATTGCCAAATATTAAAAACAGACAAGCAATGTTAGCAATTAGCGCTATTCCACCAAATATCATCATTAAAGATGACATAGGCTCACTACCATAAATAAAGCGTCTTACGACTTCACTCAAAGCACCTAGCGCTAGAATAATTTGAAGCACACCAGATATATGTGCTGCTCTATGTTTCATGCTGATACTTTTACCGACAGCATATATAGCCAAACCATACACCGCAGCATCAGCAAACATATCTAATGAGTCGGCAATAAGGCCAGCAGACTGCGCAATAATCCCGGCAATTATCTCTACAAAAAACATGATTCCGTTAATAGCCAGCAACCATTTTAGTGTTGATGCTTCTTTCATCTCATTTTTTTGGGCTAAATCTTTTGCTTTTTCAGCTTCAATACTGCAACTTTTTTTTGTTGATTCTAATTGAGAGCCTAAATTTAGTGATTGGAGTTTATTTGTGATCTCTTCTAAATTGTCATCATGGAAAACTTTAACCAATCGATTAGGGATATCAAATTGCAACCCAACGGAAGGCTTAATAGAGTCAAGCGCTAACCTAATCAATCTCTCTTCTGAAGGACAGTCCATTTGAGGCACTTTATATGTACTGACAAACGCACCACTATAGTTATCTAATTGTGTATCAATTTTTAAGTCTCCGTTGATAGGAGATGATTGACACTGACCACTACATTTTTCTGACATATTTAACATTCCGAAACAATATTAAAATAAGTATAAAATCTATAGTGGCTATAGAGTCAATAGGTTTGATACTCTTTATTGGTGTGTTTTCAACATTAAGTATTTATTAGGACGATTTAACTTCTCTAATAAAATTCTAACTTTAAGAGTAGCTCAGTAAAATAGCTGCTCTTAATTAAGTTAGTGGTGATGCTCAATGAATGATTATTAACTATTGTGTAAATTATGAGGCTTTGTGATTCCTTGAACGATACATATACAGCGAAAATAATATCAGAATTGTTAGCTGAGCTATTATACCTTGCCATGTTGATCCGACACCTATCCAATCAATTTCCACCGTAATTGGCAATGGAGAGATTCCAATAACGCCAGCCTCTTGAAGAGCTGAGATGGATTTACCCATTAATATGAATGATAGAACTAAAAGCAAGTAAGTTGTTGTTGAAAAGAAACGGGCAATTGGCAATTTTACAGAATATTTAAACATTCCCCATGCAATAATTGATAACACAGCTATCCCGAATAAAAATCCACCGATAACAAATGAGTATTGAGTCGTTGATGCTTGTGTTAACAGTGATTGATAGAATAAAACCGTTTCAAAAACCTCTCGGTAAACAGCGATAAATGAGAGCACGGTTAATCCCCAAAGTGTACCTGCCTCTAATTGTGTATTAATGTGCTTTTGAATGTATGCCTGCCAATGTTCAGCATTCGTTTTGCTATGCATCCAAATCCCTACATAGAATAACATCACCGCTGCAAGCATTGCAGCAATACCTTCCATGACTTCACGACTCGCACCACTGATACTGATCATTGACTGGGCTACCGCCCAAGTAGCAAATCCCGCTAATAGCGCACTCAGCCAACCAAAATGGACATATTTTAAAGCATCATGACGTTTAGTTCGGATTAACACTGTTATTAAAGCCAGTACAACCAGTAACGCTTCTAAACCTTCTCTGAGCAAAATAACTAAGCTTGCAGTAAAAAGAGCCTCGTTTGATAGAGTGGTTTCTATCAGAAGTTCTTCTGCGTTATTGAGTTGTCTCACAGTAACTTCCATAAGGCTTTCAAGTTGATTAACCTGTTGCGCGTTACTTAAAGCTTGGCGAAGCTTAATCAAGTTTCCTTCGATACTTTTACGTAAATTTGTGTCTCGTGCATCCAAACTATTTTCAATTAATTCAAAACCATCTAGATAAGCACTCACAGCAAGTGTTTTGGCCTTCTCATACTCTTCATTTTTATACGCAATGCTTGCGGCAGCTAATTGAGTTTTGGTTATAGCTAAAGGACTACTTTGATTGGTAAACAATAATTTTGGATCGGCTCTTAACCCTTCAATTTCATTTTTCTTTAACCCGTCAGTTTCTGTAGATAATTTTAATGGACTATAATTTATCCAGTTTTGTAATGAAATTGATTGTGATGGTTTTGTTAATTCACTTGATGATTTAAATGCCAAACCACCTACATAAAATGCAAGGGACCATTTCTGCTGTTCTTTTAATTGTGTAAATGCAGGCATGGCAGTGTCATCAAGCCCATTAGATATAGCATCAAATAAGCCTAAAAGTGAACGGTTTTCTGCACGTGTTTTATCGGTAAAATCGGTAGGAGCAGGCTCTAATCCCGATGCTAAAACACCATTTCCTTGACCTGAAATACCATGACAACTCGCACAGTTATTTTCAAATAAAGAAAACGTCGCTTCTTTAGAAGTTAACCTTTTAGGGAGAGGTAGCTCTGGCATCATAGCCAATAATGAAATTCGTAACTCAGATGTAATTTTCCTGACAATATTTGCATTTTGCTTAGTTGAAATAGCTGTTTGTAAAGCTAATGCTTTCTCATTGAGTGAACGCATATAATTATTATTAATTGACGTTTTTTCAACTATCAACTTGGAGAATTCAAGCATTTCTTGATATTCATCATCGTTAATAATTTGGCCGTCCTTAATAGCCGACTCATAATCAACACCTACATATTCTGCTAATTGTATAATTTGTCGATGCTGCGAAAACTCTTCCAAATTAGAAGCTATACAAAATTTTGAAAAAAATGCTGTGACTAGCAAGATCAAATAAGCTAGCGGCTTTAAATAGTTATAGTATTGGTTTTCCTGTTTTACTTTTGGGGAAAAGGGCATAAAATGAGTTCCACAGATCAAATCTAAATGATATTTATTATCATATTGTAAAATCTATAGTGGCTATAGAGTCAAATGAAAAAATTATTTTAAGTGAAAAGCCTGAAACTTAAGGAAACATCTAGTTTAAGTGAATTGTTTCTGCTAGTATTTTAAATACTATATTTAACAGGTAATAACTTTGAATCTAAATGTTGTGCTAAAAATGCTCTTAGTCGTTTCGATTGTTTTACAATCGTTAACTGCTGTCGCATCCTCAACATCTGAGAATCACCAAATTGATATAGAACATCTTCAAACTCAACATGATCATGCAGATGATCGAAATGTATCAAATGATAATGTAGATGATGAACAGCATAATGAAAAAGATTGTCACCACTGTGGTCATTGCAGTGGCAGCCACTTATCTTGGATTTTAGTTAATAGTTCAAATGCCACGGGCAAACTAAACATTTTCAATAAAACGCCTTATCAAATTGATCAAACAAATACTTTCCTTGAAGCGATACTTCGCCCACCCATTTCTTAATTTGACTGATTTTTAATGACCTATTTGTCCATGAAAAGGATTAAGGGTTCGTGTTTATAAATTAAAAAATTAAGAAGTTTTATGTATATATTTTTAAAAAATGCAGGTTTAGTCCTGTCATTATGTATGGCTGTGAGTTTTTCAGTTGCCAGTTATGGCAAAGAGAAAAGTATTTCATGGCTTGATAGTCAAATAAATAAAGATCCCGAAGTTGTTGCGGCTAAAGAGTTACTTAATGCAAGTAGTCATAGAGCAAAAAGCTTAACTCAAGCCGTATATAACCCAGAGCTTGAAGCAAGCTATGAAAAAGAAGGTGATTTTGATAATTACTCTATTGGTATCAGTCAAACGATTGATTTTTGGGATAAGCAATCAGCAAATAAAAGCATTGGTGAAATTGATGTTTATGCAAATCAGCAACAATTGTTATCTTTACTCGATTCTAAAAAGGCTAACGCTTTAACTGCATTAGTTAATTGGCAAGCAGCGAAAAAGGCGGCTCAGTTACTTTCAGAAAGAGAAAATCAATTACAAACGCTCGTTGGAATTGTTGAAGATAAGCGAAAAGCCGGACTTCTAGAGCCACTTGACGCTGAACTGGTCTATTTAAACTTGTCGCAAATTTTTAGTGAAATATCTGAGTCGCAAATTGCTTTGAAAAATGCAGAGGTAAAGGTTCAGGAGTTATTGCCTGATTGGACGCCTAATACTGCCAATTTGTTCTCATTTACTTTTGGAGCAACAAGCTATTCATTTAACTCCCAGTGGGTTGAAGATCATCCAAAAGTTAAACTCGCTAAAGCGCAATGGAAGGGACAACAATCTAAAGCTCAGCTAACCACTATGGAATCTAAAGCTAATCCAACCATTGGAGTTAGCGCAGGGAGAAGTGGAGATGAAGACTTGGTTGGTTTGACTTTCTCAATTCCTTTAAACATCAGAAATAACTATTCAGATACTGTTAAAGCCGCTTATTCAGAAGCAATTGCAGCAGAGGCTAACTTTCGGTCGGTATATCGAAAACAGTCTTTTGAAGCAAAAGCTAATTATGAATCGCTTAATGTAAGTAAAAAATATTATGAGCAATGGCGAAAACTCACACAAGGCAGATTAGATAGCAGCGAAAATTTATTAAATAAGCGCTGGGAAGCTGGTGATATTAATACTTCTGACTACTTACTTGCATTAAATCAACGTGCGGAAGGGCTTCATGCAGGAATACGTTTGGAAAATCAATTCAAGCTTGCAGAAATATCCTTCGTTTTAAGTATGGGTCAGTTATCCAAATTTGAGATTTAAACGTTTTAATTTTTCAGTAGCGAAAAACGAAATCTTAAATTTATTAAAAATATAGGTTACAAAAATGAATACAATATTTAGTAAAAAATTATTAGCCGTAGTAATTAGCAGCCTGTTAGTTGGGCTTACTATAAATCATCATGCTTTTGCTCAGTCGTCAGATGGTACTGATTCTGTCGCAAAGGTTTCGAAGCAAGATGTAAAAAAACATAAAGATGATCATGACGATCACGAAAAGGGACATGAAGAAGAAAAAGATGACCATGATGAGCATGATCACGAACAGGGACATAAAGAAGAAAAAGATGACCATGACGAGCATGATCACGAACAGGGACATAAAGAAGAAAAAGATGACCATGACGAGCATGATCACGAAAAGGGACACAAAGAAGAAAAAGATGACCATGACGAGCATAATCACGAAAAAGGACATAAAGAAGAAAAAGATGACCATGACGAGCATGATCACGAAAAGGGACATAAAGAAGAAAAAGATGGCCATGATGAGCACGGCCATGAAGGTGATAGTAAAGAGGGAGAAGAAGAGCATGAAGAAGGTATCACTATTGATCCAAAGAAGATGTCTCTAGCTAATATCAAAGTTGAAAGTGTCAATCCTGAGTATCAATTCAGCACCATATATGCTCCAGGTGAAATCAAAGCTAATGGTTATAAAAGCTATGTCGTATCGCCTCGCACAGAGTCAGTTATTATCAGTCGTCATGCAGCCCTTGGTGAGCATGTAAAAAAAGGTCAGAAGTTAGTCACATTATTTAGTGACGCAATGTCACAAGCTCAAGCAGACTATTTAATTGCCTCTACTGAGTGGCAACGTGTAAAAAAACTAGGTAATAAAACGGTTAGTGAAAGTAGATTGCTACAAGCAGAAACCACCTATAATGCGAGCTATGGTAAACTCATCGCGTTAGGGTTAACTGAAAAAGCAATTGACGATATTTCTAACAGAGATATTAAGGCATTTGGACAATATACATTAACTGCTCAGCGTGAAGGTGTTGTGCTTCAAGACGACTTTATCCAAGGGCAACGTGTTGATGCAGGTGACTCAGTAATGCTGTTAGCTGATGAAAAAGAATTATGGGTTGAGGCAAAAGTCTCTCCAAATAAAAAGCTGAATTTATCAATTGACTCTCCTGCGATTCTTAAATTAGAAGGCCAGAGTTACAATGCCAATGTTATCCAAGAAGCTCATACAATTGACCCTATTACTCGTACTCGAATTATTAGATTAGGAGTAGCAAACTCGGATGATAACCTTCATTCAGGCATGTTTGTAAAAGTTTACTTTCAGTTCGCCACAAAGCAGAAAGTGATGGCAGTGCCAGAAGAAGCATTGATCCGTAGTGCCGATGGTGATTGGACCGTATTTGTCGAAGACCACCCTGGAGAATTTAAAGCTGTAGAAGTAGAACTAGGCCGAGCCTTAGGTGGTTTTAGAGAAATCATTGGCCTTGATAGTGGAACGCGAATTGTAACCAAAGGTGCATTTTTTGTTGCGTCTGAAATCGCTAAAGGCGGATTCGATCCGCATAACCACTAAGGGGCAAAACTATGTTTAATAAAATAATAGATTGGTCTGTTAATAATAGACTCCTGATTTTGATTGCGCTGTTTGCCACCATGGTTGGCGCAATTATGGTTATTCCAAAACTAAATTTGGATGCCTTCCCTGATGTTACTAATGTTCAAGTTGCTGTGAATACTGAAGCGCCAGGACTGGCTGCTGAAGAAGTTGAACAGCTCATTACGTACCCCATTGAAGCGGTAATGTATGCCTTACCTGATGTAGAACAAGTGCGCTCAATTTCTAAAACAGGCTTGTCTGGCGTAACGGTTGTTTTCAAAGAAGGCACCGACATTTACTTTGCAAGACAACTCGTATTTGAGCGTCTTCAAGCCGCAAAAGAACTGATACCTGAAGGTGTTGGGACACCCGAAATGGGGCCAAACACCTCAGGGCTGGGCCAAGTATTTCAGTACCTTCTTATTTCTGATAAAGATGCAGGCTATGATGCTATGGCGCTTCGAAGTCTTAACGATTGGATTGTGAAGTTACTCGTTATGCCTGTCGATGGTGTTACTGATGTACTCTCCTTTGGAGGTATTGTTAGGCAGTACCAAGTAAATGTAGATCCATCTAAGCTTCTTTCTTATAACTTAACCCAAGAAGACGTTGTTGGTGCCCTAGATAACAACAATGCCAATGTTGGCGGATGGTATATGAATCGTGGGCAAGAGCAGCTTGTTATTAGAGGTACAGGTTGGTTTGAAAGTGGTGACGCTGGAATAAGTAATATTAAACAAGTTCCCGTCAAAACAGTTGATGGGACGGTTGTGACGGTTTCGGATATTGCTAAAGTTGAAATGGGCAGTGAAATTCGTCAAGGTGCTGTCACTATGACGCGAAAATCACCCAATGGTAAAGTAGAGAACTTAGGTGAAGTTGTCTCTGGTATTGTCTTAAAACGCATGGGGTCAAATACTAAAGCTACCATTGATGGTATCAATGCAAGAATCCCATTGATTAATCAAGCATTACCTAAAGGTGTTCGCTTTGAGCCATTTTATGATCAGGCTGATTTGATTGCAAAAGCCGTTGATACGGTAGTTGATGCACTTTCACTAGCATTTATTTTCATATGTATTGTATTGGCTCTATTCTTAATGAATTTACGTGCAACCTTCTTGGTATTAATTTCAATTCCAATTTCTATTGGTATTGCGTTAATGATCATGGCTTGGTGGGGGATATCTGCTAACTTGATGTCGCTAGGCGGAATAGCTGTCGCTATTGGTATGCTAGTTGATGGTTCAGTCGTGATGGTTGAGAACATGTTTAAGCATTTAAATAGACCAGACTCTACCCATTTAAAAACTGTAAAAGAAAGAGTGCCTAGTGCTGATACTGATCCACATGATGTAGAACAAGATGAGCATGGTATTAAATTACGTCTTCAAAATGCTGGTAAAGAAGTGGCTCGTCCCGTCTTTTTTGCAGCCTCTATTATTTTAGTCGTATTTACGCCTTTATTTAGCTTTGAAGGTGTTGAGGCAAAGTTATTTCAACCTATGGCGATAAGTATCATTTTAGCTGTTATATCCGCTATTGTGGTAGCGTTGTTTATAGTGCCAGCACTGGCAACTTATCTATTTAAATCTGGTGTAAAAGAGAGGGAAAGCTTTGTTCTTAAACCATTAGATAAACTCTATAGAAAAGGTCTAACATTCGCTTTAAAACATACCAAGTTAATTATCTCAACATCTTTGTTATTGGTTGTGTCAGCTTTTGCGTTAGTTCCCTACATTGGTACTGAGTTCGTTCCAGAATTAGAAGAAGGGACGATTAACTTAAGGGTAACCCTTGCACCTTCTTCTAGTTTAGATACTGCGCTCACTGTGGCACCAATTCTAGAAGAAAAACTAATGGCTTTTCCTGAAGTAACCTATGCATTAAGCCGAATTGGACGAGCAGAAATAGGCGGAGATCCTGAGCCAGTTAATAACATAGAAATTTACATTGGGTTGAAGCCAGTTTCCGAGTGGACAAGTGCATCTAATCGATATGAACTTCAAGAAAAAATGGAGAGATCTTTAGAAGAATTCCCAGGGTTGTTACTCAACTTTTCTCAACCTATTGCGACTCGTGTTGATGAGCTACTATCTGGGGTTAAAGCTCAGTTGGCGATAAAGTTATTTGGCCCTGAGTTAGACGTTTTAGCAACTAAAGGGCAAGAGATCGAAGCAGCTATAAAGAGTGTTGACGGTGCAAGAGATGTTGCTCTTGAGCAAATTGCAGGTGAAGCGCAACTTGTCGTAAAACCTAATAGACAAGAGCTATCGCGCTTTGGACTTTCAGTTGTTGATATAATGGAAGTTGTGCGAGATGGCATTGGTGGCGTCGAGGCAGGGCAAATTATTAACGGCAATGAACGCTACGATATTTATGTGCGTATTGAAGAAGAATATCGACGAAATAAGGAAGCTATTTCAGACATTCGAATTCAGTCACCAACAGGTGCCTGGGTACGCTTAGGTGATGTTGCAACTGTTTCATTTGAATCAGGTCCTCCTCAAGTAAGACGCGATGATGTTCAAAGGCGTGTCGTTATTCAAGCAAACGTTCAGAATAGAGATATGGGCAGTGTAGTAGCCGACATCAGAAAAGTTATTGCTGAGAAAGTTGACCTACCTTCAGGCTACTCGGTAGCAATAGGTGGACAATTCGAAAGCCAGCAGCGTGCTCAAAACAGACTAGCTATTGTTGTACCTCTATCTTTAGCGCTAATTGCATTGTTACTTTACTTTGCTTTTGGCTCTGTTGGTCAAGCTATGCTGATTTTAGTGAATGTGCCACTTGCCGTTATTGGTGGTGTATTTTCTTTGTATCTTTCAGGTCAGTACCTATCTGTACCAAGCTCTGTCGGCTTTATTACCTTATTCGGTGTAGCGGTATTAAATGGGGTTGTAATGGTAGAAAGTATAAACCAACGAATAAAAGATGGTTTAGAGGCTTCCAAGGCAGTTTTTGAAGGAGCAACGTCAAGATTAAGACCTGTACTTATGACAGCAATTACATCTGCATTAGGGTTAATCCCAATGCTAATGTCAAATGGTGTAGGTGCTGAAATACAACGTCCGCTTGCCAGTGTTATTGTCGGTGGTTTGGTAACTGCAACGTTGTTAACACTGTTTGTATTACCTGTTCTGTATGAATGGTTTTCAAGGAAGAAAATAGAAGAGTTATCCCGTTAAATAGATTGACCAAATGCGAGGTTTTCACTTGTTTAAACAGTGTACCAATGGAAACCTTGCGTTCTACTTTTTACTATCGTTCTAATTTAAATACCCAATAAACAACCTTAAGTATAACTTCAGCTATTCTTAAGGTTAATTGGGTAACATTATTTATATTTTTGATTAATAGGTTTATACAGAATTGAAAGTTCTAATCATAGAAGATTCTACATCATTAAGACGTAGCTTAAGGATCGGCCTATCTAACCTAGGCTTCACGGTTGATGATACTGGAGATGGCTCAGAAGGTTTGAGCATGGTATTGGCTGGGGATTATTCTTTACTAATATTAGACTTAATGCTGCCCTCTGTTGACGGAATATCAATATTAAAAGCTATTCGAAAAGCTGGAAAAGATATCCGCGTATTAATTTTATCCGCGAAAGATCTTACAGATGATAAAGTTGATGGCTTACTAAATGGTGCTGATGATTACCTCACCAAGCCATTTTCTTTTGATGAACTACATGTCAGATTACTTTGTTTGATGCGCAGAGGTAGTTTGAATGTAAACGATAGCACTATCAGCATCGGTTCAATATCATTAGATTTGCATTTAAAGTTACTCAAATGCGGAGATACGGACGCTAACTTAACGCCCAATGAATACAAAGTCGTTGAATGTTTATTTACTAATCAAGGAAAAGTTATTTCTCCAGAAAAACTTAGCGAGTATCTTGCTGGGCAATATGATGCTATTGCAAAGAACTCTTTAGAAGCTCACCTTTCATCAGCTCGCAAGAAAGTAAAAGCTATTGGCTATGAGCTTCCCATTAAAACCAAACGAGGATTTGGTTACTTTGTAGAGAATCACTAGTGAATTCAATTCATAATAAACTAAGCCGCTATTTATCTATTTCTATCTCTATACTTTTGGTTTCGATATTATTGGCAACTGATATTAGTGTCGATACATGGATCAGTGAACAATTCACTCGTGCAATGGTTAGCAAGGTTGGATTATTAGAAACGTTAGTGGAGGAAGATGAAGAAGGATTAGAATTTGATTTCGCAGGTGAATTTATGCCTGAATTTGAAGGAAAAGAAAACCCGGAATACTTCCAACTTTGGTATAAAGAAAACGTTTTTGAGCGTTCTGATACTTTGGAGTTTTTTGAAATCAGAGACTTACCAAGATTAAACGTAAAATTAGGTGAATCTATTTTTTTAGATATAACACTTCCTGATGGAAGAGCTGGAAAAATGCTATTTACTAAATTTCTTCCGCAAATTGACTCTGAACTTAGGGAAAATTTAGGCTTAACCAGAGAAGAGTTTGCAAAAAATCAAAAACCTATGGAATTTGCTTATGCACTAAGCACAGAGGAGTTAGACTACGTCCTATGGTTTGTAGATGTTATTTTTATTATTACTTCTATTTTTGCCGTATTCACAGTACGAAAAATTGTCACCATTGTAGTTTCTAGCAGTTTAAAGCCAATAAATGAATTTAATAATCAACTGAGCAAGATAAGTTTAAATTCTGACAATTTAGAAGTTTCTGTAGAAAATTTACCGCAAGAGCTTATTCCTATAGCGAAGGGGGTTAACCAGTTTATTAAAGAAAACCATAGTCTATATATGCGCGAACAACGGATAACTTCTGATATTGCTCATGAATTAAAAACACCTATAGCCGAACTCTTAAGCTTGAGTGAAGTGGCCATGAAGTTCCCCCATGAAAAGCAGATTACAGATAACCTTAGCAACGATGTATATGAAATATCTTCTCGATTAAAACATATTGTTAACAGCATCATGTTATTACAAAAAAGTAGTAGTACGCATGAGTTAGACAAAAGCAAAGTGGATATAATCGAATTATCCAGTAAAATTATCAACAGAGAAAACTTTGATAATAAAGAGGTAAAACTACTACACAAAACAACTCCTTTAATAGTAGTAACTAATAGGTTTGCTTTAGACACTATCCTTTCAAATTTAATAAATAATGCATTTTATTACAGTCCAAATGACACAGCTATAGACATATTGACATCGAAAGCATCTGACGACAAAGCTATAATAAAAATATCCAATATCAGTAACCAAGAATGCCAAGAAACTGATTTACAGTTATTCTTTGATCCATTATGGCAAAAAGACCAGTCTCGAACATCAAGGGACCGATTTGGCTTAGGGTTAGCAATCGTAAAGTCCTATTGTGAAAAATTAGGCGCGACCGTTTCAGTATCGTTAGATGGCAAGACGATAACATTTACTGTAATCTTGTAATGGAAAAGCGTCTTAACCTCACTCTATTTATTGTTAGTTTTATTTATTCATGCAATGCCTTTGCAAGTGAAATTATCATTGATGGTTCTATTGACGATTTAACTTGGCAAAAAGTTGAAACAAACTCGACTAATTACCAAGTTATTCCACAAACACTGACAAGAACAGAAGGTAACTTCACTTACCAAGTATTAACAACTGATCAAGGTATTTACTTAGGCATTTCTGCTGCGACAAAAACAGCTTTAAGAATAAGAACACAGGAGAATGATTCACTGTTTACCAATGATCATGTCCAAGTTATGTTAGATATGAATAATACTGAGCAAACCAGTTATGTATTCTCGGTCAATCATCAAGGTTATTTTTATGATGGCATTTATAAACAAAACAAAGCGTTAGATCTAGACTGGAATACTCGGTGGTACTTTAAAACAAAAGTAATCCTTAATTCTTGGAAAACAGAGATTTATATCCCTTGGTCATCCATGTCTTTTTCGATTCAAGAACGCAATAGATTTGGTCTGTCTATTACCCGCTATGATGAATCTACCAATGCGACCTATTCATCAATTCCAGCAAACGTTTCAATGAATAGCTTTTTGACAAAATTCAGCAAAGAAGTAGTTCAAATAGACAATCAATCAAGGCTAGATATTTTTCCATACATCTCAACTAATAGGGACATTGCAAACAATAAATATGCTGTTGATATTGGTGCAGAAATATTCTGGAAGCCAACGAAAACCCAGCAATTAAGTGCAACCGTAAACCCTGATTTTGGGCAGGTCGAGTCTGATGAATTAGTCGTAAATTTTTCAGCCGTTGAGAGTTTTTATTCAGAAAAACGACCTTTTTTCAATGAAAATCAAAGTATATTTGATGTTGCAGGACCAGAGAGCCTTAGAGTAGTACATACGCCAAGAATTGGTGGGGATTCATATTACGATGAAGATTATTCAGGGGAGTTAGATTCTGCATTTAAATACACTTTTAGTGATGAGCAATTAGACATAGGGCTTTTGTCTGCTTTTGAAAGTGAAAATCAAGGACAAAAAGGTCGAGATTTTTGGTTATTAAGAGGTCAGTATCATTTAGGTCTCAACAACTTAGGAGCGTCACTGAATAGGGTGTTCACACCTAGCATTGATCGTGACGCGACGATTGCTGAACTTGATTTTAATTATGCTTACTCAGAAAATACTGAGCTAAATTTCGGCATAATTAACTCTACAATTGAACAAGGCTCCACAACAACGAGTGACTTAGGTTGGTGGATCACCGGGAGCACGGAACCATACGAGCAGCATAGCCATGAATTTAGTCTTTTTAGTTACGGAGAAGATCTACAGTTAAATGACATTGGTTATGTTAAGCGAGTAAATCGCACGCAATTTGAATATGAATATCAATATCAAGTCCCGGATTTAAATTTATGGTCAATAAGGGATATTGCATTTTCGGTAGAGACTGAAATTAAAACAAACCATCAAGGAGAAGAATTACCCAATGTTGCTGGAACGGGAATTGAAGTTGTCACAGATAATGAATTTGAATATCAGCTTTCTGTTGAATACGGCTCTTCGGGGGATGATGACTTGCTGACAAGAGGGAATAATTCCGTTTGGCTGCCTTCATTTTACATTACAGAGATAGAAGCAAGCTCTCCTGAATATAACTGGGGGACAATTGGAATAGAGCTTGAGTTAGGCACTGAAGGATTATCTGGTAATTTTTATAATATTGAAAGCAGCATTGAACAGCAGTTCAATGACAATATCTATTTTGTGGTAACGCTGTCTCAATACAACAGTGACAGTTGGCTCGATTGGGATGAGAACAATACGATAAATGAGTTTAGTTTTACAGAGCAAGGTGTAGAGCTAAGTCTTGATTATCAAATTACAGAAAATCAGGAATTACGTGTTAAATTTGAATCCGTTATTGGTAAAGCACAACACATTAATCAATACGAAGTTGGGGCTGACGGTAAGTTGAGTATGAGTGGAGATCAAGACGATTTTTCATTTTCTGAAAGCGCGTTTCAACTCCGCTATAAATACGCTTTAAGTAAACTCACAGCCTTTTATCTTAGCTATGGATTTGGTGGTGAGTTTGAAGATGATATAGCCAAATTTGGTAAACGCAATTTATATAAAAAATCTGTCGAATCTAAAGACGTTCATAATATATTCGCAAAAATTCGACTTCACTTTTAACCTTATTCATATCTTAATAATCTTCTAAGAAGTTTCAGTTTGAACTAAGCGAATCTTAAGTTTCAATGTTTAGCATGAAATCACTAACATTAAGGTGATTTTATGCCAGCTAAACTGACTGCTAGACTACGATATTCTAATACTAGATTTCTCCAATGGAAGCCTATAAGCATTCTTTGTTTAATGAGTACTGTATTAATTAGTATGGCATTAAATAAAAGTGTTTATTTAACTAGCCAAAAAGATATTTTTTCATTAAGTAATAGCGCTCTACAAATAATGCCGAGTGAGTTTTGGAACAACGTTACCTATATGGGCGATGCTCTAATACTCATTCCTTTGCTTTCCTTTATTTGCCTCATAAATACGAGAATGTGGGCGGCCATGTTCGGAGCCGTACCATTAGCATTTTCTCTAAGTCATTTAGGTAAAAACTTTTTTGCTATTCCAAGACCTGCTGCTGTTTTAGATCACCAAAATATGACTATTATTGGCGATACACTAACTGCTTTTACAAGTTTTCCATCAGGCCATACCATCACAATTTTTACAGCCATGTCTGCGATTGTTTTTGTGGGTATTAAGGAGACTACATTCAGCAAACAACTTAAATCAGGTTTGTTAATTACTTTTATTTTAATAGCTACGTTGGTCGGAGTTTCGAGAGTTGCCGTTGGTGCCCATTGGCCTGCTGATATTTTAATAGGCGCAATAATAGGCATCATTGCAGGTTTAAGTGGAGAATATTTATCAAGAGAATATTCAATGTGGTGGCACTCGAAGAACGAAAATCGAGCTTATTTGGGATATTTCGTTCTTTTTTTCTCTTTCATATTATTAGCATGTGTAGTAAGCGGAAAGTATCCTGAATTGGTAATAATTTGGACGGCAATAATGGTCAGTGCTTTAGTCGGCACATATATAACATTAAAAGCACTATTAAAAAATGAGAGCTAAACTCCCTTTATCTTTTTCGATTTTGAAGGCAAGTCATTACACTTTTTTAATCAGCGTAGTGATTGCTATCACGTATAATTTTTTATTGTTTGATTATGTTGTACAAAATACCAACGTTTGGAGCGCTAGCGGATTAGGAGTATTAATATCAACTGTTGTCATAGCTTTTATATTTTCATACACAATATTTTCATTACTTACGTTAATTTCATTATCAATACTTAGAACATTTCTCGTCATTATCACAGTAATAAATGCTATTGCCATATATTTTATGATGACTTATCAAGTTGTGTTAGATAGAACTATGATGGGAAATATTTTTAACACGCGCTACTCTGAATCAGTAGAGTTGTTATCAATAAGTTTAATTATTTTTATCGTCATGTTTGGTTTAATTCCAGCCTTGCTGTTAACCCAAATAAAAGTTAAACAACTTGATAGAGTTAGAGTATTAGCAAATGCTTTAATAGCGTTTATAGTCTCATTTTCATTTCTCTATGCAAATTCAACTAGCTGGCTATGGATTGATAAACATGCAAGTATCTTAGGAGGTAAAATATTACCTTGGTCCTATATTATAAATTCAACTAGGCATCATTCGTCTATTAATCGCTCTACAGAGGGACAGAAAGTATTGCCTGACGGGGTATTCACCAGTAACAATAAAATGGTATTTGTATTGGTGATTGGCGAAACCGCTCGTTCAGATAACTTCTCACTGTATGGCTATTCCAAATTAACCAATCCCAAATTACAGCAACAATCTAACTTGTTAGTACTTAACAATACTAAGTCATGCACAACCTACACCACAGGCTCTCTAGCTTGTATGCTCGCGCCTAGTAATCAACACTTAGGGTATGAAGCGTTACCAACCTATCTAACTCGGCAAGGGGTTGACGTGCAATGGCGAACCAATAACTGGGGAGAGCCACCTATAGAAGTGTCAAGTTACGTTAAAGCAGGTGAATTACGATCTAAATGTAGCGGTAATGGCTGCAATTTAGATGAAGTATTACTGACAAACTTAACGGCCACAATCGAATCATCTGATAAAGAAAAAGTCTTTGTTGTATTGCACACTAAAGGCAGTCATGGTCCAAGTTATTACACACGATACACAAAGGAGTTCAATCAATTTATTCCTGTATGTCGTGATGAAGAGGTTAGTAAATGTAGCTCAGAGGAACTAATTAACGCCTACGACAATACGATTTTGTATACCGATCATTTCTTATCGACACTTATCAATAAATTAGAAAAAATAAAAAATACATCGGCAGCCATGATGTACATTTCTGATCACGGTGAATCACTGGGCGAACATGGTCTTTACTTACATGGTACACCGTATTCTTTTGCTCCTGATTATCAAAAAAACATACCTTTTTTCATTTGGTTGTCAGACCAATATCTAGATGAAAATATATTTAACGTTAGCAATATTCGTCAAGCACCAAACCACTCTCAATTTAACGTATTTCATACTGTCTTAGGAGCATTTGGTTTTGAATCACCTGTATATGAAAGTGCGATGGATGTTTTACACAAACCTGAAGATTGAAAATAGTTGAAATCATGTGCTCTTATCATTGTTTTATTAAAAACACAGTATTAATAATATCTTTCTTGTTATTAGAGGCTCAGGCGGCCTCAATTGTCGTCGAAGATTCAAATGAAATTTCTAAGTTGAATCCTTACACAGCGAAATACACAGTATCGCGAGGTGATAATAAATATGGCAATGCAACTAGAATATTAAGTGAAAACTCCACTACATATACTCTAACATTTAATACGAATGCATCTATGTTTTTCTACAGTATAGAAACACTCCAAACGAGCACTTTTCTTTGGCAAGAAAATAAAATAATACCATTAATTTATAAAGGAAAAGACGCAAGAACGTTTAAAGATGATAAGAATTTACAGCTCAGTTTTAACCATGAACAAAGCATTTTGACGGTTGAAAAAAGTGGTCAAAAACAAGAAGAAAAACTATCTTACGGCTTATTAGATCCTTTGTTAGCCTATGAAGCAATTAGATTAAAAGCGATAGCACACGATAAAAATTTCAACGTAAAAAATTTGCAATATATGATTTATGATCTTGGTGGGATAAAAGAATATAACTTCATAAACAGTGGACCATTTATCGTTGAGACTTCTCTGGGGGAAGTTAATTGCATTAAGTTAAGCAGAATACGAAAAAATAGTGATAGAAAAACACATGTGTGGCTAGCAGTTGATTACGATTACATTCCTATTAAAATTTTACAAGAAAACAACAACGAAGAAGTGGCAACGCTTGCTATAACATCACTTGTTCAAAGCAAAGAACTGAAGTAGATCCCCTCGTTATTAAAGTCAGACTAAATTGTGACAAATATCAGTTTGGCTTAAGTCAATCTTAAGTCAACAAAATTATCATAACGTCATACTCTCAAGAGGTGGCTTTATGAAGAAGCATTTTGTTATTAGTCTTTTTGCAACATTCCAAGTTTGTTTAATTAGCAAAGCCCAAGCAGCGAACACAACTGCAAATAATTGCAATCAAAAAGAGAGTGTTGAATTAACTACCAATGACATTTTCAACCTAGAAGATCCTGAAACTATATTTCTTCATCGTTGGGCCAATTTATTTCATATCAAAACTAAGAATAAAACGCTCTATAACGAAGCGGCATTCTTTCTCGAAAAATGTGACGTAGACCACGAAGATCTTAAAGAACTTGAGCGACACCTTAGAGGCAAAAAATACATAAGAGATGCGCGAGTTGCCTTTAAAGAAAGCTCAGAGAAAGTTTCTGTTGAAACATGGGATAACTGGTCATTAATGCCAACCGTGGATTTTGGCCGTAAAGGCGGGAAAAATAAATATGCAATTGGTATCAAAGACAGAAACTTATTTGGGCTAGGCATTGATGCTGAGCTTGAATCATTTACCAATGATCAACGCAGTGGTTATAAATTTAAAACGCATTTTCCATTGTTCCTCAATAACAACATTAATGCACAGATAAATTTCACTAGCAGCGATGATGGTACTTCTGAATCCGTCTTTATAAAAAAAGACTTTGTAAGTTTTGATACCAGCAATGCATTTAATATTGGCTTTGATAACTTTCAACAAATAGATACACAATACAAGCTAGGCGCTACTTACAATCAATTTGAGCATAATCAAAGATATTCAACGGCTAGCTGGCAGTGGCTTAAAAAAGATTCGAAAGCAGATACTTTACGGTTTGGCATTGGTTTTACCAATGAACTACATGAATTTGCAGTGATTAACGAGACACAAAACGTAGATATAATTTCTGTCGCACCTTCGGATAGAGAGTTTATATACCCTTATCTTAGTGTTGAGTATTTGAAAAAAGACTTCAGAAAGCTCACTAACCTTAATCTGATAAATCATATTGAAGATTTCAATCTCGGTTGGAATTTAACGACTCAAATTGGCTCTGATATTGGTAATACAGATACCTCTCCAACGCTGCTCTGGCGATCCAATTTGTCTAAAGGTATTGAAATATATAATGACGCTTTTTGGTTTATTACAGCAACCTTTGAAGGAGAAATGTATAGCGATTCCGGTAATGCGAATAGAGCTGTATTTAGCCTCAATAATGAATATTTTCACAAAATAAACAATAACTGGGGTGCCTATTTAAAAAACAGCAGTCAATTCAGTGAAAACCAATTTAAAGATAGCCCTATTGTATTGGGCGGTGAATCTGGTTTAAGGGGATATCCATTACAGTACAGGCACGGAAATCACAGCACCCAATTTACAGCAGAAGCTCGGTACTACCCTCACATCAATATCTATAAATTAGTTGAATTAGGAGCTGCCGCTTTCATAGATACAGGCAGAATTTTTGGTAGTTCAGATAAAACCGCTAACCAAGATGCATGGATGACTTCTGTGGGACTTGGTGCTCGATTTTACTCTACTCAAACCAGTGAAGCACGTGTCATTCATGTCGATATTATCAAGCCATTAACCTCTGATGCCAATGGTGTTGAATTTCGCATCACAACCAAACATTCTTTCTAAGGAAGCTAAGTGTTCAAAATTATAAATTTTTTAAACCAAATTAAGCTCACAACTAATCAATTAGTCATTTATACCTGCATATACATCACTTTAGTTTTGAATTTCCCATTTTTGAGTAAAACAGCGGTGGTGGTTACAGCCTTTGAATCTTACAATCTTTTTTTCTTACTGTCTGTCCCTGTTTTTTTATTGGCATTGTCTATTTTCGTTCAATGCTTTTTATCCTTTCGATGGATAACAAAACCACTTCTCATCTTATTGGTTTTATTGTCGTCTGTTCTTTTTTATAGCACTGTGACATACGGTATAGTTTTTGATTATGGCATGATCCAAAATACAGTTGAAACGGATACGGCTGAAGCACTTTCTTATTTTAACTTCTCCGCAATATTGTTCTTTCTATTTTTTGGAGTAATACCTTCACTTGTTATTGCCAACGTTCAATTGACCTATAGTTCTTTTGTCGGGGAACTACTAGCACGGATAAAATTACTTAGCGGCAGTGTAGGTGTCGTATTTCTAATTGCAATAGTATTTTATTCAAACTATGCATCTGTTGGCCGAAATAATCGCGATTTAGTGGGTTATCTAACGCCATATGCTTTGATTGATTCAACAGTAAAATATGTTCGAAAAAACTATTTGTATCCTCCGTTAAGATTTAGTTTGTTAGACACTTCTCCAACCATTAAAAGTGATGATAGTACCAAACGTATTACTGTTTTAGTGCTAGGTGAAACAGCAAGATCCCAAAATTTTTCTTTAAATGGGTATGAAAAGAAGACCAATAGCTTAACTAAAGATTTAGGAGTTGTCTCATTTAGAGATGTTACCTCCTGTGGAACAGCAACTGCGGTATCTGTACCTTGTATGTTTTCAAGGTTAAACAAAAAAAACTACGAAAAAAGAGTGGCGGTAGCACAACAAAACGCCATTGATTTAATTCATTTGGCAGGAGCTGATGTGTATTGGATCAGCAATAATAATGGTAGCTGCAAAGGTGTTTGCTCACGGGTAAAAACGGAGCAAATTTCGACTAATAGTAAAAATCCATTATGTGATGGTGAGTACTGTTTCGATGAAGTGCTTGTTGACGAATTAAGAAAGAAACTTCATTCCGTCACAAGTAACAAAACCTTAATTGTATTGCATATGATTGGCTCTCATGGACCCACTTACTATCGGAGATACCCGGAAAATAAACGAGTATTTTATCCAGATTGCCAACGCAGTGATATTCAAAATTGTAGTCAAGAGGAACTAGTAAATACATACAACAATACTATTGCTTACACTGATTTAGTTTTATCAGAGGTCATCAACGAGCTTGAAACATTGAGCAACGTAAGCAATGCCAAAACGTCAATGATTTATGTCTCTGATCATGGTGAATCATTAGGTGAAAGTGGTGTTTATTTACATGGATTACCTTACGCATTTGCACCACAAGAACAAATTAAAGTGCCCCTTATTTACTGGGGGGATAAAGTACATCATGAAGCAAAATTAGCATGTTTAAATAGTATAAAAGGACAACCGATGTCCCATGATAATATATTCGATATTTTATTGGGTGAAATGGAAATAAATTCAACAGTCTATCAGCCTAAAAACAATCCATTCAATCAGTGTACTGTTGATATCGCTTTAGCAAAAACAACGTCACAAACAACACCTCAAGGAGTTAAATAATCCGTGTTTGATAATAAAAATAAACCTAAAGGTCTTAAAAGAATTTATCTAGCAACATTAAATTCAACAAGAGCATTCAAATGGTTATTAAAGAATGAGGCTGCATTCAGGCAAGAGTTAATGTTACTTATCTGTTCAATTCCGTTAACCTTTTTATTCAAGATTACGTTAAAAGAGCAGTTAATACTGATAATCTCTGTACTTTTTATTATTTTTACCGAGATAATAAACACGGCTATAGAGGCCATAGTTGATCGTATTGGTCTAGAAATACACCCATTATCTGGTTTAGCTAAAGATTTAGGATCTGCCGCTGTATTAATTTGTATTTTAATAAGTAGTGGGGTTTGGGTTATAATATTGCTATAAACTAGTGAGAGATGATTAACTTGGAAAAAATAAAGTGTAAATTGAGCATAATATCCAAAATATGGCAAGTTTTTGGGAGTTATCAATTTATGACGTTCGTCTTTTTTTCTGTTTCTTTTAACTCTTTTGGTCACAGTACGCTAAAGTGTGCCACCACTCACTACCCTCCTTATACGATTTATAACCCAAAAAATAATACCTTCAGTGGTTTAGATATGGATATTATTTATGAGTTGTCTAATAAGTTAGATGTAAGTTTTTCCATAGACAATCTCCCTTGGTCAAGACTAAAAAGCGAGATCTCAAAAGGGAATTACGACTGTTACTTTTCTCTTGGTAAATTCAAAGACAGAGAGGAGTATTTAGAGTTCACTTCAATCCCAATGCACATTACCAAGGTCGCTATTTTTTATACTAAAGGTGTATTGTTTGAAGATATAAATTTCACAGAGATAGAAATAGGTGTTCACCGGGGGATAAATCTGCATAAAGAAGTAAAACTTCCACAGAATTTTGAGACGGCAAACATACGTAAGATTCAATCAAATGAGGCATTGTTTGAGATGCTCCGTTTAAATAGATTGGGAGCAGTTGTAACTAGTTATGAGGTAGGAAAATACATACTTAAGTCAAAATCAATTGAAGACAATTTTAGCACTTTAGTGATAGAAGGATATGAGCTACCTGTCTATTTAGCTTTTACTAAAAACAAAGTTGATGTTAATAAATTTAATTCTGCTTTAAGAAAATTAGATTTTCCTCATTTTTAAATCAAAATTAAGTCTATTTTAAGTAATTCTTAAGTTTCACCTAATACAGTAAACATCGTTTTATTACTCAAATGAATTGCGATGTATACTTCTATCTACAGCTTTATTAGACCATTTTTCCTATTTTCATTTTCTATCATAGCGTTTCTAACCTTGATGAGGTCTGGATTCGCTATCTGGCAATTTGATAGATTTGATGATTTTAGAAGTATTTGGAACCTCCTCACGAGTGGCTTCCGTATAGACTTAAGTAGCGTTGGTTACTTATGTGCGATTCCTGCTTTGTTGCACCCTTGGATGTCAAAAACTCGGTTTCAAGATTATTGGTCACTTGCTTTGCGAATTTGGTTTTTGGTCTGCTATATGGTTATTCTGTTTTTTGAATTAGCGACACCTGCATTTATCAATGAATATGGCTTTAGACCTAACAGGCTATTTATTGAATATTTGGCTTACCCTGATGAAGTAACCAGAATGCTAGTCAATGGCCATTTAGTGACATTAGTTGTTGTATTTACTTTATTATTATTACCTATAAAAAAACTATGGCAATTATCTCATTATCTTGTAACAAGCAATGAAAATATACCAAATACTAAAGTAATAAACAGAATTGTCGCTTCTTTCATACTCGTTTTAGTCATTATTATCGCTGCGCGAGGCACACTAGGCCATAGACCTATCAACCCTGCCTTAGTTTATTTCTCTACTGATCCGCTAATTAATTCACTCACCTTAAACTCAACATACAGTGTTGCTTATGCGCTTAATCAATTTGGTGATGAAAAAAATGCGGCAAAGTTATACGGTAAGATGGATGAAAACAGAATCATTGAGCTGGTCCGTCAATCAACAGGACTACCCACTGATAGCTTTAAAAGTAACAAATTACCATCGCTAGCTACTAGGTTACCTGGTTATAAAGGTAAACCTAAAAACTTAGTTATCATTCTTGAAGAAAGCTTGGGTGCTCAATATGTATCATCTTTAGGTGGTATTCCATTGACTCCAGAGATAGATAAATTAAATCAGGAAGGCTGGGCATTCAAACGCCTATATGCAACAGGAACTCGATCCGTTAGAGGAATAGAAGCGGTAATTACTGGGTTTACGCCAACGCCATCTAGAGCTGTTGTAAAACTAGATAAGTCACAAAAGGATTTCTTTACTATCGCATCATTACTTAACAAAAATGGATATGAAACTCAATTTATCTACGGTGGAGAAAGTCATTTCGACAATATGAAAAGTTTCTTTTTAGGAAATGGCTTTACCGACATAGTTGACTTTGACGATATTAAAAACCCTCAATTTGTTGCCTCTTGGGGTGCGAGTGACGGTGATCTATTTAATCAAGCTGATACCGAATTGACCAAGCTTCATAACCAAGGAAAGCCTTTCTTTAGTTTTATATTTACTTCAAGTAACCATGACCCCTTTGAGATCCCTGATGGAATTATTTCACCAATCCAATACAATAATGAACAATTAAAGCAATATAATGGTAAAGAATTACTTCGCCATAAAGCCATTCAGTACGCAGATTATGCTTTAGGAGAATTTATTGCAAAAGCTAAGACACAACCATATTGGGAAAACACAGTATTTCTCATTGTAGCTGATCACGATGCTAGAACTTACGGTACGGAATTAGTACCAATTACAAACTTCCATATACCCGGTGTTATTTTAAATTCTGGTAAAGCATCAATTTCTGATGAGAGAGTTATTAGCCAAATAGATCTAGCTCCAACGCTTCTTTCTTTAATGGGCATAGATAACAATTCCCCCATGTTAGGGCAAGACCTGACAAACCCAAATGCATCAAACAGAGCCATGATGCAGTATGCAGAAAATTTCGCTTATATGACGAAAGATGAAGTAACTATACTTCAACCTAGTAAAGCACCTCTAAATTTTAAATATAATTATGAACAAAACAAACTATCTCCACAACAAGTTAACTCAAAACATACAGAAGTCGCATTGGCACATGTATTGTGGGGAAGTTTAGCTTATAAAAACCATTGGTATTCCTCTAGTGAATACTAGGAGTCATCAAAGGGTTGAAAATACAAAAATGAATGAAAATATTGTAGTTGAAATTTTTGGTATTGAAATAACTGATTTTAAAGGGAAAATAAATTAAAGTCCTTTTAAATTATACAGATACGTATAATTGTTTACTATTTACAATAACATTGCACTCATTTATATTGGCAATTAAGGCTGAACGGACAGCCTATGCCTACACATATTTATAATTAAGTATGAACGATGAAGCAGAGCATCCGTAAAAATTTGGTTTTCATAATTAATAAACAAGGCGTTAGTAGGCTGTTGTTTGTTTTAATTTATGGATAACTAGATGATTTCAGCTCTTACCTTAAATCACAAATTGAGACTTCAATCGAAATTTCTCTCTAACTCACTCAATCTACCTCAAGCTCATGGTAAAGATTTATTAGCCAGGGCAATCTATTGCACACCTAATTATGATTCTTTAACTGAATTACTTTTTCAAGTAGTGTGCGATGCGAAAATATTCGGGACAATTCAACATCACTGGTTAAAGTACCTTCTGATCTGTGAATGTGAAGATCAATTACTTATTGATGATCTACACAAAAGCATTGAATACATGGCAAAACGACTCGAAGCAATGGTAGTCATTAATGTAAGCAAGATTAGATTGATTTCTATGCTTTATGAGCTATTCGGTTTAGGAGATGAATCGAAATACATTATTGAAGCGCCAAGTGAGTTTAGTTTTGACTGGAAACCTTATTTTAAAACGTTGAGCAATAACGAATCCGTTCTTTATTGTGATTTCATAATTAATCAAATTGCTTTTCGACTAATTGCCACTACATTTTATCCGAAAAATTTTAGAGAAAATAATTTAGATAAACCGTTAGTTAAAAATTTAAAACAGGATAACGAAGATACAGAAATTAGCATATCTGAATTGCCGTTTATAGAAGATCATAAAAGTTGGTTTTTAAATAGTGTTAACTTTTTTACTAATTTTGATTCACTTTGTGATGATGAAGTCCCTTATGTATATTGTATTGAGGGCAAAAGGTATGCGGTATATGGTTTTCCTTTATCTCCAAGCTTAATAGAAGAAATCGATAGTAATTTACCAACACTCAAGGTATCAATTAAAAATATTCCAGAGAAACAGGTTTTTATATTTAATTTTGATCAGCAAAGACTAGTATTAGAGTGCATTCACGTTGAAGCTCCGGCTATATCTATGATCAGTTATTGTGAATTTAGTAATGGCGTTAAAGAAACACTTCTTAACCATAAAGACGCACGAAAATTCCCAATCATTCTTCATCAATCATATTTCTCCGCAAATATTCGACCATTTTGTGATATGGATTACTTGGAGAATTCTATATGAATGAATCATTGAAATAGCAATCAACAGAGTTGTCAATTGATAATGCTCGAAATGAGTGATTTACTTTTGTTGCTCCTAAGGCGAATTAAGCAATTTCGTTACTTGTTTTGAAAATACTTATCAAAGCATTATTAGTAACAATGCGTTAGGTCATTTAGATATGACAGCTATTGTTAGAGGCGTAAATGAAAGATCACCTCGAAATCAATATAAATTACAATAAGTGTTAATGATTGTAATTGAGAAAAGTATTTCAGCTACAGCCTATGGCGCTTTATTCAACTGCACACAAAGTGAATGGATAATTTGACAGCATTACCATGAAGAAGTGATAGATTAAATTTGTTATTGAATCAATACCTCAGATTATTTGTCCGTCAACAGAAAAACAGATAAGTTTGCTGATGAAATCAGCCGAGTATTGAAAATAGCTTTAAGTGAAGAGATCAGATATTCAAAAGATAAATTCAGTAATTTCATATCAGAACATATTGGATAGTAAGAGCAAACTACTTTTGTAAAATATTTGGTAAGTGAGTTGGGTGACAGATATTGGGTAGGGTGCCTAGATTGTTATTTGAGTCGGATCACACAAGATATTTTTAATATGTTATGAAAGAATACCAATGCAACTGATGATTATGCAAAACAATTTAAGCAATTGGTCGATTTGAGAGAGGATGGTAAGTACAGTAAAAAACACTTTTTCAACTTAGCAGGTGGTTTTTATTAATATTGTGTATGGAGAAAAGGTTTGCAATTATATAAGCAACATTTTTAATCCAATTAATATTAAGGTTATACCGCCTAATAGTTCAGCTTTACTTTCTAGCCAGGTCCCACTTCTAGCGCCAACAAACACTCCTACCCAACTAAAAAACCAAGTAGTAACTCCAATTAAAGCGCATGAAAGAAGGGGGTTTACCTCTAGTATTGTAAGAGAAAATCCAGCGGCCATTGCGTCTATGCTCGTTGCAATAGCGAGAACTAACATCACCCTATGAGTGATGTTAGCAATATCTTTTTCTATGCCATCAGAAACTGATTCGTAGATCATTTTGCTGCCAATTAATAGTAGAAGAAAAAATGCCACCCAAGGTGCATATGCTTCGACCCAGCCAAAAACACCTTTTCCGCCCAAATACCCTATTAAAGGCATCACACCTTGAAAAAAGCCAAAATATAGACCTGCAATTATAGCAAGAGAGTTAGTCTGCTTTATTCGCTTTGAGCCTAATCCTATAGATACTGCAAATGCATCCATGCTCAATGCTAATGCTAGAACTACTACTTCAAACATGTAATATACTCCAGTTAATATTTGTCATAAAAGGTAAGTGTTTCCAACCATAATGGTTAAAGTTAAGTAGTAGCCAATAGCCATGCTAACAAATCCCCTTAGGTTTAATCATGGCGTATTTCAATAGAGATATGTGAGAGTTGTGGCAAGATTTCCTTTAAAATACGTTCATATTCTTCAGAATCTAATGGTTCACCAGATGTCACTTTAAGTATGGCTGCTTGATGACCTGTCGCTATTTTCCATACATGAATATCGTTGATCACAGTGTTCTTTTTGCTTAATGCATCTGAAATCTTATCGAGAGTTGGCTTTTTCACAGACTTATCTAAAAGAACTTCACTGGATTCCTTAATTAACCCATAAGACCAACGAAAAATGACTATTGCACCTACAATTCCCATTAATGGGTCCATCCATAATAAACCGATATATTTCCCTACTAATAAAGCAACAATGGCTAATAAAGAGGTTAGCGTGTCAGCAAGTACGTGAAAGTAGGCTGCTTTCATATTATGGTCGTGATCGTGGTGGCCATGCTCATCATGATGGTGATGATGATCTTCATGTAAAACAAAAACAGAAGCGAAGTTAACAATTAAGCCGATGATTGCCACAATAATAGCTTCGTTAAAATGAATTGATTGTGGCTCCAATAACCGCTGCAAAGATTCAATAATCATCATCAATGCGACAATTGCTAATGCAATAGCACTGGCGAAACCACCTAATGAATTTACCTTGCCAGTACCAAAACTAAACTCTCTATTATTTGCGTGTTTTTTAGCATATGAATAAGCAAAAATTGTAATGAGAAATGCTGCTGAGTGGGTTCCCATATGCCATCCGTCAGCAAGCAGGGCCATAGAGCCTGACCAAGTTCCAGCGGTAATTTCAAGTACCATAATGACAGTTGTTAACCAAAAAACAATTTTCACTTTGCTTTCATTGCCCTTACTCTCAAGGCCGAAATCATGGGAATGTTCCCATTGAATGCTATTGTCACTTTTCATTATCTTCCTAAATGATGCTTATAAATTAGCATCTATCTAATTATTTTTATATACTGTACCCCAGTACACTATATTTGATCAAGGTGAATAACATGTCGCATACAATTTCAGGTAAGAAAAAACTTCTTAGTCGTGTAAGACGAATAAAAGGTCAGGCTATTGCTATAGAGTCTTCTCTAGAAGAAGATCCAGATTGCATGGCAATCCTACAACAGGTAGCTGCGATTAAAGGTGCGGTTAATGGGCTGATGAAGGAGGTATTAGAAGATCATTTGAGGGAGCATTTAGGTGCAGAGGATATGACAAAAGAGGAACGATTAGAGGAAGTAGAAGATGTTATTTCCATTCTTAAAAGCTACTTAAAATAGAACTCTTAATGAAACAAATCGGAAAAACCGATTGCCTCTCGGTTTTTTGTGTGGCACTATCCTATTACTTAAAAAATGGCGATTGAAATTTATGTTACTCGGTGAATTAGAAAAACAAGTTTTAGAATATCTATGGAAAAATCAACCTGCTGATGCCAAGCAGGTGCATAGCTATTTTGAAAAAGACCGAGGCGGATCTCTAAATACCATTCAAAGTACGCTAGAACGCTTGTTTAAAAAAGATTTGTTAAGTAGGGTAAAAAACGGCCACGCTTATCAATACTTTCCAAAAGTTGCAAGGCAAGAGCTGATAGGTCAGTTGATTAAAAGTATTACTCATGATTTTGTTACTGAAGATGAAAATAGTGTTGTTGCTGCTTTCTCTTCTATTTCATCAGATCTAGATGAAAAGCAGCTAGATAAATTGGAAGCAATGATTGAACAACAACGTCAAAAAATACATAAGAATTCTGAAAAATGATTTATGGCCAATGGGCATTAGTATTTAATTTGCTCACGGTGGGGGTTTTAGCCTTTATCGTGGCTAACATATTTGTCTCAATTACTTTTTGGTTAGTCAAAAGTAAGTTGCAACACTATGCGGTATCAACTCGTAAATCATTATTATGGTTATTCGTGCTTGCTCCGTGGCTGATATCTTTATGTGCCACACTCTTTTTTAGTCCACTATTTCAAAACGGTTCAATATTTGTTTGGTTGACAGACCTTGCTCATTGGCACCATCCTGATATTTTCTATTTTATGAGCTGGCATAGTGCTAGTTTACTTATTTTTACCAGTTTTACTCTGTATATTTTTATACGAAAAATAACTCCTCTTTATCGTAATCATCATCAAATTAATTTGTTACGTGTATTAGGGATTGAAAATAGTAAGCAAGTCTATTTCATTGAATCATCTATACCTATTGCATTCACTGGTGGTGTGTTTAGGCCATCATGCTTTATATCTACGAGTCTTGTTGAGCAAACAAGCGCTGATGATATAAAAATAATTATTCAGCATGAGTTAGCTCATGTTCATTATTTTGATCCATTAAATAAATGGCTTTTCTCATTTTTCTCAGCTTATTTCGCTAATAATGTTAAACAGTTATTGATTTCCATGATGTCGCTATCTATGGAGCAAGCCGCTGATTCTTTTTATGCCGAAAATCAGCAACAATCACATAACGTTGCAAGTACCTTAGTAAAGTTTACTAAATTGGCTGCGAGCTACTCTATTCATCCACAATATAATAGTGAATTATTTGTTCATTTCTGTCGTCATTCTATTGAACAAAGAGTGCTTCATTTGCTTAGTGATAAACAGTTCAGACCATTTCCCACGGGAGGTGTTGTGATTGCAATACCCCTCTTAGTTCTAATTTCAACAACGTCTGTAGATAGCCTACATCACGTTATTGAAACGCTTTTTACTCATTAACCGCTAATTAAAATCTTACTCTAAGGTACTGATAATGAATCTTTATTTTAATATATGCTCTTACAAAAAACCGACTGGCGGTCGGTTTTTTGTAAGGATTCGTCGGAATGTTTTATTGGTGCTGATGCCATTCATACCAACAATTGCATTTGCCCAAGAAGTTCCTTTGCAAACGGTTGATTTGCGTTCAGCTATTGCACAGACAATAGATATGCATCCTGAGCTAAAATCATTTGCCATTCAAGCCAAGATGTATTCTGGCTATGCTCAACAGGCAGGGGTTCAATCTAGACCACAAATTGGTTTTACCATTGAAGATGCTTTAGGTACAGGGGAGCACAGCGGCTTTAAGAGTGCACAATCAACACTTTCTATTTCTTGGTTATTAGATGGTGGATTGGTACAGAGTAAAATAAAAGCAGCTAAACAATATGGCTCTACAGTCGCTTTAGAGCGTGAAGTTAAAGCTTTGGATTTAGCTGCACAAACGGCACGTTACTTTATACAAGTTCTTGTCAATAATGAGCGATTGAAGTTAGCTCAATTTAGTCTTAAGCAAGCGAATAATTCATTTGAAGCAATAAGTAAACGCGTAAAAGCAGGGAAGTCCTCTTTAGTAGATAAATTAAAGTCTCAGGTTGAGGTAGCTAATCGTGAGTTGATAGTTGAGGATTTAACTCACGAAGTTGATGCAAGTAAGTACCAATTATTTGCACAATGGGGTGAGAAAATTAAAGGAGTAAATCAAAATAATAGGCATAAGAAAAGTATGATAGTGGGTTCATTATTATCTTTACCAAGTGTAACCAATTTTGATTCTTTATTTACGAAACTTAGACAAACCCCCTCAGTGAATCTTTTTGCAACAAAACAGCGAATTGCCCAGTCTGAGATAGAGCTTGCACGCATTGAAAGCAAACCATTATGGCAATTTTCAACAGGCTTACGTCGATATGAAACAACTGATGATTTCGGCTTAGTTGCTGGAATTTCAATTCCTTTTGGTGATGGGAATCGAAATGAAGGAAAAATAAAAGCCTTGCGAGCCTCTCAAAGTCAATTAGAAACAGAGTCGTTAGCGTTAGTTCATAAGCTCAATACTCAGTTATATGTTCTTATCGAACAATTGAAGCATAGCCAACATGTCATTCATGCGGTATCTGACAATATTATCCCTGTTTTGGAGCAAGCTTTTAAAGAGGCAGAAAAAGCATATAACGTTGGTAAATATAGCTATACCGAATGGATGAACACCCAGAAAGCCCTACTCAATGCTCAATCTGATTTGATAGCTGCTTATCAAAATGCACATTTAAAAAATATTGAAATTGAACGTTTAACCGGAACGTCCATTTTATCCATTAATAAAGACAAGAAAGAGAAATAATCATGAAACCAACATTTCAAATATTAGCCTTAATAAGCACCGTCTGGCTTGTTAGCATAAGTGCAAGCTTCCCAAGCTTTGCGGTTTCAGAGCCGAAGGTAGAAGAAACCGAACCTGAAAAAGGTCCCAACCGTGGACGAATGTTGCGTGATGGTGATTTTGCCATTGAACTCTCAATCTTTGAAACAGGCGTCCCTCCTGAATTTCGTGTATGGGCATCAACAGACGGAAAAGCAATTGATCCGTCAAAGGTTGACCTTAATGTAAAGTTGACTCGATTGGGTGATGGCATAGACGATATAAATTTCTACCAAGAAGGCGAATATCTTCGAGGTGACATGGTTATCTATGAACCGCACTCATTTATGGTTTCACTCACTGCAAAATATCAGGGTAAAACCTTCAACTGGCAGTATGACAACTTTGAAGGTCGGACAAAAATTGCTGAAGATGTAGCAAAAGCAATGGAAATCTCGACTGAAATTGTTGGTCCATCAACATTTCATGAAACAGTTCAAGTCTATGGCAAGTTAGTTCTACCTGCTGATGCAACGAGTAATGTTTATGCTCGCTTTGACGGGTTAGTTAAAAAAGTTAATGTAAAGCTAGGAGAGTCAGTTAAGAAAGGTCAATTACTACTCACGGTTGAAAGTAATGAAAGTCTTCAGTCGTACAAAGTATTTTCTGCTCAAAATGGAATTGTTAGTACCGTTAACGTTACCTCAGGCGAACAATCTAAAGGCCGCTCCCTGCTACAAATTACCAATGATGAAACATTAATTGCCCAGTTAGCTGTTTTTCCAAAAGACTTACCAACCGTGCGTCTTGGTGCAAAAACCACGATAACGATTAATGGTGTTGAAGAAAAGCAGGTAAGTACGGTTGAGAGCCGTATTCTAAAAGTCAGAGATGATCAGGCGAAGCTATTTCGTGTAGTCGTTAATAATGCTGATTCTGCGTTGTCAGAAGGAGCATTTGTTAGTGCCGCGATTGAAATTGGTTCATACGATGTACCTATGGCAGTAAAGCGCAGTGGATTACAAAGCTTCCGCGATTTTACTGTTGTATATGCCAAAGTCGGAGATGAATATGAGGTAAGAATGCTTGAGTTAGGTCGAGCTGTAGGTGAAGAAATTGAAGTGCTAAGTGGTATTTCCTTAGGCACTGAATACGTGACTGAAAATAGTTACATCCTCAAATCTGATGTTGAAAAGTCTGGCGCTTCACACGATCATTAAGGATTGATTATGCTCGAATATTTACTTAGATTTTCTATCCGTAGAAACTCAATCATTATGTTAGCCGTGCTTGCGTTAGCAGGTTTGGGTATTTGGAATTTTACCAAGTTACCTATTGATGCTGTACCTGACATAACTAATGTGCAAGTCATGATCAATACGGAAGCTCCAGGCTATACGCCACTTGAAGTTGAGCAACGGGTTACTTATCCGTTGGAGACTGCGTTAGCTGGCATACCTAACTTAGTGAGTACAAGATCAGTCTCACGTTATGGGCTGTCACAAGTGACAGCAATCTTTAGCGATGACACGGATATTTATTTTGCAAGACAGCTTGTAAATGAACGATTAGTTTCAGCTAAATCTGATTTGCCGACTGGTTTAGAGCCTGAACTTGGCCCAATTGCAACCGGGTTAGGTGAGATATTCATGTTTACTGTTGATGCTGAGCCTGAGGCACTTAATGATAAAGGTGAACGAATCACGGCTACGGACCTAAGAACTGTACATGACTGGATTATTCGTCCTCAGTTAATGCAAGTGCAAGGCGTAGTTGAAGTTAACCCTATTGGTGGTTTTAAGCGTGAAATCTTGATCGCTTTTGAGCCTAAAAAATTATTAGCTTTTGGTGTTACTCAACAAGATGTTATCCAAGCAATTGAAAATAATAATGATAATAAAGGTGCTGGTTTTATAGAAAAAAATGGTGCTCAGTGGCTGCTTCGTATTCCAGGGCAAGCAAAAACGATAAGTGATCTATCTACAATCCCTGTTAAAACGACTGACGGTAGCGTGATCCGTATATCTGACGTTGCCAATGTAAAAGAAGGGAAAGAGTTAAGAACAGGTGCAGCGACACAAAACGGTAGAGAAGTGGTGATGAGCACGGTCTTTATGCTCATCGGGGAAAATAGCCAAAAAGTCGCTAAAGCAGTTGGGTTAAGACTTGAAGAAATAAAACGAAGTTTACCGACAGGTATCACTGTTACTGCTGTTTATGATCGAACTAAGTTAGTTGAAAAAACCCTCGATACGGTAAAAACAAATCTGTTCGAAGGCGCATTGCTCGTTATTGTCGTGCTTTTCCTTCTACTCGGTAATATGCGAGCAGCATTACTTACGGCTGCTGTCATTCCTTTTGCCATGTTAATGACTATCACTGGCATGGTACAAACAAGAGTGAGTGCAAACCTAATGAGTTTAGGAGCACTTGATTTTGGCTTGCTCGTTGATGGTGCAATTATTATCGTTGAGAATTGCATGAGACGACTGAGTGCTGCCTCTTCAAATGGGCGTTCAATGGAGTTAAATGAACGTTTATCACTGGTATTTGATGCGACTAGGGAAGTTATTCGTCCAGCACTATTCGGTGTCTTCATAATTACAGCGGTGTATTTACCTATTTTTGCACTTACAGGTGTTGAAGGGAAAATGTTCCATCCTATGGCCATTACTGTCGTGATTGCTTTGTGTTGTGCAATGCTTCTATCTGTCACTTTTGTACCTGCTGCAATCGCTATTTTATTTAAAGGCCCAGTGAAAGAAAAAGAAAATATTATTATGAAATCATCACTTGCGGTGTATCGTCCTACGCTAACTTTTGCGCTTAAAATTCGTTGGTTTGTCGTGATGTTAGCTGTTGCACTTGTTGGTTATGCAGGATTTTCCGTAAATAAATTAGGGAGTGAATTTGTACCTAACTTAGATGAAGGTGATATTGCTATGCATGCCTTACGTATTCCAGGTACATCACTAACACAAGCCGTTGCACTTCAAAAAGTTTTAGAAGAAAAAATTACGCAGATGCCTGAAGTAGAACGTGTATTTGCAAAAATTGGTACAGCAGATGTTGCCACTGATGCTGTTCCTCCAAGTGTTGCTGATAATTTTATTATATTAAAACCACGTAGTGAATGGCCTGATCCTACAAAAGCTAAAGCCCAATTTGTAGAAGAGTTAGCAGCAGTAGTAGAACCCATTCCCGGTAACAGATATGAGTTCCTTCAACCAATACAAATGCGTTTTAATGAGCTACTTGCAGGTGTAAGAGCTGAACTTGCCATTAAAGTATTTGGTGATGACTTTGAAACACTAACGGCATTAGGTAAAAGCATTAACACGGCCATTGCTAACGTTGAAGGAATTGCTGATGTTCAAGTTGAGCAAACAACAGGTTTGCCAATGCTTACGATCAATCCTAATCACGAGCAATTAGCAAAATATGGCGTTAGCATTAAAGCCCTACAAGACCAGCTTGCTACGGCCTTAGGTGGAACAAGCGCTGGTAAGTTTTATGAAGGTGATCGAAGAGCAGATATTGTTGTTCGTCTTCCTGAAAATCTTAGAAGTGATGTTGATGCGTTGGCTCACTTACCCATACAAATACAAGCTGACCAGTATGTACCTTTGCAAGAAGTTGCTGAACTTGAATTAGTAGAAGGGGCAAACCAGGTTAATAGGGAAAATGGTAAACGTAGAGTTGTTGTTACCGCCAATGTTAGGGGAAGAGATTTAGGTTCTTTCGTTAAAGATATTCAAGCTTCAATAGAGAGTTCAGTTGAAGTGCCTTCAGGGTACTGGATTGAATATGGTGGCACTTATCAGAAGCTTCAATCTGCTTCTAAAAGGCTATCAATTGTCGTGCCTATTACACTGATCATGATCATTGGCTTATTATTCTTAGCACTTGGCTCTTTCAAAGATTCAATGATCATCTTTACGGGTGTTCCTTTAGCGTTGACTGGCGGTATTTTCGCTTTATTAATACGGGATATTCCCTTTTCAATTTCGGCAGCCGTTGGCTTTATCGCATTGTCAGGCATAGCAATATTAAATGGTTTAGTTATGGTGTCCTTTATCAGAGAACTTCGACGAGAAGGTGTTGCATTAGATACCGCCATTATTGATGGTGCGCTGACTAGACTTCGACCCGTATTAACTACAGCGCTGGTTGCATCGCTAGGCTTTGTACCAATGGCGCTTAACACAGGAATTGGCTCAGAAGTGCAACGCCCACTTGCTACAGTGGTCATTGGTGGGATTATATCATCAACAATTTTAACGCTATTTGTGCTTCCTGCTTTATATCGTTTATTACATAGCCACAAAGAAATCTTTACTAAAACACCCCACACAAAGGAAACTGTTAATGTTTAATTATTCCCAGCGATACGGCTTAATCAGCCTTATCGCTCTAATTTCCATATTGTTGCCCGTGGGAGCATTTGCTCATGGCGTAGATGAAACAACGCGTGCTTTTTTACAAAGCAATACTGGAGTGCAGATCATTCCATTTTTATATATAGGTGCAAAACATATGGTTACTGGGTATGACCACCTATTGTTCCTCGTCGGTGTGTTGTTCTTTTTATATAAGAGTCGTGATGTCTTGCTCTATGTCAGTATGTTTACCTTAGGGCACAGCCTAACATTACTTTTTGGCGTTATTAATGACATTCAGGTAAATGCTTATTTAATCGATGCCATTATTGGACTTTCTGTTGTCTACAAAGGTTTTGATAACTTAGGCGGCTTTAAGAAAACAATAGGTTTTACGCCTAATCCCAAAACTGCGGTACTGATTTTTGGCTTATTTCATGGTTTTGGTTTAGCTACTAAACTTCAAGAATTTCAATTACCGTCAGACGGATTAATTGCCAATTTAATTGCTTTTAATGTTGGTGTTGAATTGGGGCAGTTCAGTGCATTAGCATTTATTTTATTATTGATAAACTACTGGCGAAAGCACAATAGTTTTAATCGCTTTGCGACCAATACCAACTGCTTATTGATGAGTGCTGGGTTTATGTTGATTGGCTTTCAATTAACAGGCTACTTTATCAGCTAAACGAAATTTTACAGTCAGTTAATTAACGAAAATAAAGAATTAAGAGAAGAGAAAAACATGCAACAAACTAACACTCAAGCAGTAAATACGCAGGAAGTAACATTGACCAATAGTAAATTACTTAAATACACAATATTTAGTTTTGTTTTTGCTGTTATCACATTAATCACAGTGATATTGCCAGCAGAATATAATATTGACCCAACGGGCATGGGTAATAAGCTTGGTTTAACCGTATTTAATAATGCACAAGCAACGACTTCAACTGAGCCATCAACTACCACGAGTAAGGCTACCACTGAAACAATTGAGGTTGTTGTTCCTGCGGGAAGAGGCGTTGAATACAAATTTACGATGGAGCAATATCAAAAGTTGACTTATGAATGGATAACCGATGGCTCTGTTTTGTATTTCGATTTACATGGTGAGCCAAAAGGGGACACCACTGGGTATTTTGAAAGTTATGCCATAGCAACATCAGATGAAATGAAGGGGAGCTTTACCGCACCATTTGAAGGCTCACACGGTTGGTATTGGAAGAACACCTCAGATGCTCCTGTAAAGGTCCAATTAATAGTTAATGGTGAATATGTTGAGCATGGACTCAAATAATCATCTTTTATTATCAGTGTTTATTTAGAAAGTTTAGTGGAGTCATAAATGAAAAATTTAATCGTAATGCTATTTGTCGGTTTAATGTTAAATACAGGAATAGCATTTGCGCATGGTGATCACAAAATGAGCAGTGCAAAAGACGCGATACAAGTAGCCATCAAAGTAACGCAGAAACTCACCTTTAAGGATTTGGGCTACAAGGTTGGTAAGTTAGATGAAAGTTGGAAGGCTCTAACTACGGAAGAATTTAAGCTATATGCAGCTCAGGATAATCGCTACAAAGTCAGTGCATTTAATAAAGACAACAATAAAGTAATTTATTTCTTGATGACGATGAGTGGTGAATTGCTACAGGTTAACTCAGAAGCTAAGTTTTGAATTGTAATATTAAAAACATACATGAGCACAGAGAAATTATTTTCAGAGATTATTATGTTTAGACGTTAAGCTTCAATTTATTGGATTGCTATAAACCTCAAAGTATATTTTAAGTCGCTGACTACACTTGGCAGGCATTGATGGTTATGAATTAGTTCACGTAATGAAAACTATCTGTAAACTTTTGAGAGGGAAATATTTTAGAAGCATCAAATATCTATGATAATCGTAGTCTTATGATCGGATATTAAAGACTTTAATAGAATTAATGTTTTCTTGTAAGTGGCTACCAAGTCATTCACTTTTTTAAAATTAATTTGTTGAAAAATAGAGCTTGTTATGCGAGTATGTAATTAATTGAAATATTTTGTTGGTTAGCTGTGAATTCTAATTTCTCTAAAACATTAATGGTACTGCTAGTCTGTTTGACCTTTGTTGGTCAAGCGGTTGCGTCTACTGTTATGTCTTATCATATGATGAGTATGAAGGGAAATAGTGGGCAGGAGCAAATGCAAAATATGTCAATGATGGACCATAGTGACCATTCAATGATGAGTCATTCATCTGATGATTCAGATGAAGCAGAAGATGACTGTTGTGTGAAAAGTTGTAGTTGTTTTACTGGGGGTTGCTCAAGTATCGCTACACTAATGAAAGACACAGGTGACAGTCTCTTTATTGATTTATCATCAAAAATATTCTCATATTCAAACTTGGCTCAAAGTCAATCATCATCATCTCTATATAGACCTCCAATACTAAGCTAAATACAGAATAATTGTGCCTAAAATTTGGCTCACTTATATGAAAATTATCTGTATTAGGCTTTTTGATCTCTGCGTTTAAGTATTTTTAAGCAAAATCAAGAATAACCTAATCAATTCAAATATTAATTGATATCCCTTTGGGGGGGTTATGTTTTCCAAAAAATTCACGTTAAAGGCTGTTGCAGCCTTTACTTTAGTCATTGCTATTGCAAGTTGTTCAAAAGAAGAAGTTTCAGTGACTTCATCTAAAACACAAAATGCTAAACCTCATCCTATTCTTTTAGAGGTTTATAAGAGTCCTACATGTGGTTGCTGCAAAAAATGGGTTAGCCATATAAATGAGCAAGGGTTCGAATCAAAAGTCCATAATTATCAAAATTTTACAGCGGTTAAAGAAGAGAAAGAAATAGAGCCTCGATACCGTTCTTGTCATACCGCTATATCAAAAGATGGTTATGCATTTGAAGGGCATGTTCCTGCCAAATTTATTCATAAATTTTTAAAAGAAAAACACGCTGACGATGTTATTGGATTATCTGTTCCTGCAATGCCAGCGGGAACTCCCGGTATGGAAGTAGGGGATAAATTTCAACCTTATAAAGTGTTATTACTTAAGAAAGGGGGCGCTTATGAGGTCTATGCCAGCGTTCAATCTTATGAGGAGCAGTTTTAATGAATAAATTAAAAGATATCAGAAGTTTAAGCGTGAAATGCTGTGCAGGTATGTTAGCTCTTACAGTGCTAACTGCAAATTCTGCTGATATTCCTACTATTACTTCTAGTTCAGCCTTAACTTTTGAAAAAGCTATCAAGTCTGCGCAGAAGAATGACCCATGGTTAACGGGAAATATTCATAAGCAAGCTGCTATTGAAGCGATGAGTACAGCCGTAGGTACATTACCAGACCCAAAAGTTTCGCTTGGTTTAGCAAACTTACCTGTTAATGGGTTTGATTTCGGGCAAGAGGGTATGACTCAAGCGAAAGTGGGTATATCTCAAATGTTTCCTCGTGGGGATACATTATTGATTAAGCGAGAACAACTCAAGATTGAAAGTGAATCATTCCCGTATCAACGAAAAGATCGAGAATCCAAAGTAGCTGTTACTGTTGGTAGCCTTTGGTTGAATGCATACAGAGTTCAAGAAAGTATTGCTTTAATTGAAAAAAACAGAGCGCTTTTTGAACAGTTAGCGGATATTGCAGAAGCAAGTTATTCGTCTGCTTTAGGTAAAACAAGACAGCAAGATATCGTAAGAGCGCAATTAGAGCTTACAAGGTTAGAAGATCGGTTAGATGTTTTAGGTCAACAACAAAACCGCTTTGAAGGTATGTTGTCTCAATGGTTAGCAGAATTTTCTATTGAGAATAATTCTCAAAGTGAAACTTATGTAGATGATGATTTTCAGCTCCATAATATTGTTTTGACTAAGCAATTGCCTCAGATTGACTTAGTAAATAGCAATATAGTTCTAAATAATAGCTGGTTACGCCCTAGTGAACTGGCTAAGTATATTGCTAACCACCCTTCACTTGTTGCAGTTGAAAAGAAAATTAAATCAACAAAAACTGGAATCAAATTGGCAAAGCAAAAATACAAACCTGAGTGGGGAGTAAATGCTAGTTATGGTTACCGTGATGATGATCCAATGGGAAATAGTCGAGCGGACTTGTTCTCTGTAGGGGTTACTTTTGACTTGCCGCTTTTTACAGATAATAGACAGGACAAAGAAGTTAAGTCAGCTATTTCAAAAACAGAAGCAATAAAAACTGAAAAACTATTATTGATGAGAAAATTACTCGCATCATACTCCAGTGCCAAAGGGCGCTTACTTCGATTGAAAGATAGACAGAACTTATACAAAGACAAGCTACTGCCTCAAATCCACGACCAAGCTGAAGCTTCGTTAACAGCCTACACCAATGATGATGGTGATTTTGCCGAAGTGGTTCGTTCACGAATCGCTGTATTAAATGCGGAAATAGATGAGTTAACGCTTAATGTAGAAGAGCAGAAGTTATTACTAGAACTTAATTACCTTTTTATAGGCAGCATAGATCCTGTCGTTAGTAACAATAATATGAATTTATCAAATAATAGTGGTTTCACTGTTATTTCGGGAGAAGAAAAATGAACAACAATATTAAGCCAATAGTAATTGGCATGGTTATCGGTGGCTTTTTAACATTTGGGGTTTATAGTTTTATGGCCCCGACAAATAGTGGAGAAGCAAGCTCTGTTGTAACGGCTGAAAAGAAGCCGCTTTATTGGGTAGCTCCAATGGACGCGAACTACAAAAGAGATAAGCCAGGGAAATCACCAATGGGTATGGATTTAGTACCTGTATACGACGATGGTGGTAAAGGACCTGATGAAGGTCCCGGAACCATTCGTATCTCTCCTGATGTTGTAAATAACCTCGGTGTAAGAACGGCAATAGTTAGTTATAAATCATTGCACACCGAAATAAATACAGTTGGCTATGTTACTTATGATGAAGATAAGTTAGTTCATATCCATCCACGAGTACAAGGATGGATTGAAAAGCTATATGTTAAGGCTATTGGAGATCCTGTTAAGAAAGGGCAACCCCTTTATGAAATTTATTCCCCTGAATTAGTTAATGCCCAAGAAGAATTATTATTGGCATTAGATCGTAAAAATAGCCGATTAATTAGTGCTGCTGAAAATCGATTGTCAGCATTACAACTTCCAAAATCATCAATAGTAAAACTTAAGAAAACAAAGAAAGTACAGCAAACAATTACTTTTTATTCTCCACAAAATGGCGTGGTGGAAAATTTAAAAATACGTGAAGGATTTTTTGTTAAGCCTGGCTCTACTTTAATGTCAATTGGTGATTTATCGGAAGTGTGGGTTGAAGCTGAAGTCTTTGAACGCCAAGCGGGTCAAGTCAAAACAGGCACCCCAGTAACCATGACTCTTGATTACTTACCAGGAAAAAAATGGCAAGGACAAGTTGATTATATTTACCCAACACTAGATGCAAAAACTCGTACTGTGAAAGTACGTCTTCGTTTTAAAAATGAAGAAGGCGAATTCAAACCAAATATGTTTGCTCAAATTGCGATTCACACAACAGGTGACGAACAAGCTTTATTGATCCCTAAAGAAGCACTTATTAGAACAGGAAACCAAGATAGAGTTGTTCTCGCCTTAGGTGAGGGGAGTTTTAAATCGGTTGCAGTATCTGTAGGTCGATACGATAGCGAAAGTGTTGAGATACTTGAAGGGGTGCGTGATGGGGAAAAAGTTGTTAGTTCTGCACAGTTCTTATTAGATTCAGAATCGAGTAAATCTTCAGACTTCAAGCGAATGAATAGCGATGTTGATGAAGCGGATGCTTCAATGCCTTCTTCTGTTTGGGTTCAAGCTTCTATAGAGAGCATGATGGCAGATCATAAAATGTTAACTTTAGCTCATGAGGCGATACCTGAATGGGAATGGCCAGAAATGACGATGGATTTCATAGCATCGGACAGTGTCGATTTCTCATTACTTAGTGAAGGAATGAGTTTACATGTTGAAGTGACAAAAGAAGATAATGGTGATTATAAAATTAGCAACATCCATGTTCCTGACGACATGAGTGAAAGTGATACAAGCCAAGTAACTGAAGAAGTGTCAGATGACTCGTCAGCGACAGTTACTGGAACAATTAATTCGTTAATGATTGATCATGGAATGGTTAACATTAGTCGAACTGCTATTGAAAAATGGGGGCGACCTGCGGCTACTTTAGATTTCATTACAGGGCACAATGTTAGCCTTGAAGGACTTTCTGAGGGGATGGAAGTTAAGTTTACTTTTGAAGTGCGTGGTGAACATTTTGTAATTTTTGAAATTGCCCCACTAGGGCAAGGTGATGAACAGGGTGAAACTTCTAGATTAGAAGCACCTGTTGTTGATCATTCAAACCACTAATATAGGAGTTAGATTATTATGATTGCTTCTATAATACGTTGGTCCGTTGGTAATCGATTTTTTGTATTACTCGCTACCTTTTTACTCGTAGGCATTGGTTTATATTCTGTTAATAAAACGCCTATTGATGCACTGCCTGATTTATCTGATGTGCAAGTAATTATTAAAACAAGTTACCCTGGTCAAGCCCCACAAGTTGTTGAAGACCAGGTTACCTATCCGATGACTACTGCAATGCTGTCAGTTCCTGGCGCTGTAACTGTTCGAGGTTATTCTTTTTTTGGTGACTCTTACGTGTATGTCATCTTTGATGAAGATACAGATTTGTATTGGGCGCGTTCGCGAGTACTTGAATATTTAAGTCAAGTAGCCCCTAGCTTACCCAGCAATGCACGACCGCAATTAGGACCTGATGCTACAGGCGTAGGTTGGGTATATTTATACGCCTTAGTTGATAAAACGGGTCAACAAGACTTAAGTCAATTGCGCAGTTTACAAGATTGGTTTTTAAAATATGAATTGCAAACTGTCCCTGGCGTATCAGAAGTTACTGCACTTGGCGGTATGGTTAAGCAATACCAAGTAAGAATTAATCCTGAAAAATTAAGAGCATTTGGGATCCCTCTTTCACATATTCAAATGGCTATTAAGCAAGGTAACCAAGAGATCGGGGCATCTGTTGTTGAAATGGCAGAAGCCGAGTACATGGTTAGAGCAACTGGCTATCTCAAAAGTGTTGAAGATTTAGAGAATATACCTTTAGGAGTAAATGAAAATGGCACACCTCTATTACTAAAAGATGTTGCAGATATTGGGACTGGCCCACAAATGCGTCGAGGTATCGCTGAGCTTAACGGTGTAGGAGAAACTGTTGGTGGTATCGTCGTTATGCGCTTTGGAGAAAATGCTCAGCAAGTCATTAATGGTGTTAAAGAAAAGCTAGAGCAACTGAAGAAAGGTTTACCTGAAGGGGTTGAAATTGTTCCTGTTTATGATCGCTCTGCATTAATTGAAAGGGCTGTTGATAACTTAGCTTATAAGCTATTAGAAGAATTTGGCGTTGTGGCGCTAGTTTGTATCATTTTCTTATTTCATGTCCGCTCGTCACTAGTCGCCATTGTGAGTTTACCTGTAGGGATATTGACGGCATTTATCGTTATGCATATGCAAGGTCTTAATGCGAATATTATGTCGCTAGGAGGGATTGCAATTGCGATTGGTGCCATGATCGACGGTGCTATTGTAATGATTGAAAATATGCACAAGCACATGGAAAAAACACCGTTAACTAATGAAAACCGCTGGAAAATAGTAGTGGAGTCGGCCAGTGAAGTTGGTCCTGCTCTATTCTTTAGCTTGTTAATTATTACGGTGAGTTTTGTTCCTGTTTTTACCTTGGAAGCTCAAGAAGGGCGAATGTTTGCTCCACTTGCCTTTACTAAAACGTATGCAATGGCAGCATCAGCGGCATTAGCGATTACATTAGTCCCTGTACTGATGGGGTATTTTATAAGGGGTAAGGTTTTACCTGAGCATAAAAACCCGGTGAATCGCTTTTTAACCTTTATCTATATGCCTGCTCTAAAAACGGTATTACGTTTTCCAAAGACAACTTTAGTAGCAGCATTGGCAGTTCTTGCTATTGGTATATATCCACTTGACAAGATTGGTAGTGAATTTATCCCTCCACTTGATGAAGGTGACTTAATGTATATGCCTACAACTTATCCTGGTATTTCGATAGGGCAAGCACGTCAACTGTTACAACAAACGGATAAGCTGATTAAAACAGTTCCAGAAGTTAAAACTGTGTTTGGTAAAGTAGGTAGAGCGGAAACTGCTACTGATCCAGCGCCTTTAACAATGATTGAAACTTTTATTCAATTAAAGCCTCGTTCAGAGTGGCGAGAAGGTGTTACTACTGAGAGTTTGAAAAAAGAGCTAGATGGTTTAGTTAAGCTCCCTGGGGTAACTAATGCGTGGGTGATGCCAATAAAAACACGTATTGATATGTTAGCTACGGGTATTAAGACACCTGTTGGTATTAAAGTCGCAGGACCTGACTTATCGGTAATTCAGGACATCGGTAAACAATTAGAAGTTATTTTGAAAGATGTACCTGGAACAGCATCAGTATATTCAGAGCGTGTAGCTGGTGGGCGTTACGTTAAAGTTGATATACAACGCGCTAAAGCAGCTCGTTATGGTTTAAATATTAGCGAAATTCAGCAGGTTGTTGCTACGGCCATTGGTGGTATGAATGTCACCAAAACTGTTGAAGGCTTAGAGCGCTATCCAGTGAGTTTACGTTACCCACAAGACTATCGTGATTCGCCTGAAACATTATCTTTGCTACCAATAGTGACACCAAATGGGCAAAGGATCTCATTAGGCGATGTTGCGAATGTGCTCGTTGAAGACGGCCCTCCGGGAATAAAGTCAGAAAATGCAAGATTAAATGGTTGGGCATTTGTCGATATTGAAGGTGTGGATGTTGGTAGTTACGTTGTTGATGCACAAAAGGTTGTTGAAGATAAGCTAAAACTTCCTGCTGGCTACTCAATTGCGTGGGCTGGTCAATATGAGTATATGCAACGTGCCAAAGCTAAATTGACTTATGTAGTGCCGTTAACCTTGTTCATTATTATTATTCTACTTTATCTGAACTTCAGAAATGTTATTGAAGTGGCAATGATCATGGGAACTCTACCTTTGGCTATGGTGGGTAGTATTTGGTTGATGTATATCCAAGGCTACAACTTCTCTGTCGCTGTAGGTGTTGGTTTTATCGCGCTAGCGGGGGTTGCTGTTGAGATAGGTGTGATTATGTTGGTTTATTTGAATCAGGCTTATCACGAAATGATTAATGATCATCAGTCAAAGGATATTTCAACAACGAAGGCTGATGTGCTTCAAGCGGTGTTACATGGTGCAGGCTTACGTGTACGTCCTGTCATGATGACCGCAGCAGCTATAATCGTTGGCTTATTGCCAATATTATATGGCACAGGTACTGGTTCTGAAGTGATGAGTCGTATTGCAGCACCTATGGTTGGTGGAATGCTAAGTGCGGTGATTTTAACTTTACTTGTTCTACCTGCATTATTTTATTTGTGGCGTTCGTCATCGATTAAAAATGTTTCGAGCAAGGCATAGATCATGAAAACGTTGAAGGTTAGCCGGAAACTTCATCGGTGGTTGATGTTGTTTTTAGGCTTGCAGTTTTTGATTTGGTCGATATCAGGTGCCTATATGGTTATTTTTGATATTGACTATATTCATGGTGATAGTTTGGTGGTTAATCACCAAACTAAAGTTAATGTGGATGAAATTACTTACCCATTATCTGCATTAGCTAAGCAATATCCTGACGCAAAAAACATTGCCGTAGAAGTTTTTATAGACCAAGCCGTTTATCGTTTTACAGAGCATGACGAAAAATATGTTGTAAATGCTAGTAATGGGGAGAAGATTTCTCCCTTAAACAAAGTCGTAGCTATTAGCGCTGCAAAACACTATTACAGTGGTGATGGTGCGGTCCTTGAGTCTGAATTGATTACAGAAAATCCACCGTTTGAATTAAGCCGTCGAGCATTACCTGCTTGGCGGGTTAACTTTGATGATTTTGGCAGTCCGTCGATATATGTTTCAGCTCAAACAGGAAAGCTTGTCAGTAAGCGACATGAATTTTGGCGAATCTTTGATTTGATGTTTAGTTTGCATGTCATGGATTACGAAGAAGAAGATCCAAGTAATAAACTACTTTTTTGGTTCATACTTTTTTCTATTTTTGCGGCAATTACTGGTGGTGTATTGAGTTACTTTGTTATTTTCAAAAACAGAGCAAAAAATACATTAGATAAAAGTATGGGAGTAGCTAGATAATGTTATTCCTTAAAAAGTTACATAAGTGGCTATCCTTGTTGGTTGGCCTACAACTACTAGTATGGTTAGGAACAGGCTTATATTTTAATTTGATGGATCATCAAAAGGTTTCAGGAAATCAATATAAACAAACTCCCGTTGTTGCCCAAGTTGATATTAATAGGTTAGTTGAACCACAGCTTGTCTTATCTCAATCAAAACAAGTCGTATCGTTAAAACAAATATCACTATTAGAGCACCCTTACTATTTGTTAACTCATAATAAAGGTTTATATAGCCATTTTGACAATGACTACTCTTTGGTTGATGCGTACACCGCTGAGCCAGTCGTTATTGATGAAACTATGGTTAGAAAACTGGCCCAATCTTCCTACAATGGTAAAGGTGTGATTAAAAATGCAGTTAAATTATCACCTCCATATGAAGATATACCTCGTGAGCAAAATGAAGTGTGGCAAGTTAACTATGCTGATTATATTCAAACTAGCGTTTATATTGATGCTGGTTCTGGTCGAATAATTAAACATAGTAATGATGATAAACGGTTTGTTGATATTTTCTTTATGCTTCACTTTATGGATTATGGCACTGAAGGAAGCTTCAATAATGTTCAAATCATTTTATTTTCTCTTTTCACGCTTTTCTTTTCCTTAACTGGCTTTATTTGGACTATTGAGCTGCTCTTTAATGGTCAATACAAAGTTCGCTTTGGCAACAAAAGTCGAACTTTGGCGCTATTTGATAAAGATCTGGAGCCTATCGGGGAATTCGATTTAACTACTAATACCAACTTACTTGACGGTTTAATTGATCATGATATTGCTTTGTCATCAACCTGTGGCGGTGGCGGGACTTGTGGCCAATGTAAAGTACGTCTTGATAGCAGTGTTAAAGTCACTTCAGCAGAGCATGTACTTTTAACAAAGGAACAATTGCAACAAGGTTACAGATTGGCTTGTCAACATGATGCAACAGAAACTAAGAGGTTAACATTAATTGACGTTACTAAAGCCAAAAAATACCTTCTTGAATTAACGCATAGTGAGTTTATTAGTCCCTATATCAAAGAGTTACGTTTTACAGTGCTTGGTGGTGAGAAATTAAAATTCAAAGCAGGTGCTCATCTTCGTTTCTATATACCACCAGCTAAAGGAATATCTATACCAGCGCGTCTTCCTGACGCTTTCAAATACTATTGGCGTGATATTGAGTATTTAGAGTATGAGCATCAAGCTTGTAGTCGAAGCTATTCTCTAGCTAATGGTGATGGGCAGATTGAAGCTGGTACTAACGAGTTAAAGTTTACCGTCAAAATTCAAAATGCTCCAAATAAAAGTATATATCCCGGTGTAGGTTCTAGCTACATATGCAATTTGGGGCTAGGGCAAACAATAGAAGCGGCTGGTCCATTTGAAGATTTTCACGCTAAACCTTCAAGTAATAAAACAATGATGCTTATCGGAGCAGGCTCTGGAATGGCACCATTGAAATCATTGATTGAAGAGCAATTGTGCTTCCACCAAAAAGAAAGAAAGGAAACTAGAGGTATATATTTTTTCTATGGTGCTAGAACTGAGGAAGACTTGTTATATAAAGATGAGCTTTACAGGCTTTCTAGAAAATATCCAAACTTTTATTACTACCCTGTTTTGTCTAGGCCGCATAAGAACTGGTCAGGAGCAAAGGGGTATGTTCAAGATTTACTCACATCAAATATTAACAAAATTTGTCAAATTGATGGTGTTGAATTTTATCTATGCGGCCCACCGAATATGATGTCGGCAACGATAAATCTTTTGAAAACTAAGAATGTTGATGCAACTAATATTGCATTCGATGAATTTATATAAATTAACCTTAATCACTAACGTAGGAGAAAACCATGAAAACTAACTTTATTAAAACTGTAGGCAAAATCGCTTTGATATTAGTACCAGCAATTACTTTATCAATGAATGCATCCGCTCATGATCCGAAAATGCATGCAAAAAAAGCAGAAAAAGCTGATTGTAGCAAAATGGATCATAGCAAGATGGATATGAAAGACCCTGTTGCAGTTGCAATGATGAAAAAGTGTATGAAGCAATCAAAATCTTCAATGGAGAAAATGGATCACAGCAAAATGAAAGAAATGGATCACAGTAAAATGAAAGGAATGGATCACAGTAAAATGGAAAAAAAGGAAAATAAAAAAGCTAATAATGATGATCACCAGAACCATTAATTAAATATTAAAAGTCACTTAATTGAAGCTCGTATTAAGTGACTTTTAAAGTAAGGAATTGTTATGAAAGCTCTTAAAATTCTATTGATATTATTGCTATTGGGAGGAGCTAGTGCAGCCACTGTCATGTATTCAGGGATAGTGAATGTAGCCGCAGATGAACCTCACAGTGATATTGTTTATTGGCTTCTTGAAGAAACTAGGGAGGCATCCATAAAGAAATCGGCTCAACATATCAAAGTACCTGATTTGGAAAGTCCTGAGTTGTTGTTAATGGGAGGAGCAGATTATGAATATATGTGCTCAAGCTGTCATCTAAAACCTGGATTAGAAGAAAGTGATATGAGCATTGGGCTGTATCCTCAACCACCTAATTTAAGTATTTCGCATGAAACTCATCAACACGGTACTGATGAAGAGCTTGCAAGGCAGAATTTTTGGGTGATTAAACACGGCATAAAAGCTTCAGGGATGCCAGCTTGGGGTAAAACTCACAGTGATGAAAGAATATGGGCCATGGTTGCTTTTATTAAGCGATTACCGACTTTAACGCCTGAGCAATATCAAGTACTAACAGCCATAGATTAATGAGGAAAGACAGAAACAAAATGAAAAAAATTTCAATAATGCTAACCACAGTTTCGTTAATGTTCTTAACCATGAGTAATGTTGTAACCGCTCATAAAAGCGAAGGAAATAGTGCGAATAAACGTGATGAATTGCCTGTGCTAACAAGTAGTGCAGGTAAGGTTGTTATGCAATTTCATCAAGCTATACAGGCCAACGATAAGAGTAAAGCACGCGGATTTTTAGCTGATAATGTCATCATTTATGAAGGAGGTAGAGTTGAACGCTCAGCCGATGATTATGCAAACCACCACATGCTGGCTGACATGAAATATTTGGCTCAACTTGAAGTAAAAATACTTGAACATGAAGTAAGAGAGGTAGGACAGACAGCTTTTTCTATGTCTAGAACAAAGTTGACTGGAGAGTTTAAAGGAAAAGAAGTGAACAGTGAAGGCATGGAAAGTATGGTGCTTTTGAAAAAAGATGGGAAATGGAAAATAGCTCATATCCATTGGTCCCATTAATTTAAACTTAATAATTCAGAGGTTAAAAATGAGAAAATTTATTGCAACTTTTATTGCACTTATCATCAGTATATCGGCTGTGGCTCATGATGATAGAGATCATAGTAATAAAGACAAAAAGGCGATTGTTGATGTGATTAAAAGCATCAAGTATGGCTGGGAAAATGGTGATGGATTGCCGTTTCGACGTAACTTTTTAGATTTTGAGGGGGCACGTTATATCGAAGGAGGAGGACAAAATGCAGGGTTAGATTCGCTAGTAGAGCATCACGTAGAGCCTGAAAAGGATGCTTTGGAATACTTAAAATTGAGTTTTAGTGAAATAGAAGTTCACTTTGAGGGCGATGATAAATCTTTTGCGTGGGCAATTGCTGACACACGTATAAAGGGCAAAGTGAATAAAAGTGGCAAAACATTCGACAAAAAAGGATTTCAAACATTCTTATTTCGCAAAATAAATGGTAACTGGAAGGTTGTGCATACCCACTCGTCTAGTAGAGATAATAAGTGATAATTGTTTAAAACTACACGGCATGATGACTGGTTTGTTTAAGCCTTCAAATGAATGGAATAGGACTTTTAAGTGAAAAAAATAGAGAAGAAAAAGTACTCAGGTTTTTACGAGTTTAACGTCACTTTAGGTCCTATTGATAATTATCACACCGTTTTTTTTGAGTTGAGGTTCGGATTATGAGAATAGTTTACTTTGGCAATAATATGTTTTCTTCGTGCTTAAAATATTTAATTAAGGACGGCTTTGAAATTGAAAGAGTTTACATTAACTCGCCCGATTTTACGTCTTCGGCTATATCAAAATTGTGCGAAACACATCAAATTCCCTTATTCAAAAATAAGCCTATGAGTGAAGAGCTTGAACATTTGATTTCTATGGGTGTAGAAATGTTCATAGTAGCTGAGTATCTGCATATATTACCTGAAACAGGTGTTAAGTATGCGATTAACATACACCCATCAAGGTTGCCAAAAGGCAGGGGGCCAACTCCATTACCGTACTTATTAAAGTATCCAGAACATTCAGGTGTATCAATTCATAAGTTAACGAATGTGGTAGATGGTGGAGACGTGATTCTTCAGTCTGATGTCCCCATTCAAACAAATGAATCCATCACAACTGTAATGGTCAAAATGCATATTGAAGCTGTCAATTTGATAAAGACCTTTCTTTCGGATGTCGAATGTCATTATAAAAATGCTAAGCCTCAAACTGATTATTCATATTTTCCACGAATAGATATAGGAGAGCGGTTACTAGATTGGAAGCAACCAACATTAGACATTAACAGCAAGCTTCGCAGTTTTGGTTTTTTGGGTTTAATTCTTAAATTAAATAACCTCTTTTGGAATGCCAAACATATAGAAGCCGTGGAGTGCGTTCATCTTTATGAAGCAGGAGAGGTTATATATGAAGATGAATTTTTACTAGTTGTTAGTTCATATGACGGAATTGTTTGCGTCCACAAATATTCATTATCTTTGGTTGCATGATGCTATTGGAACTGGATGATGCAGCATGATTATTAAAATGAAACCGTTAAAGAAAGTTGCACTTACCGTTGTGGTGTTCTGGACAATTATTGTTACAACGCTAACTGTAAACTTAATCATATCATCAAAAAAAAGTGCGGTTAAAAATGCTAAAGATGATGCTTTTTCTGCAATTGAACACATTGATGCGACGATAAAACTATTAATAAGTGACTACCAAATTAACGATATGAGCTTATCAAGACAATTTGATTTAAAAGGACTTGAATCTAATAGTGGCGTCGTATCTATTGAACTTGGTATAGAGAAACCAAAAGTTTCTCTAGTCTTTGTACAAGAAAATTCAAATGTTAGTAACCAAAATACTTTTTTAGATGAATGGCAAAAAAAACTACTCGGTGTCTTAATCGATAGAAACGAGACAACTTATTTTATTGATGAGAAAGGTCAAAGCTCATTTTTAAGAGCTGTAGAGCCAAGAGCTGTAGATCAAGACTGTCAAATTTGCAGTCTAGTAGGACTTGAGAAAAAGGGTGGTTACTTTGGAGGTGTTTTTGTTTCGGTGAATATGAATCAATATCTTTCAGAAGCGTATTTACACGCATGGACTATGATTCGAAACATAGGAATAATTTGGGTATTAGGTATAGCTGCAATCATTTACGGCTATAAAAAAACCAGTAGTGCAGTAAGTAAAAAACTAAGAAGTTATGAAGAAAGTGTTTTTAATTTAGTCGATATAATAGAGAAACGAGATAGCTATACCGCTGGTCACACCCGAAGAGTTGCAAAATATGCGATGTTACTTGCTGAAGAGCTAAATGTTTCGAGTATTAAAAAAGAGCTACTTTACAGAGCATCGATGCTACATGACATAGGTAAAATATCTACGCCAGACTCTATTTTATTAAAGCCGGGTAAGTTGAGTGATTTAGAATATAAAATTATTAAAAACCATGTAACAACCAGTTATGAAATTCTCTCTAAAGTATCTATCTATAAAGATTTAGCAGAAATAGTTCGACATCATCATGAATATTATGATGGTTCTGGCTATCCCCAAGGTTTAAAAGGAGGTGAGATTCCCTTCTTATCTCAAATTCTCACGGTTGCTGATGGCTTTGATGCCATGACCACAGATAGAATTTATAAAGGTAGAAAATCTGTACAAGAAGCAATTCAAGAAATTTCTAAACTAAGTGGGCAGCAATTTAACCCTGTAATTGTTCAGTCTGCGATTAATGTCTTATCTAAGGTTAATACCGATCGCAAGATATCTCAGCTACCAGAGTCGGATTTACAGCATGAACGTTTCTCATATTTCTATAAAGATAATGTGACACATGCATACAATCAAAGGTACTTAGAGCTTTTATTGTCAAAACAAAAACAAGAATTAAAAAAATATCGGTATGCACTGCTAATTAGAGTACATAATTTTTCTAAATATAACTCAGAACATAGCTGGAATAAGGGTGATGAGAAGCTTATAGAAATTGTAAATTCTCTTCAAAAATTTGAAGAAAACCACCTTGTATTTAGGCTATTTGGAGATGACTTTATTCTGTTGCTCAAAAGGAAAATTGATTCTTCTGAAAGGGAAGAGTTATTGAGGAAAGAAGTAAAGGGAACATGCTTATATTATTCAACACGTTATATAGATTTACCAGAAAATAAATTGATAAATATGGAAGAGCTGGAAAAAATTATGCACATGCCTGAATAGATTATTTTTCTTCAAAATCATTTAAATAAAAAAGTTATGAATCTAGCACTAATGGAGTACAAAAATGAAATTTACTAAATATAAAATATATAATTACATTGGAATTATTTTTATTCCCTTGTTGCCTTCATGCATAAGTGCAGCAGAGCCAACTGTAGAAAATCAATCAAAGAGTTATCAAGATAAAAACTTTACCAGCATTCAAAAGTCACTACAGCAAATGGATAAAAATTTACAAACTTTGCCTAGCAGAGAAAACGTTAAATTAAGTACTTCAAATGCTATTGAAACAATCGGAGATAATCAGGGTGATACCGCTAGTAGCCTTAACCAAAAAATGGGGCGAAATAAAATGGGTATGATGACCAAGAAAAAAAACTGTATGGGCAGAATGTGTAAAATGATGATGAAAAACAAATCAATGATGGGGACCAAACCTTTACCAGAAAAACAAGGCTCGTTATCTACCAAGACTGATGTTTTACCTGGCTATCAAGATGCAGCACACCTATATCACCTTGGTGAAACCGACTTTTTTTTAGATTATGTATCTGAACTTGAACTGACTTCAGGGCAGGTTGAACACTTGTTTAACATAAAGCAGCAATGGGGAATTACCCAACGAGAAAAAGTTACTCTGCGTGAACAACTCGAAAAGCGTTTGTGGAAAGAGACCGCTTCAGGAATGCCTAATTTAAATGAGGTTAGAGATACTCTTTCAGAAATAGAATCTGTCAATTCAGCACTACGATTATCATTTATCGAGATGGTAGGTCAATCTGTAGACGTTTTATTGCCGCAACAAGTGGAACTTATTAAAAAAATAAATATATCAAAAGAATTTGATAGTAAGGGATAGGTCTATAATGAATTTCTTTTTTAATAAAACAGTTATTACTTTATCACTTTGGGTTACTTTATATTTCTATTGCTTAGTATCATTTGCCCAGCAAGGGAAAGATGAACATGCGAGTCACCACCCAAAGAATTCACAAATTGCATCGGTTTCACCAACTCAAAAAAATATTGTCGTAGCTAATAATGACGGTGTGAGTAACTTATCTGTTGATAGTGTTGGCCAAACACAAACCTCTGTTATGTCTAAAGGCCCAGGAATGGGTAAAAAGATGAACGGAATGATGGAGCAAATGGGAGCACCTAAGCCTAAAGATCTCTACCCTACATTAATGCGTCTATCGAAACTTCCTCCTCACTTGGCCGATGAAGTACTTCAAAAAGCCATAAATAGAATGCAAAAAGGTAATCAAATAATGGTAGACGGCTTTATGTCGTTAGCTAATGCCGATGGTCAGCAAAACTATTCTGAAATGCAATCTTCTATAGAAAAAATAGAGCAAGGTTTAAGTCAATACAATAGTGGTTTAGCTACCAAAAGGGCGATAGCAGAAGGGCAGGAACCAAGACGAGTGGCTCTTCAATGGTTTAAAAGTCAAATGAACCTATTACCAACAGTGCCTAAAAGCGAGCAATCAAATATATTCGGAATAAGCATACTTCACTTTGGTGTTATGACTATTTTGTTTTTATTTGCGTTTGTTTTTATTTGGGTATACGCCTTTAAAATGAAAAGAGCATCTGCGCTGTTAGAAGAATTAAAGGTAGCTCCAGTCAAGGAGCCTCAAGTGATAGACAATGAAAATAAGAAAGAAGTTTCTGAAAATATAAACAATAGCCCCACGTTTGATAAGTCTAGTGAGTTGAATGGAGCATTGGTTACTAGTAATGAATCTACAAATTTCGCTTCAAAGAAAAAGGGCGTTTTCAAAGGTACTGTATATGTCATCGGAATATTTAATGAAACACATGATGTAAAAACAATTAGATTGGCATCTTTAGCTGGGGAACCTCTGCCATTCAATTATGAGCCAGGTCAGTTTGTTACTTTTTCTCTCAATATCCCTAATCAGCCTAAAGTAATAAAACGCTCTTATACCATTGCCTCGTCACCCACTCAGAGAGATTATTTTGAAGTAACAATAAAGAGAGAGGAGCAAGGCTTAGTCTCTCGCTTCATGCACGATAACGTTTACATAGGAGATGCGCTTGAAATAAAAGCACCTAATGGTAAGTTCTACTTCAACGGAAATAATGAAGAGAACATTGTCTTAGTATCTGGTGGCGTTGGGATTACCCCCATGATGAGTGCTGTCAGATACTTAACCTCTACATGTTGGAAAGGAAATATCTATTTTCTTTTTTGTGCGAGAACATCAAATGACTTTATTTTCGAACGAGAATTAAGGTATTTACAATCTCGTCATAAAAACTTACATGTCTTAGTAAGCATGACACGAGTTGAAGGAACTGCTTGGATGGGACCTCAAGGTAGATTTACTTCTCAATTGGTAAACGACTTTGTTCCAGAGCTATCGGAAAAAACTGCTCACATCTGTGGGCCTCCACCGATGATGGATGCTATGAAAAACATGCTTATTGAGTTAGGTATGATGCCTGAAAGAGTGAAAATTGAAGCTTTTGGTGGTAGTACCCCTGTGAAGAAAGAAAATAAACAACAAAGTCCTATCAAGAGGAATTTAGATAAAAATACCAATATCAAAGATAAGGCAATTAATAATGGTTTTGAAGTGTCCTTTACTCAGTCAAATAAACATGCAAAAGCAGCCGAAGGAGAAAGCATTCTTGATGTTGCGGAAAATTTAGATGTTGATATTGATAGCTCTTGCAGAGCAGGAAGCTGTGGCTCATGTAAAGTCAAGTTACTCGAAGGGCAAGTAGAAATGGATGTTGATGATGGCCTAGAGGATGATGATAAAGAAAATGGTTACGTATTAGCTTGTCAATCAATACCCAAAACCCCTGTAAAGGTAGAGGTATAAAGTGATGGCAAATCAAGAACGGACAATTGTCGCCAGTTTAGTGTTACTGATGATCGTGTTATGGGGGGGATTTGTTTGGCACAGTTCACCACGTTTTCCAGGCAGTTTTAGTGGAAGCATGCTCGGAATAATAGCCGCCTTTTTGTTGTTTTTTCCTTTGATTTACCTAGTGATCAAGAGAAATAAATCAATAAAAAGCTGGGTGACCAAGAAGGTTTCTATGTCAACACTATTGGTTTGGCATATCTATGCTGGAGTGATAGGACCAATCATAGGATTACTACATAGCGCTCACCGTTTTGATAGTTTACTTGGTATTTTATTGGTGCTCTTAATGATGCTAGTTGCGATTAGTGGTTTCATTGGACGATATATACTTAGCTTAATATCGTCAAAATTAAAAGATAAGAAAAAACTAAAAGAAGAATTAAAAAATGAATTAAAAGATGAACAAATTGAACTGCATGAACGATTTTGTTCGAAACATATTAACGCTATTCCAAGTGATTTAAACTCACACTCTCCATCACTCTTTTCATCTAGTCTTGGCTTAGGTCGAACTAGCAATGAGAGAAGAATTTTGCGATTGGTCGATGCAATATCAGATATTGAATATAGCATTCGTATTCATGATACAGCGAAGCTTTGGTTCAAACGGTGGTTAAAATTTCATATATCTATTTCCATGATCTTATATGTGCTCATAATTTTTCATATAACTGCTGAAATTTATTTTGGCTTGAGGTGGTTATGATCAAATATATTTTTGGTGGAATTATAGCAGTGATTATAGCTGCGTTGGTAAGTCACTATTACCATTCGAGTGAGTTACCCGATGTAAATTGGGAAATGACCGTTATCCCTGGAGATTTAAGTGAAGCCCATTCCTTTTTAGAAGATGATTGTCAAAGTTGCCATACGCCAATAACGGGGGTTACGCGTGAAAATTGCGTTGTTTGCCATGCCAATGATACTCAAATAATCCAGCGTCAGCCTACTTTGTTTCATGTCGATATAGCCGAATGTAATTCATGTCATATGGAACATCAAGGAAAAGCAGCACGCATATCTACAATGGACCATGAGGCACTCTCTGATATAGGTTTACGTATGTTACCTGAAGATAATACCCCGTTTGATCAAGGTACGGCAGTGCAAAAACTTTTTAAAGAAATGTTAACGGATAATCGAAAAGTGGATCCGCTTCTTATTAATTCGCATGTTAGTACAAAAGAAGCGTTGCTTAATTGTGCTACTTGTCATGCTAATGATGATAGGCATTTTGGGTTGTTTTCAGATGATTGTGTTCAATGTCATAACACTGAACAGTGGTCTCTATCTTCATTTGTTCACCCATCAAACAAGTCAAACGACTGTAATCAATGCCATGAGGCACCACCTAGCCACTATATGAAACATTTTAAAAAGATATCTGCAAAGGTTGCAGGGGAGCACAAAGCACCTGTAGAAGAATGTTTTGCTTGTCACCAAAATACCTCTTGGAATGACATTAAAAAAGCTGGCTGGTATAAACATCATTAATCTTAGGAGTATGAAGTATGTTGCATAACGGTATTGCAATTTTCTTTTCATTAGTTGTAGTTATAGTTTTGTTTAATAAACGATTTCGCTTATCGCAACAATGGAGGGCGACCGTAACTCCTTTAGCCTCAATCATTGGCAGTGGATTTTTAATTGTTGCACCACTACTGCATGCCACTATGGGAAAGTGGGCATTAGCTGGAATTGTAGTTTTATCACTGTTTTCATTAGCTTTGGGAGCTACTATTCGCTTCAACATACTTCATGCTGAGCAATATTTAGTTGAAAACCCTAATGGATCTATTGCAAAGCTAGAACAGGTTGGTCAATGGTTTCTTGGAGGGGCATATGCAATATCTGTCGCTTTTTATATCAGTCTGTTTTCTGCATTTGTTTTTGACCGCCTTGGTATTGAAAATTTGTATATTGTAAGGGTTGCCACAACTGCGGTATTACTTTCGATAATGGCTGTAGCTTGGATTAGAGGTGCGAAGGGTTTAGAAGCTATAGAGCTTTATGCAGTGACCATCAAACTTTCTATTATAGTTGGTGTATTGGTTGCTTTGTTTACTTATGACATATCGACAGGTAAGGCTTGGTTTGAACATTCAGCTACTCAGAGTTTAAGTAAATTCGAAATAATTAGTATGCTGGCTGGAATGCTGATGGTTACACAAGGGTTCGAAACAACTCGTTTTATGGGGGCAGAATATTCAGCAACTCAACGTATAAAGGCAGTCAAATATTCACAAGGGATCGCAATCGTACTATATGTCATTTTTATAGGTTTAACCTGTCCAATATTTTTAGAATTTCCTATTGTTGAATTAAATGAAACTACGATTAGCCATACATTAGGCAAAGCTGTTTGGGTCTTACCTATTCTGCTTTTAATTGCTGCAACAGCAAGCCAACTAAGTGCTGCACTAGCCGATACAATCGGTGGTGGAGGTCTAGTTAGAGAGCTTCTCAAGTCTAAAATTTCTACTAATATGGGATACATGTTAGTGGTCATTTTAGCAATTATTTTGGTCTGGACTTCGAATGTTTTTGAAATAATTAACTTCGCTTCTAAAGGATTTGCTCTTTATTACTTAGTCCAGACGCTAATTACAATAATGCTATTGCTTAAATACCAGAATAAAACAGGGAGAGTATGGCTAAAAATCATTGGGAGCGCGTTCATAGCTGCTTCTCTCGTATTTGTAATTCTCTGGTCTGTACCTGCACCACATGGTTAATTGGATGATGAATGAGAGTAACCATAATTATTTTAAGGGATTGTTTGAATGCTTGATTTCAATCAATATTACCAGAATAAATATGCTATAAGTTTATAGTGAAGTAACATACTAGTGAGGATAAAACTGTCCATGGGGCAACGTTTGAATTGGCTATTTTATATTTTGATATATTTGTCTGTAAATGGACAAGTATTTGCTACAGCTATTCATTTGTGTTCTGAAATGGCCATAACTTCTAATGCACTAACATCTCTAAACAATACTGTTAATATCCATGATCATCATGATGGTGGGCACCAAGAAAAATCTGAAAGTAATCATGCTAATCATGACTCAAAAACAATGGATAATTGCCACTGTATAGATTGTGATTGTATGCCAGATTATACAGGGCAGGCAAACTCTTCATTAGTTCAAGATATTAATATATCAGGTTTTCTACCTGTAATTTCGAAGGCTAATAAAAGCTTAATTCAAAACTTTATATCGCAACCTCAATCTAACCCGTATCGCCCTCCAATATTCGCTTAATAGGGATCAGTGTGCCTATTTTTAGGTAACTGACTTCCATTAATTCAAAAAAAGTTTAGAGCACCATGAAAACTAAGATGGCTTTGACTAAAAGCAAAGTGTGTTCTTTTTGCTCTATAACTAATTCTTATTTTTTAAATTAACTCAGTGTGAGAAATAACTCACGCCTAAACAAAATATTAAGGTGATACCATGAAAAAGGTACTTCTCCAATCGGCTGTTGCAGCAGCCATTTCAATGTCTTTGATGACAACTGCTACCGCACAAGAAAGTTCTGCTTTAGACATTGGTCGTTTAGCATTGGCTGGTTACGGTGACGTAACTTATGCATACCAGCCAGATATGAAAGATGAAGAAGGCAATGATATTCAAAATAATGTTGTTGCACGGTTTGTTCCTATTTTCTTGTTTCAATTATCTGAAAAGATTCATATCGAAGCAGAGTTAGAATTTAGCACTAATGCTGAAGGGGAAACTGAAACAGAACTTGAATATGCAAATATGCATTATTTCTTTAATGATAATACCATTATTACTGCGGGTAAGTTTTTACTACCTTTTGGTCAATTTGGTGCAAATTTACATCCTAGCTGGATTAATAAAGCGGTGAGTAATCCGGGAATTTATGGCGGACATGGAGGCAACGGGTCTTTAGGTGGAGTGACTAGTATCATGAATGATACGGGAATTAATGTCGCTAATACCTGGATCTTAGGTGATGCAGGACGAATATTTACTGATTTCTACGCAGTAAGCGGACCACGCCAGGAAGAAGGAGACCATGGTGGCGGTGTCGAAATTGAATCAAAAAAAGGTGATAACAATGACTCTATGGCATTTGGGGGAAGAATAGCCTATGCGTTTTTACCTGAATGGGAAATAGGGATGTCTTATTATAGTGGGGCGTATAGTGACGATGGAGATCTAAATTATAGCGCATATAACATAGACTTTAACTGGGTTGGAAGTTACTCCAGTGTGAGAGGAGAAATCTTTGGCTCTACCGCTGAAACCGAGGGAGAGGAAGAAGGCGAAGAGGAAGGGCATGGAGAAGAGTGGGTTAAAGACTTCGATAAGAGTGGATGGTACATTCAAGGAACCTGGCAGGCTAGACAACTAGGTAAGTCGTGGTTAAACCCTGTTGAATTTGTTGTACGTTACTCTGATATTGAATCTGATTTCGATGGCAGTATTGAACATGATTTTGAAGAAGATGGAGGGAAAACCGGAAGTCGAATTTACTACGGTGTAAATTATTGGTTAGAACCTAGTGCAGTATTAAAGCTAGGTGCGGAAAGTACTTCAATTGAAAACGAAGAAGCTAGTCATACATCCGTACCTGATGACCGAATTTTCTTACAACTAGCTTTCGGATTTTAAGGAGAACCATTATGAAATCAATTAAATTTGTGTTCACAATTATTGTATTAACTACGAGTGCTTTTTCTATTAAGGCACAACACGTCAATGATCCTTCTCTAGTAGCAAAAGGAGCTAAGGTTTATAGCGAAAATTGTGCTCGTTGTCACAATGCACGTCCCGCTGAAGAGTATTCTAAGAAAGAGTGGTCAGTGGTTATTCCTCATATGAGAGCGAAAGCGCATATGACTGGCAAAGAAGCACTTGCTGTAGAAGCCTTTTTAGCCAGCACATTGACAGCGGATGTTAGAAATGCTGAAGAGTATACAAAACCTAATGCTCCCAAAAAGTCGGGAGAGGAATTGGTTACCCAATTTGGGTGTCAAGGTTGTCATCAAATCAAGGGAGAAGGTGGTAAGTTGGGTCCAGCATTAGATGGAGTCGTCGCAAGTAAAGGAGAATCGTTTGTTTTGAAAAAACTAATAGATCCGAAATTTAACAATGCGGCTTCAGCTATGCCTAAATATCCGATGAATAAGGACGATATTAAGGCAATTATAGGTTTTTTAAAGGAGTAAAAACTTAACTATAGCTGTTGAATAGTTACGGTAAACATATTGTTTTTAAATATGTTTACCGTTTAATTAAGCTGCAAAAAAGAATAGACATTTATACTCATGAAATAAGACTTAGGTCTAATACAATTAATTGATCTAAAACATGACAATTATTGGGAAATAAGCTAGTATGAGGGGTGTGAGAAATTTAAGTTATGGTAAATAAATAGTGTTCAATTTTAGAGGTGTTATAGCGATTGTTATAATTTTGTTGTTTAGTCAACAAAGTTTAGCTTCGTATGCGCCAATGGATTGTGAAAACATGAAAAAGCCCATGATTTCTGATAATAGCTCTCACATTGCTAGTCAAATGGCTATGCACGATCACAATAGCATGTCAGTAGATAAACAATCTGCACATGAAGAGTGTGATACTTGTAATGCAGGTGACTGCGTTTGCCCCAATATCGGGGGATGCTTTAGCTCTAATATATCTACCTCAACTCAGCCTATAGAACAAAGCCTTATGCATTTCGCTGATAATGGTAAGAGATTTCTTTCTCAAAACGAACATCCTGATTCAGGTGTATATCTACACCTATTCAAACCACCTATTCACATTTAATCCTTAGGATCAGTGCGTCTTAAATACGCATATCGATTCAACCTTTTTAAGCTGTTAAGTCTAATTTTGGTAGTTAATTCTCCCATTGTTAGCTATTGCATCCTAGGCTTAGCAGTTTTTTTTAATCCTTTTAGATTATGACTTGACCTGTGTCTTAGACACAGTCGTAAGCTAAACATAGGTTTTAGAAATACCCTGTTTATATATTTGAATAAGGAATGATGGGATGAAAGTATCTCAGCTTGCAAAAGTCTTGAATACCACGCCTGATACGGTCCGCTACTACAGTAGGATTGGACTTATCATGCCTATTAAGAATACTGAAAATGGTTATAAGAGTTACAACCAACAAGCTCAACAGCGACTGAAATTTATTCTTAGTGCCAGACAATTAGATTTCTCAGTTGAAGAGATCAAAGAAATCCTGTTAGTTGCTGATAATGGCAGGACAGCTTGTCCTTTGGTTCGGGAAATCGTTGAGCATAGATTGGCTGAAACAGAGAAAAAATTTAATGATGCATTAGCATTGAGGAATGTCTTAAGAAATGCAATTGATGACTGGAAGAGTAAACCTGATAAATCACCTACAGGAGATATGCTCTGTCATTTAATTCAAGGAGGTAATGATGAATAGCATAGAGAGTAGTATTAAAGACACCAAAGCTCAAGAGTTGATTATTGATGGAGCTGGGTGTGCAAGCTGTGTAGGAAAAATAGAAACAGCATTGAAAAACGTTACTGGCGTAGAAAATGCTCAGATGAACTTTGCATTGAGGACTGTTGTTGTTGATGGAGAAGTTGATTCAGAGGATCTTGTGCAAGCCATAGAATCAATAGGTTACAACGCAAGGAGTGCAGAAGATACAAGTGATGATGAACTATTAGATGAGAAGGAGATTGCAGACCAAAAATACTATACAAGTCTAATGAGACAAATGTGGATAGCCTTGGGCCTTGGCGTACCGTTAATGATTTATAGTATTGCAGGTGGCCCAATGACTGTTGAAACTACGTTGGAACGTGGTATTTGGTTATTTATAGGGATCTTATGTGCAGCCATTATGTATTTTGCAGGTAAGCATTTTTATGTTGGTGCTTGGAAATCTTTTGTAAATCATAGTGCAAATATGGATACGTTAATTGCTCTGGGAACAGGTACTGCATGGATTTATTCTATGGTAGTTGTTTTCTTTCCCATGGCTGTTCCTGAAATGGCAAGGCATGTTTATTTTGAAGCTACTGCAATGATCATCGGATTGATTGATTTAGGGTTAGCATTAGAAGTAAAAGCGCGAGGAAGAACAAGCGAAGCAATTAAGCGTTTAATTGGGTTACAAGCAAAAACAGCACGAGTAGTTCGTGATAAGAAAGAAGTTGATATTGCTATTGAGCAAGTTTTATTAAATGACATTGTTCGAGTACGCCCAGGAGAAAAAATTCCTGTAGATGGCCTAGTCATTGAGGGGCACACGTCGATAGATGAGTCCATGTTAACAGGGGAACCTATGCCTGTCGCAAAAGAAGAAGAAGATGAGGTCGTTGCAGGAACACTAAATAAGACGGGTTCAATTCTTTTTAAAGCGACAAGAGTAGGTAAAGATACTGCGTTAGCACAAATTATTAATATGGTGAAAAGAGCACAAAACTCTAAGCCACCAATTGGGCGCTTAGCAGATGCTATATCTGCCTATTTCGTGCCTGTTGTTATGATCATCTCTATTATTAGCGCTTTGGTATGGCTTAACTTCGGTCCTGATCCCGCGTTAGCCTTTGCGGTTGTCTCTGCAACCACGGTTCTAATTATTGCCTGCCCTTGTGCTTTAGGTTTGGCTACACCAATGTCAGTGATGGTCGGTGTAGGTAAGGCTGCCGAAGCTGGAGTTTTGATTAGAAATGGAGAAGCGTTACAAACAGCATCAAAAATTACCGCGATGATTCTCGATAAAACGGGGACTATTACAGAAGGTTCTCCTACGGTAACCGACATTCTCGTTGCTGATAAATCCTATACAGAAAAATATATCTTAACGATAGCCTCTAGTATTGAAAGCAGATCTGAGCATCCACTTGCACAGGCTATTGTTGATTCCGCGATAGCACAAGAGATCGATCCTGAAGATATAAGTGATTTTCAAGCTATAGCTGGACACGGTATAGAGGCAAAACTTGAAGATCATCATTTACTCTTCGGTAATCAAAAGTTGATGTTTAAAAAAGGCGTGTTTTTAGGAGAATTTGTCTCAAAAGCACAAAAATTAGCTGATGAAGCTAAGACACCAATGTACCTCGCTATAGATAATAAACTTGCAGCAATTATAGCTGTATCTGATCCAATCAAAGAAGACTCTATTGAAGCAATCAAAAGGCTACAAAACAGTGGTATCAGAGTAGTTATGCTTACTGGCGATAATAGAGCTACTGCAAATGCAGTAGCAAAAAAAGTCGGTATAAAAGAAGTGTTTGCTGAGGTCCTTCCAGAAGATAAGTCAAATAAAGTGGCGGAATTACAAGCCCAAAATGAAATCGTTGGTATGACAGGAGATGGTATTAATGATGCCCCAGCATTGGCATTGGCCAATGTTGGATTCGCCATTGGTACTGGAACCGATGTGGCAATTGAAAGTGCTGACATCACCTTGATGAGAGGATCACTTCATGGCTTAGCTGATGCAATAGCTGTCAGTAAAGCAACGCTTAGAAATATCAAACAAAACCTGTTTGGTGCATTTATATATAACGTTGCAGGAGTTCCATTTGCAGCAGGTCTACTTTATCCATTTTTTGGATTGTTATTAAACCCAGTAATTGCAGGTGCTGCAATGGCTTTCTCCTCACTAACGGTTGTGAGTAATGCAAATCGATTGAGATTGTTTAAGCCGCAAGAACATTAAAGAAAAGGAAGAAATGACATGATGATCATTAATTTATTTGGGTTGGTACTTATAGCGTTAATTATCTGGTGGTTTTGGTTATATAAACCAGCAAAAGCAATTGATTCTACTATGGAAAGTGTAACCGTTATCGTAAACAACGGTGTTTATGACCCCTCTAGAATAATAGTAGCAAAAGGTAAAGAAACGACTCTCAATTTTCTTCGAAAAGACGGGAGTCCTTGTGCAGCAACAGTCATTTTTCCTGATTTTGAAGTCAGTGAAGAGTTACCTGTTGATGAAAATAAAGCGATTGAATTACCTTCTATGGCACCGGGTCAGTATCCGTTTCATTGTCCAATGAAGATGTATAGCGGCACTTTGATCGTTGAGTAGGAATATTTGGAGGACGAACATGAGCAATAAACAAAAATCTTTTTGGTCAACACCTACAGGATGGGCAGCACTTGGTTTAATAGGGGCTGCTAGCTACTTCTTATTAGTTGAGCATCAGCAACACTTCTTTGAATATTTACCATTCTTAATTCTTTTATTGTGTCCTTTAATGCATGTCTTTATGCATGGCAGTCACGGACATGGTGACCATAAAGGTCATGAAGAAGAAGCTTCAGCACCAAAAGAGCCAGAAACATTTCAAGAGCTGACAGATAAAAATGAAGCTTACAGAGATGGGTATTTGGAAGGATTAAAAACAGGTAGAGAAGAAAGTATTAAGACGGAGAGTGACAATGAACGGTGAATCTGATTATGGCATGTGGACATTAGTGATTTTGAATTCAGCAATTTTTATCTTTTTTGCATTTAGTTTTGCAAAGCCACAAACAAAAACTGATTGGCGAACTTTAGGTGCTTTTTCTGCATTCATCGTTGCTCTATTTACAGAAATGTATGGATTTCCATTAACTATATATTTTCTATCAGGCTGGTTGACTGAAAACTATCCAGGAATAGATTTTTTAGCTCACGATAACGGTCATTTGTTGCATACCATTTTTGGCTTTGAAGGCAATGCACATTGGGATCCTCTGCATATTGCAAGTAATATCCTAATTGTTTCTGGATTTTTTATTCTTTCATCTGCATGGAACGTACTTCATCAAGCTCAAAAGACTGGCACGTTAGCTGTGTCAGGTTGGTATGCACGTTGTCGTCATCCCCAATATGTCGCCTTTATTCTAATCATGTTTGGTTTTCTACTTCAGTGGCCAACAATACCGACCGTAGTAATGTTTCCAATATTACTCGTAGTATACATTCGACTTGCCAATAAGGAAGAAGCCAAGGTTATCAGTGAATTTGGTGATGAATACTTGAACTATATGTCTAAAACTCCCGCTTGGATACCCAATTTTTCAAATAAAACACAAGGAAAATCAAATGAAAAAATTAGTTAATTTAGTCGCTGTTATAAGCATTTTGTCTACCACTATTGGTGCTTCAGCTATTGGTGCAGAGATGAAAAAAGGCATGCATAACAATATGGCAATGTCCCATGAAAATATGGAAAAAATGCATAACAACATGCTTGCGATGAAGCAGCAAATGTTATCAGTAAAGCAAGAAAGTGATCCTGAAAAGCAGCAAGAGATAATGCATAAGCATCGAAAATCTATGATTAAAATGATGCAAATAATGCACAGAAGAATGGCTGATAAGCCCATTGAGCAACAAATAAAGATGGCAGAACATCATCTTGAGATGATGAGCAATATGATGCCTAAAATGGGGTCAAGCAAAATGTCTGGTAAGAAATCAACAAATAAACACAACCACTAAAGGAGGCCGTGATGACGGATTTAGATCGTAGAGTTGGAGTTAGAGAAAATAACTTGGTCGTTAGAAACCTGAAACTATCAAATGTAACTAGTGAAAATATTGATGCTTTGATAGAAGAAATAGATCAAATGTTCGGCCTAGACGAAGTTTCATTCAATAGAAAAGAGGAAGAAATTCATTTGGCTTACGATGCTGTCAATTTGGACCTTGATGGTATAGAGGAAGTCATCAGAAAGCATGGTGTAGATATACACGATGATTGGTGGACTCATACAAAGGAAAGTTATTACAAATTTTGTGATCAAAATGTAAAGGATAATTTCAAACATGAGCCATGGAGTTGTCATAAAACTCCTCCAGGTTCAATTAAAAGAAAACGTTAATCTTAAACTTAAAAAGGAAAATATCATGTTAAAAAATATATCTAAAAAAATAGCTTTAGTTGCTTTTGCAATTGTACTTACGGGCTGTGCAAACAGTAATTTCTCACATAATTACTTAATGAGAGGTCAAGTTGTTTCATCGTCAACTGATAATATGGTTGTATGCCTTGGCTTAGATGATGGAGCAGAAGTTGGACAAGAATTAACTGCCTATCGATTTTTTGAAACAGGTAACATTGGGGAAGGAGATGAGACTGTCGAAAGAAGAAATATTGGCAAAGTTAAAATTGAAAAAATTATTAATGAACACTATGCCAAAGTAAAAGTGATAGAAGGAAATGTAAAAAAACACGATATGGTGCAATTAAACAAATAGAAAATGTAGTTTGTAAGTAATCTTGTTTTTATTCATTTAAATAGTATCGAATTAAATAATAATTCGATACTAATGACCAAATAAATAAAAGGAAAATAATATGTTAAACAAAATTTCTAAATTAGTTGTCGTTGTAGTTTTTGGCTTGATTGTTTCTGGTTGTGCAAATAGCGATTTTTCGCATAGGTATCTAATGCGCGGCCAAGTAATCTCTGTAACTGATGGGGACATATATGTTTGTGTTGGCCTAGATGATGGTGCACAGGTGGGGCAAATTTTAGAATCTTACAGTTATGTAATGAATGACGATAATGACGAAGGAGCTGATTTCTTCAAACGGCAAAAAACAGGTCAGGTAAGAGTTGAAGAACTTGTTGATGATCACTTTGCAAAAGTTAGCGTGTTAGAAGGTGTCGTTAAGAAACACGATTTAGTCTTGTTAATTCAATGATGAATATCCTATTACGTGGTACGAGTAGTTTGGTGCCACGTTTTTTTATTTTCACACCTTACTAGGAGTCTTGTTATGGAAGGTTTATTTTCATTTTTACTATTCGCTGGACTTTTTTATTTCATGATGCGTCACGGCTGTGGTGCTCATATGGCCCACGGTCATCATGAGGAAAAGAACATAAATGATTCTTTCGTAGATCCTGTTTGTGGCCGTAAAGTTGGAGATGATCAAGGTTATGGAAAACTCCAAGATGGGCACTTATATCGTTTTTGCTCTAAAGATTGTCTTGATACTTTTGACCTTGAACCTGAAAGATTTATTAAAGAGCGTAATACTAATGCAGAAAAATCAACGGAGAAAACTAATGAACCATAAGATCTCACTATCTGCATTTGGACATGCGACAAGTTCATTTATAGCCATAAGTTTTACCTTGTGCGTTATTTTTGATTTGCTCTTTCCTCAACACGCAATGTACTCAACTTGGCTAAAGTTATTGCCAGGGTTTGAATGGATAAGTTGGAAAAGTTTCTTTTTAGGTCTGCTAGAAAGCTATTTATACGGTTGGTATTTCGCATTGATTTGGGTGCCAATTTACAATTTTGTAGGAAGCAAGAGTAAATAGTTTATAAAATATAAGAATTAAACATAGGATTAACTCACACCTTAGTTGTTGATTTTTAAGGGTTTAAATTTGTTGTTGGCATTGTAGTTGCAAGAACAGAAGGACCTATGACGACATATTGACACCTGAGAAATAATCATGACCACCATAAATAATTCCCTTTTGGCCCAGATGCAGAGCATGTCTCTTGAAGCCATAGCAAAGCCACAAAACAACGATAATATTGTTAACAATACAACCAATAATTTTGGTGACTTATTGTCAAACGCCCTCAATACTGTAAATGATTTACATAAAGATGCAGGAAAGAAAACTACAGCATTTGAATTAGGGGATAGAAGTGTAACGTTAGCAGATGTAATGATTGCAAGATCTAAAGCTGGTATAGGTTCAGATGCGGCTATTCAAATTAGAAATAAGGCAATTGAAGGTTACAAAGAGATCATGAGTATGCCTGTTTGATTCTGCTTAGTATTGAAGCTAACAAGTTCATTATTCAGTACTTGGTTTTAAGTGTCTTATGAATTAACAATATATCCGAAAGGACTTTACCTTTGCTAGCATTAAACGAAAGTGAGTTATCACAAAAAATATTTGAATTTTCTAATGATGGAATTTTCATTCTTTTATTAGATGAAAATAGGATTATAGATGTGAATCCTTCAGCAACGAAAATGTTGGGTTACTCCAGAGATGAGTTACTTACAATGAGGATTTCCGATATCCATCCTAAAGAGATGGACTTGTTAGAAGAGTTTGCAAATCAAGTCTTGGCAAAAGGAGCTGGCTGGTCAAATGAATTAACGTGCAAAACCAAAAAAGGAGAGCTACTTTTTGTTGAAGTTTCTGCTTCAATGATAACGATTGATGATCAAAAATATTTGATTTCTATGGTGCGTAATATTAGTTGTCGAAAACAGATAGAAGCACAGTTGCGGATGTTTTCTTTTACAGATGGACTTACGGGGTTAGCTAATCGACGAAAGCTTGATGAGTACATGGACATCGAGTGGCGTAGAGCTATGCGTAATGAATTACCAATATCTATTATCATGATCGATATAGATTACTTTAAATTGTTCAATGATACATACGGTCATTTAGAAGGGGATAGTTGTTTAAAGGCAGTCGCTAATGTAATTCAAAATTCACTCGTGAGACCTGGTGACTTGTGTGCTAGGTATGGAGGTGAGGAATTTATTGTTCTATTGCCTAATACTGATAAAGATGGCGCTCTTCATATTACAAATATAATTGAGAAAACTTTAGCTAGTGAAAGAATTGAAAACATTAACTCTGATATCAATTCTTTTGTCACAGTCAGCATGGGAGTGGCATGTATAGTCCCCAACTCAAAAGTCACTAGCTCTCAGCTTATTTTCAAAGCTGATCGAGCACTTTATAAGGCAAAAGGGGAAGGAAGGAATAAAACTATTTGTTTTTTAGACAGTGAAAACCACTAATAAGTAAGATAGAAATTTTCAGCTACAACAATAAATAATAAAAGCTTAATTTTTTATTTCTTTATTCTTCAAATCCATCAAAAGTACGAACCAAGTGCATATTCTCAACCCCGTATAATGCCAACCTATTTTTAAGTTTAAGACGATAGTAGTGCCCCTCTTCTAGAGAGCTTGAATCTTTGGAGCAATCCACATATAGCTTTTGTAGAAAATATCCTACGGATGAAGCTCTAACTGAGCGATTTAAAACACCACCGTTCATATTAAATTCAGATATGACAGCTTCAGGATGAGGATAATCAGGGTGTGGAATAATTTCTAAGTCTACTATTCTATTCCATTGATTATCAAAAGAGTTGTATTCGTGCTCTAAAACATCTTCGTCGATATTTTCTAGTTTTCGAAACCTAGAAATGAGAAAGTCTGCAAATCTAGATTTAGATCTATCATAAGCTCTTACATGCCATCTTGAACCATTATTAATATAAGCATGAGGTACTAATAATTTACTACTAAAACCACTAGAATTTGAAAAGTAATCAACTTGAATTACTTTTTTATTATATATAGCTCTGGATAGTGGAGCTATGATATCTACTTTTGGTTCATCTATTACATCTAAAATATCATTTGGAATATACGAACGATTATTGCTTTGTACAGTTCTACCTGTTAATAAATTTAGAACCTCTGAGGACCTAAATTCGAATAAAGATTCCCAAGACTTATCTAGTGCAAAGTTTTTAGAATTAGAAGAGTGGCTGAAGTTTTGAGGGGCTTTTTCTTTATATAAAGAAATATCTCTGCTCGCAGCAGCAGTTCCTATATTAAATTTATTGATTAGATCTGACCTAGAAAATGCCCCTAAAAATTTTAAGCAAAACTCTATATAACGTAACCTCTCAAGTTGTGAAGCAGGAATATCTTCTAAATTAGCCATTTTTACATTCATCCATCTTAAATCTTAATACACCCTATATACCACAATCACTAATTAAGTACAATCATGAGATTCATAAATAAACCTCATGATCCTTAATTGTTCCATAAAAATATATTGACTGTATCGTGAGTATACAATAGTATAGTTACTGTACTAACACTGAATAATAAAAGTTCAATTAAATAAATAGTGGAGGGCAGGAATAATAATGAATAAATAGGATAAAAGTATGAAAACTAAGTTATACAATGAGAATTTTGCAGCATTATCTACTAAGCAACGAACGTTATTTACTGAGTTACTTGAGTATGCTTGCCAATCCTTAGAACCATCTAAAACAAAAAAAGAACTTGCTGAGCAACGATATATGTCGGTAGGAAAATGGCTCGCTGACAGTGATGACCCTATGTTTGAAGGTGTTGAAATTTACCCTCAAGGTAGCCAAAGGATCGGGACTACTTCAAAACCAGTCTTTAGAGCAGAGTTTGACTTGGACTTTATTTGTTATTTACCTAACGCTGAAGGAAGCCACCCAGATATATGCCGACAAAAGGTTATTGCCAGAATAAAAGAAAATGGCAACTTTGAAGATCTAGTCAGCGAACTAAACCGGGGGTGTCGATTAAATTATGCTGACGAGTTTCATCTAGACATTACTCCGGCTATTCCCGATCAAAACAATGCTAATGAATATGGCGCTATTTCAGTGCCAGATAAAAAATTAAAAGAATGGAAAGCATCTAATCCCAAAGGGTATGCGGAAGATTTTGATCTCATAGCAAAACTTGAACCCAAATACATCGGCTTTTCAGACAGAATGTTTGCTAATGCAGCACTTGAAGCAAAAAATATTGAAGAGCTACCAAAGCAAACTCTGTTTAAGGGAATACTGAGGCGAGCTGTTCAAATCATGAAGCGCCATAGAGACTTATTATTTTTTGATAATAATAACTACGATGGTAAAGCGCCAATATCAATAATTATAACAACGTTAGCAGCAAGCGCTTATAAGGAACTAGTGATTCAACAATCGTTTAATAACGAGCTTGAAGTACTGCTAACAGTTGTGGAAAGCATGACTGGTTACATTGAGACCAAGGTGGTAAATGGCAAAATTGAAATGTGGGTAACAAACCCTAAAAACCGACATGAAAATTTTGCTGAGAAATGGAATGTTGACTCCAAACGTGTTGAAGCTTTTCATTATTGGCACAGTGATTTTGTCGAAAAACTGAGAGAACTTGCCAGTGTTACCTTATTACCACTAATTAAAGAAAAATTAAATACGTTACTTGGTGAAGGCTCTTCCTCAAAAGCCATTGAAAAACACTTTGAGGTGCTTAATGAAACCAGAGAGAGCAATAATTTGTTCATCAAAAAGACAGGGGCAATCTCAACTGTAGCAACAGCAACCCCTGTTAAAGCTAATACATTTTTCGGTAAATAATGATGAAGCAATACATTAATACGGCAATAACCTTAAGCCAGCAGTTATATTTCTTAAATGCTAAGTTCCCTCAAGGGAAGGGCTTTATTAAAAAGGGGAAATTGGTTTGGCATTGCCAGTTAGATCTGGACGAATTATACGGTAGCTACAAGATTAAAGTTCTCTATGACATTAGAACTTCACCACAGGTTTATGTAATAGATCCAAATTTATATGAAATTACTGGTGGTGTTGAGCCACCTCACATTTACATTTTTAATGAGTCAACAACCAAGTTATGCCTTTACTTACCATCTTCAGATGAATGGACATCGAGCAAATTTCTTAGCGATACGATTGTCCCTTGGGCATCACTTTGGTTTATGTATTTCACTGGTTGGTTAGCTACGGGCAAATGGTACGGTGGTGGTGAGCACCCTGAACCTGATGAAAGTTTTGTTAAAGGAAAGGTTTTATAAAATGATGAGAGTATTACAAGTAGTTCTTAGTTTTTTTCTGCGATGTTTAGAGGCTTCTAGGAATCCGACTTTAAATGGTATTGCCAAAATAATCTTGATTGCATCTATAGGTGGACTTGCAGTGATTAGTGCAAATCTAAACATACCGACACCATGGGGGCCTATAACTCTGACGTTAGGAGGAGGGGATACAATATTATGCTCGATCTTACTAGTTACTTCTTTATCAATGGTTTTCTATTCAGAATATCAAGATAGAAAAGAAGCTGAAGATTCTCAATTAATTAAAATACGTCACATGGGGTTGATTGATCACAGCATAGGTGATGTTAAAAATTATATGCCGCGAAATTTAAAGCGTATTAAAGCTCAGCCTTTTGATATTGAATTTGATAATAGCCATAAGACAACCAATATTGATGAATTAAAACAACAATTAGAACAAGTAAGTCGATTACCTTTATTTATAAAGGATAGTGGACGTTCGTTGAATAACGGCAAAAAACATTTAATTTATGGTGGTGTTGCACCAGTTCCTATGCTCGCGGCAGCGGGACACCTTATTAGCAATATGCAAAATACACACGTGGCTGATTGGGAAAGAACAAAGAAAAAGTGGCATTTTAACGAAGAGTTAGATGATGGAGAAAAACTCAAGTTTGAAGTTATCGGTCAGAGTGACAATGAAGCTACCAGTATTAACCTTGGTATTTCGCTAAGTTTACCTCTGCGTTTAGATGATATATCCAATGAATTCCCCGATGCCGTGCTTTATAAGGTGATGTTGGAATCCGGAAAGCTTGGTTATGACAAGTTATGTAGTGAAGTAAAGCAAGGCAGGTTAGTTAAAAGCATCTTAGAATTTATTAATAATGATCTTAGACCTAATTATCCAAATCTAGAGCAACTTAACTTCTTTGTTGCAGCTCAAGCATCCTTTGTTTTTAGACTAGGCTCCAGTTTAAATCAAGGGCACTTACCCAAAATTGTCTTCTATCATTTTAATCCTGATCATGACGTTAAAACCCATCCTTGGGGTGTAGTGCTTAATGGAGACAATGGCTATGAGGTTGTTGCATGAAATTAGTTAAACATTTTAATGAATTTTTAATAAATGAAGTTAACTTAAATCAACACCGAGTTGATACCTTGGAAAAGCGAGTTGCAACAATAACAAGTTTTATACAAGGCAGTGATAATTTTAAATCGTCATTTATAACGGCTATTCCTCAGGGGAGTTATTCGCATAGGACGATAATTAAACCTACCGTAAAAAAAGCAATTTTTGATGCTGATGTAGTTGTCTACCTTAAACCAATTAAAGGCTGGGAGCCTAAAGACTACATTCAAAAAATTTATGAGCTATTCAATAGTTCTTCGCTATACAGAGGAAAAGCGTCAAGGCAAACACGGTGTGTAAAATTAAATTATGCTGGTGAATTTCATATTGATGTTGTGCCATGTATTCACAAAGGTGGTTTACTAGGCCATCAAGAATATGTTTGCAACAAGCTAACTAACAAACTTGAGTCATGCTCTAGTGTTGAATATAGCGATTGGGTTAAAGATAACAATAAAGTTGTTGCGAACAACAATCTAATTAAATCAATAAGACTATTTAAATATTTAAGAGATCACAAACAAACATTTTCAGTTAAGTCTATTTTATTAACGACATTGGTTACTTCGCAGGTTACCTGGACAGATAAATATTGGGGAACTGACGATTTTAAAGATCTCCCAACTACCTTTAAGAATTTCTTTAATCGACTAAATGATTGGTTAGATGAAAATGAATCAATGCCCATAGTAAACAACCCGGTAGATGATGATGAAAATTTTAATCGCCATTGGGATGAAAATAAATATCAAAATTTTAAATCTCAAGTTAGCAAATATAATTCATGGGTAAATGATGCCTATGCTGAAATGGATAAAGCCGAATCCATTAAGAAATGGCAAAAAATATTTGGAGATAAATTTGCTAAGGCTAAGTCAGTAGAAAAGAAAACAACGGCAAAACTTCCTAGTCATTGCGAAGCATTACGCTGGCCATTATCATCTTACGCATCAAAGCTAAATGTTAAGGCTGTAGTACAAAAAGATAAAACGTCAGTTGCATTAGGTGATTTGGCTTCTTATAAAGCGGTCCCGAAGTCCCATTGGATAAGATTCGTTGTTAAAGATCACTTATGTAATGAAACACAGATTTATTGGCAAGTTGTCAATAATGGCAATGAAGCGTTGGAAAGTAAGTGTCTTAGAGGTGATTTTTTTAGGGGTGCCTCTATACATAAAGAAGCTACAGCCTACAAAGGACAACACTGGGTTGAGGCTGTAGCAGTTAAAAATGGTCAATGCATCGCTAAAAGCGGCCCTGTTTTTGTCAATATAATGTAGATCTATAAGGAAATAAATTATGGTTTTTATTGAATTATTTGGAGCCGTTATTTCAGGGGCCGTACTTGGCGGTTTAGCGTACTTTCTTGTCACAGCGGGTGTATTACAGCTAACTGAACAAATTGATTTACTATCACCTGCCGTACTTTCCGTTATGCTCTTTGGATTACTTATTGGTTGGAAGTTTGACTATTCTCTAACTGTTTTTTTCGCTAATACCACCTCAGAAGTTACCAATGTCCAAAGTGCCGTGTCATCAATTACAGATAGGTTGAGGTACGTGTTTCTAATTATTGGTTACATTTTGGGTACTAAAGTTAGCTATTGGTCCGTATCAAAGTAAAGTCATTATAATAAAGGTCAACAATGAAAAATAGCAAGTTTACCCAACTCATTGCACGGTATAGAGGCGTCGATGATGCCCAGCAATACCAAGATTATATTCTTGATAATCCACAGCTCCTACTTAACGTTGCTCGTGACATCATGAGAAATGTTCCCCCTACATTTGGTGCTTGTGCAATGTTGAGTTCAATGTGGGCTGGTTATTTAAAAGACCATTACTCTATACCAGCAATGGTAGTCGCAGGGGATTTAAAAATATCAGGTAAAACCATTTTTAAATGTAAAAAGAATTTACCCGAACCGACTAAATCAGGCAAAGTGATATCTTCATCTTGGAGTGGTCATTGCTGGATAGAGGTTGATGGTTGGATTGGTGATTTATCCGTTTTTAGAACTGCTTATCAGGTAGAAGGACCAAGTGTTTTGAAAGATTTCATTATTTCATCATTTGGCCAAAATCGCGGAGCATTACTTTGTCAGCAACAGGATTTACCTCCAGGGATGAAGTATGTGCCTAAATATGTTTTAAAAGACAATCAAATTGATGGACTTATTTCTGGCCTAGCACATAGTATGAATTTAACTTAAATACCCCATTCTTTATTCATATCGATAGCGCTCCATTTGGAAGAGGCATTCTTTTCAATACTATAAGCTAAAGCTTCTGGCCCTAAAACCATCAGAGTTTTATGTCTGTTTTCTTTTGTAGGACCTTTGTTAGTGCTTTTCTTCCAATACATCCAAGTATTAAAGTAAGGTCTATCCCTTTGCTCAGTAATATCTGGACGTAATATAATTATTTCACCAGCGCTAGGCTCTCTTTTCTTAGAAGCTTTTGTAGGTATTTTACTATTTAAGTTCTCTAAAAATTCCTTTGGCATTAATTTGTTCCCAGTATTTTTACCTGTGCGAAGTGCTGCGGCTAGTTCATCGTAAAAATCACCGAAATAGGGGGTTATCCAGTAGCCAGGCTTAACTTGAAACAAAAAGAATTTCGGGTGCTCTCCTCTTAAAGTTAGCGATAAAATATAATGTGGGGTATCCCTAGTAGAAAATAAGCAATCAAAACTAATAGCACCAACAGTAATTTGAAATTGTTGCATTTCACTGCCAATCACTAGCATGTTTTTATGCAATAGTTGTAATGATGTCATTTTCATATTTTATTTAACTTAAAATATTTTAGAAGAAATTATAAAGACCAGTAGTGTTTAGAGATGGATATTATACAAATATTCATCTCTAAGATTGGATTTGCTAGCTATTGCAAGCATCCTTCAATGCTTTACCTGCCTTAAACGAAGGTACTTTAGCGGCAGCTATTTGGATCTCTGCACCTGTTTGAGGATTACGGCCTTTGCGAGCAGCTCGTTCGTTAACTTTATAAGTTCCAAAACCAACTAAAGCAACTTCACCACCTCCTGACAACTCTTCTGTTACAGATGTAAGAAAGCTATCTAAAGCACGACCAGCAGAGGCTTTTGATATGTCTGCACCTTCAGCAATTTTTTCAATTAATTCAGCTTTATTCATTTTATTATTCCTTTTAGATTAAAATTTTTACTGAGTGAATAATACTGAATTGTAAAGGAAGGGCAATAGGAAAAGTGCTCACCACTTTGAATTGTGCAGTTTAGTTTTTATAAATTAACCATAAGAACCAAAGAAATCATTTGTTGCGCCAGACCTTAATGTTTTAACTACACCTTCAATATACTCAACTTCATCTGAGCTACGTATCATTCCAGGAAAATAGCCATATAGTGTGATGTTTACTTCCTTTATTCCTTGCACGTTCATTTTTGCTATATGCCCTTCGAAGTATGGAAAAATACCAATGCTGTCATCGTTTAGTACCACGCTAACGTCATGGTCTAAATATTCATTACGACAAGTAATTTGTACTTTTGAGCGACCATCTTCACATGTACCTATATTTGCATGTTTAAACTTTTCGACTTCTGCTAATTCACTAAGGTATTTATTAAGTTTTTCATCAATAGCATTTTCAATTTCTGACATCGGCATCTCTTATTATATTTAAAATAATAATCTTATGAAAAATGCTATGTGAATTAAAGTGATATAAGGAATACTTTTAGCTAAATTTTTTCGTAAGATGGCTTTTATATTCGTACATGTACGTAAATGTTTTCGTTGACTTTCGTACAATATTTTTATAAGGTGTACGAAAGGTGTAACTTAAGTACGGTTTCATATGAAAGTGGGTTTTGCCAGGGTTTCGACAAAAGAACAAGAATTAAACCTTCAACTAAAGCAGTTGAATGATTTCGGTTGTGAAAAAATATTTTACGGCAAACAAAGTGGTGTTTCAGTTAAAAATGATGAAAAGCTGAAAGAGTTGATAGATTTTATTCGAGAAGGTGATCAAGTGATTGTTTGTCGCCTTGATCGGCTAGGCCGATCACTAAAGTCTATTTTAAATGTTATTGATAGCATCCATCATAAAAAAGCTTGTTTGAATATAATTGATGGTTCTTTAAATACAGGTAATGATAATCCTTTCTCTAATGCCATGATCAATTTATGTGGCGTATTCGCTCAACTTGAAAGAGATCTTATTAAAGCTAGAACAGCAGAAGGGCGAGCTGAAGCAAAGGCACAAGGACGACATCTTGGAAGAATGCCTGCACTATCTGATAAGCAAGCTACAGAATTATATAAAGCTAAATTAAATGGTGAATCTGTTTCCGCACTAGCTAGAAAATATAGTGTTAGTAGGGCAACAGTGCATCGAACTTTTGAAAGAATAAATAATAAAGAGAAATAGTTTGATTTAATTCAACAAGGTAGATATTAAAGCTTGTTTTAATTACTTAAACTAAATACATAACAGATCCGCCTTCAGATCATGTGATAGTATCGAAGGATATATGTAAAGGGAGTTAACATGTGGTCAGATAAAGAATCAGAAATCGATTTTTTAAATTTCAACGAAACAGCACAATCAATTAAAGATCTAATTACCGAAAAAGATTTAATGCCTATCAGTGTTGGTATTTTTGGTGATTGGGGAGCTGGTAAATCAACAATACTTGAATTAACCAAAAAGTCTTTAGAAAGCGATGAACAGGAATATATTCAAGTGCATTTTGATGCTTGGATGTTTCAAGGTTATGATGATGCTAAGGCAGCATTATTAGAAACAATTGCGTCGAAACTGATAAAGCAGGCTGAAAGCGATAAAGGCTTAACACAGAAAGCCAAAGAATTTGCAGGCCGAGTGGATAAGATACGTCTCATGGGGCTTTTGATGGATGGTGGCTCTGCTTTGGCTGGTATTCCTACAGGGGGTGGTTTTCAAAAAATCTTTGGATTGCTTAGCGATGATGAAGACGATGATATTGATGCTGAAGATCTAAAAAAAGCCGCTCAAGGTGTTCAGGATGTTGCTAAAAAGAATAAAGGACTAGTAAAGGCTAAAAAGGCATTTTCTCCACCGAAAGAAATTAAAGAATTTCGCAAAGCATATTCCGCATTACTCGAAGAGTTTGATAAGCCATTAATCGTTTACGTAGATAATTTAGATAGGTGTTCACCCTTTAATGCTATATCTACGTTAGAAGCTATCCGGCTGTTTTTATTTTTACCTAACACTGCTTTTGTAATAGCGGCTGATGAAGACATGATCCGTCTTGCTGTACCAGAATACCATAAGGGTGTTTCACAGCGTCATCAAACGGATTACCTAGATAAGTTAATACAAATACCTGTGCATGTGCCGCGTCCAGGCCCAGTTGAAATTCGTGCCTATTTAATGATGTTGATAGCTCAAGATCATGGTGTAACTAAAGAACAACTGGAAAGTTTAAGAGCTGCTTTAGAAGAGTCACTTAAGTTGTCTTGGAAGCAATCACCCATAACCATTGATGAGTTACTTGAGGTTCAAGACATCGATAACTTACCTGATTTAAGAGGTAAATTCATCGTTGCAGAGCAACTAGCCCCATTATTGGCCGAGTCCTCAAACATCAATGGTAACCCTAGAATCGTTAAGCGCCTTTTGAATCAAGTAAAAATGAGGAGAAAAACGGCCTTAAGGCGAGGGATGCAACTGAATGAAAAGACAATTACTAAACTCGTCATTTTTGAACGCTGTTTAGGAACACAAGCTACGAATAAACTTTACGAATTAATTGATCAGGAAAATGGTAAGCCAAAAATTTTGGCAGAATTAGAAGATCCAAAAATAGAGTTTTCTGACATCGACTTACCTGAGGAATGGCAAGCCGATCCTGACTTTATTGAGCAATGGTCAAATCTTTCACCTCAATTTACAGAGATTGATTTAACTCCAGCAGCGTACTTAAGTCGTGAAAGTATACCAATGGGCGCTGTTAATTCAGTTATGTCAGGAGCTGCTCAAAAGTTAGTTGATGCATTAATGAAGCAAAAAAATAGACTCAGTGGTGTAAATACCGAATTGCTCAAAACCACGCCAAAAGAAGAATATATGGCGGTAATGGATGGGTTAATTGAGAACTTTAAATCAATTGGTGACTGGAGCGAAATGCCAATAGGTATCTATGGTGCAAGATTATTGGCTCTTGAAGATCAAAAATGTAGGGCTAGTTTTCTTACATTTTTAAATAACATTCCTAAACATAAATGGATGTCTCGAATTAAAAAAGAATTAGAAGGAATTAAATAATGGGTACTTCGGCTTCATCGCTTGGACCAAATAATCAAAGTCCACTTGTTCCACCATGGGCAGAGCAAGGGGACAGCATCACAATAGAGCCTGCATCAGGTACTGATGGGGATATAGATACAGATCAGAATGGCTCGGATGGATCGCAAGATAGTGAGCAAGGAAATGACAATAATGAAATTGACAACAGTCAGGTTCAAAGTGAAATTCCCGGCCCTGCACATATAGAAGCAAAACCCAATCGTTTCGCTAGTGCCAGACAAGCCTTTGGTAAATATGCACAATCTGGCGGTGGTACTTCTCAATTACGTAAATCTTTAAAGAGCTACGCTAAGAAATCTTCTGGTGGTGGCAAAGGAACGAGTAGGCGGCTAGCAAGTGGGATCACTGCTGGTACTGGATTACTCGGTATCATGCGTGGTGATAATGTCACGGTAAATCACCAAACACTATCACTTGGTGACCTAGAAGGTTTAACTACTGATCAAGCAATTGATAAAATAGCATCACATCTTGCACCAGATAATGCTGATTCTGATGCGGTTAGAATCGCGTTAGATTATGCACTGGAAGAGGCGCTACCAGATACAAATGATTTCGAACCTGAAAGTTTTACTGATGATGTGATCCAAGAAGCTATTTCTTGCTATCTAACAGATCTTATTTTTCAGGACGTTGTAACAGGTATGGGAAGGGCTTGGTTTCATGTCGAACCCGCAAGTAAACACCATAGGATGGAAGAAGAATTAAGGGAGCTAATTAAAGTGATTGCACAAGAACAACTAGAAAATGTTACACATGGTAACCCAAGCAGTATAACAAGAGACAATATTACAAAAATTCAAATTGATGCTATTACCATGACAGTTGATGAGTGGGAGAGTTTCGATGACTAATTTTTATTTTAATAACGATCCTGCAAAACTTCCTGAGTTTTCTGAAGACTGTCACCCAGTTCAAATTTATCACACGCACCAATATGATAGTACCAAGCATAGTTTAGCTTCCAGAGCACTATTAGAAACAATACGTGGCTTAGGTGTGTACGTTGATGCTGATGCGATAGATCTAGTTACTATTGCTACTGCGGTTACCGCAGCAGATACCTTTGAACTTAGAGATAAAGCGTCAAATGCTTGGTCTAGGCAAATGCACCTGCATATCCCTGTAACAGATGAAAATATGTGGGACTTTTTGGCACCTGAGTTAAGCTCAATTTTAAATTTCTTAACTGGCGATCAGTGGGACTTTACATTCGAAAAAACAACGATGGTTATGCCAAAGCCTAAAAGAAGTGACAAAGCTAAAGCAAAAGCTAGGAGCTTAAAGGGGGTAAATGCAGTTTGCTTATTTTCTGGCGGCTTAGACAGTGCAGTAGGTGCCATAGATATACTGAATGGAGATTCTGACTATAAACCATTACTAGTAAGTCATGCTTACCGTGGTGATGGTGCTAAACAAGAAGAGATAAAAACATTGCTAACCCCGCCATTTGGCGAATTATCCTATTCAATTTCTCCGCATCTTCTTGACAGGCTGAGGGATAAAACTGATGTAACAATGCGAGGGCGCAGCTTTAACTTTCTTGCTATGGCAGTCCTTGGGATCTCTGCATTAAGAAGTGCAAATAATGACTCCAGTATCTCGACTATTATCGTGCCTGAAAATGGGTATATATCAATAAATCCACCTTTGACTCGAAGACGAATAGGTAGTCATAGCACTCGTACTACTCACCCTAATTTTTTAAATCGTTTGGAATCACTTCTAGAAGATGCTGGATTTCATGTGAAATTCGTTAACCCGTATCAATTCAAAACAAAGGGTGAAATGTTAGCAGAGTGTGCCGATCAAAAAGCAATAGAAAAGGCTATTCCGCTAAGTGTGTCATGTAGTCATTGGCACCGAGATAATAAACAGTGTGGCCATTGTGTTCCATGCATTATTAGAAGGGCTTCTGTACATCATGCTGGGTTTACAGTTGATGCGCCTTATAAAACTAAAAGACTTAAAGGCTTAATTAAAGAAAAAGATACACGTGATGATCTTCAAGCCTTATCAACCGCTATTATCAGGCAAAATAAAGCAAAAAGTTATAAATCTTGGCTACGACAAAGTGGACCTATCCCTGAAGATATAACGATAAGAAATCAATTAGAATCAACTATAGAGCGTGGCTTAAAAGAAGTTGATACATTTTTAAAATCGGAAAAATCATAATGATGGATCTGCATTGTCATGTTGATTTATATCCGGATCACCAAGAGATATTAAACAACATAAAGCAATCTAATTACTATGTTTTGTCTGTTACGACAGTGCCTTCTGCATGGGAAGGTACTGTAAAATTAACAGAAGGGTTGAAGCACTGTAAAACTGCTTTAGGGTTGCACCCACAATTGGCCCATCAAAGAAAAAATGAATTGCCGTTGTTCGACAAATTAATTGGCGAAACAAGATATATCGGTGAAATAGGGCTTGATGGTTCTAGTGGTTATAAAGATCACTTAGATGAACAATTCTTGGTCTTCAAACACATTCTAAAAAAATGTGAAGAATTTGATGATAAAATTTTAACTATCCATAGCTTAAATGCAGTTGATCAAACATTGGATTGTCTTGGTGAATTCCCAAAGTCTGGCACACCTATATTGCACTGGTTTCTAGGAACAAAGAAACAAGTATCAGAGGCCGTCGAATTGGGTTGCTACTTTTCTATTGGGCCAGCAATGCTGCAATCAGCCAGGGGGAAGAAAGTTATTTCTTGGCTACCAATAGATAGAATATTGCTCGAAACGGATGGGCCGTTTGCAAAGGTTGATGGTGAGGTTTTATTCCCTTCTAGTGTTGATATGGTTGTAGATTACTTGTCTAAAAGTTTGGAAGTAGAAAAACAAAACATTTTGGAACAACTAACTGTTAACCTTCGCTTATTAGTTTCTAAATAATAGAAATATAAGCTTAATATTTGATATGATATATACCTTCTGAAATTAGGATAAATCTTGACGGAAGCGTCATTTTGTTATATCTTTATAAACACAAGCGAAACGTGGGACTCGAATGAGTACGTTTGTGTCTACCAGAGATGGTCGCTGGCCGAGCCGTGATAATCATGTAAAAAGACCTCCACCTCCATTATATTAAAAGCAGCTATTTAGCTGCTTTTTTATCGCCTTCTTTTTCTTTCTAGCTTTCTGCCGTCAATCCTGGCATCGACTATTTTAAAAAACCTAAACCAACCTGAACCACCTACTGAATCGCTTCCCGGCCTAGGCTCGTAAGCTGAAACCACTTTAAGTCTAATATCGCTATTAGTGTGGTTTGATTTTGAAACCTCAATAAACAATCGATAGTCGGTATTATTATAATGCTCTTCTAAATAATAAAATTGTTCTCTATGCTCATTAAATGTCAATTGCATGAATACATTTTCAGAAATGACTTTCTTGATCAGATCATATATCCCTTTGGAATGCTCATAACGCTTAGAACAAAAATATCGAATTTCATGATCAGCACCATGTCCATATTCATGATCACCAAAATGCTCAGTAAAGCAATGATTACTGTACTCTAGATAGAATCGAACTGTTTTTTCAGGGTAGTCTTGAGTTGCAGCCCTTTTATATGAGAACTCTTTACCTGTCAGGTGAGCTAAATCATAGTCAGTTTCGTCAATTTTAATACTTGGCCAAATCCGCATTTATTATTTCTTCGCTTCCATGTGAGTTTCTTATTTTTATTAGGTCAATCAAAATGACGGAGCCGGATACAGTAACACATTTATGTAGTGGTATATTTACTTTTTAAAATGAGCCATCTCTTTTCTAAGCTCTTCTAACTCTATTGCCATTTCTTCATTTTGTTTTTGTTGTTCTTCAGCAATTTCAAAAGCCTTTTGAGCCTCAAGCATTAACCTAGTTTTTTCAGTTTCTAGCGCTTTTATTTGTAAATCTTTTTTATTAGCCTCTGTTTTGTGACCCGATCTATTTCGACCTTCGACATAATCATCTAATGAACCTCCTGCACGGTGAGTCATGTCTCTTTGCAGGTTTAATTTAATTGCAGCATCACTAGCATCGAAGCCAAGTTCAATAGCGATAGCAAGGTGTTTATCATAGCTATCACCAGAAAATTTGTGCCGTAGAGAATAAATAGCCTTGCCTTTAGGCCAGCCAAGTTCGGTAGTAATCTCGCTAAATATTTTAGTTATATTATCAGCAGATAGTGGTTTTAGGGTCTTAGGATTTAAAAACAGGTGGCCTTCGTATCCGACAACCTTGTTTTTATCAAGGAACACTTCCAAGTCATTTTTTATAAAAGACATTACATGCAATGTTGTCGAATACGGAAACCGAATTGGCATTGTGTTTCCTTGTTTAGCTTTAGTAGGAACAACATCAAATGTTTCCTGTAGATCTCTATCAACAATTTCTTTGTGAAACTGACCTCTTATGAGGCTACTTATAGAAACAGGTCGTACTCCTGCTTCATTAATAATCTTTACAATTAATAGTAATGATGCTCGTTCATAACCTTTGTAATTGCTAATAATATAACTATTCAGCTCATCTAGTTCATATGCATTAGCATCTCTCTTTTTTCTCCCTCTGGTATCACAATCTCTGAAAAATTTAGGATAAAGCGAGTCATTGTTTGGTTTTTCGTTTCTAGATTCAGCTATTTCTTTTTGCAATAAAGATGAGGTTATTTGATACGCATTTTTATTAGTTGGGTCATGGCCAAGGATGTTTGGATGATATGTTCCTTGCTTCTGTACCCAATAATAAAATCCATAAATAGGTATTAGATAGTCAAAATTAACTGTTTGCTTGGCAATATTCTCTTCCCCTCGATAGCGAGAATCTGCTTTAGTTTCTAATAAACACCAGTCTCTGAATTTCTTGATATGATAATCATTCATTCCAAGCCAGTTCATTTCCTTTTCTCTTGAGTTAATATATTTAAATAGCCTACGTATTGCCTTTCGATATTTTCTATGTGTTTTAACGTCCTTTTCAAGGTATATAAAAAAATCAGTTGGTGCCCATAGCACTTCCCCATTTATGTCCTGATAAATGTAATGGTCTTTCCTATCATATCTAACTTTGGTTTCAGAGATCGTTTTAATCATATTCACCTGCCAATGTAATAGGAATGCCAAAGTGCCTTTGTAAACTGAATTCAGAAGTGTTCATTTTCACGCTTAGTGCATTTCTATTACCAATAAATAAAAGGTTTTCATCTGTAGCGTTAATTACGGTATAAAGCCAAGCTTTAGATATTAGATAAAAGTTATCTAGAACAATCATGGTATTTTCATAGTGGTGGTTTTGCACTTTGTGCGCAGTTATCGCATATGAAAGGCTAATACATTCAAGCTCTTCTTTAGATATTTCAATGACCTGTTCATCTACAACGATGCTCAATAAGCACTCTCTTCCGTGAACAATTTTGGATTTGTCGAAAACTTCATGGATTGTTGAAAGTGCGCCTGAAGATACACCAAGAAAGGTATTTTGTTTGCTGAATATTATTGGGTCGCCTACAAAAAACATTCTATTCCCAACAACTACTTTTGCTGCCTTTTTCCTATTCAACCTTGCTAGTTGAATCTGCTTGTTGATGAGTTCACAAAGTAAATTACTCGTACAAATTATTTGGGCATTGATATCAAAATTTGATTTATACTCAAACCAAATGTTAGCTGTGATATTGCTTATCATTTCATGTGATTTTTCTTGTGATTCGTAGATACAAATATCTTGTAAAACTGATAGGTCTGCTGTTGGAGTACGATTAAGTTCTTTTGATATTGTTCCACTTAAAAATGATGAAGATAAATCAAATAACTTATTGTTAGTACGAAAGTTGTAACACTTTTCCAACCGAGTAATAGCATCGCTTTCTCCGGCTAAAAGTTGGCTAAAAACATTACCCGGCCCAAGAGGAGGTAATTTTCGATGATCACCAACTAAACATAGTCTCGCTGTTAAAGGGAGTTTTTTTAAAAGTTTATAAAATGTTAAAGTGTCAATAGAGTGAGCATTTTCAATGATGATTAAGGAATCGGATAATGCGCCAATTTTATTTCTTTTTGGTGCTTTGGATATGAATCGATAAATAGATTCACCCTCCAACCTAGATAGAGCAGTGACTTCATCGTTAGATGAAGAGGAAATTAACCAAACATTACCACCGTCTCTGAGTAATACATCAACTAGAGATTGAATGATAACCCTCTTACCAGAAAAAGATGCCCCATCGATTACTGATATCATATGAGTAAATGCAATTTCCAGAGCTTTTTTCTGTAAATGGTTAAAATGTATACCTAATGACTCAAGTGTGTTGTAGGTAGGAATAACATCAAACATATCAATGGTTGAATTGTGTTCGCTAGTTTTAATTCTTTTTTGAAGTAAAACATTAATACTCTTTTCAATTGCTTGATGACCTAGTATCTGAACTGTTTTATTACTTTTATTTAAACAGAGAGTTTTAAACTCAGCACTTTCCTCATTTAGGCTTGTTAAATCAAAGTTGATTTTAGCTTCCTTCAAAGCAGCCTCAATAATATCGATCGGCAAAGCCATATGGCCATGATCATTTTGCGCTGAATACAACTTTGATTCTATAAAAGATACGGCTCTTCGGGGATCATTTTTACTAATCTTATAAAGTGACCTGATAATAGAGTCTAACTCTTTCCAAGTTCGCTGTAGTGCTTTTACCGACATTATTGGATAAATTAAGTAGGGGTTTTTATCTAATAATTTTGATGCTTCTGTTCCTAGTAACTGTCTAGTAGCTTCGACAAGCTCTATAGGAAAGTGATGTGCTATAAAATATTCATTTAGCTCACTTTCACTAGATATCTTCCTCCAACTATCTAATAGATTAAACGCTAAGGTTTTTGGAATTTTTAATTTCTTATTATCGGTCAAACTTTTTACGGATGAATTTTCTAATACATTGTATAAATTACTATCAAATGTCCTGATCAATTTTTTCGCCCAATGTCGGGTAATACCAGTAAATATTGAGTTGAAAACGAGATAATCAGCTAGAACATTGAGTGGAGTGTCTTTGTCAGGTAGCGACTTTACGCTCTTTTCCACCTTAAATTGAGAGCCATAGGTTAAGTCTGTTTTGTATTCACCAGTAACATGCCAAATTTCTCCAACGATCGGAAAGCTATTAATAGAACCGAATTCAGCCACAACGACTATTTTTGACTTTTTCACCATCAATTGAAAAATTGCTGAGATGCCACGATTATCTCTAGTGCTATGAATAATGTGAGTAACAACACCAACGAGAGTAATGGCTTCTTCGTTAAATTTAATGTTTGCAAGTTTCATTACGAGCTGCTGTTTTTATCAGAATATAGTTTGGGAATGTATCTTCCCGTGGCAATGAGAAACTCTTCAGAAGCCAAATCCAAATTAATTGAATTCACCTGCCGTTGAAGTTCTTCTATTTTTTGAGTTAATTCTAAGGTAGATTCGTTTTCAGTTACCTCATTTAAAGACTCATTCCCTATTTCTTCACTATTGTTGTTGATGCTCTTTTTTTGCTTTTTAGCAAGTTTTTCAATTGGACCATTAGGGGAAAATAGTTCTTCCAAACCTTCATTAGTATCAATCGTTGACTTAGGTACTTCATGCATTCTAAAAATCTTGGTTTTATTTACTTTGCCATGATAAATGGGCACAACGGGATCTGTGTCTAACCAGTCTTGTATTTTTTTTACATTTCTTTTTGATTTCTCTTGAGAGGAAAGTTTTTTGTTACTAGTCATCGTCTTTATTTCCTGGGAAATCTATTACCGTATTAATTTCATCATTAAAGTCCCATTCAATACCGTTTTCTGTTAATAACCTTCTCAGTCTATTTAGTTCAATATTTAATTCATAAGCTTTATTTTCAGCTTGCTTAAGCAAGTTATTTTTCCACTCTAATTGCTGAGTCATTACTTCTTGAGTGCCTTTAATTTTGTTTTCTGCTGTATTCAACTCCTCTTCAAAAAATTTATTAGCTAGCCTTAGCTCAATTAGTTCATTCGCTAGTCCTTTCCTATTTGTTTCACTTATCTCAAGTTTTTCTTCCAATTTTTGAATTTTGGTTTTTTCTTTATTGCTACTCTGAATTAGTGCGGTTTCTTTTAACCGTATGAATAGGCTTAACTTTTCTTCGTTTCCTTCAACACGAATTCTTACTGTATTTGGAGCTGCTTTCCATGTTTTATCAGAGGTTTGTGATGTTGGGATTTTATATTTCTTGATAACATCTTCGCTATTCTGAGTGCCATTCCATAGTCGTAACCCACTAATACTCGTTGGAAAGTATTCCAAAACAAGCTTACCTTTTTCGTCAACTTGCTTGTGAGCATCTCTCAATTTAAAAGGTATACCGCTAACAGCCCAGTCTTCTAAAATTTTTATCTTTGATTCTAATCGTTCAAAAGCTTCTGCACGTTGAGCTTCAATTGGCTTTTTCGAATCTGTCATTTTTTGACTCCTGATGAGAATAATGACTCATTTTTTCTCATTGAACGCTCATACCCTTCAATCAAAATAGTCAAGTTAGTGATTTGTTCTTTGTCACGCATGCGCTCTATTAGCAACATCGAAAAGTCAGATTGTTTTGTTTTCAACTCCGCCAAGTCAGCTTTCATTATATCCAATTGAACTTTCTTTACTTCTTGATAAGGGCAGCCAGCGCATTCCGTAGGTTCGCAAGGCCCTTTATGCTTTTTAGCGTCCCCAGGTTTTCTATGACAGCTTGCATGAGGTTTAGGTCTATGTTTATGACCTCTGGCATCCAATACCTTTGCCATTTCTCCACTTTTTTCTTCAGGAGTTAAATCAACAAATTCTTTGCCATACGTGTCACTTGTGTAGCTGTTAAAACGAATACTATTTTGTAATACTCTATATACTTTCTTAAGGTAAGCAGTGTATTTACCTGCCATTTTTTCAGTGCCCATCAATAGGCACAGTATGTCTTTTGCTGTTGTCTCAATGCCCACTTCTTCAATGACTTTATCTAAAGCCTTATTTTCTTCTTTAATAGCAATGGTTGACTCGTTTTTTTCATTTTTTGTTAACTTAACTTTATTATGAAGTTGTTCATGTTGATCACGAGAAGCTGGCTCTGTTACGTAAACAACGGTATGGTCAGGATCAACATGACCAAGTTGATGACATAGAGCTAACAAATCAGCATTTTTATACTGATAGTGAAAGATAATGGCATAAATTCTTCTAAAAGGTTGACTGCCAGTATCTACATCACTTCTTCCAAGCGCCATTTCTAAAAACATGTTACCAGAGATCTTTGAATCTTTTCCTTTATTAAAATTAAACTTAAAGTGCTTAAAACCACCCTGTTCATTTACACCAAAATTCGGAACAACAAACAAACCATCGGCATCATTCCCTCTCCAAGAATTTTTAAGATTTATTAAGCAACGAATAGCTTTAGTACTCCCATTATTTAATGTGTACCAGCGTCTTTCATTATTTTTTTCGTTATAAAAGCTAGCTTGATACCAATTGTACTTTTTACTTTTACAACGAAAATATTGCTCTTGAATCCCTATCAATGGATCTTGGATTTCAGCTTTACGCCTCGCGTTGTACGTCTGCAATACGACATAACATGAAGAGACCAACATTGTAACTACTTCAGTGAGAGAGTAAGCACTTGGATTGTTGGTTGAAGACATTAAGCTAGATCTATGTATTGTGATCGATAATAACTTTTCTAATTCATTTACTTTTTTCGAGTTAAGTAAAAATTCAGGTAGTAGCTCCCTTTGAATATATTGATGATTCAATCCGTCCGTTAGTAGTTTATCTTTGTGAATTTTGATTTCTTTTATTAATGAAATAATTTTATTTGATGCTTCATAAAGCCATTTGTGAGACTCTCCTAAAAGATTAACAACATCCTCTAAATCTAAGTTTTTGGTTCTACTGGCTGTTTTTCCATGCTTTTTCGATAAACGAGAAGGATTTGGAAAAGGAATAAACTGAAGATGATCATCACTATCAAGTTTTGCAAACTTGTTCCATATACTGAACCAGTTACCAAAAGATTTTGAACTGGGTTGTCCGGATTCTAAAATTCCTTTTGTAGTAAAGCCTTTTTTGACAAGTATGTTTTTTGATTTAAGGTACTTAGCAACTTTTTGATAAATATTATTTGATAAATGTTGGTTCAAACTAACAGAGCCAATGCATTGTGCTAACTTAAGAACCTTCAACCCCTTCACTCGTGCTTTTCTTCTTTCGTCATCTCGTCTTAAAAAAGGCTCTAATTCATCATTTTCAATTAAGCTATCAATGAATAACTCCACTCGTTCAGAAATATTCAGCATTTTGGTAATGCCACCTACCTTCAGTTTTTCTAATAGTTCCTCAATTTGTTTATTATTTATATCTTCTAAATGAATATTTCCATTGAGACAGAGGTATTCGATAAACTGTGCAGCTATATTAAACTGAGCTATAACACCAGTTTTTGCGAAACTGATGTTATGTTTAGCCTTATTAGCGAATTTATCTACAACTTCAATCAATGCCTTTGCATAATCCTTGTGAAGTAAAATTGGAATAGGGTGTTGCCAACCCACAGCACCGGGCACCCATGTATTAGCGAGATCAATCGAGCCTTTTTGTTTTTCTCCTTCAACAGTTGCAGCGTAATGAAGTTCTGTACCTACAATGGATAGCTTTTCGTCTGTAACAACTAATAACTTAGCATTTTCTAACATTTGATCTTTATATTGAAACAATAGGTTTTGAGCAGATTCCTCGTCAATAAACTGATAATTTAAATTAGTTCTCATCTTGTATTTCACCTTTTGCTTCTTTAAATAAAACAGGGTTCACTAGCTCTACATATTTAGCTAACCCAAAAGTAAATCTCATATTTGGGGCTATATATTCATCAAAATATTCTCTGCCATGTTTATCTAGTAGGCTTTCTCCTCTGCTAATGAAGAATGATTGTTGTCTAAGTGTTAGTATGAACTCGCTTTTACCTAGTTGAACTCTGTTAAATTCACAGCCTTCTCCACTGTGGCACTTTCTACCTTTGCAAACAGAGTCCCGTTTAGATCTATCTACAGGAGAAAATATATCCATGCACGATGAACCGTCGGGTAGTAAGTACCAATCTGGAAAATCTTCTTTAGAACTATCATTCGGAGAAATGATGAGCGTTTCATCAACGTTATTTCTATTCAGGTTATATTTTTCTATCTTGGATTCTTTATGTCGAAATTGCACTGTTGTTTCTAATCGACGCTGAAAGTCTGCATTTTTCGCTTCATATTCAAGTAATGCTATAGGATGGGACAAATAGCTTGAAGTCACACTACTTGAAGCGTGATTCCTTTCACGTTGTGAGTTAATTAAGCTACCGTCAATTCCTTTTCTTAGGTTAATTTGGTGCTTTGCTAATAGCTCCATTGTAAACTTTGGTAGTGTGTAGTGGTTGCAAAATTTATTAACTGTATCGGAGCTGAGAAAGTTTAGACTTGTTGAGCTAGGTGTCTCCCAAACTGTTTTTGGAGATAGACCTAGTATTACCATATTTTCGTGATGCTGAATTAGTAGCGCCACTACATCTCGAATTTCTTTCTCATGTGGTTCTATTTTGATCTCAAAAGTAGGTTTATCTACTTTATCCTTAAAACCACATAATACGAATTCACCATCTGGAAGGCTGTCCGGTAAGTCTTTTCTGGTTAATTGGGTGATCACATCTTTATTCCATGTTGTCCTAATTACTAACCGTATAAAGCAAACAAGTAAGATATTTCGAGGGAGTAATAACCCTGAATAAAAAAAATCTCTCATTCCAGAAGATGTTTTTCCATACCAATGTTCTACAAAATCAGGGATCAGTTCATCTTTATTTGTACAGCATACTTGTTCAGATACTCCTTGTTTTGTCTGATGTCTCAGGTAAGAAGCGCAAACCAATTCTGCGGAATATTTTTCTATTAAAGCTTTACTTCTTAAGTTGATTTTATGGTGAGAGTACCCTTGTTGGTCGTCTAATACTAATTGTGTTATTTCGTCAGCGATGTGAAACTCATACTGTCCAAGCTCATCTTTATTAGTGTATTTATCGAATGATCCCAATAGTTTTTTATAAAGTGATATTTCTTGGTTTGCAGCTTTTAGTATTTGCTCAATAGGTTGTTCAATATAATTTTTAATTTCTTTTCTTAATTCAGTAGATGATAAGTGTTGTTTTTGGATAGGGCTTACTAATGGCTCACCATTCTCGTCTACTGGCTCTAATAACTTTGGCGCACTTCTTTCTTTAGATGCGTTGAACTTGGAGTTAAAGCCACAATTTTTAATCTCGATTTTATTATTTATTTTTCCTGCATATTTGTTTAAAAAAGTTCTAATAGCTTGGCTTTTAGCTGATTTTACTTGAATGCCAATAGCGTCAATAATATTTTCAAGTTCTACGAATGCTAATCTAAAATCTCTTTGTGTGAGCGCTTCAATAGGACTTTTCAATACATTTTTTAGTAATGGGGATTTAATATTTGAATTAACAATATATGTTAATGTTTGATCAAGGTTGCTTAGGGTCGTGCTCACTAAAGCGTTTTCTAATCCTTTATTTTGAAGATTTAACAAGGATTTTTGCAGAATTCCGTTTGGCGTTATCAAACTTTCGATTTTAGAAATGTTAAGTAAGTAGTCAGATTGGCGTTTTCTTCCATTGTGCTTGCGATAAATCTTGAATGACATAGTTTCAATTGCTTCATTCGATTCAATCAGGGACTCAATGTTAATTTCAGTGATCAATTTTCCATTTTTTGTTGGTATATCGCATAATCCTAAAAATTGCTTGAACAGTTCGAGAAGTTCACATGACTGTTCAGGAAAGTGTTCAATAATGATAAATTCAATATCTTTCAATCCCAGTTTAATTTGAGGGGCTGTTAGAGAGCCTACTACCTTCGATAACATCAAGTGAGCGTTAGCGAAGTCGTTGCAGTTGATCTTGTGAAGAAATTCAAATAGCAGAGGGGTTTGACTGATTATATGAGAGTGTTTGCCAGTATTTTTGCTTGAATTTTTTTTACTTTCTAATTCTAATTTCGATAAACAATAATCAACTACACCACCTGTTAATGCAAGCGATGGGATTTTAAAAGAATCAATTTTGAATGGCCGACCATCAATATTTATTGAGTATGTAGGTTTAAACTTTAATTTTCCTTTAGTGTTAAAATTAGTTTGAAAACTATTTTTTATCGCTAACAGTGAAGGAGTTTTTAGGACATCAGAAAACAATAAGCTTCTAAATAAAATACTGACCTGGTGAAGCTTTCTATTTGAATTGACAGTATGTAGAGCCTTTTCCAAAGAATAAAGAGCTTCTAATAATAACTCAGGAGTAATGTTGGATGTTTTTGAGTTTAATAACGAGATAACGGGGTTATCACTGGGCAGCTCCTTTAATTCGTTTAGCAAACTTCTGAATGAAGCAATTGTTGAATATTCTTTGGGAAAGTCCTTAGAAGTTGACTCTAGGTTAGTCAATATATCGACAAGTAGAGAATCTTCAATAAATAAACCAGGGAAGTAGTCGGGATCTACAAACACACGTTGAAAAGATCGATTAACTTGAATCTCAAATAAATCCACTTCCTGATTTGGTTGGTATATAGCTAGATTACTTATTAATGAAGGACTATAAGCTTTTTGAATAATTACATTGCTCTGATATGGTTCGCTAAAATCTTTAAAAAATGTGCGTGCGCCTCGACAGTATGCTTCAGCTTGTTTTTCGCTATAGTGGCGGATGAGCAGTAGCTCCATTGATTTAAAACCATGGATAACATCTTTTGCTGTTAAAAATTGTGGACTGCTTGTTAATAAATATATTAAAGGAGACGAAACATCTTCATTAGTGTCTATTACTTGTAATGTCTTAGATATTGATAGTCTCAGGTTATAATGTGCTAATGAATTAGTATTAGCATTCATATCATCCCATTTTGAGACATTTAAACACCCACGTAGAAAACTCCCATTGGGGGCTAACGTTTTAAAAACAGGATCTTCTTTACATAAAATGCTTTTAGTTTTATTATTCATCGGTCTTGTTGTGTTATACCTATTAATTGTTTATCACTTTAGGTTAAGTCTTTATTTTTGTAAAGTGCAGTCGGTCGGTCGGTCTGCACATATTAAGTATATAATACCTTAAAACCTTACTTGCCTTAGCAACAGCATTAGAACAAGTCATTGAACGGGGCTTATACGATAAAATTATTGTAACTCGTAGTACTCCTGAAATTGCTGAGTCTATTGGTTTTTTACCTGGCACGGAAGAAGAAAAAATGGCACCGTGGTTAGCGGCAATTACTGACTCGTTAGAAGTTTTACATCAACAAGATGAAAGTATGCATGGTAGCTTAAATTACATCATGGATAAGGCGAATATTCAGTTTAAGTCGGTTAACTTTATGCGCGGTCGCAGTATTCAAAACGCTTTGGTGTTATTGGATGAGTGTCAAAACTTAACCGCAGCTCAGCTCAAAACAATTATTACTCGTTGTGGTGAAGGTACTAAATTAGTCTGTAGTGGTAATTTAGCGCAAATAGATAGCAATTACTTAACCGCCGTCACCTCGGGGTTAACTTATATTGTTGAGCGCTTTAAAGACTTCCCAGGCAGCGCTACAGTCAATTTAAATGGTGTGGTTAGAAGTCGCTTAGCGTCTTTTGCAGAAGAAAACTTATAATTGATTATTTCTATTAAATGGTAAGTTATTCAACTAAAAGTCAGTGAACTATATCACTGACTTTTTATTTATGCTGGATAACCTCACTCTGTCATCATTACCTGTTTCATTATTCTTTGAAAGTTAAATGAAGCGATGTCTGTCTTGTTGTTAACAAAAATTAGCTTTTACGCTTTTGCTTGTTTCCTTCTAATAGCTGAATTAACCTAACAGCTGAATATAAGGGCTATAATTTTTGAGTGTTTTAGAAGTTTAAATAGGATGGATAAGTGTATTATCAGTTAAGTAAAAATACCGTTTTTAGACGTTATAATACCGCCGTGGTGGTTGCTTTTTTAGTGATTATAATTATTGCACTATCTATTTCTACCGTTCGTTACTTTAATCAACTAGCTCACCATAAAAGCGAAAGTATTGCTGAATTAAAAGATGAAGCGACACAGCTAAACAATATGTTAGAGCAAAGTGAACAGGCTGTTGAAGGCATTCAAGAGCTTGCTCAATATTACATAAAAATTCCCAGCGACATCTCAGGTAATTTACCTGCTTTATCTCAAGACGGCGAAGTCTATTTTTTAGATAAGCAACAATACGATGTTGTTAAAGAGGGCCAGCGTTTAAGCGGGAATATTACCGGCATTGGTAATATTGAAAAATTTAGTGCTGAGCAGAAGCAAGAAATAACTATGGCTTACGCATTAACACCTGCTTTTGTTGCCGCCAAAAAAACCATTAAAGAAGCAACGTGGTTTTACTATGTTTCTTTTAGCCAATTTGTCAGCATGTACCCGTGGGTAGACCGTGATATTTGGCAATTTAACAGCACTACGCTAACCAACCCGCACCATAAAGAAATGAAAAAATACACCGAGGAGACCAACCGGGCAGTATGGTCTGCGCCTTATTTAGACTCGGCGGGAACAGGTATGAATACCTCAATCGGTAAAGGGGTTTTTTATCAAGATAAACTTATTGGTGCTGTGGTTATTGATATAAGTTTAACGCGCTTGCATGCAAAGTTATCCGAGTTAGAAAGCGATGATGCGGGTATGGTTTTATATAATCAGGATGACCATATTTTACTTTTCAAGCGTAATGGAAAAAAATCATTAGCTTTTCGTGCTACGTGGGAAGACTTACTGCCAGTAGATTTAGCTGGCCTTAATGCAACGACACTTTCGACAATGGATGATGCGTCACAAGTTGGGAATTGGTTTATTGAAAAGCAATCCTTAGAACTTACGGGGTGGACGTTATTAAAGTATCAATCATATGACAATTTTATTGCCCCACTACGTAGTGATTTTGCTTTTGTATTTATTATACTTTTTGTCGCACTACTCGTGTTTTTAATGTTAGTTAATACGATGACTAAGCGCACCTTCATTAAGCCGACAACAGAGTTCATTCGCCATATTGAATATTGCTCAGAAGGAGACCCTGGAAAAGTTAAGCCTAATGCCGACTGGTTGCATTGGTTTCAAGTTGTTGAAGATATCTTTACTCAAAATCGCAGTTTATTGCTACAACTCAAAGAGCAAAATGATGTGCTCGATAGTCGTGTTATTGAAAAGACACGAGCACTACAAGAAACAAGCATGAAGCATCAGCGTGATTATGCCTCGCTACGTTCGGTAATGAATGCGATACCCGAATTGATTATTTTTAATGATCCACAGGGTTTTTTGATGGGGTGTAATAGAGCTTTCGAACAAATAGCAGCATGCTCTGAGCAATCAATGCTTGGTGCTAAGGCTGTTAATTTTATGCCTAAAGCACTTGCTAAAGAGATAAACTATCTTAACTCTGTGTATACCAATACCTACCCCCAACAAGCGCTGATTGAAGCGGGGGACTATGTTTATCAAGGTTTTTGTAATCAATTTAAAAATAACCAAGGTGAAGTGCTAGGTACTATCAGTATTTTCCGAGATGTTACCGTACAACAAGCGACTAAGTCGGCACTCGAAAAAGCTAAAGATCAAGCTGAATACGCTAACCAAGTAAAAATTCAATTTCTGGCTAATATGAGCCATGAAGTGAGAACGCCAATTAATGCCATGCAAGGTATGATGGATTTATTGCACAATACGGCTTTAGATTCACGACAGCAGCATTACTTGGTTAATGCTCAGCGCGCTTCAACAACGCTATTACATTTAATTGATGAGCTCTTAGATTTATCTAAAATTGAAGCGGGTAAAATGGTGGTTAACAATGACTGTGTTAACTTACCTGAAATCATTGATAAAGCATTGAAGCTTAATATTACCAATGTCAATGCAGAGAAAGTAAATATTCAAGTAGAGCTAGACGAGAACGTACCTAGTTATGTTATGAGCGACGAAATGCGTTTAGTACAGGTGCTGGCGAACTTGTTTAATAATGCTATTAAGTTTACTGAGCAGGGAACAATTTCGTTATTCATAGAAGCATTATCGACTAACGATGATTATAGCTTGGTTCGTTTTACTATGGCAGATACCGGTATTGGTATTGCTAAAGAAAAACAAGGCCACTTATTTGAAGCATTTAGCCAAGCAGATGACTCAATGACCCGTAAGTATGGTGGCTCAGGCTTGGGTTTATCTATTTGCCAGCATATTGTGCAACGCTTAGGGGGGACAATCACCTTAAAAAGCGAATTAGGTAAAGGAAGTGAGTTAAGTTTTAAATTGCCACTGGTGCACGTTGATGCCGCAGCGCATGAAAAAGAATGCTTCTTAAGCCTTTTTGCTGATGAACCTCTGGTAACTAGTGTTGCTGTTTGTGCCATTAAGCAAGAAACCTCGTCATCATTTCAAGCATCAATTAGTAAAATGCAAGGTCACTTTTATTACTTTGAGTCTATTAGTGAATTATGCGAAGCCAATATTAACGACCCTATTATTTTATTGGTTGATGAAGATGTTTTTAATCAACAAATGTTAACGAATAATAATCAAAAATTATTTATTCATTGCGAGAAAACCTTACAGTTGCTTTGTTTATGTCAATCGGCAATGACACCTTTAAGTAATGAAACATGCCTTCGCTTAGAGGAGCTTACTGCCCCTTATTTATTACTCGATAAACCATTATTTCGTTATTCATTAACACAAATTTTTGCTTCACTACAAAGTAATAAAGCCAAAGTGTCTGAAGTGAGTAAACAAGTTGATAGTACTCCAGACTTAAAAAACAATGCGATTGTGGATGATATTCAAAGCGTATCAATAGCCGCATTGGCGCTAGAAGCAACAGCAGAAAAAACTGCTAGTAAAGAGCGTCAAGCAACATCACAGGTAAAGCACAATTTGGCAGGTGTTGAAGTCTTATTAGTTGAAGATAACTTAGTAAACCAATTAGTTGCGAAAGAATTACTGTTAGCAATGAATGCTTCTGTAACTATTGCTGATAATGGTCAATGTGCGCTTGATTTGTTAGCTGAACAAGCATTTGATGTCGTTTTAATGGATATTCAAATGCCAGTGATGGACGGGTTAACCGCTGCAAAAAAAATTAGAGAACAAAGTTGCTTTGCTCAATTACCAATTATTGCAATGACAGCCCATGCTCGAGAAGAAGATAAACAACATAGTTTAGCGGTGGGAATGAATAGGCATATTGCCAAACCCGTTACAGCAAAAATGTTATACGACACCATTGAGGATGTTTTGCCTCAATTATAGTTAAGCCAAGCTCGGGTTAGTTCACCTGAACTCGGGTTAGCTAACCTGAGCTCGGTTTAATAAATGTTTCTCTAGCGGCTACTTTTCCTAACTTCTTCGTTAAATTTACTTGCAATAGGCCAGCTATTGACGCGAAATTTTCCTTGAATTAAGAAAAACTATCAAGCTAGAGGTTCATAAAAGTAATTTTTGCTGATATTTCAATTTGTTAAATATCTCTTAAACCGAGTTCAGGTTAGTTATTAACGTAGCGGATAAATTTAAGGTTATTGTTGAAATATATCAAAAAGCGCTGTTAATCGTTATTCGATTATCAGCGCTTTTGTTATTTTATTGTAAGGTGAGTTTGCTGCTAGGTGAAAGTGCGAAGTTAAATATGAACGCTAACTTTTATTCAGCCCTTATGAAAGGTTTTTAGAAAAAAGCTGCTCTAAACGTTTAATGGTCTCGTCTATTTCACTAACGTTGGTGGGCGCTATAAAAATAGTATCATCACCAGCAATTGTACCTAGTACACCATCACTTTTACTTAAACTATCAAGTAAACGCGCAATTAATTGTGCAGCTCCAGGACTGGTTTGAATGATGATCATCACACCATTGTGCTCGATTTCTAATACTAATTGCTTTAATGGGCTTTGTGCGGTGGGTACACCTAATTCTGCGGGTAAACAATAAACCATTTCTTGGCGTGCGTTTCGAGTACGTACTGCACCAAACTTACTTAACATACGTGATACTTTTGACTGGCTTATATTTTCAAAGCCAATTGCTTTTAAGGCATCAACTATTTCACCTTGTGAGCCAAATTGCTCTTGTTTTAGTAAGTCTTTAAATGTTTGAACTAATGCTTCTTGTTTTTGTGGACCGCTCGCCATGTTAAATTAAAACCTTTTATATTCGCTGTTTGAAATTATCTCAATCGATTAATACTAAAGTTGAGTTTTTTTAACTGTTCTATCCAATTAGTATACGTTATCGCGTCAGAAGTTAATATTAATTGTTTTTTCTTGGCTTATACTATATCTTTTGGTCGGAAAAATTTACGTAATTACTCAATTTTTATTTGTAATTGTTCACTTAGCCTTAGAGTTATCGATAAATAATTCTTTTTTAAATGAACGTTTATAATTTATTTAAATTTTGATTAGCGACTATTATCGTATTCATAATTTAAACATTGTTACAACAACCCCACTAAATTTCGGAGAAATCACATGAAAGTAGCTGTATTAGGTGCCGCAGGCGGTATTGGTCAAGCATTATCATTATTATTAAAAACTCAATTACCTGCGGGTTCAGAGTTGTCTTTATATGACGTAGCTCCAGTTGTACCTGGTGTTGCTGTTGACCTTTCTCACATCCCAACTGATGTTAAAGTTGCAGGCTTTGGTGCTGACGCACTAAATGAAGCACTAACTGGCGCAGATATCGTATTAATTCCAGCAGGTATGCCACGTAAGCCAGGTATGGACCGTGCTGATTTATTCAACGTAAATGCCGGTATCATTAAAACATTAGCTGAAGGTATTGTTGCAAGTTGCCCTAAAGCGTTAGTAGGTATTATCACTAACCCTGTAAATGGCACTGTACCAATTGTTGCTGAAGTATTTAAAAAAGCAGGTACTTATGATGCTAATCGTGTATTTGGTATTACAACATTAGATGTTATCCGCAGTGAAGCGTTTGTTGCTGAACTTAAAGGTGTTGATGTGGCTACGGTTAAAGTACCAGTTATTGGTGGTCACTCAGGTACAACAATTTTACCTTTACTTTCTCAAGTTGAAGGCGTGACTTTCTCTGATGAAGAAGTAGCAGCGTTAACACCACGTATCCAAAATGCGGGTACTGAAGTTGTTGAAGCTAAAGCGGGTGGCGGTTCAGCTACGTTATCTATGGGCGCTGCAGCAGCACGTTTTTGTATGTCTTTAGTTAAAGGTTTACAAGGTGAAGATGTTGTAGATTACGCTTATGTTGCGCTTGATAATGGCGATGCACCTTACTTTGCTCACCCTGTACGTTTAGGCGTTAATGGCGTAAGTGAAATTTTACCTTACGGTGAGTTAAGTGCATTTGAGCAAAAAGCAAAAGATGACATGTTAGCGACACTGAAAAAAGATATTCAAGAAGGTGTAGATTTTATGGCTTAATAGCCATTTAATAATGCCACAACAAAAAAGCCACTCATTGAGTGGCTTTTTTATGGCTCACAGGAAAGCCGTTAGAATAAAGTTGCATATTAGCTTAAGTATTAACTTAAGGTTAGTAATTAACTAGTGATTTCGGTTAGCAGCAATATGGGCTAACGCAATTAAAGCTTGCTTTTGTGGGCTATCAGTTAAAATATCTAGCGCATTAATGGCTTTATCAGCTTCAATTTCAGCCTGTTGCTGGGTATAACGTAATGAGCCTGTTTCTTCCATGGCTTGCAAAATAGCGTCTAAGTTGTCCATTCCATTGCCATGCTCAATAGCATCACTGATAAGCTGTTTCTGCTGTGCATTGCCATGTTCCATAGCATAAAGTAATGGTAAGGTAGGTTTACCTTCAGATAAGTCGTCACCTACATTTTTGCCCATTTCTTTGGCGTCAGCAGTATAATCCATAATATCGTCAACGAGCTGAAAAGCAGTGCCTAAAAACTTACCGTAGTCAGCCATTGCCTGTTCAATTTTTTCATCTTGTTTCGAAATAACCGCAGCTAAACGAGTCGCTGCTTCAAAGAGCTTAGCCGTTTTACAGTAAATTACCTGCATGTAGCTTGCTTCAGTAGTATTAGGATCGTTGCAGTTCATTAACTGCAATACTTCACCCTCTGCAACAATGTTTGTCGCATCCGATAAAATATCCATAATGCGCATATCATTGAGTTTAGTCATCATTTGAAATGAACGGGTATAGAGAAAGTCACCTACTAATACACTGGCACTATTACCAAAAAGTGCATTAGCGGTTTCTCTACCACGACGCATATTTGATTCGTCAACGACATCATCATGCAATAACGTTGCAGTATGAATAAATTCAATAATGGCGGCAATATCACAATGCTTAGCACCAGAATAACCTAAGGCTTTAGCAGCTAGCACCGTTAGCATAGGGCGCATACGTTTACCGCCACCATTTACGATATAAATCCCCAATTGGTTTATTAGGGTGACATCGGATTGCAGTTGTTGATATATAAGATCGTTAACCGCAGTCATGTCTGCTTGTGCTAATGTTTGTATTGCTTTTAAATCGATGTTCTTACCCATGCTACCTAGCTACTAACCATAATATTGCAATTATTTAAGACCGCAAAGTTTACACTAAAATCAAGCAGAAAGAAGTTTTCCGAAGGCATTGTTTTCATTATCTAGAAAAAAATCATTTTAAATACTAAAAAGCGTAAATTAATCATATTTACGCTTGCTCTACTCAAACTATTCGAGTAGAATTCGCGCCCTATATTTTTAAATTTAGCGTCTTAATTAATGACGCAGTACGGAGTAGCTATGTACGCGGTATTCCAAAGCGGTGGCAAACAGCATCGTGTAACCGAAGGACAAACAGTTCGTCTAGAAAAGCTAGAGCTTGAAGTAGGCGCAACAGTAGAATTTGATAACGTTTTAATGATCGCTAACGGCGACAACATCAATGTAGGCGCGCCTTACGTTGCTGGTGGTAAAGTAACTGCTGAGGTTGTAACTCAAGCTCGTGCAGATAAAGTTACTATTGTTAAATTCAAACGTCGTAAGCATTCACGCAAACAAGCGGGCCATCGTCAATGGTTCACTGAAGTGAAAATTACTGGTATTAACGGCTAATTAGGAGCATTTTGACATGGCACATAAGAAAGCTGCAGGTAGTACACGAAATGGTCGTGATTCAGAAGCGAAACGCCTAGGTGTTAAGCGTTTTGGTGGCGAATCAGTTTTAGCAGGTAACATCATTGTTCGTCAACGTGGTACTCGTTTCCACGCTGGTGACAACATGGGTATCGGCAAAGATCACACTTTATTTGCTTTATCTGACGGTAAAGTACAATTTGAAGTTAAAGGTCCAAAAAATCGTAAGTTTGTTAGCATCATCGCTGACTAATTAAAAACTTTGATTTATAAAAACCTCGCTTCTAGCGAGGTTTTTTTTTATTCCCACTATTCTAATTAGTATGTTTTACTTTCTAGAGTAGTAAAAAACACATTGATGCCTGTATATTTATTCGGTTGATTAATTGTCGTAAGATGAAATAACACCTTAGGGTTTTCTTTCACTTATATAACAGCTAATTAGATAAAAAATGTAGGTACTATTCGTATAGTTTATATTTAGCTTGTTAAATAGATTAATTTTTTGTCAGTCAAAAATAGTTTATACTAGCGCTAGTTAAAAGTTACTCCGTTATTTAGGATTGTTGAAATACCATGAAATTTGTTGATGAAGTTGAAATCAGAGTTGAAGCGGGCGATGGCGGCAACGGCTGTATCAGTTTCCGTAAAGAAAAATATATTGAATTCGGCGGCCCTAACGGTGGTGACGGTGGTGATGGTGGTGATGTCTATTTAATGGCACACGAAAGCCTAAACACCTTAATTGATTACCGCTTTGAACGTTTTCACCGCGCTAAGCGTGGCCAAAATGGTCAGAGTCGTGACTGTACAGGTAAAAGTGCTCCAGATTTAGTGCTAAATGTACCTGTAGGTACACGTGCAGTCGATCTTGACACAGGTGAGCAAATTGGTGATTTGACCCATAAAGGTCAAAAAATGCTGGTTGCTAAAGGTGGTTGGCATGGTTTAGGTAATACTCGTTTTAAAAGTAGTACCAACCGCGCGCCTCGTCAAAGAACGGATGGCACACCGGGCGAAATTCGTAATTTAAAGTTAGAGCTGTTGCTACTTGCTGATGTTGGCTTATTAGGCTTACCTAATGCAGGTAAATCGACATTAATTCGCAGTGTTTCGGCCGCTAAACCTAAAGTAGCTGATTACCCATTTACTACATTGGTGCCTAATTTAGGTGTTGTTCGTTTAGATACTCAACGTAGCTTTGTTATTGCTGATATTCCAGGCATTATTGAAGGTGCGGCTGAAGGTGCTGGTTTAGGCACTCAATTTTTAAAGCATCTTGAACGTTGTCGTATTTTATTGCACGTAATTGATATTATGCCTGTTGATGGCTCTGATCCTTTAGAAAATGCTAAAACAATTATTAGCGAATTAGAGCAACACAATGAAAAACTTGCCGGTAAGCCTCGTTGGATTGTATTTAATAAGCTTGATTTAGTACTTGAAGAAGAAGCTAAAGAAATTACTGATGCTATTCTAGCTGGACTTGATTGGAAAGGTGAAGTACACAGTATTTCAGCATTCAATAAACTAGGTACACAAGAGTTAGCACAAAAAGTGATGACCTTTATTGAAGCACTGCCAGCAGAGGAAGAAGAAGCTCCTATTGATGGCAAAACGGTTGAATTTAAGTGGGATACATACCACGAAGAAGCGCTTTCAGGCCATGGTTTAGATGATGATCTTGATGATGACGACTGGGACGAAGATGATTACGATGTTGAAGTAGAGTACCGTCAATAGACGACTTCAATAACGCTTAATTTTAAAGATTAAAACACTGATTTATTTTATGAATGAGTGTTTTTTTTTATTTAATTTTTACTTCAAGTAAATATAACTAGTGCAAGCTATTGTGAGAAGGCTAGTTCAAGGAATTTTATGACTATTTTATCTATGATTGTTGCCACAGCCAATAAAAATGTTATTGGTAAAGATAACGACATGCCATGGCATTTACCTGCAGATCTTGCTTACTTTAAACAAGTTACCTTGGGTAAGCCTATTATCATGGGGCGTAAAACCTATGAATCTATCGGTCGTGCATTACCCGGTAGACGAAATATTGTTATCTCTCGTGATGAAAAGTATATTCCACAAGGCAAAGGCGCAGAAGGGGTTGATGTGGTCACTTCAGTTGAACAAGCGCTAGCGCTGGTTGATGGCTCAAATGGCAGTGAAGCGGTCGATGAAATCATGGTTATAGGTGGTGGTGCAATATATAAGCACTGTTTGCCTGCCGCACAACGTTTATACATAACTCACATTAAAGCGGATATAGAGGGTGATACGCAATTCCCTGATTATAATGATGGTAGCTGGAAGAAAGTAAAGAGTGAGGTTCGTAGTGCCGATGAAAAAAATGCCTACAACCTAGAGTTTTGTATCTACGAAAGGTAGTGCAGCTTTTACTGCTCTTTAAGTTGTTTTGTATTCTTCCTCACTTCACTTTATATGGCAAATATTAATATAGCACTGAAAAATAAATAATATATACGTTTACTTACATATATAAGTTTGGATTGATGCGAAGACGAAGCTTGCGATGTAAGTGGCTAAAGAATTTACCGAACTATACTATTAGTATTAGTATTGGTATTCGAGCAAATGTAGAGTCTAATCGGCTAGCTGAAAATAAAATGCTCATGAATGTGATCATTCAGAACTCGGACAAGCTGAATTTATTAAAAAATTTACCGAAGATTAGTCGTAGGCGTTTATTGTAATTAAAGTCTACTCTCCGATTGTGACTTTTACCGTGACTAATTGAGAAGATACCTCTGTTATAGTTAAGAAAGGATTATCATCAGAAAAGCATTTTTCTTGGTAATCTGATACAAAGCTCAACTTAACTTTCTACTCATAATTCGAGTATTCTTGTAAAAATTAAAACCCCTTTGAATTTTGCATGAGAGTCGTCGATAATGAGGTCATGCGATTGACTTATGCATGTCTTAGTCGCTAATTCAAATGTTAACTTGAGGCATGAGTTCAATAAAAGGCATATCGGTAGCAATAACTAATCATAGTTAAAAACTAAGTCATAATGGAGAGTCCTATGGGAAGGCTAGTAAAATCTTCAACAGCAACATTATTTTTATCAATTGTACTATCTGGTTGTGGCGGTGGCGGTGGCGGTGGTGAAAGTGAAGGTGATGGGGGAAATACATTTCCAATTTCAGGCACTATTCAAGGGCTTGATGGTGAAATACATCTTATGCTTCATAAAAATGACCAAAGTTGGAATTCAGGTGTTTATAGTGGTAATGGCGTTGCTAATGTAAGCTTTACCATTGGAGAATTCGAGCAAGGAGTTAATTATAAAGTAACTGTTGAAATACAGCCTGAAAATCAAAATTGTATTGTTGAAAATAGCTCTGGTAAAGTATCAAAAGCTGTTAGTAATATCTTAATTAAATGCTCTGATCTAGCTACACAACAAACAGGCTACTTTATTGACAGCCCTGTAGAAGGCCTCAGTTATTACTCTAACACTTTCGAAGGGGTAACTAATTTTGATGGTAGCTTTGAGTACATGTCAGATGAAAGTGTGACCTTTGTTTTAGGGGGAACCGAATTTAACGTTGAGCAGCTACCCGCAGGGGCTATAGTATCTCCACTATCTCTTTTTAATACTAATAGTACTGCCGATCAACGTGTTATTAATTTAGCTCGACTTTTACAAACATTAGACGTTGATGGGAATGCAGATAATGGTATCACCTTAGATACTGAGTTAATAAACCAAGAAGCATCTATCATTAACTTTGATGTTACTTCTCAAGAATTTGGTAATGATGCGAGTATCTTAGCTTTTGTTCAAGCTGCCAACCCTAGCCAAAATATAACGGCTTTAATTGGAGCCGAACAAGCCAAAGCACATCTAGATGCACAATTAGCACTTGTTAATAGCTGTGCGCTTGATCGCACATTTGAATTGGCATCACATGAGAGTATTATTTCTACAGAGGCAGGCGTAAGACCTAAAAATATTGGTTTATCGGGCAGCACACTAACGATTAGCAAGACAGGAGCTTGTGAATTATCTGCTCCAGAAGGCTGGTCTGGCAGCTGTAATATTTCTGGGGCTAATATAACCGTCGCAGTTGGAGGAGATGCCTTGTCAGGTACGCTTTCTAATAATAGCGTAACGTTGGTCGCCATGCCCACACTTTCTGATGCAGGTCAAGGTGGTAAAGAGTATGTCTCTGTATACTTTAATGGTACGAGTAGTGTTAACTGTCCAGCGGCTGAAGTTGTATCAGGTAGTTATAGTTACGCTGGTAAAGAAGCCGCCGCAGCGTTGGATGGCTCAGGTTTTGACGTCTATGATGTTAATGGCACATTGACCCTTAGCGACGACAGTTGTGAGTTTAGTTCAACTGAAGGCTCGGGAGCATGTCAGGTCAATGGTAATGAAGTATTTGGTTTAGGGGATGCCTCAGGTCTTCGAGGCACTATTACCAACAACCAATTAACGATGTACTTTAATTCGCCAGGTAATGATGGTGAGTTAGTTGTAGGTTACTTCTCAGGGAGTCGAAATTAATACTAGGTATAGAAAAGTCACCTAGGTAATATTGAATGCCAGTCAGTTAACCTGATTGGCATTTTATTTTTAAAAATATTCTGCAATGAGGTTAACAGTAGAACAGATGTAAGCTTACCATATGTATTAAGGACTAACTCAGGTAGCTAGAGAGTTCTTTAAAAACACCAATAAAAAAGGTAAGCGTATAGCTTACCTTTTTTAGTTTCAATGCTAACAACTAACTAGTTAGTTGTTACAAAGTCTAATATGCCAATAGCCGCTTTACGACCTTGATCAATGGCGGTAACCACTAAATCAGAGCCAAGTACCATATCACCACCGGCAAATACATTTTGCTTAGTAGTTTGTAAGGCAAATTCAGAGTTATCAACCGCAATAACACGACCACGAGAGTCTAACTCAACACCAGCATCTACCATCCACTTTGGTGGGCTTGGTAAGAAGCCAAAAGCGATAACAACAGCGTCAGCTTCCATAACAAATTCAGAGCCTTCAATTGGCTCAGGGTTACGTCTACCATTTGCATCAGGTGCGCCAAGCTGGGTTTTAACAAATTTAACGCCAATAGCTACGCCTTCGTCATTAACCGCAATATCTAATGGTTGAATGTTAAACTCAAAGTTAACACCTTCTTCTTTCGCGTTTTGTACTTCACGCGGTGAGCCTGGCATGTTAGCTTCGTCACGACGATAAGCACAAGTCACTTCGGTAGCGCCTTGTCTAATTGAAGTACGAACACAATCCATTGCGGTATCACCACCACCTAGTACAATCACTTTCTTGCCGCTAAATTCAACGTAAGGTTTAACGTGATTGCTTTCTTTTTCGGTAATGCCCATTAATTTCTGAGTATTGCCAATTAAGAAGTCTAACGCATTGTAAACACCTGCAGCGCCTTCATGTTCAAAACCGCCTGTCATATCAGTGTAGGTACCTAATGCTAGGAAAACAGCATCAAACTCGTCGCTAATATCACTAAAGCTAATATCTTTACCTACTTCAGTATTTAAACGAAACTCAATTCCCATTCCTTCCAGAATTTCACGACGGGTTTGAATTACTTCTTTTTCTAGTTTGAAAGAAGGAATACCAAACGTTAATAAACCACCAATTTGCGCGTGTTTGTCAAAAACCACTGCATCGACACCATTACGGGTTAATACGTCGGCACAAGCTAAGCCAGCAGGACCAGCACCAATAACAGCAACACGCTTACCTGTTTTAATTACGTGCGATAAATCAGGCTTCCAACCTTGTTCAATTGCGGTATCGGTAATGTACTTTTCAATATTACCGATAGTCACTGCGCCAAATTCATCATTTAACGTACATGCTGATTCACATAATCTATCTTGTGGGCACACGCGGCCACACATTTCAGGTAAACTGTTAGTTTCATGACATAAGTCAGCCGCCTCAAAAATACGGTCTTCAGTGACTAACTCAAGCCATTGTGGAATGTAGTTATGTACAGGACACTTCCATTCACAATAAGGGTTACCACAGTCTAGACAGCGATCGGCTTGGCCCGCACTTTGTTCATTACCAAGTGGTTGGTATATTTCAACAAAGTTAATTTTACGATCCGCGATTGATTTTTTAGCTGGATCGATACGTTTTACATCAATAAATTGATAAACATTTTTACTCATTATTTAATTCCTCTCTCTAACCTATTTATCAATGTGATTATTGCGCTTGTACGCGTAATTCAGCACTTGAACGACTGCGATGACCTAGTAAGGTTTTTACATCAGTTGCCGTAGGTTTAATTAATTTAAATAATGGCGCGAATTTATCAAAATCATGAAGAATTTCTTGAGCGCGTAAGCTGCCTGTTTCTTCAAAATGCTGATTAATAATGCCGCGTAAATGTTCTTGATGGATAGCTAAATCACCCATAGTTAACATTTCAATTGATTCTTTATTCATACGTACATCAAGGTCGCCTGCTTCATCTAACACGTAAGCGAAACCACCTGTCATACCCGCACCAAAGTTAACGCCAATGTTACCTAAAACAGTTACGATACCGCCGGTCATGTACTCACAAGCATGGTCGCCAGTGCCTTCAATAACCGCGTGCGCACCTGAGTTACGAACTGCAAAGCGCTCACCAGCACGGCCACAGCCATAAAGCTTACCGCCAGTTGCACCATATAAACAGGTGTTACCCATAATCATGGTTTTGTTACTTTGATAATCAACACCTACCGGAGGCTTAATGGTTAACTTACCACCGGTCATGCCTTTACCGACATAATCGTTACTGTCACCCGTTAATATCATATGTAAGCCACCAGCATTCCAAACACCAAAACTTTGACCTGCAGTACCTGTTAAGTGCAAGGTAATTGGTGAGGCTGCCATGCCTTGATCGCCATGTTGACGAGCAATTTCACCTGATAAGGCAGCACCGACTGAACGGTCAGTATTTTGAATGGTAAAGCGGTATTCGCCACCACTGCTATGAGCTACTGCATCAGTTGCTGCAGCTAGTATTTTTTGGTTCAACTTACCTTCATCAAACGCGGTGTTCTCTTCGGTTTGGTAAAGGGCTGTATTTGGACCCGCCACTACAGGAGCAATAATTGGAGATAAATCAAGTTTTTGCTGCTTTGAACTAATACCGTCAATTTGTACTAATAAATCAGTACGGCCAATTAAGTCAGTTAAGCTAGCAACCCCTAAACGTGCCAATATTTCACGAACATCACGGGCAATAAATTTGAAGTAATTCATTACTTGATCAGGCAAGCCTTTAAAGAATTGCTCACGCAATACTTCATCTTGTGTTGCTACACCTGTTGCACAGTTATTTAAGTGACAAATTCGTAAGAATTTACAGCCTAGTGCCACCATTGGTGCAGTACCAAAACCAAAGCTTTCAGCACCTAAAATAGCCGCTTTAACAATATCAACACCGGTTTTTAAACCGCCATCAACTTGTAAGCGTACTTTGTGGCGTAAACCGTTAGTCACTAGAGCTTGCTGTGCCTCAGCTAAACCTAGCTCCCAAGGACAACCAGCATACTTAACTGATGTTAATGGGCTTGCCGCAGTACCACCGTCATAACCTGAAATAGTAATAAAGTCAGCGTATGCTTTAGCAACACCAGCAGCGATAGTTCCTACGCCAGGGCCAGATACTAATTTAACTGATACAACGGCTTTTGGGTTCACTTGTTTTAAGTCAAAAATTAGCTGCGCTAAATCTTCAATTGAATAAATATCGTGATGTGGCGGTGGCGAAATAAGGGTGACACCTGGTACTGAGTAGCGAAGTTTAGCAATTAAAGGCGATACTTTATCACCTGGTAATTGACCACCTTCACCTGGCTTAGCGCCTTGTGCTACTTTAATTTGCAGTACATCAGCATTAACAAGATAATGTGGTGTTACACCAAAACGGCCAGAAGCAATTTGTTTGATACGTGAATTTTTCACTGTACCAAAACGGCGTTCATCTTCACCACCTTCACCTGAGTTTGAGCTACCACCTAAACGGTTCATCGCAATAGCCAACGCTTCATGTGCCTCAGGGCTTAACGCACCAATAGACATAGCAGCACTGTCAAAGCGCTTGAACATATCATTTTCAGCTTCAACTTGGTCAATGCTAATTGGCGTACAATCATCTTTGAATGTTAATAAGTCACGAATCATCGCGATAGGGCGCTGATCAACTTCATCCGCAAATTTACGGTAATCGTTGTAGTCACCATTTTGTACCGCACGTTGTAAGTAATTAACTACGTTCGGGTTAAAGGCGTGATACTCCCCACCATGAACATATTTTAATAAGCCGCCGTGACTCATTTTTTGATGTGGTAAAAATGCTTTGCGAGCAGAGTTAACGCCATCTTGTTGAATATCACTAAAGTCAGCACCTTTAATACGACTTGGTAAGTCGCTAAAACAAAGCGACATAATGTCTTCATTTAAGCCGATAACTTCAAATAAACCGGCACAGCGGTAACTGGCAATAGTTGAAATACCCATTTTAGAGAGTATTTTTAATAAGCCTTTGTTAATACCTTCACGGTAGTTAACAATAGCATCGCGTGCGCTTAGTTTTATTTGACCTTGAGCAACCAATTGCTCAACGGTTTCAAAAGCTAAGTAAGGGTAAATTGCTGTTGCGCCTAAACCAAGTAATACTGCAAACTGATGTGAATCACGAACCGACGCTGTTTCAACAATAATATTTGAATCACAACGCAGTTGTTGATCAACTAAACGCTTTTGAATTGCGCCAACAGCCATTGCTGCAGGAACTACTAATAAGCCCGGTGCGATGTTTCTATCAGATAAAATTAAGATAACAGTGCTTTGATCACGTACTAAACTTTCTGCTTGGTCACATAAGCGTATAATAGCTGCTTCAAGCCCTTCTTCGGCTGTATAGTGTAGCGGAATAGTATCAGAGCGGTAATGCTCAGGGTCTAACTCACGTAATTGCTTTAAGCCGGTATACATTAATATTGGCGTTGAGAACAACATACGATCGGCATGGCCTGATGTTTCATTAAATACGTTATGCTCACGACCAATACAAGTGCCTAATGACATAACGTAGCGTTCACGTAATGGATCAATTGGCGGGTTAGTTACTTGCGCAAACTGTTGACGGAAATAGTCATACAAGGTACGTGTTTGGCTAGATAATACGGCCATAGGTGTATCATCACCCATTGAACCTGTAGCTTCTTGGCCATTTTCAGCCAATGTTTTAATGACTTGCTGAATTTCTTCGTAGCTGTAATTAAACATTTTATGGTATTGCGCCATTTCTTGATCAGAAAAAACACATGCGCCAATTTTGTTCGCTTCTAACTGGTCAAAGGGTACTAAGCGGCGAATGTTTTTATCAAGCCACTCACGGTACGGATGACGTTCTTTTAAATCGTTATCAATTTGGTTTGAGCTAAATAGTTTACCAGTATAGGTATCTATCGCTAACATTTCGCCAGGGCCAACACGGCCTTTTTCTACTACTTCATCTTCGCCGTAATCCCAAATTCCTACTTCAGAGGCTAAGGTGATAAAGCCGTTACGGGTAATAACATAACGGGCAGGGCGTAAACCATTACGGTCAAGGTTACAGGCAACATGACGACCATTGGTCATAACAACCCCTGCAGGGCCGTCCCATGGTTCCATGTGCATTGAGTTAAATTCGTAGAAGGCACGTAAGTCATCGTCCATTAACGGACTGTTTTGCCACGCTGGTGGCATCAATAAACGCATCGCACGATATAAATCCATGCCGCCAGCTAAAAATAGCTCAAGCATGTTATCAAGTGACGATGAATCTGAACCAGTTTGCCCAACAAATGGTGCAGCATCTTGTAAATCAGGTAACAAAGGCGATTTAAAGCGATAGGTACGCGCACGACTCCATTGACGGTTACCATTAATAGTATTGATTTCACCATTATGCGCTAAATAGCGGAATGGTTGTGCTAAATGCCATTGTGGCGAGGTATTTGTAGAGAAACGCTGATGGAATACGCAAATAGCACTTTGCATACGAATATCGGCTAAGTCTAAATAAAAGTTTGGTAAGTCTACAGGCATCATTAGGCCTTTATAGATAGTTACTAAACAAGAAAGACTGGCAACATAAAATCTGTCGTCGGTTATGCGTTTTTCAGCACGGCGACGAGCCATATATAAGCGGCGCTCTAAGTCGCGATTACGCCATCCCGGAGGAGCATCAACAAATACTTGCTCAATTGTTGGTAAATTACCTGTAGCAATTTCACCAAGTACTGAAGTATCAATAGGTACTGTACGCCACCCTACTAAAGTTAAACTCTCGTTAGCTAGCTCTTCTTCCAATACCTTTTTAGATAATGCAGCTTCGACAGGATCAGGGTTTAAGAAAATCATACCTACGGCATATTTCTTACCCAACTTCCAATTATTATCAGCGGCTACTGCACGAAAAAAGCTATCCGGCTTTTGTAACAATAAACCACAACCATCACCTGTTTTACCATCGCTGGCGATACCGCCACGATGTTGCATACGATCCAAAGCGGAAATAGCGGTCTTAATTAATTTGTGGCTGGTTTCCCCATGTTGATGGGCAATAAGTCCGAAGCCACAGTTGTCTTTTTGGACGCTATGATCATAAAGCTGCATTCTTTTCTCCTAAATAAGTTCGACTTACTCTCAGGACGGATAAAAGAAGAATAAATGCATGGAAAAAATGCATAAATAAACCTCTTTTAAAGTAAGTGGAACTTTCAACATTAACCAGTTATATAGCAAAGGTCAATCAAAATAGAGCTTTTGCTCGTAATTAATTTTCATCTTTGTTTCTTTTTGTAAATACTGAAAACAAGTGATTTTTTATAAGTTTTTGTTATTTATGGTTTTTTGTGTTTTAGGGTGTTTTTTATGATCTTTAATAGAAAAAATGATGAAACTTTATTACATTTTAGATGGATTATGGGATTAGTGAATATTAAATATTTATTCAAATTATGCTGGGTAGGGGTAATCACAAATATTAATGGCTACTCACCGTTGAAATGATCTTGAGTATTAAGTAACTTTGTTTAAAAGTAAATAAGAAAAACTTTTAGAAGGATAAATTTTAGACAATAAAAAAGCCAAGGCATAACGCGCTTGGCTTTTTACGAAAAACTAATTGTTTTTATGGTTGATACCCGCCAGGAATACCTTTTGTGGTGACGCTAACCGCATCATGAGCGTGCAGAGATTCAAGGTGGTTTATACGTAACCAGAAATCATCAAAGTGTACTGCTTGATTCATAGTATGTTGTAAACGACGTGCAGCATCTTCACAAAACATTAAGTTTTGACCATTTAGGCGAGCAAACTCTTGTTCATCTTCACGCTTTACAGCAGCCTGAACGGGGGTTTTTAGTGAGCCTTCAATTAAGTCAACTAATTCAGTGATAGGAAAGTCATCAATGCTGTTATTAAGTTTTACTTTGATTTCAGCCACTGAGCGTTGTGAATGCGGTGTTGCAACGACTCCCTCGGTAGTGCCTAACCATTCATGTACATCGTTAAGTGCTAAATCTTGTTGACTAGCAAATTTATCTTGGAATGCTTGCTGAATAAGTTGTCTAGCTAATGCCGCAGAACAAGGGCAAGTTGAAGAGTAAGGTACTTCAATTGAAAGTTCTATCGCTAACTTCCCTTGCTTTAATGAGCCGGTTAGGGTTACCGGGTAGCCTTTCCAGCCTTCTTTACCGCTTATTAATGACTTTCTGCGTAGGTGGTACTCAAAATTAAAGACTACCTTGGCTTCATCGCTGAGCTCTTGGTGGCTATTAATAAAACCATCGAGTAAGGCGACTAATGTTTGGTAATTTAATACGCTGCTCGTTGATAACTCATCAATAAGTAAGTACAAGCGCGACATATGAATACCTTTCGCTTGTGCATCATTTAAATTCACAAAAGCATCGATATGAGCTGAAACCATGCGCTCACTTTCGCCTTTTGAGGCCACCATAATAGGCATTTCAATGTTGCTCATACCTACCCAGTCTAACGTACCTTCGGTTTGGGCTGTTGTATGGTTGGCAATATCAGGCATTGATGTCGGCATTACGACTCCACTTTAAAACTAAATATGATTATTAACTATTGCACTATGTAAGTAACTAAGGAATGCAATGAGTAGAACTAAGGGCGCACATTCTAGCTTATTTTTTAATGGTAATCATTATTGTTGTAAGCACAGTGGTAAAAAATATACAAAATAATGTCAATATGGCGAAATAATAATGGAAAATCACCCTTTTCTGGGCTGATTATTCGTGTTAGCAATAAGCTGTGGTAATCCTACTGATGTTATAAACAGGCAAATAATCATACAATGCAAGTTTACTCATATTAAGTGAGGGTTATGTTACACTCTTTTTATTATTATATTAATTTGTGAGTTATTACGTGAGTACCAAGCAAGTATCTGAAACACTTAATATAGAATTACTTCAAGGCTATTTCGATACCTTAGGTAAAGAGATGCTAGAAAAAATGTATGCGTTATATCGTCAACAAACAACTATTTATTTGGCTGATATTAATAATGCTGTCACCCAAAATTCAGAATCTTTATGGCAAGAGAGCTGTCATAAAATGAAAGGAGCAGCAGCGAGTGTTGGTTTAGTTAGATTACACAGCCGCTTAGTCACGTTAGAGAAAATCACGGCAGATAGCGTAGAAAAAGAAAAGTTATTAGCCGAGCTTACGCAACAGAATAATGCCGATATGAAAGTTTTTAAGTCTTGGCTCTCAGCGTTAGATTAACGTTTATTATTTACATCACAACTTGTTGATGTGAGCTAAAACTAAAAAAGCTAGATAATTAGTCTAGCTTTTTGATTACACAGGAATACTGTTAATACATTTTAAGCTTCAAGTGTACCGATGAAGCGATATCCCTCACCATGAATTGTATTAATAAGCTCAGGTGTACTTGAGCAGCTTTCAAAGTGTTTACGTAATCGTCTTATTGTTACATCTACTGTTCTGTCATTAGAACGTAACTCTCTACCTGTCATCTCTTTGATTAACTCTTGGCGAGTGACAATTTTTCCTGCGTTGCTAATTAGTAAGCTTAACGCTCTATATTCACCACGTGGTATTGCAATGGTGTCGCCGTCAGGGCTTGTCATTTGTCTTGAGTTACTATCAAGAGACCATTGGTTAAACTTAAGGATCGTTTGTTCAGGTACTTCTGTTTTATTCTGACCAATGCGATTTAATATATTACGGGCTCTAATCGTAAGCTCTCGAGGATTAAAAGGCTTAGTTAAGTAATCATCAGCGCCAATTTCTAAACCGAGTATTTTATCAATGTCGCTATCACGGCCTGTTAAAAATATTAACCCTAACTCTTTGTTGTTAGTCAACTCTCTGGCGAGCAATAAACCGTTTTTACCGGGGAGGTTAATATCCATAATAACTAAGTTGATGTCATGTTGCTGAAGCATTTCTGTCATGCTATTGCCATCAGTGGCTTCGTGTACTGTGTATCCTTCTGCTTCAAATAAATTGCGTAAATTAAAACGTGTAACGTCTTCATCTTCAACGACAAGAATTTGATATATTTCCATTGGTAATGTGACCTAATAATTATGAAGAATAGGTTAATTAATTAAATACTATATAAAACAATTAACAATTATTTAACTATGTTAGCCAAGTCATGCTTAAAAAACAATTAGATTGGCTGATTAGTTACTATTTTATTGTACTATTGTACGCTCAATCGGGAATGTTATATCAAAATCGACCCCTTGCTGAGGTTCACTGTGCATGCTTATATGTCCAATAAGTGCTTGAGTGACTAAATTATAAACTAAATGCATTCCTAAACCGCTGCCGCCGCTGCCACGTTTAGTGGTTGTAAAGGGATCGAATATTTTATTCTTAATGCTTTCATCTATACCAACACCATTATCATGATAGTGAATATTTAGTTGGTCACTTAAACTTTGAATTTTAATGGATACTTCTCTTGTGGTTATACCGTCAAATGCATGATGAATTGAATTTAAAATAAGGTTAATGAGTATTTGATTGAGCGGCCCTGGTTTACTCGTAATAGTGAGGTTTTCAGGGCAATCTATTATTACGGTGACTTGTGCTGACTTTATTTTTGCAGATAGTGTGAGTAACACCTCATCAATAAGACCATGGACATCAAAGGTTCTGCTTTCAGCACTAGATTGGTCAACTGCAACTTTCTTAAAGCTCGAAATTAAGTTAGCCGCACGTTCAAGATTACGAAAAATAATAGCAATATTCTCTTCGCCGTCGTTAAGGAAGCGCTTTAACTCACTTGATTTTAATGTTTTATTATCAAAACGCTCTTTTATATTATTTAGGTTATCGGCTAGTAAACTTGAAGCAGTTACTCCTAACCCGATAGGGGTATTAATTTCGTGTGCAATGCCTGCAACCATATCTCCTAATGAAGCCATCTTTTCACTTTCGACGAGTTGACCTTGGTATTGATGTAGCTTCTCTAAGGTAGAAAGTAACTCTTGGTTTGAGTCTTTTAGTGCGCTAGTGCGTGATTCTACACGACTTTTAAGTTCATTGTTTTGTGATAACGCATAGTGGTGATCATCTTCTAATTTATAGATATGTTTTTCTGTAACGGTTAATAAAATGTTGATATAGCGAGCTAAAATATCAAATTCTTTATACTCTTGTTTTTTAGCTCGATTGTCATAACGCTTTTTCTGAGAGATGTTATCAATGAGTTCAGTAATACCATCAAGGGGAGTGCAGGTTTTTTTGTATAACCACAGGGCAGTTAATACCGCGATACTAATAGCGCTAATAAGTAAAAAGAGTCCAAGTAGCAATAAGCTACTAAAAAAATCATTCTTTTTAGTTAAGCTAGTTTGAAGGTAAACATAACCAACGGTTTTTTGACTACTTTTAATTTCAACAACAAGCTCTAGATATTGTTCATGATAGCGAATGGTAGTGAGTTCATCAATTTCATTTATTTTGTCTTTAATCGCAGGAAAACTGTTGTTTTTATTATAGCTTGTAAAAAAAGATACACTGTTGTCGTTTAAATCGTAGATATGTATGCGATTAATTAACGTAATGTTTTTACTGAGTTCTGTTAACTCTTTTTTTAGAGCAATATTAGTTTTTGTTGGGTCATCTTCTAAAAAAGGGCGACTTTTGTCTGCTAAAATGCTTGCCCACAACCAAGTGTTACTTTCTATTTCATTGCGTTGTTGAGTATTAATTTTTAATAACAGTAATAATGCCGTTAATCCAGCTAACGTTATAGTTAGCCCTAAAGTACTTTTCAACAATAAACTACGAAACGATTTTGTTTTCACTGAGTTTGGCATACTTAACATTATTCCTGAGAGATGAATTAATTGAATCTTATGATGCTGTTACTTTAACGTTTAGATGCATGATAAATAGTAAAACCTTGTGCTTTAGTGATGACACTTGTACAGCCAATGTATTGTTCCATAATAGGTTGGTAACGTAAGAAACTATTCGCGACTATGGTAATACTTCCTTTCTTTTTTAGATTTTTATGAATACCTGATAAAAAGGTTTCTGTTGCTTGATAATTTGTATTAACCCCTTGATGAAAAGGTGGATTTGAAACAATATGCTGATATGTGTTGGTAACTTCAGATAAGCTATTTGAAGGGAACACAGTCGCGTTTATGTTGTTTAATGCTAGTGTTTTTTCTGCCGAAGCAAGCGCTAATGCACTAACGTCTAATAAGGATAGCTCAACATTCGAATATTTTTTAGCAATAAAGCAACTTATTACTCCAGCACCACAACCAAAGTCGAGTATTTTACCTGCTAATTCTTTGGGTAAGTTACTAAGAAGTAATGCTGTGCCACTATCAAGTTTTTCTTGGCTGAATACTCCAGGCAGTGAGGCAATCGCTAATTCAATCCCGTCCACTGTTATAGCATAGTGCTTGTACCAGCTCTCTAATTTAAAAGGAACAGATCTTTTATTTTCATTCATTAATCCTGCAAATAAAAAGCAATGGCGTGCGGAATCAACTTTTTGACAATGTTCTAAAAAGTTTGCAGTTAGTTTAGGAGTTGATTGAATTCCGCCTTTTTTCTCACCAACAATCAGTATTTTTGTCTCGGCTGTTAAAAAAGGAGCGATCATCGCTAAAGTGAAATTGAGTTCGGCTTTGCTTTTAGGGAAAGCAATAATCACTAAATCGTGTTGTAGCTCACTTTCATAAACACAAGTAAAGTTATTATGAATACGACTACCGTGCTTATGAGTCAAGGCTTGATGATCAATAAAATTAGTATTGTAGCAACTTACCTTAGCACTCTCATTTAGCGTTATTAATTCATCAATAAAGCCATCTTCAGGTAAGTTAATTAATAAAGGCGTTGCTGAAGTGAGTAATTCACTATTACGTAATAAGACTTGGCTAGGGTTGCTAAGAGACATAGATAACTGGCACAGATAAAATAAAAGAAGCGTTATTACTATTCTACGATAATTTACAAAATTGGAATAGCACCGCAGTAGTCTTTTATTGAATGTCATTTTAAAAAATGCTTAAATAGCGCCGTCCCTAATTCAGGTTTAATAGTTTGGCTATTAAACCAAAGGGGCCAGAAGAGGAGCGTTAACCAGGTAATTACTATTGCGGTATTTTGAGGTAACTCAGAATATGGAGATCAAACTCCAATAATAGTAATGAGGGGGATTAACGCCGAGATAGCGAGCTTTTTGATGAGTTAGCTATCGGTTGTTTGGGCTGAATCCCAACAATTGTCACTAGTAACTATTTTATAGTTATATAAGTGGAGAGCTTCTGGCCTTTGCATAAGTGCCTAAATACATTCATTGTATTGTTGCTCTTCTTTGTAATTGCCAAGAACTCTCCGAACTATCACTGCTGTGTACAATAAACATGGCTAAACAAGAGTTCGAGAGTAATGACTTCAATTCATTCTTCAGATGTTCAAACTAATAAGGCCGTACAACACTGTGCGCTTTGGACAGCTTTAGTTACCCCTTTTAATCAGAATGGCAGCGTCGACTTTATAAGTTTGCGTGAAATTGCTCAGCATCAAGCTGCTGCAGGTAATGGTATTTTATTACTTGGTAGTACAGGCGAAGGGTTGGCGCTAACAGCTGAAGAGCAATTCTCGATTGTTGACTTTATTTGTGGTTTAGCGCTGGATACACCGCTTATGGTGGCTGTTGGTGGCTCTAATTTATCTGAGCAATTACAGTGGTTAGCACAATGTAATAGCCTACCTATTGATGCCTATTTGCTTGCCACGCCGATATACGCAAAACCAGGACCTGTAGGTCAAACACAATGGTTTAGTGCCTTATTAGATGCGGCCAAATTCCCGTGCATGCTATACAACGTCCCTTCACGGAGTGGTGTTGATATTCCCGTTGAAACCTTACAACAAATTCAAAACCACCAAAATTGTTGGGCAATGAAAGAAGCTAGCGGCGATATTAATAAGTTTTTAGCTTACCGTCAGCATTGTCCTGAAATTGATCTTTATAGTGGTGAAGATGCTATGGTGCCGTACCTTGTTTCCGGTGGTGTTAAAGGCTTAGTGTCTGTTTGCGCCAATGCATGGCCTGAAGCCACCAAAAAATATGTTGAGTGCTGCCTTTCTAAAACAGCAACGCAATGTCAAACACTTTTCCCGCTATGGCAAAATGCGGTAGACGCATTGTTTGCTGTGGCAAATCCTATTCCCGTGAAAGTGTTAATGCACCAACAAGGCGTTATTAGCCATAACACACTGCGCGCACCATTAACGGCATTAGAGTTAGCTAATAGTGATGATATTCAGCACTTTGATCAGCGCATTGCGCAGTGGCTTGCGGCTTATTCAACATAAATTAAAAATTCAGAGAAAGTGCTGCGATAAGTTCGAGTACTTTCCTTCAACATAAACCTTAAGTTTTAACGTAAATAGATATAATAATTGGAGTAGAAAATGGATTGGCAAGATGTAATTGCACAACTAGAAGCGGGTACTTTGCGAGCTGCAAGTCAAGATGAAAATGGTAACTGGCATGCAAATGTTGAAGTTAAGCAAGGTATTTTAGCAGCGTTTAAAGCAGGCGAAAATATTAGTTTTTCTGATAACTACCAAGGCTTTGTTGATAAGCATAATTTACCAGCACGTCAATTCACGCCACAAGATGGAGTACGTTTAGTACCAGGCGGCTCTTCAGTGCGTGCAGGTGCTCATGTTGCATCAGGCGTTATTATTATGCCACCAGCCTATATTAATGTTGGGGCATTTGTTGACAGTGGTACTATGGTTGATAGTCACGCTTTAATTGGTTCATGTGCACAAATTGGTAAAAACGTACATGTTTCTGCAGCGGTACAAATTGGTGGTGTATTAGAGCCAATTGGCGCTAGCCCAGTGATTATTGAAGACGATGCATTTTTAAGTGCTGGCGTTGTGGTTGTTGAAGGTATTGTCGTTAAAAAAGGCGCAGTATTAGCACCAGGCGTTTCATTATCTAAATCTGTGCCAGTATATGATTGTGTTAACCAAGTTATGCGTGAAAAAGGTGCTGAAATCCCTGAACGTGCTGTTGTTGTACCAGGTACTCGCCCAGTTAAAGGCGAGTGGGCACAAGCGCAAGGCTTAAACATGGCATGTGCACTAATCGTTAAGTACCGTGATGAGCAAAGTGATGCTTCTTTAGAGTTAGAGTCTATCTTACGCTAATTTACTGAGTATTTACTGATTATTAAGTGAGGTAATAAGCGAATCTATTTTACTTGTTACCTCTTTAAACGTGACTTTGTTATATGGTTTTTAGCTGAGTTCACTTTACTAACTGTCGAATTAACCAAACTTAACACAACATAACTAACACGACACAACCTAACATAACATAACCTAAGAAAAATTATGACAACACATCCTAGCTGGTTCGATCTTAGTATTAAAAGTGCCTTAACTGCTCATCAGTCACCGGAGCATGAACAGGCATATTTTGTTTATCAACTCGATGCTCTTAAAGCACACTTAGCTAAATTACAGCAGCAAGATGTGATTAAGTTATGGTTTGCGGTTAAAGCGAATCCATTGTCGAAAATAATTCAAACACTTGATAGTGAAGGCTTTAATTTTGATGTCGCTAGTTCCGGTGAATTAGCGCAAGTGTTAGCGCAAGGCATTAACCCTGAACGTATTTTAAATACCGGGCCTGCTAAAACCAAAAAGCAACTAAGCGCTTTTTTACAACAAGGCGTGCGCACTTTTGTGGTGGAAAGTTTAAATCAATTAACGTGGTTAAATGAAGCGGTTATCGAGCAAAAGTTAACTGATGATAAGCCAGCGGTTTTACTGCGAGTGCAATTACAATGGCAAGAAGGTGAGAAAAACCCACTTGGAGGCAATAGCCTTACGCCATTTGGTTTATCTGTTGAACAATGGCAAAGTATTCATGTTGATGATTTCCCTGCACTTAATCTTTGTGGTTTACATATTTTTCAGTGGGGCAATATGCTCAGTAATGAAAAAATGTACTCATTGTGGGGGCAAATGGTTGCACCATTAACGGGCCTTGCTAACGTCATTGGCATGGATTTGAAAATACTCGATTTAGGCGGCGGTTTAGGAATTGATTATTTAGACCAAGGACAAACGCTGTCTTGGCCACAAATTATTGAAGATTTAGCAAAAATAAAAGCACAAGCAGGTGTTGAAGAGTTATGGCTTGAATTGGGACGTTATGCTGTTGCTGAGTGCGGCTATTATGTGGTTCCTGTGGTTGATAGAAAAATGAACTATGGGCAAGAGCAATTAGTATTGTCTGCAGGGATTAATCATCTAATACGCCCAGCGATTACCGACCAACCTTTTCCGGTAACTCTCCTAAGAAGTGATAACAATGCTGCTCAAGGAGCGGAACAATTATTTGATATACATGGCCCTTTATGTACCAGTATGGATAAGTTAGGTCGCTTACCGTTACCTAATGATGTTGAAGTGGGTGATGAACTGGTTTTTGGTTATTGTGGCGCTTATGGCTTTACCGAAAGTATGCCATTTTTCTTATGTCATGAACTCGCTGCAGAATATGTTTTTCAAGATGGACAATTAACTAAGGTAAGAGCCGCCCAAGCAGCAGCCTCTTATTTAGCTTAGTTAGTGATATTTAGTAACCTTTAGTTGAGATTGAAAATGAATACCTTTACAAAAAAAGTCATGTCGGTAGGTGAAATGGCTAGCGGTGCCAAATTAACGGTACCCGTTTATTCTTTTGTTAGTGAAAATGCCAGTGGTCCTAATGTTTATATACAGGCCAATATGCACGGCGCAGAAGTGCAAGGTAATGCGGTAATATTTCAGTTACTTGAGTTACTACAACATTGCCGTTTGAATGCGAATATCACTTTAGTGCCTTACGCTAATCCTGTTGCTTGTAATCACAAAAATGGCGAATACACCTTAGGGCGATTTGATCCTATTACCGGTGTAAACTGGAATCGTATGTACCATTTTGATGAGAGTGTTATTGAACCTTTTTCTCAAAACTACATAGATGCGACCGAAGAAGACATCAATAACGATTTTAGAGCGTTAATGCTTAACGAGATTGAGCAAAAGCTAGATCATAATATTTTTGGCTTAACAACCGGTCAACGTATCGCTTATCAACTACAGCGCTTGGCTTATCAAGCTGATATAGTTTTAGATTTACACACAGGTCCTATTTCCAGTAAACATTTATATTGCCCTGAATATGCACAAGCGAGTGCGAATTATTTTGATATTCCTCACACCCTATTAATTCCTAATGATTTTGATGGGGCTATGGATGAAGCAACTTTTTGCCCTTGGTGGAGCTTGCAGCAAGCTTTTGAAAAACAAGGCCGAAAATTTACCATGGGACAAGGGCTGTTTAATAAAGAAAGTTTTACCGTAGAGCTAGGCTCACAAGAGCAAATTGACTTAGACGTCGCTAAAGACGACGCGGTAAGTATTTTAGCTTATCTACACTATAAAGGTGTGATTAGTAATGATGAATACCAACCACAAGCAATGACGCGTTATGCGTGTTACCTTAACGACTACAAAGCATTATACTCTCCAATGGGTGGCATGGTTGATTATTTAGCTGAGTTTGGTGAGGTTTTAGCGGCAGGTGAGCCATTAGCTCGAATTTTACGAATGGATAATTATGGTGATGGTGAAGCACTACATTATGTTTCACTAGATAAACCTGTTATTCCAATCTTACATTTTGCCTCTGCAAGTGTTAACCAAGGCACAGAGCTTTATAAAGTTTTTTATAATTACTTTGAGTTACCCGAAAGTTAAAATTAAGGTTAGTGTTAAAAATATAACGAAGGTGCTGCGTATAGCAGCATCTTCATCATGAACTCCATGACGGAGAAGTTATATCTTTAAGCCAAGCTGTAAAGCCGCACCATAAGTATCGTTATTACCCGCAAAACCAGCAATATCAATAGCGAGAACATCCCAAGGCGATATACCAAAACCTAAGGTATACAGATCGCCATCTACATCATTTAAGTCACTACGTAAGCCCATACGTAATTGTACACTTTCAAATAGGGTAAACTCTGCACCGAGTGCAACATATTTAGAGGGAGTGAGAGAAATAAAGTGCTCTCTATCGGCTAAATCGATTTCGGTTGCTAAGGTTAACCAACTATTTTGGTAACTAAAACCTACTGAAGTCGTTGGTTTTAAACTGAAATTAATGTTGGGATCTGTCGGCTGTATTTGTTTACTGTACTCTACTTGTCGAGAGATTAGGTTGTCGCTTACTAAAGCTGCATGCCACTGACGTTCGTCGCCCCAAGCAACATACAAACCTAAATCAACATTGAGATGACTATCATTGGTTAAGTATTCATCATTGTTTAAATCAAACTCATCTTCATTAAAGTTACTAATATTTAGTTTTCTATATAATAAATCGATACGTTGGTATTTAAGTTTACTCCCTATACTTATTTCATAATGGTTATTGTTAGTAACTTGATAGCCCAACATAACTCCCGCTTCAGCCAACGAATAACCAAGACCATTAGCGGTAGACTTTAGTTGAGTTAAATCTAAATAACCTTGATTAATGGCTTCTTCTAGTAATAAAGCATCATTATCATTGTAATTAACCACACCACCTATACGTCCAAATTGATTAGTGAATAATCCAAAACTTAAATATTTATTAGGAATAATAAGTTGAAAGTTTAAGCCGTTTCGAACATTAACAACTTTATTATCTATTGCGGCTAAATTGTGAATAATAGTATCAACACTATCATGCAAATGGTTTGTAGTACTGGCGTTATTAATATCGTTAGCCAGATTTGATAAGTCGTTTGATATTTGCTCTGCAATATCAATGACGTTGTATTGATCGCTGCCCATCCCTCCCAAGTTAAATGAGAAATAGACATCATCTTCTAACGTGTATTTGGTTAGTAGCGCGGGGTTACTTAACGAAGACGTGAAATCTTGAGTAATAGCTGTAAAACCTTGCCCAGCACGCTTTGCTGTAAAGCTGTCGGCATAACTAACCTGATAGTATAAAAGTGATAGTGTTAATAAGAGAAACTTACTAAAAAATGGTTTAGTGATTGCAGAATGATGAGCCTCATAAGATCTTAAATAATTATTGCTAATAAAAGTCATAATAAATAATTCCTTCTTATTATTATTAATAAACCCACTATTTTTGAAAGTTTATGGTGAGTTTATTAAAGCTTAGTAGAGCAATAATATATTAGCTATTGATAGGAACAGATAAAGTGATAAATATTAAGTTATTAGCTGATTTTCGATAGACACATTTTGCTGAGCATTCAGGCGAACAATGCTCTCGATACCATAGGAGAGTGATAGACCTTATTCTGTATTAATAAGGTCTGAATGGTTAGGGGGGGCTGGTGCAGTACACTTTGAACTATTGACTGGTAAATACTTAAACCGATTAGCCCCTAAAGTAAGCGAATACCATTTTTTTCAATGGCAATTTTACCTTGCTTTAATAAATGACCAACGGTTGCCTTAAACGTTTTTTTACTGACTCCTAGAGTGTTTTTAATAACTTCAGGTGAGCTTTTATCGTGCAGAGAGCTAAAGCCATTGTTGTCGGCTAGGTGGGCAAGCAATTTTTCATTAAAGTTGCTTACGGTATTTTTACTGCCACGCGTTAAAATTAAATCTAAGCGACCATCTTCACGCACTTGTTTGATGTAACCTTCAATTTTTTTACCAATACGTAATGGTTGAAAAATCTCGTTATCATACAATAAGCCCCAGTGTAAATCGTTAACAATAGCTTTAAAGCCTAGGTCTGTTTTATTACCGATAATTAAATTAACTTTATCGCCATCTTTATAATCAGCAGGCCAAATGTCTAAAAATTTGTCGAGCTTGCTTGAAGCAACAAGACGGTCTGTTACCTGATCAAGAAAAATACGTACTAGGTAGTATTTACCTACTTCCATTTTTGTGTGCTGTTGATTGTAAGGTACGAGTAAGTCCTTTGGTAAACCCCAATCTAAAAAGGCGCCCATTTTATTAACTTGCACAACTTTTAATGAAACAAACTCACCTACCTGGCCATAAGGTTTGTCACTTGTTGCCACTAAACGGTCAGCTGAGTCCGCGTAAATAAATACTTCAACAATACTGTCGGCTTGGCAGTTTTCAGGTACGTAGCGCTTAGGAAGTAGTATTTCTCCTAGCTCTCCAGCGTCAAGGTAAACACCGTTATCTCTAATTGCGATAACGCGTAAGGTATTATATTTACCAATAGTAGGGTTTGTTGTTAGTTGAGCGTTGGTCATGAAAATGCCGTGGTAGCTGAGTCTGCCGTAATTGTACCGTATATCACGCACTATACCAATATCATAACTAGCTCAGCGGTTATTATTTTAATAGCTCCCTAAGCGAATATAGTTTGTTAAGTTCGGTTATTGCTCATATTTCGCTTTCGCATTGACTTTAGTCGCTACATATTCAGAATCACGCAAGTGTAGGAGGTCGGCAATTCGTCTAATGGTATGCTCTTCTATACTGGCAAGCTCACCGTCAGCATAGGCAACTTGCCATAATAAATTAACAATATGAGTGCGCTGTGCTAATGAATAATGTTCATTGATAGCTTGAGTAAATTGAAAAAAGTCAGTGGCATTTTCACTTAATGCTAACGCAGTATCCATAATTGAATTCACGTCGTTACTTGGTAATGAAAATTGCTCTGAAATCAGTGTTTTCAATGTATCGAATTCTGCAGTGCTACGATGTTGATCTGCACGCATTACTTCACATAATAAAACTGAACACGATACCTCTAAAGAAGGTGGTGCTAGCTTTTTTTCATGATCACTTCCAACTAATGAGGCGAGAAAGTCATTGAGTTTATTTAGCATTTAAATACTCCACAAGTACGTTGTATTTTTGAGTTTACCGTTAATCGCAACCATACGCTAGAGGCTGGTTTTTTTCACGAAAAAAAAGTGATTAATCGTAATAAGTAGTAAAAAAAGCCATATGAATTTAATAGTCCACTTTGATATCTAAATTAATGTTATGTTTTCTTTTTATTTAAGTTATTAAAATATAGGGTTTTATTTTGATTTTTTGTTGGGGTTGTATAGGGGGGACTATTTTGGTGCGGATTTTGTAATACTGAGTTACATCTTTGTTAATACTTGTAACAGATAATTAGCTATTATATCAGTATTAAAATTACGTAGATAATTAATAATAATAATAAAATTCACATCAAAATTTGAAGTGTACATCACAAAATAAGGGAGCAAAAGTGGCTACTAAAAAACAAATCATAATACCTATCCTAGTCTTAGCAGCAGGTATCGCCGCGATGGCAGGGTTTGCCAGTTTAAAAAAACCACCAGAAGAAAAAGAGAAAGTCGACAATACTCCAATTGTTGCTGTTGAGAGCATTGTGGTCGCGCCAATGACCATGGAAGTACCGTCTCACGGCATAGTGACTCCTAAATATGAAACAAAGTTAGTTGCCCAAGTGACAGGAGAAATTGTTGAGCTTAGTCCTGCGTTTGTTCGTGGTGGTTTTGTTAAAAAGGATCAGTTATTAGCGCGTATTGATCCGAGCGATTATCATGCCGCATTAATTGACGCGCAAGCAACTATGGCTACCGCCCGCGCTGCATTAGAAACCGAAGTTGCACAAGGTAAAGTGGCGGAGCGTGAATGGAAGCAAATAACCGATAGTTCACCTACTGAACTGAGTTTACGTAAACCTCAATTAGCGCAAGAATTGGCCCGCGTAAAAGCTGCACAAGCATCTGTTTTACGTGCTGAGCGCAATTTAGAGCGTACTGAAATCAGAGCGCCGTTTGATGCCATGATTGATAACCGCGCAATCGGTTTAGGTTCTTTTGTTAGTATGGGGACTCAATTAGGTAAGGTTTCAGGCACTGCAACAGCAGAAATACGCCTTCCTGTCGCTGATAATCAATTACAGTTTTTAACTAATGAAGGCGCTAATGCTACAGTGAATTTAGTTGGTGTTTACGCTGGGCAGTCAACTGAATGGCAAGCTAAAATCGCTCGTGGTGAAGGTGTTATTGATGACACCAGCCGTATGAGCTATTTGGTGGCTGAAGTAAAGGACCCTTATCAGCTGAAATCTAAAACCAGTGCTGGTGTACCGTTACGTTTTGGTAGTTATGTTAATGCGCTTATACAAGGTAACCAAGTAAGCCAAGCCAGCTCAATCCCTCGTTATTTAGTGGTAAATGGCAAAGTTGCGCTGTTAGATAGCGACTCCAAATTGCATTATGCAGCGATTGATATTATTCGTGAAGAAGGTCGTAATGTTATTGTTGCTAATGGTCTTGCTAATGGTGATCAGCTGATTGTTTCTGCGTTAGATTATCCGGTTGATGGGATGAAACTCGCATTAGCAAGTGATGAAGTTACGCCGACAGCAACACCTGATGATATTGATAGTGAGCAGGCAGGCGAAAGTCAGGTTGCGAATAACAATAAAGCAGGGGAATAACTATGTCATCAACTCATGATAAGTCACCTGACATTGTTAATGGCGACGAAAACTCTTCTGCACAACCACGTGATGGTATTGATACTAATACGGGTATTATCGCTTGGTTTGCGCGCAATAGTATTGCTGCTAATTTATTAATGTTTTTTATCCTAATAGGTGGCTTTCTTACTATTAGTACCATTAATAAACAAATGTTTCCGCAAGTACAAATTAATTGGATTTCTTATAATGCCGCATACCCTGGCGCCGCTCCGCAAGAAGTAGAAGAAGGAATTACCATTAAAGTAGAAGAAGCGTTAGAGTCAGTACAAGGGCTTAAACGCGTTATTACCTACTCTAACCGTAACTATTCAAACGGTTGGTTTGAGGTTGATCTTGATTACGATCCACAAGTGGTATTAGAAGAAGTTAAATCCGCGATAGACTCTATTCCTAGCTTCCCGGCTGGTATGGAACGTATTAATGTTGAGCGTGAAAAATTTCGCCAAGAAGTGATGTACATCAGCCTTTATGGTGACTTAACTAATACAGAACTTAAAGAATTGGGTCGTAAAATTCATGATGAAATTCAGCAACTACCATTAGTTAATATCTCAGACTTTTACAGTGGTTTAGCATACGAAATATCGATAGAGGTTAGTAAAGATAAATTACGTGAATACGGCTTAAGCTTTACTGATGTGGCACAAGCGGTAAGAAGTAACTCACGTAATATGTCAGCGGGTCAAATTCGTGCAGAGAACGGTTATATAAATTTACGTGTTGAAAAACAAGCTTACCGCGGTTATGAATTTGAACGTATTCCTGTAGTTACGCTAACAGACGGCACTAAAGTACTGCTAGGGGAAATAGCAACCATTAACGATGGCTTCGAAGAAGGGCTTCAGTACTCTAAGTTCAATGGTAAAAACTCCGTAACCTTTTTTATTGGTGCGGCTGAAAACCAAAGTATGACTAGTGTTGCCGACATCGTTAAAAGGTTTGTTGAGCAAAAATCGGAAGTGTTACCACAGGGGGTTAAGTTAGAAACCTGGGTAGATATGACGTACTACCTAGAAGGCCGCTTACAGCTAATGGTCGATAACATGCAAAGTGGTGCGATATTAGTGTTTATTATGTTAGCGCTATTTCTACGCGTACGTTTAGCATTCTGGGTAATGATGGGCTTACCTGTATGTTTCTTGGGTACCTTGTTAGTGATGCCGATGGAGTTTGTTAACGTCACTATTAATGTTATTAGTTTATTTGCTTTCATTTTAGTGCTGGGTATTGTGGTTGATGATGCTATTGTCATGGGTGAAAGTGCCCATGATGAGATTGAGCAACATGGGCACTCTCTTGATAATGTTATTCGCGGTGTTAAGCGTGTAGCTATGCCTGCTACCTTTGGTGTTTTAACCACTATTGCGGTATTTGTACCTTTTGTTTTAGGCGATGGCCCCGAGTCTGCATTTGGTAAGTCGATTGGCTTTGTGGTGATATTATGTTTAATTTTCTCTTTAATAGAATCTAAACTTATTTTACCGTCGCACTTAGCGAATATGAAAGTTAAAAAATTCAACCCTAAAAACCCACTAGATAAATTAAGAGGGGTAGTCGATAAAGGGCTGAAAAATATTATCGAGAATTATTATCGCCCAAGCTTAGCGGTATGCCTTAACTATCGTTATGCGGTATTAATGTTTTTTATTAGCATTATGCTAGTCAGTGCAGGTCTATTTGCTGGTGGTATTGTTAAGTATGTTGGACAACCTAAAATCCCCCATGACTTCCCACGTATTTCAGTAGAAATGAACATAGATGCTTCAGAAAATGCGACATTACAAACAGTATTATCTATTGAGAGTATTTTGTACCGCATTGATAACGAAATAACTGAAGAGTTTGGTCAAGGTATGATTTCAGATATGCAGGTTGAACTGCGTAGCAGAACTAGTGGTCAAGTGATGGTGAAATTGGTTGACCCTGAGTTTCGTGCCATGGACACTTTTGCACTAGCAGAAAAGTGGCGTAAAGCAATACCAAAATTCCCGGGCATGAAAAGCTTAACTATTAGCGATAATCTATTTGGTGGTGGTCGAGATGATGGCGATATCGCCTTTAGATTAGAGAGTCAAAACGATGCGCAACTATTACTTGCGTCTAAAGCACTCAAAGCTAAGCTAAATACATTGAAAGGGGTAGGTGATGTAAATGATTCACGTCAAACTAGCGCCAAAGAAGTGCAGTTTGACTTAAAACCTTTAGCGTACTCTATGGGCTTGACCTTAGCTGATATCGCCAACCAAGTGGGGTACAGTTTTTACGGCTTAGAAGCACAACGTATCTTACGAGATGCAGAAGAAGTAAAAGTAATGGTCCGTTACCCTCAAGATGAACGTAGCTCAGTTGGTCATGTTGATGATGTTATGATTAAAGCGCCAAATGGTGCTGAACTACCTTTATCAGAGTTAGCTGACATTAAGTTAACTGATGGTGTTACGCGTATCCGTCGTGAAAATGGTAACCGTACGATTAATGTTTGGGCTTCGGTTGATTCTGAGCAGGTTGAGCCATATAAAATTGTTAGTGATATTGAAGAAAACTTTATTCCTGAACTATTACGTAAATACCCACTAGTGAAAAGTGAACTAACCGGTAGTATAAAAGAGGAGCAAGAAGGCCTTGGTGAGCAATTCAGAGACTTCATGATTTCATTGATGGTTATCTTCTCATTACTCGCAATACCATTACGTTCATATTCACAAGCAACTATGATCATGGTGGTAATTCCTTTTGGTATTATTGGCTCAGTGTTTGGTCACCTTATTTTGGGGATGGACTTAAACGCACTGTCAGTAATGGGGATTTTAGCTGCCGCGGGTGTTGTGGTGAATGACTCATTAGTAATGGTTGACTATGTGAACAATGCGCGTAAGCGTGGTGAAAGATTGAAAGATGCGGTTATTCATGCCGGTACTAAACGTTTTCGCGCGATATTGTTAACCTCACTAACTACCTTTATTGGTTTAGTGCCTATTGTTTTCTTTGAAACCAGTATGCAGGCGAAAATGGTGATTCCAATGGCAGTATCGTTATCATTTGGTGTTTTATTTGCGACAATAGTGACCTTGATTTTCATTCCAAGCTTGTATTTGATTATTGAAGATATTAAGCAAAAATTTAGATGGAAAAAAGGACAAGAAAGCTCAGCTGAAAAGCGTAGTAACGATAATGAAGTTAAGGCAAAAGAGCTTCCTGCTAATTAAGCTGAATACGGGTTAGAAGGCTTTATTAAACTTATAAAAAAGCCGTGATATACGTTCGTTATATCACGGCTTTTTATTATCTAACCTGATGTTCGTTCGAAAATACTTACTCTTATCGTCGGTTCATTGCTAAATAACCTGAACTCGGTTTAAGAGATGTTTAACAAATTGAAATATAAGAAAAAATTACTTTCCTTAATCTCTAGCTTGATAGTTTTTCTTAATTCAAGGCAAATTTCGCGTCAATAGCTAGCCTATTGCAAGTAAATTTAACGAAGAAGTTAGGAAAAGTAGCTGCTAGAGAAACATTTGTTAAGCCGAGATCAGGTTAAATAGCCGACTAATTAATTTGGGTTAGCGCATCGCCTGCTAGTTGTCTTATTACACTAATGCTTTTATTTTTGCTTTCCTGAGAGAGGATAAATAGTTCACTAATAAAAGCTCTGGTGTTATGAAGCTTTGCTAACCCAGGTTGGGATATATATACATCACCCCATTGGTTAAAGGGCGCAGGGGAGCTTACATTGTTAAACCAAACTTTTAGCTCTTCATTAGAATGCAAGTCTCGGTATAAAATATAAAGAGTAGCCCTTGCTAATCGGCGAGGTTCGCCATAAATATAAAAATGGTTGTTATCCGCGGTAATTTTTGCTGTTAAGGCCATTAGCATTTGATCTAACTGGCTTTTAGTTGTTTGAGGGTTGAGTGATAGCTGCATGAATAAGTCGGCGCTATGGGCTACACCATGTCGCCAGCCGATTATTTCATCAAATCCTCGATAATCATCTAAAGAGATAATGTAAGTTGTTGTGCTTTTAATCAGGTGTTCTCGCTGATTATTATTTAAGAAGCTTGACTTCCTATCTGAGCGAGCAAGCTCTGAAAGCGTGAGGACAGCAAAACTCTTATGAAGCGCTGAAGTACCTTTTGTCGTGATTAATACATCAATTAACGTATGAAAAAGTGATGATCTTGTTGGGGTATCTAGCTCGTCATTTCTTAACCACTGGCTTAGAGCAGAAAATGCAATGCTATCTCTAATCGTTGGATCTGAGTGCGCCAAACATTGACTTAGCTGCAATGCTAGTTCATTGCGCTGAGCGTTATCTTTTACGGAGAATTGCTTTTTTTGTAGTTGGTAAAGCTTTAGGCTACTAAACTCTTTCGTTACACATGAGGTTGAACTGGCATTGCTTGATGGTAAGTATGATAGAAAAGTAAAAGTACAGCAGAGTATAATTAGTATCTTTTGTAGTTGCATAAATGAATTGTTTAAAAAAGGTTAACGATGAGTTCAGGTTAATACTATTTGCACTGAAATGGCAAGTTAACAGATAATATTCCTCTGGCTTATAGTTTCAGCCATTGCAAATAATAACATTCATCTACTTTTTCAATAGAGCGAAGCGAATAATGAATTTACTCAACAAACACTTAGGTTTTTCTTTGAATCTGCTGGCGATAGCACTTTTTATTCCCGGCATTTTATTACCCATGTTTTCTTTAGCGATGGAGGTGAACGCACAAGTTGCCAATGCGAGTTTGACATCTGAGTTAATTAATAAAGAAGTTTCACTGGTACAAACGGTACAAGAGTTATGGCATGGAGAGCGCTTTCTAGTCGCTATATTAATCTTCCTTTTCTCTATTTGTATTCCATTAGTAAAGTCTTCATTAATGAGCTGGGCGTATTTTCAGAAAAACACACACGTTGAAAAGAAAATTTATAACTTTGTGAGTGTGATAGGTAAGTGGTCTATGGCTGATGTATTTGTTGTCGCAGTCTTTTTGGCTATGCTCTCAACAAATCATAGTGAAACAGCTAACCGCACAGCGTTAGAGCTTTTTGGTTTTAAAATGGATTTAGTTATTTCAAGTGAAACTCTCTCAGCTGTAGGGGTCGGCTTTTATTATTTTACAGCGTATTGTTTGCTGTCATTACTCGCAAGTCAAATCAGTCAGGCTAGTATCGTTAAAAGTTCAGGTAATATTGATTAATATCAACGGAGGCATTAGGGAATTGCTAAGGTAAATGCTATCATCTAAACAATAGTAAGTATCATTTGCTCTTCGTTTTATTGTGATAAGTAAACTCAATATTCCTTAGCATCACGTATTAGAATAAAAAAATCATGACCTTAGCAGAACTACCTAAAAATAAACTAGCGAAAATTAGCGCCTTACCTAAAGATGCGATACTGGCAGCTCAACTGCTTGAGCAAGGTTTTAGTATACGCACGGCTATTTCACTTGCCCATAAAGCGCCCTTTAATGGACCAATGGCATTTAAGTTACATAACACAAAAATCAGTATTCAACGCTCAGTCGCTGAGCAAATTAGCGTAGATTACTTATAATGACTAAACCTCTTCATTACGCCTTAGTTGGTTTTGCTAACTCAGGTAAAAGCACGCTATTTAATTTATTAACTTCAGCTCAATCGGGACAAAGCCAGAAGATCGCCAAACAAAATGTTGGAAACTGGTCTGGCGTTACTGTTTCGGCTAAAAAAACGGCGTTGGATATCGCCGGAACCGCTGCACTTCTTTCTGATTTACCGGGGTTAAGTTCACTTAATCAGCATGCTGAGCAAGGTGAAGATTTAACCATTTCGCAAGATTTTTTACAGCAAAACGCTATAGACTTTTTAGTCAATGTGGTTGATGTTAACCAATTAACTCGTCAGCTTTATTTGACCACGCAGTTACTTGAGCTTAACGTACCAATGATTGTGGTGTTGAATAAAACCGATAAACAAGCATTGAGTATTGATATAGCAACGCTGTCTGATGAGTTAGGTTGTCCTGTTATTACCACAAGTGCGCAAGATAAAAAGAGTTTAAAGCAAATTCAACAAGCACTTAATGACTTATCTGAGAGTAAAAAACTCACCAGCAGCATAGAAAGCAGTAATCAAGTAAAAAGTCACCAGTCCGAGAAGGGGAAACCAGAAAGCCTAGGAGCTATTCAGGCAAGACATGATTACATTACTGATGTGTTAAGTCGCTCTAGTATTTGTATCGATAATAGTGTCTCGTTGTCAGATAAATTAGATAATATTGTGTTGCACCCACTTGCAGGCATTCCAATATTTTTAGGCATGATGTATTTACTGTTCATGTTTGCTATTAATGTTGGTAGTGCTTTTATTGACTTTTTTGATATTTTAAGCGGCACATTATTTGTTGCTTACCCGTTACATTTTCTTGCTCCTTTAGAGCTACCACAGTGGCTACTTACCATTGTTGAAGGTATTGGCAGTGGTATGCAAACTGTTGCTACGTTTATACCGGTTATTGCTTGTTTATTTATTGGCTTGTCATTACTCGAAAGCTCTGGGTATTTAGCGCGCGCTGCTTTTGTTGTTGATAGTGTTATGCAAAAAATAGGGCTACCGGGAAAAGCATTTGTCCCACTGATTGTTGGCTTTGGTTGTACTGTTCCGGCGGTTATGTCAGCGCGAGTGCTCGATAGTGAGCGAGAGCGAATTACTACCGTGATGATGGCACCATTTATGTCCTGTGGAGCTCGTTTGCCTGTATATGCATTGTTTGCCGCGGCATTTTTTCCTGATAACGGGCAAAACTTAGTTTTTCTTTTATATCTTATTGGGATAGCCGTTGCTATTTTTACCGGCTTTTTATTGAAAAAAACCGTGTTGTCGGGAAACAGTTCTTTAAATGTAATGGAGCTCCCGAACTACGCCTTTCCTTCTTTAAAGAGTTTAATGGTACGTGTATGGCAAAGAACATATGGTTTTGTCACAGGTGCAGGTAAAACCATTGTTATCGTGGTGTGTTTATTGAATTTTTTAAACTCTGTTGGTACCGACGGGGAATTTGGTCATCAAGATAGTGAGTCTTCTATTCTAAGTGCGGGAGCTAAATTGGTGATGCCAGTACTCGCTCCTATGGGAGTCGAAGAAGATAACTGGCAAGCTGGCGTTGGGATTATTACGGGCATATTTGCCAAAGAAGTTTTAGTCGCAACCTTTAATAGTTTGTATTCATCTGCCCATGATGCAGACGATGGCGCACCTTCGTTAACACAAAGCTGGCACGATGCCACAGCAAGCATTAAAGAAAACTTATTAGGTATTGCACCAGATGATCCTCTTGGTATTCAAGTTGGGGATTTGAGTGATTTAACGATTGTGGCTCAAGAACAAGAAGTTGAGTTAACTACTTATGAACGCATGCAAATAGCTTTTGTTAGCCAGCTGGGCGCTTTTAGTTATTTATTGTTTATTTTACTTTATACGCCGTGTGTTGCAGCGATGGGCGCTATAAAAAATGAAGTGGGTACACGTTGGGCAACATTTGCAGGGCTCTGGAGTTTGATCTTAGCTTACTTAATGGCAACACTATGCTACCAGATAGGTAATTTTACAGAGGCACCATTAATAGCAAGTATTACTATTTTTATTGCCTTAGCGGTATTTTACGGTATTTATTTATGGCTTAAACATCAAGGTAGTAAAGTACTGACAATAGCGGTTAAGGTTAGTTATTCTTAATCGAGTTCAGGTTAATTGAGTTTTAAAGATAACTATCATAGAAGTATCGGTGAATTTATAAACGAGATAACTGCTTGCCAAATATACAATAAAATATTACTTTTAAGCTGCTGTATTTACTAAAAATGCAGTGGCTACTAAAGGATAATATATGTTTAATCATCGTAATAACCCAAGATCTCAAACAACTTCTTTTAAAGGCACAGCCTTATTTACTTTTGCTCTATGCTTTTTATTAAGTGCATGCGGTGGCTCTTCCACTAGCCCTGAAACCAAAAAAAAAGAAGAAGCCGTTGCTGAAGTGGTTGTGCAACCTCAATCTACATGGCTGGTCTCTGAACAAGAATATAAACTTGTTGATATTAATACGCCTAAGCTCCTTTCTGTACAAAGTTACTGGCCAAGTAATAGGGACATTCCTGCTGATTTTTTTAAGGTATTAACTGTACTTATTCCCCCAATTGATAAGTTGTTTTCGCAACAGTACTTTGCTTTTTCAGACCTTAATACCCAAGAGCCTCAATTTAAATCTATCATTTTTAAACCATTAGGCCTTAATAACTCACTGGGCTTAGTTGAAGGAGAAATTGATTATCAATTAGGAAGTGACGGTTTATTACACCTATCATTTTTAGAAAACTCTCCCTTTCAAACATCGGACTTATTACAACCTATAGTGTCGTTAATTTATCAAAGTGAACGTGCTAAATATCGTCAAGAAAGCCAAGAGGGTCAACGCAGCTTTGAATACTTAGTTAGTCATGGCTTAACCTTGCACTTTATTCAACAAGCACTTTCAGATGAAGCAAACCTTCCTCTAACTCAGTTTGCTAACGAAAAAGTGAAACAGCAAGTACTAGCACAAGTAAAAGCAAGTTTAGATAATAATATTACCTTAACTCATGATTTTTTAGCTGAGCATGAAAATGCTATTGGTTATTACTTAGTTGAGCAGCATTTGCATAATTATATTGGTAGCACAGCAGCAAATAGCTTTAGCGTGCCAAGCGAGTTATTTATACCTTGGTTGAATAATGACAGTCCTAATAATCAAAAAACGACAACCTTTGTACGTACTGGTGACGTTGACGATCAAATTGCAGTAACTGAGTTATCTCGTCAAGGAAATCTGTTTATTGGTAGCTACTTTTTAGAAGGTTATAATCATGAAAAGCTGATTGCGTTAACGTTTGATGATGGCCCCTCAGAATACACTCAAAAAATACTTGATGTACTTAATGAAGCTAAGATACCGGCAAGTTTTTTTTGGCAAGGAAAGAACTTATCACCATATCAATCGCTTATTAAACAGACGATTAAAGACGGTCATACGGTTGCCAACCATAGTTGGAACCATACGAATGGTACTACGCTTTCAGTTGATGCTTTATGGCAACAGCAAGTCGTTAAAACGAATAATGAATTTCAACGCTTATTTAATATTACGCCAAGGTTTTATCGCCCGCCTTATGGTGAAATAACTGATGAGCAGGTGCAGAGTTTGACAGAACATGGTATGAAAGTACTGTTATGGTCAGTTGACTCAAGAGATTGGAACTCGTCGATTAATACCGTTGAATATATTGAAAGTGAAATAATTAATAATCAACACGAAGAAGTGATTACCTTAATGCACGATGCCGGCGGTAATAGACAAAATACGGTGGACTCTTTGCCCGCTATTATCAAGCATTATCAATCACAAGGTTATCGTTTTGTTAACTTGGAAACGCTCTTAGGGATTAGCGATAAACACTAATCTTTCAGCTAACCGAACGTAAGGTAGGATTAAGTGAAAAGCAGTAACCTGAACTCAAGTTGCTCAGGTTACTTTGTTGGATTATAGCTTAGTAGGTAACCTGGTTATTCAGCGTATTTGAGTAATTCAGGCTCAGCTTCACAAACCAATTTAAATAACTGAAACTGGCTTTTAACACGGTCTAAGTTATGGTTTTCACGATCAACATGGAAGTAGTGATCGCCTTCTAAATGGTCGGTTAAAAAGCGTACGCCAATGATGAATGGTAGTAGCTTTGCGCCAATGATAAGACTTTGCTTTTCAAGTGGTGTTAAAGTGTCACCAAAAGCCTCTTTATAGTTGGTAATTAACGCTTCAAAAATGTCATATTTAAACACCATTTCTTCCGTGCTGGTATCATCTTCAGCCAAGTTACTGCAACAAGTTCTAACCATATCGCCAAAATCGTGCATAAGTAACCCAGGCATACAAGTATCTAAGTCAATAACAGCGCAAGGCACGTCGCCTTTGGCGAAGAGTAAGTTATTAATTTTAGTATCGTTGTGTGTTACATGCAGTGGTAATTTTTGACTAATTTCTACCACGCTATTAATAAAATCTTGTTGTGAAAGACAAAAATCAACAATATCTTGGCATTGTGCCAATCTATTATGAGTGTTGTTAGCAATTGCTGTACTTAATTGGCTCATTCTAAAGCTAATGTCATGAAAATCTTTAATAATTACAGATAACTCTTCAGCTGAAAAGTCACTTAGTGCACAGCTAAATTGCGCGAATGATCGCGCTACTAAAGCGGCTTGCTCAGGAGATGACACTTCCTCTAACGTATAAGAGTCACTAATAAATTCCATTAAGCGCCAATAGTTACTGCCAATTTTAATGGTGGTGTCGCCGTTTTTAGTTAAAAGCTGTTGCGGTACGGCTAATGGGTATTCACCTTGGTTATTTTTTTCAGCTAAATGCGTATTGATTTTTTGAGCATTTTCACTTAACTCAACGGTTTTAGTAAAAATATCGTGGTTGATTTGTTGTAAAACAAACTCAAATTCAGACGTAGTAAGTTTGTAAGTACTATTAATATGGCCATTACCTAGTGAGGTAACTTCGACGTCAGAGAAGTCAAAATCGTAGTTGTTTAATACCGTATCGATATCCGTGTGTAGTGATGACTTGTTAATATCCATAATTCTCTTCGTTATACTTATTTTTTTATAAAATAATCACAATTGTTCATTGGTCTTAAATTGCCGTAAGTGGGGGGGAATTAGCGCATAATGGCTTTATAACGAATGAAATTGCTTGTGAACAAGCAAAAACGCGTTAATTTTACGACAAAATTAGCGCGATACTATACGTGTTTTATTTAAAAATAGCAGTAACTTTTTTGTCGACTAAAGCAGCATCTTGCGGGTAGGTTAGTCCAAACCATTGTTCTGTTGAACAAAGTACATGAACATTTTTTTGCTGTTGCTTAATTTGTTTCATCACAACGGTTGGTAGGTAACATTCTTGCTTCAAATATTTTTGTGATAAGGCGCTCTTTGTTTGTGAGTGCTCGCTCAGCATAATACGTATTTCATTTTCTAGTAACGCAAAAATATCACAGTTAAATAACCAGCAGTTCATTGATATTAAGCTGTTGTCTTTTAATACAGTATGCTCATTATTATTGATTCTTCCTACAAGGGTATTATTTATTAGTTGAATATCTTCACATTCTTCAATGCCCTGTAAGGTGCTGTGTGGTGATACTTGGCATAACCCTCTATTAACACCACCAAATTCCGATAAAGTACTCTTAAGTTGATATGCAACCATAGCATGATCGTTAGGCTGAGATTTTGCTTGTGTGAATAGCAAGTTAAAGGCTTGCGCGCCGTAATAGTCATCGGCATTGATCACCGCAAAAGTCGTTTTAATTAACTTATGGCAACACCATAGCGCATGTGCGGTACCAAGTGGCTTGGTTCGCTCTGTATTAACTTGGCAACCTTGGGGCAACGTAGATAAAGATTGATGAACTGTATGTGCTTTAATCGTGTTAGGTAATCGGGGAATTACTTGACTAGTCAGGGTTTGTTCTAGCTCTGGGCGTATGATAAATACCACATCAGTAAAGCCTGCCTGTGCTGCATGAATAATATTATATTCCATTAAGGTGAGCTTGCGCTCACCAAATTCGGCCAGTTGTTTGTTACCGCCAAAGCGACTGCCTAAACCAGCCGCTAAAATAACTAAAGTGCTCATAAGAACCTTAACTTACAATAGCCAATGGCTTCGCGCTTTGCCAAACACCGCGAGTAAAATCAGGAATATCTTTTGAATTACTTCTATCGGCAACAGAATCAGCGCTTAATGGGGTGATAACTGACCATGCGGCAGCATCATAAACATCTTGATCAAGAGGCTGACCATTACGTAAGCAGTACACCATGCGCCATAACATCAAGAAATCCATACCACCATGGCCGCCGTTACGCTCTGCTTCTGCACCCATTCGTGTCCATAATGGGTGATCATAACTGTTTTGCCATTTTGCCATGTCATGATCCCAGCGGTGAAAATTAGTTGGACTTGGCTTACGGCCTTGCTGACCATTTTTTTGCCATTGGCTTACTGCCAGTTCATAGTCTTTTTGGTATTGTGCTTTAATTGCAGCAGGTGCATTTTCTAAGGCAATACGGTTAGGGAAACCTGCAAATGTGCCATTGGTACCTTGAATATAATTATGACGAGAATAAGGGCGAGGGCTAGTGGTATCATGCTGAACCATAATAGTTCTACCTTTTATCGTTTTAATGACACTAGTATTCATATCACCAGCAATATAATTGAGCTGATTACGTTGGTGATCACCACTGAATTCTTTTGCAGCATAGGCTTGTCGTCCTAATGCTGGCGAGCTGGTTGAGGTTATATAATCAAAACGATCGCCACGGTTAATATTCATATACTGAGCAACGGGGCCTAAACCGTGGGTAGGATATAAATTACCATTAGTTTTTGCATGCCATGCGGTGCGCCATGAACCCGTTTTTTCTGTGATTTCTTTCATTTGCCAGCGAAGCTCATGAATATAGGCGGCTTCGCCATGTAATAAGTCGCCAAATAACCCCTGACGTACCATATTTAAGACCATGAGTTCATCTCGCCCATAACAGACGTTTTCCATCATCATACAGTTTTTCTGGGTGCGTTCAGCGGTATCCACTAGCTGCCAACATTCTTCAACGGTGGTTGCAGCCGGTACCTCGACAAATGCATGCTTGCCGCTTTCCATCGTATCGACACACATTGGTGTATGCCAGCGCCATGGCGTTGAAATAATAACAATATCAATATCGTCACGATCAAGCATTTTTTTATAAGCTAATGCTGAGCCAGTATAACGAGATGGTTTACTGAACCCGTTTTTTACAACAGTAGCAATAGAGTTATCTAAAACCTTTTCATTAGTATCACAAATTGCTTTGATTTCGACACCGTCAATATGGCAATAATGTTGAACATGACCTGAGCCCCGTTCACCAACACCAATAAAGCCAATACGTACGACATCCATTTTAGGTACTGTTAAGCCCATCACCGACTTGCCTTGTGCTAGCGGATTAGTTAACGATGTTGATTTGGTGCTTTGTGAAGTACAGCCTGTCGTTGCGCTGGCGGCAACACCTGCTGCGGTTATTGCAGCAACAGACTTTAAAAAATGGCGACGGTCTTGAGTCATAACGCTATTCCATAATAGAGAAAATAAGAGGTTGATATCTTATATACGATGTCTCAATAATGATGGCAAGTTTGAGGCTGTTATTTACTTAAGCCACAGCGGCATGAATTGTAAACATAACGTTAAGCTATTGCTGGTAATCTTTACTCATAACAAGAGGTTTATTAAGTTATTGGTAGCGTTAAAGAAAAGCAAGCACCAGATAAATTATTTTGGTTGCTGGCTGTTATGCTACCTTGGTGCCAGTCCATCACTTTAGTACATATTGCTAAGCCTAAACCAAAGTGACCTTGTTCACGTGAACGATCGGCATCAAGTTTAACAAAAGGCGTGAAAATAATATGAAGCTTACCGGCTTCAATGCCTTTACCATCATCTTCAACGGTAATAATTAGCTGTTTGTTAATACTGTTAATAGTAATTAATACTTCTGTTTTAGCGTAACCTATCGCATTACTAATTAAGTTAACTAGTGCGCGATGAAACCAGTGGTAGTCAACAGAGTAGTTAATTCTTTCAACGGTTGGTGTGAACGTCAAGGTTACATTTTTTTGCTGTGCTAGCACTTGGCAATCATTTTTAGCTGAGTTGATTAACATAACCATATCTGTTGTTTGCTTTTTCAAAGATAAGGCATGTCGCTCCATTGATGCATAATCTAAAAAAGCACTGGTCATATCTTCCATGCGCGTTAATTCAGTGTCCATGCGTAGTAAATAGGTGTCTTTTTTCTCTATACTTTTACTATCGATCGCCGCTTCTATACCAAAGCGTAAACAGGCCATTGGCGTTCGTATATCGTGAGATAAGCTACGGGCGAGAATTTTATTGTCAGCGACTAGCTTTTCTATTTGGGCTGCCATACGGTTGAAGCTTTTTTCTAGCATTTTTATATAAGAAAAACGGCTGGTGGCTACACGTGCTTCAAGCTGTCCAGCACCAATTTTAGCGGCCGCAGTATTTAATAAATACAACCGTCTGGTTAGCGGTAATAACCATAAAATTAATATACCGCAAATACCAAGGTATAAGATCAGTGTTAACACAAAATTAAAAGAGCTATCTTGTTCTTGTTCGATAGGAAAATTGAGCTGCAGTAAAAACTCAGGGTGATGAGTCAGCGCTTTTAATAAATACTGATCATCATCATTGGCGAGTAGTACGCCGCCTTGTTGTGATAATTCAGCGATTGCTGTTTTTGGTAAGGCTATCGATTTACTGGGCGCTAAACTGACACGTATTTGGTATTTTTTTTCGAAGTGATCAAGATGGCTATTTAGCTCTGTTTTAGTTAACGCGTTAAGATCGCTACTTAAACCATCAATAATTTGTCGATAGAGTAATGTTGTTGGTTCATCGTGGTTAAGGTTAGTCTGTGACTCGGTTAATTCAACAATTTTATCTAGCCCCCAACCCATAAAAAATAACGAGCCTACTACGGTAAAAATAATACTTAAATAGAGCTGGCGCATAATTAGCGCGAACTCTTGATATTACTATCGTTTTCAGTTGTGCTGTTGTCGTCATCCCATGCGTCGCTAACAAATAAATAACCTTTCCCCCAAATAGTTTTAAACTTTTTAGGCTTTTGTGGATCGTCATTAAATAACTTACGTAAGGTAGACAGCATGACATCGAAACGTCTATCTAAACCATCATATTCACGTTTTTTTAAGGCTTTAAATACCGAATCACGATCAACAACGGCTCCAGCGTGTTGGGCTAAGTATGTTAAAAAAGCAAACAAACTGGTTGAAAGGTCCACTTCGTTACCTTGATAAATAACTCGTTTAGCCTCTTCATTAATAACCAATTGACCAAAAGTTAGTACATTATTTAGCTCGGGGGTATTATTTTGGCTGTGACTCAATTGCCTGTTAATGCGTGCGAGTAGCGCTCTTGGGCGAACAGGTTTAATAACATAGTCATCAGCCCCAGCTTCTAAGCCAATAACTTCATCAAACTCATCAGCACGAGCCGTTAGCATAATAATTGGCATTTGTTGGTGTTCACGTATTAGTCGACATACTTCAATGCCATTTAGTCCAGGTAACATCACATCAAGTAATACTAAATCAATAATATTTTCTTTAACGGCTGCTAATACCAAGTCGCCACGAGCAACATGAATAACATTAAAACCTTGCTCATTAAGGTATTCACAAACCCAACTAGCTAGGCTGATATCGTCTTCTACTAGCAAAATATTATGTTTCATCATTGTACCTTTATCTTTTAAGATAATTATTAAAATAAGCGCCAGCGACGTTTACGAGCATTACTCTTATGAAGCCAACTTACCTTGATTTCGGTTTCGGCAACCACTTTATTATCACTGATATTACGTAGTTGATAATTAATGTTTTTATTTGAAACAAAATCAATGGCAATGTCAGCACTATCATGTTCATGCCAACAAACTATATGCTTTTCTATACCTTCTTGGTATAAACATAACGACTGTTTACTGTCTGATTGCCATGAAATATTAACCTCAGCAAAGCAATCACGACCTTGGCGTAATGTTACGCATTGCTCGGGCAATACACTAAATTGTGTTGTTGACGGTATATATTTTAGCTGAGTAGCCTGCAAGGCTGCCTCAGTGTTATTGCCATTTTCCGTTGGCTGTTTTTGCTCCATTGCTTGTACAGGGTAAAGCACACCATAGAGTAGTAATACACTAATAATACGGTTGGCTTTAAAATACATACTGTACCCCAACCATTACTTGGGTGATAAAGTTTCTATCAACCAATGGACTGTCTTTTATACTTGGCGAGTAAATACTTTGTGTTACGCCACCATTAAAAGACCAGCTGGCTGATAATGGGTATTGTGCGTAAATTTCTAGTTGTGCCCTAACGGCTGAATCAGCGGTAAACTCAGGGCGTTGTGGTGTTGCTTCTACTGATTGAATACCATAATAATAATTAACAATATTGTCTTGGTAATAGGTTAACCCTGCACCTAAATATATATCCCAATTACGATAAGGTAATAGGTAACTATAAAAGCTATCAATAATAACTCCGGTGACATCTTCGCCAAAGGCATCGTCCCCAGAGTGTGCTGCGGCAATATCAAGGCTAAAAATAGCGTTCTCAAAAAAGTGTGAGTAACGCAGCGCAACACCACCAGTAGAGTCGCGTTCTCTAAGCCCAGAAAAAAGTACTGGGTTGGCATTGAGATACTCAACCAAATCGTTAGGATCAAAACCATTTAGATAAGACTTTGCGAGAATATCAAGTTGCCAATTATCCTGTACGGTTATTTGGTAACCAAACTCTGCTCCTTCAAGTACGGCAGATGATCGCCTTTGGTTACTTTGTAAGAAAAAGCCCTTATATGAAAGATCAATATATAAAGCTGGTTGGATAAAGTGAACAAAATCAGTTTGTTTTACATCTTGTAGTGTACTTTGTTGATAAAAAGCTGAAAAGTCGACAATGAGCTGCCACTCAAAACTATCTTTAACAATAGGTGCGTTGGGGTTTACTGCTGTATTAGTATCGCTAGCGAATGCGGTATTGCTCAATGTTAATACGCTTATCAATAGGGCGAATAAAGCTAGTGATGAGCGATAGAAAGGGCGCAACAACGGCGTTAAAAAACTACAGCGTTTAATGAGAAACATAGCAGGGCAACAGGGTTAATAACAAACGTAACACCATGTTACCATAATGTTACTATTTGATGCTTAACCGCTTTGCGCTTAATTGTTTAAAAAATGTAAGCGCTAATGTAAATAACCTGAGCTCGGCTTAACAAATGTTTCTCTAGCAGCTACTTTTCCTAACTTCTTCGTTAAATTTACTTGCAATAGGCCAGCTATTGACGCGAAATTTGCCTTGCTTATCATATGAAAAAAAGAAAAACTATCAAGCTAGAGGTTCATAAAAGTGATTTTTGCTGATATTTCAATTTGTTAAGCATCTCTTAAACCGAGTTCAGGTTAAATAGCGTTAGTGATTCTCTAAAAAGTCATGGTTAAACCCACATAAGGAAATATGCCAATGTCTTCTTCACCCGAAATATTATATTGTACTAAGGTATCGTCATCTTCGGGATCATAGTAATAACCAGATACATTCTCTTGTGCCATGGCGTTAATCATCGCCATAGTCCATTTCGCATCATAGCCCCAGTAAGTGGTTTTATAATTCGCTTCTAAATCAAGGCGGTGATAAACCGGTAATGTTTTTGAATTTAGTTCGCCATAGTTTGGCAGAAAATGTCCCTCATGGTCGGGGTTATCTCTTAGCCCAGTGATGGGCGTATATTTTGCGCCACTACGTAAGGTAAAACGCAAACCAAAGTCCCAATGTTCGTTGAGCTGATAATTAGCAACCACATTGGCAACCAGTGGTGTATCAAGGTAATAATCGCTGGTTATATTGGTTAAGTCATCGGTACGTTCACTTTGAGACCAGCTCAGAGATGCCCAGCCAAACCAGCCATTATGACGTTCTCGCCTTACTAACCATTCAATACCTTGCGCATTACCTGAGGTATCGCTAGTGTAGTGTAAGTCATTATCGGTTACAGCAATGTCTGTATTTGTTTGCGTATGCTCATCGGTTGAGCGGGGTAAATCGGTGAGTGATTTATGGTAAATATCTAAAGAGGTGAACCATAAATCATTGAAATCATAATCAACACCCAGTGAGTAATGTATAGCCGTGGGCGACTTTATATTAGGGTTACCAAGTTTTTTTAAGGCGGTATCAACATCAGGAAATCGGCTATAGGAGCCTGCTTTAGCCTTGATAGTGACCTGATTATTAACAAACCAGTCTAGGGCAATACGCGGATGAACAAAGCTTTGCTCGGTATAGTCATTACGCTCAGCGCGTAACCCCACAGTTAACAGCCAGTTCGGGTTAATCGCCCAAATCTCATCTAAATATATCGCAATATTTTGATCAGACAATGAGGCATTATCTTGTATTCTGTCACCTTTGTATTGATTACAGTCTGCATCGTTTTCAGTACAGTAATAGGGGATCAAATCAAAATCATAATCAACATCGGTTTTGCTATAATCAATACCAAAGCCTAGCTTATGGTTATCAAACCAAGCGACTTGATAGAAAAATCGTACATCAAAGCTATTTTCATCGACATTAACAAACTGCCCTTGACCAAACTTTTCTTCAGTACTTTTTGCCGTGTGGCCAGCAACCAGTTGCATAATTTTTTGCTCATCGCCGTAAAACTGCCAGGCTAAGCTTTGCGTATCAAAACTGGTGGTCATTTTGAAATCACCAATCGTGTCGGGATCTATTCTACCTTGCTCTGATTGCTCAGAAATATTAACGCCGCCGGTATCACTGGCACCTGAGGCGGTAAACGTGAGCTTGTGCGAATCGCCTAGTAACCATTGGTATTTAGCTTGGTAATCATCACTAATTGGCGCTTTGAAAACGGTATAACCTTCATCTTCTTCACCTTCAGGCAAAAACAAATGAATTTGGCTACGACGATACGATAAATAAAAGGCGCTATTTTCAGTCACGCTACCTTCGGTCATAAAACCACTTTTGAGCATACTTAGGTCAACCGTGGTGGTGAAGTCTTGGTGACGAGGATCGCGTAATTGCACATCAAAAATCCCCCCCGTTGCATTGCCATATTGGCTACCAAAAGCGGCGGCATGTAAGTCAAAGTTTCTAATTAAATTTTCATTAAAAATACTATCGCCAAACAAGTGAAAAATATAACCTGCGGGAATATCATCTATATAAAAAGCATTATCATCGGGGGATGAGCCACGCACCGCAGGCGAGCCAGTATCGCCACCGGCATAAACAATGCCCGGTAAGCTGTAAACTGCGCTAAGCGGATCGTTACCAATACCTGCAACGCTTAACAATTGCTCTGTTTGCTCAGTCATTTCACTGTTAGCTTGATTACGCCTACCTAGTACGTTAATCACTTCAACATCACTTACTTGTTTAGCTTTACTTTGCTCGGTTTTATTTTCTGCTGCGCCTTTTTCTTGGTGCACCTTATCAAAGGCTAAAGTTGAGCTAGAGATTAAAGCGCAAGTCATGGCAATTGATAGTGTTGAAAAGGGGCTGTTCGGCATTTTTAGCCTACTGTTAAGCGATGCCAATAACGTAGAGGTTAAGGTATTAGCTTTCATGTTTATTCCCTGTAGTAATTTTTATGGCTTATTGCTCACATGTTTAATTAGGGAATATTGTGGCTTACAAAGCTGTGTGAATCAGTAACGCAAGTGTGCAGAAAGTGTGTGGTGAGTGTCAGAAAGTGTAAGAGTGAACGTTATTAACTTTCTAGGAAGTCAGCTTAATAGGAAGTTAGTTTAATAGGAAGTTAGCTTAATTTATTGTGCTAGCGCATGTAAAAGTGTTATTTGAGTTGACTTGTCAGCATGTCTACTTATGCTTGAGTAATCTTTAATAAGTAACTTTTTCTATCCGTAATGCTGTTTGTATTCACTTAAGGGGTTTTATCTCTATGACTTTATCACCTAACGCTACCCAAAAAAACAAGCCACACTTTAACTGGCAAGACCCTTTATTACTTGACTCATTATTATCTGAAGACGAGCGTTTAATTCGTGATAGCGCTCAGCAGTTTTGCCAAGAAAAGTTGCAACCACGTATTTTACAGGCCAACCGCCAAGAGCATTTTGATGTGGGTATTATGCAAGAATTTGGTGAGCTGGGTTTTTTAGGCGCAACCCTTGATGAAAAGTATGGTGGCGCTGGCGTAAGTCATGTCAGTTATGGGTTGATTGCTCGTGAAGTAGAGCGTGTAGATAGTGGTTATCGCAGTGCCATGAGCGTGCAATCGTCTTTGGTTATGCATCCAATTTATGCTTTTGGCAGTGAAGCACAAAAAATGAAGTATTTACCTAAGCTCGCCACCGGTGAATTAATTGGCTGCTTTGGTTTAACTGAGCCTAATTCAGGATCAGACCCTGCCAGTATGGCATCTAAAGCGGTAGCCGTTGATGGCGGTTATCAACTTAACGGCAGCAAAATGTGGATAACCAATTCACCTATTGCTGATATTTTTATTGTCTGGGCAAAGCTTGATGGCGTGATCCGAGGCTTTATTTTAGAAAAAGGCATGGCAGGGCTATCGACTCCTAAAATTGACGGTAAGTTTAGCTTGCGCGCGTCAATTACCGGTGAAATTGTGATGGACAATGTTTTTGTTGCTGCTGAAAACCTATTGCCAGATGCCAAAGGCTTATCAGGACCTTTTTCGTGTTTAAATAAAGCGCGTTACGGTATTGCGTGGGGCGCATTAGGTGCTGCAGAGTTTTGCTGGCACAGTGCTCGGCAATATACTTTAGATAGAGAACAATTTGGTAAACCGCTCGCGGCAACACAATTAATTCAAAAGAAACTCGCCGATATGCAAACTGAAATCACCACCGGCTTACTTGCCTGTGTTCAAGCAGGCAAGTTAATGGATGCTAATAGCTTAGCCCCTGAAGCTATTTCACTGATCAAGCGTAACTCTTGTGGTAAAGCGTTAGCTATAGCACGTGAAGCGCGTGATATGCATGGTGGCAACGGCATTAGTGATGAATTTCATGTTATGCGCCACGTGATGAATTTAGAAGCGGTGAATACCTATGAAGGCACCCACGATATTCACGCGCTTATTTTAGGTAGAGCTCAAACGGGATTACAGGCGTTTTTTTAACTGCCTTTACTGGGATGGATTAAGGTGTTTAATCATAAACATACCATCCCAGTGCTTGTTCCAGTTGTTCACAGGAATGAGTGCATTATACTCATGCCCAAACATCATCATACCTTGTGCTCTGTCACTGTTAATATTTTTATAATCAATAAACAGCGCCGAGTTGTGGTCGCGTAACTCATCTTTATTGTTAGTAGCGCTATTGAAATAAGGCAATAATGCAGTTTCTAGGCGTTGCTGTTGCTCCGTGTTAGTTAATTCAGGAAGTGGGATAACCGATAAGTCTCTAAACTCTCTATAACTACCTTGAATGCCAGAAAAGTGCGCGATATAAATTTCATCGGCATAACGCTTATCAAGCAGGCTACCTAAATTGTCGTATCGACTTTGAAAGGCTCCTTGTCGGTTTAAGTGAATATAATGACCCCAAACAATCACTTTTTTATTTGGGTAAGCGTGGTCGATTAACCATTGAACGTTATCTGCCATTGGTAAATCATGTTCGTCATGGCGGCGACTACCCCACATTACTTCCGCTATTCTAATAATGCCGTGAATTAAACGGGCTACATATTGAGCTGACTCATAACCCGTTTCGAGCGTGTTTATGTTATTGAGTTGATCATAAAGCCAATAGCTTTGTTTAATGTAGTTATCTTGCAAGTTTTTATCGGTTAATGATGATTGTCGCTCAATAATTTCTTGGCTATAACGTTTATAAAACCGCCAATCAAATTTCAGGTCTATGCTTGAATTTATCGTGCTGGGCACTGCAGCATGGCTTAAAAATTTTTTACTCTGTGTTTCAATAAAGTTAACCGCATGTTGACGGCTTAACTCTCCACTTAATCGACCGTCAAAGCCTGCTAATACCAAGGGGGGGTTGTCTTCTCTTTTACTATCAATATAGTCAAATAACTCAATGAAACTTTCATCGCTCGCATACATATAAAAAATGTTACCAGGGGCGCTCTTTTTAATTGCTGTTTTTTTGTTTTGCCATATTTGTTGAACATCAAATAGTCCACTTTCTAACAACAATACTTCAAACCCTTGATGCTGGTGTAAGTATTGAACTATTCGGCTTTTAAGTGCAAAGCCTTCTTGTTCACCATGAGTTAGCTCATCAATAAATACAATACGTTTGTCGCTAATAGCTTCACCAAAGGGCGCTAAGTCATCAAAGTTGTCAGTACGTTTAATATCAACTTTGTTAACCTGATTAATGATGGGGGAAAGCTGATGTTCACCAACGATTTCAGCGAATGTTTCAGCGATAAAAAATGTCATTATGACTAGCACAAAGGTAAGTTTATTCATCATTAATCCTTAGGTATTTTCACTTGGTTTTTTATTTAACATTCTGTTTAAGGTTTGGTCTTTATTAATAAAGTGATGCTTTAACGCTGCGCCCACGTGCAAGGCGACAAGCCCTGTAAACAAATACCCTAATAAACCGTGCAGTGTTTTACCTAAGCTGCCTAATAGTTCGTTATAAGGGGTCACTTGTTGTTCGCTGTTCAAATTCTTTGGAATGATATGCCATTCAAATAGTGAAAACCCATAGCCAGCAAACCCAGAGTAAACCATACCAGATAAAGGCATTAGCATAAGAAGTGCTAATAAAAATAAGTGAACAAAATTAACTAACTTGGCTTGACTAGTACCTTTACTTGCCGACTCCCAAACATGTTTTTTTCGCCAAAAAAGTCGAGCGATAATTAATAACAAAGCAATTAAGCCAAATGATTTGTGCCAATGGTATAAAGCGTAGGTTTCGGTGTTAGCCATATATAAACCCACAAGGGTAATAGCAATAATAACGAACGCCATTACCCAGTGAAAAGTACGTGTTATTGCGATATTTGAAGTAGCCATAAATATTCTTGCTGTCTGAATGAAAAGTAAAAGCACGATAAGAATAAATGAACTTTGCTACTAGTGTCTTGGGGTGAAAGTCTTTATTTTGTGACCAGTGACCAGTGACCAGTGACCAGTGACCAGTGACCAGTGACCAGTGACCAGTGACCAGTGGTTTTAAAATGGAATAACAGCTTAGTTACTGAGTTAAGTAAAATCGACTTTAGCGAGTTGTTATTTTTTGAACGATTATGCGTGCACTAGTGTTTTAATGGTGTGTTTCAGTTTTTTACTGATATTGATAGTTTGTTGGTTGTCTAACGTGATTTGACTGGTGCCTGAGCCGTTAGTGCTAAGCTGAATTATTTTGCTCAGGTTAACAATATGACTTCGGTGAACTTGCATGAATTGTTGCTCGGGTAAGTTAGCTAACATGCCTTTTAATGGTGTTCGCAAAATGTATTGCGTGTTTTGGCAAATAATATCGACGTAATTTCCTGCTGCACTGATTAAGTAAACCTCGTCAAAAGGTAAGGTTATTGTTAATCCTAAGTGTTCAACGTTGATGCCAGTAATTGCCACTTTATGTTTTTCGATAGTATTGTCAGCGTGAACTAATTGCGTATTACAATGCTTTAGTGGCTCACTCACGGGGTGGGTATGGATACTAGTTGTGTTATTCGTATTGTTTTCATCAGCATTGCTTTCATTGGTATTACTTTCAGATACCGAAGGCGTTGATGTTGAGTTAAGTTTTTGCTGGAACAAACTTAAGTACCAACAAAGTGCAATTAAAACAAAAGTAATACTATATTTAGGGAAGTAAGCAATAACATGAGGTATTACGGAGTCTACACGCCAATTCGCATTATCAGTGACAAAATAAATAACCTCTCGGGTAAATGTCGCTAAAAATATACTCAATAAACCGACGATAATAAAACTAGTTATTAGTGATTTTCGTTGCTTTAACCACGCTAAACTTGAAATCGTTAACGGTGTATAAGCTAACCACATTCCCCACTCTTTAAGCCACCATGTTAGTGAATCTACAAAGTCATATTGCTCAGTAAATAAATACTGACGCCAAAAAATACAATAAATATTAAAGATAATAAAATACGCTGCCCAGCCAATATAGGTATTTTTAATTAAAGAGTTCATTGGATTTATTTTAGGTTGTGTTTAAGTTGAGTAGAGGTTGAACTGATGGAGTCAGCATTAGTAAATATTGCGCGTTACCATAACAATTGAGCTTATAAATGTGAATAGTGATTTAAGTCGTTAGTGATTAAAATTAAAGAAAAAAGCCCCAGGTTACACACTACTCGCCGCGATTAAAACGCTTTTAGCTCGAACAAAAGTTAACCGTGAAGGTCAACAGCTCCTAATAATCGGCTTTAGATAAGTGTTTGCTTGCTGAGCTTTATTCGCCTTTATGATAAGCTCTGTAACTTATCTCTTACTCATGCCTGCCGATAAAAACTATGAAATATTATACAATTATTTTGCTTTTACTTTTTGTTAATGCCTGTAGTAATAATGACTGGCGTACTGCCAGTAGAGAGCCTGCTGGCATAGCACCAGTGCCAAGTGAAGAGAGCCGCGCAGTTATTGAGTTTTATGCTGCCGATGCGTTTAGTTGGCGTGGTTGGTTTGCCGTGCACCCGTGGATTGCCATTAAAGAAGAGCAAGCGAGCGAGTACAGTGTTTATGAGGTAACGGGCTGGCAAGTTAAACGAGGGTTGCCTGCTATTCGAGAATATCAAACGCCGACTCCTGATCGGTACTGGTTTGGCGCTAAACCTGAGTTATTACTTTCCATTAAAGGCGACAGGGCTAAAGTGCTTATTCCTAAAATTAAAGCGGCTATTGCGTTATACCCTTGGATGAATGAATACAGTGTTTTTCCTGGCCCTAACAGTAATACTTTTGTTGCTTGGGTTGGGCTGCAAGTACCAGAGCTTGAGTTAGCACTACCATTTAATGCTATTGGCAGCGGTTACGCTAAATAAGCAGAGCCTACACATAAACCTAAGCTAGCGTAGTCATTAAAATTGGAGTTTATAGCGTAACTTAATTTGCTTAGGCGTTACGGTAACTAATACTTAGTACTTCATAAGCTTGTCGGATTTCAATAAAGTCTTGCGCGCAGCCGCCTTTATCAGGGTGAGTTAGTTTGACTTTCTTTTGATAAGCTTGACGAATATCTGTCCACGGGCTATTTTTTGAAAGTCCTAGAGTTGCTAACGCGCTAGATACTTTATCGGCCGCATTATATCTTTGCCAAAAACCGCTAAAAAGCGTGTCGATTTCTTCAAGGGTTACGCTGGTTAAATTTTGCCAATCTAAATAGTAGTGCGCCAATTTTTTATCGCGGCTAGCCTCATCTTCACTAAGGCTTTTTTGTATCACAGCGGTATTGGTGTCACCGTTTTTTATAACATTAGGGACAATATAAATTTCTAATGGAAAAATTTTTAATAAAAAGCCTTCGTTGTTAATCTCTTGTTGAATTTGATAAAGCGCATTCATAATAAAAAAATTCTTTTGAAAAATAGCAATTTGCTCATCTACATTCTTATTAATAAGGGCTAACAAGTCTTGTTGACATAAGTTGATCAAATCAATCAAAGAGCACGTTTTTTTTTGTTTTCTTAAATACTCCAATATTGGCATAATTAAAGGGTTGACCATTACTACTATCCTCTTAAATTGGCTATTGCCTTAATAACTTAACATACCGCTCTAGCGAAGGAGCAGTTAAGCATAATAATACCTACATAAGCTTGAAAAATAATTGTTTGACCTAATTATATTGTTCAAGGGGTGATTTTTGTCTAAATCGTAGCGTTGAATGCGCAGACTAACACCTTACTTCAAGGTGCCTTAAATGGCTTAACACAGCTTTAAAGGATTAAACGTGCAGCAATTGTTGATAAAGGTATTGTTACTCCTGTGTATCAGTACCAGTGCATTATCGGTTAATTTTGCTTTAGCGATACCGCTATCTAACGCGCTGCAATCTATCTATTCTGCTTTAAGTCATATTGATAATACTGCAAACATGAACCTTAAACGTCTTGATAAAAAAAGATATGTTAGCGAAGGTAGTGAACAATATAAGCAAGTAACTCAAGTCAATGCTAAGCCGTCATTCCACCTCGTTAAGTATGCGAATAAGCCACTTAGTTATTACATTTGGCAGCAAAACCTTAAATATTTTTCGCACAAGCTTATCTGGCAAGCTCAGCAATTATTACAGCAAGCAATAGTGCGTGATTACCAAATATTAGAGATTGTAGCTCATCAAGTTAAAAGCCTATTAAGCGATACCTATTTAGTTATATACGCTTTATACCAACCAGAAAAATCATTCCAACTTAGCTAAAGCCTACCGTGATCACGGTTAACGCCTGACGTTAATCGTTAAATCTATTGCGGCCTCTCGTTTACAGCAGAGGCTTATGTGTCGTGTGCTTTTTTAAAAGCCGCGCCTGCCATTTTATTTTTATTAAGTTGTGACTATTGTGGAACATTTTTTATATATAGCACTTGCACCGTGGCTGGTGTTTGTTGTCTTTGGGATTTTAGCGAATTTGTTAATTAAGTGGGCTAAAAAGCGTCGTGGTATTGCCGTGGCTTTTGGTATTTTGGTGCAGATGTTTACACCTGATCCTATGGTTGAAAATACCATTAAAGTGATTCAGGTCGAGCGCAGAATAGTAAAAGAAGAAGCAAGCGATAAAGTTAGTGCTAAAAAGCAATAATAGATAAGCGATGTTTTTTACTGCTTTTAGTATGAACTTTAATTATTAACTAATAACTCTGCATACCTGCCTCAATTTATATAAAGTGCAGCCGATAATGTTATTAACTTACATGAAAAATCGCATCAGCTTGTTTCTTATCTAAACGGTAAAACTATGACGAATAATATTGGTAGCACTATTAGCAAGGCAGCGAATACGCTTAATAATCGTTTAAATGATAATAAAGCGATGGAACTACGTATTCACCGTCAAAGCACACGCGTTGATAACGAATTAACTCCGTCCTCAGTAGTAGCGGGTGTACAAGTAATGATTTCTGAGCAAGGACAGCGTCAGTTAACCCAAGAACAAGTACCAGCAGACAAGGTCGAGTTGGGTAAAGCTATTGCCAAGCAACTTAACCAACAAGCCAGTGACTCGCTAGAGCAATCAGCAGAGCCTGATGACCCACTGGAAAAGCTAATTGCCGAACTTAAAGAAAAGATTGAGGAAATAATGCGTGAGTTAACAAAGCTGTTAAATGATGACACCACGACAGCACAGGAACAAGCAAAGCAATTGAGCCAAGAATTAATTGAACTAAACGGGCAACTGTTAGCGTTGATGGAACAAAAACTAGAGCAGGCTAAAACAGGTTAAATAACCGGATTCTTTGTTAAAGCGAGTTCAAAAGTTAATATTAAGCAACTTTATGGGCATGATCTTGAATAACCTTTAAACAGAAATTTAAAGATAGCCCTGTCTTTTTACGTAAAGCTGTGGATGCTTTGGTAAAATCCCCAGTCAATATCAAGTGATTAATCTCTTCATTAAAATGCTGAGACCACTCTATTGAATTTGACGACATTAACATATTCATCTTTGCGTTCATTTCGGTAAGCTTTTTAATTACCACAGCAAATGCCATAGCGATAATAATTAGTAATAATACCTCAAAGTTCATCTATAACTCTCTGAATCGTTTAGTAACTCGCTAAAAATTTTATTTTACGTTGCTAAGGGGGAGTAGCAAAGTGTTTTAACTCTCGGCATGACATTATATTTGCTGCTATTTAATACTGTGATTGGTATTTTTTAGCGCGAGTTGTGATATTTAGTATTGTGCTTTTATAGTATTTTTTGACGTTAATCCTCTTGTGAATACTCGAGTTAAAGCATGTTTAGTTGCGTAGAAACCTTAAAGTAAGTTCGCTCCGGTATAAGTGAAAGTGGCGAAATAAGGTGGTTGTTGCTCCAGTAAACTAATGGTAAGAAAAACTAGGACCTCTATAGTGGATAACTATAATTATCAACTATAGTGGATAACTATAATTATCAACTATAGTTATCCACTATAGACATTCACTTTAACTAAGGAAAAGTTAATGAATTTCAATAAAATACGTGTTAGATATACAGCCGCATTTTGTACTATTGCAGCCTTTTTTATCATTTTATTATTACTGAATTATCGCTTGATTATTAAAACTGAGCAGAGTTTGATGATTTTTGGTGAAAACTTTAACCCTGCAGTTTCTGCAGTACTTAATGCCGATAGAGACTTGTATCAAGCAAAAGTTGCTGAGCAAAATGCCTTGGCTGCTTTCGGTGCTGAAAAAAGTGTCATTGACGTTGATTATAAAGACTACCAAGAAAACGCTCAGCAAGCTTACGATAGAATGAAAAAGTATCAACAGCTTATGGCGGCTTACCCTGATTCTTTACTGAAATTACAACAGTTCGATTCTGCTTTCAAAGACTGGCGGGGCGCTTCTGAGCAGGTATTTAATTTAATTCATGAGAACAATATTCAGGCGGCTCAAAATCAAAGTGCAGGTCCAGCTAACGAAGCTTTTCAGCGCTTGCGTGAAGTTTACAATATCGCTGGTGAAGAGGCTGATATAACCAGCGCTAATGTTAGTAAGCAAACAATCGACTCGGTTACTCAAAGCCTAACGGTTATTAGTATTATAGGGGCTATTGTGGTCATTTTAACGGTCTTTGCCGGGATTGCTGCCCCTAAAGCAATGGCGGATGCATTAGATAACTTAACCGCAAAAATAAAGAATTTAAATAGTGATGATGGCGACTTTACCAAACGTATTAATTCTAAAAGAAAAGACGAAATAGGTGATGTTGCTAGAGAATTTGATTTGTTGATTGATAGTTTATCAAGTCTGATTCGTTCTATTGTTGAGCAGTCGAGCCAAGTTATTGATGGCGTAGCTCAGCTGGATGCTGGGGCGAAAAATGTTAAAAACACCAGTGAAGAGCAATTGTCATCTGTTGATATGATAGCCACCGCGGTTAACGAAATGTCTTATGCTATTAAAGAAGTTGCTCAAAATGCTCAGTTAACCTCGGATGAGCTGGAAGTTGTGAATAATTTAACTGCTGAAGGAAGTAAAATAACCTCGGAAGCCGTAGCAGAAATCAACCATTTATCGGCTACCGTTGAACAGGCGGCTGAGGTTATTTCGAACCTATCAGAAAACTCTAAAGATATAGCATCAGTGTTAGATGTTATTAGAGGGATTGCAGAACAAACAAATTTATTGGCATTAAATGCTGCCATTGAAGCGGCAAGAGCGGGTGAGCAAGGGCGGGGTTTTGCTGTTGTTGCGGATGAAGTGCGTACGTTAGCAAGCAGAACGCAGCAATCTACTGAAAGTATTCAGCAAATGATAGAAACTCTGCAAAAGGGTGTGAAAGAAGCAGTGACATCAATTAATAAAGGAAGCTCAAGCACACAAGCTAGTGTTGAATTATCACAGCGCACACTAACAGCATTACAACAAATTAGTGATGCGGCTACTCGAGTAGTTGATGTGGCAGCACAAACTGCAACAGCGACCGAAGAGCAGAATCAAGTGGCGGCAGATGTTAGTAAAAACATTACCACCATGTCGGATCAAACTAAACAAAATCATCAGGTTGCCGAAGAAAATGGTAACTTAGCTGGTTCAACTATGGTACTTGCCACTAAACTAAGCGACTCAGTAACGCGGTTTAAGCTAGATTAATTAGTTATTTATATTGTTATTTATATTGTTATTTATGCAGTTATTTATGTAATTATTTATGGAGTTATTTCGACTGTAACTTTAATGATAACTGCGACAATTTGTCATATTTCCTTTTTATTAATGCTATTTATAATAGCGCTTAGCTTTCATTCATAAAAAGGACACAAAATGAAAAAGGTATTGAAAACAAGCCTGTTGGCAAGCTCTTGCATATTTACGGTAGCTGTTCAGGCGCATGTTGGCGTAGCTTCAGGCCCTCACTTTGCCAATAAAACGAGCATTATCGAACTGAGTATTCCTCACGGGTGTACTGATAAAGTTTCTGGCTCTGAAGATACAGTACGTATTGTCGCTAAAGTGCCATCAAGTATTACCTCTGTTCATGCCATTGACGCTGTTTTTGGTCAAGCAACCGCTGTGTTTGTTGACGGTGAACATAGTTATAACGAAATAACTTGGGTGAAAACACCAGGCACTGAACGTGATAGTGATACTCAATATTATAAAGTGGCTTTTCGAGGTAAATTACCAGATGCAACATTTAGCACAGTATTTATTCCAACGACTCAATACTGCATTAATGATATTGAGCAGGAAATTTCTGTTAGTTGGGATGTTGAAAGCAGTGGTCATGATCATCACGGTGGCGGAGAAGGTAACCCTGCACCATCATTAATGGTAATGCCAGCACGTACGCCAGGCTGGAATCAGTATACAACAGGTGCTGACCAGCATTTGCATGATATGAGTATATTTAACGATGCAGAAATTGTGTGGTGGGATGATGCTGCATTCAGTAGCAATGTTGTCACTCAAGAATTGATTGAGGCAGAAGGTAAAGCTGCACTCAGTGAAATTCACGATAATGCGAGTTTTTGGGTGAAGTACTAAGGAGCAATAATGAAATATATTTTTCTTATTATCGCTACGCTTTTACTGACAGCTTGTAATGATAACGATAGCCCTAACTCTGAACCAAGGGTAATAGAGCAACCAGACACCACGACAGAAAAACCATCAGCATTAGAAGTAGCAGGATTAATACCGCAAAGTAAAACACATACTTTGTTGACTCCTAATATGAGTGAATTACCAAAAGAGTTATTGGTACCGCAACTCAATTAAACGGTTATATTAAAAAACCAAAAAGCTGCTTTTGTATTGAAGCAGCTTTTTGGGTTGTACTGGTTGTACTGTTGGAACTATAGCTGTTTCTTTAACTCATATAATAAATCTAGCGCCTGTTTTGGGCTCAAATCATCAACATTCAGCTCATGTAATGATGTGATTGCTGGATGCTCGACGGGTGTTAATAACAACTGTTCAAACGTTTCACTTTTTTCTGGTAATAATGACGGTGGTTGTTGGCTTTCTAATTCGCTTAATCGTTGTTTAGCTCGGTTAATTACCGCTTTAGGTACGCCCGCTAATTGCGCTACTTGTAAGCCAAAACTCTTACTTGCTGCGCCTTCTTGTACTGCATGCATAAAAATAATACTGTCGTTATGCTCTACCGCATCTAAATGAACATTGGCCAAAGTATCTATTTGCTCGGCCAATAAGGTTAATTCAAAATAATGGGTAGCAAATAAGGTTAACGCTTTGGTTTTTAAGGCCAGCATTTCAGCACATGCCCACGCGAGTGATAAACCATCGTAGGTACTGGTACCACGACCTATTTCATCAAGTAGTACTAAGCTTTTGTCGGTGGCGTTATGCAAAATATTAGCGGTTTCGGTCATTTCAACCATAAAGGTTGAGCGACCACTGGCTAAGTCATCAGAAGCACCGATACGGGTAAAAATACGATCTACTAAACCAATAGTTGCACTATCAGCGGGGACAAAGCAACCAACATGTGCCAGTAACACAATTAAGGCAGTTTGGCGCATATAGGTTGATTTACCGCCCATGTTAGGACCCGTAATCACTAACATTTTACGTTGCTCAGTTAACAACACTGGGTTAGCAATAAATCTATCTGCTGTCATTTGCTCAACCACAACATGACGACCCCCTTCAATATTAATACCTGTTTGCTTAACTAGCGTTGGCTTTACATAATTAAGTGTCACCGCACGCTCGGCAAACGTGGTTAATACGTCAAGTTCGGCAATGCTTTGACTTAATTGTTGCAGTGTTGCTAACTCAGGCAACACTTGGTCAAACAGCTCTTGGTATAAGCGTTTCTCTAACGCTAAAAACTGGCTTTGAGCGTTAAGCACTTTATGCTCATGCTGTTTTAATTCTTCAGTAATAAAGCGTTCGTTATTTTTAAGGGTTTGTCGGCGAATATAATCTTCAGGTACATCGTTGGCAGCGCTACGGCTAATTTCAATAAAGAAACCGTGCACTTTGTTGTAACCTACCTTTAATGATTGAATTCCGGTGCGTTCTTTTTCACGCTGTTCAAGTTCGGCTAAAAATTGGGTTGCGCCATCGCTTAAATCACGTAATACATCTAGCTCATCATGATAGCCAGCAGCAATCACGCCACCATCACGAATTAGCACTGGTGGGCTTTCAATAATCGCATGCTCTAATAATGCTTGCAGTGTTGGCATAGGTTGGCTTTGCTGTGCCAACGTTTTTAAATAAGGAGCTTGGCTCTCGTTTAGTGCTTCTTGTAAAGACGGTAGTTGTTGTAACGCATGGCGTAAACGTGCAAAGTCGCGTGGACGAGCAGAGCGTAGTGCAATACGAGCAATAATTCGCTCAACATCACCAAGGCCTTTAAGTAGGCCATGAATAGGCTGGGCTAAGTCAGTATTAATAATATCGGCAACAGTGTCTTGACGGCTGTTTAAAACAGTTAAATCGCGTAAAGGAAAATGCAACCAACGTTTTAATAAGCGTGAACCCATTGGCGTGGCCGACTTGTCTAAAATAGCGGCGAGGGTGTTTTCAAAACCCCCTTGTAAATTTTGCGTAAGCTCTAAATTACGGCGAGTGGCTGCATCAAGTACAACGCCTGTATTTGCTGATTCGCTAATAATGGCTCTAATATGCGGCAGTGCAGTACGTTGAGTATCTTTAACGTATTGAAATAAGCAACCTGCTGCACAAAGCCCTAAGTGCTTATCTTCAACGCCAAAGCCAACCAGTTCTTTAGTATTAAATTGCTGATTTAATAGATTAATGCTGGTTTCTAAATCAAACTCCCACTCAGGGCGACGACGTAAGCCTTTTTGCTGAGCAATTAAGTCAACGTTAGCCATAGACTCTGGGTAAAGTAACTCAACTGGCGATAAACGTTGCAGTTCAGCCTGTAATTGCTCATTGGTTTGTGGCTCAGTGAGTACAAAGCGGCCACTGGTCATATCTAAGTAGGCTAAACCAAACGCTGGTGTAGAGTTACTTTTTTTAGCAAGGTGCGTGGTTTTTTTATCAACAATGGCAACAATTAAGTTATCTTGCCGGTCGGCAAGTAGCGCTTCATCACTGACCGTTCCTGGGGTAATCACCCTAACCACTTTACGCTCAACCGGGCCTTTGCTAGTAGCAGGATCGCCAATTTGCTCACAAAGCGCAACTGACTCACCTAAGGCGACTAGCTTGGCTAAGTAATTTTCAACGGCGTGATAAGGCACACCCGCCATTGGTATTGCATTACCACCTGTTTTGCCACGGGCGGTGAGTGATATATCTAATAAATCGGCAGCTTTTTTGGCATCATCAAAAAATAATTCGTAAAAGTCTCCCATACGATAAAAGATCAAAATATGCGGGAATTCAGCCTTAATTGTTAAGTACTGACGCATCATTGGAGTGTGGTGATCTAAATTAGCTACAGGGGGTTTTACATTGGCATTCATGTTGATAAAAGAGCTCTTATGGTAAGTGATAAATAATCACAAAAGACGGCATAGGTTATGCGGTATATCGTTGTGGGTAGAATAACAAAACAAACAAAAAACCTCTATTGGTAAAATAGAGGTTTTAAAAATTGAGCCGTTTAATTGTCGTCTGTTGCGTTAGAGACAATCGCTAATTTAGACTTGTTACTAACTTGCCGCTCTAGTTAACCATGCACAGTAAAGTGACCAAGCAATTACCCACATAACCAACGCGATGGCGATATCGATAACACGTTTCACTTTCGGTCTACCTAAGTATGATGAAAGTTTCGCTGCGCCAGTCGCTAAACATGAAAACCACACCACTGACCCTAAAATAGCACCAATTAAGAAATATACTTTGGCATCACCTGTGTATTGTCCACCAACACTGCCAATAACCATTACTGTATCTATATAAGCGTGAGGGTTTAAAAAAGTTACCGCTAAACTGGTAACAATAACCAGTTTTACCGACTTTTTATTAACAATATAATCGTCAGTGGCACCTGTTTGTTTTATGGCTGACTTCATTGAAAGTAAGCCATAACCAGTTAAAAATAAAATGCCGCCCCAAGTAAGTAAAGTAAACAGCGTGTCGCTACTCGATAAAATTAAACTGCCACCTAATACACCTATTGAAATAAGTATTGCATCATAAAGCATAAATAATGCTGCGGTAGTTTTATGATGATTTTTACTGATCCCTTGGGTTAACAGCATTGAATTTTGGGTGCCAATAGGTGCAATCATGCTTAAAGTTAAGGTAAAACCTTTTGCTAATATTAATAAACTCATAACGGTGATCTCAGTAGCCTAATGGCTAACTTTAGTAACGGGATAAATAATGTTGGCTAGTGTGCAGTAAAGTTTGTTATAAATATAATTAATGATTTTTATAGTACATAAGTTTTTCTTATGTTGTTTATGGCTTAAATTCGAGTTAAAGGTAAATGAGTAATGAGCAGTTTTGATTATAAATTATTAGCAGCACTTACCGATGTTATTGAACTGCAAAGCTTTGAATTGGCGGCTAAAAAACTCTTTGTTTCACAGTCAGCCATTTCTCAGCGCATTAAAAGTTTAGAAGAATATATTGGTCAACCGGTACTCATTCGTAGTCAACCTATTGAGCTGACCGCAGCAGGGGAGCAGTTAGTTAATCACTTTAAAAAAGTTAAACAACTTGAAAATGAACTAGCACCAGTATTATCGCCAGACAAACCCTTAAAGCCGTTAAAAGTATCGTTAGCAGTTAATGCCGACAGTATTGCCACTTGGTTTATTCAAGCGATTACACCGGTACTAAAAAATAACCGAGTTGAATTAAACTTAATGATTGAGCATGAAGAACGAACATTAGACAAGTTACGCACGGGTGAGGCGATTGGTGCGGTAAGTGTTATAGAAAAGCCACTAAAAGGCTATCGCTCATTTCGGCTCGGAAAAATGGAATATTGCTTAGTCGCTAATACACACTTTAAGAATAAGTATTTTAAAAAAGGGGTAAATACAGAGTCATTAAAAATGGCTCCAGCAATTAGCTATGATCACAAAGATGACATGCATGTACGCTTTATTGCGAAACACTTTAAGCTAGCAGCAAGTGAGTATTATTGTCATAGCGTTAGATCATCTGAAGCATTTGTTGAGTTAGCCAAACAAGGAGTTGCTTATTGTTTGTTACCTAAATTGCAAATTGCGAACGAACTTGCCAGCGGTGAGCTGATTAATTTATTACCTGACAATGAGTTGATAGAAACCTTATATTGGCATAGTTGGGTTTTAGTAAAAGGCATTAATAAAAGTATTTCCCAGCAAATAGTCAAAGTTGGTCAGCAACAATTGGCTAGTTAACCCACCTTAAAACCCACTTGAAAATCAGTACTGATTATTACTGATTAGTACTGTATATTTTTTAAAAAACCGCATTAGTAACTTTTTTTAATAAAAATAAAAAAAGTTATCTACTCCTTTAAATGCCTTAAATTTCAACTAATTAAAAGTATCGGTTATTTTAAAAAACCTAAGCAATAAAAAAAAATTATAAAAAACTTGATACTGTACGCACTTACAGTATACTGAGCGCATTAAAACGAAATAACACAACTGCTCACGGAGTAATTTATGAAAGACGATAAAGAAAAAGCACTATCTGCTGCCTTAAGCCAAATAGAACGTCAATTTGGTAAAGGTTCAATCATGAAGCTTGGTGATAACCATACCATGGACGTAGAAACTATTTCTACAGGCTCATTAGGGTTAGACATTGCTTTAGGTGCTGGCGGTTTACCATTAGGTCGTGTCGTTGAAATTTATGGTCCTGAATCAAGTGGTAAAACTACCTTAACACTTGAAGTTATCGCCGAAGCACAACGTAATGGCAAAGTATGTGCGTTTATTGATGCCGAGCATGCACTTGATCCTATTTACGCTGAAAAATTAGGTGTAAATATTAGTGATTTACTTGTATCGCAACCTGATACTGGTGAGCAAGCGTTAGAAATTTGTGACATGTTAAGTCGTTCAGGCGCGGTTGATATTATTGTAGTTGACTCTGTGGCTGCATTAACGCCAAAAGCAGAAATTGAAGGCGACATGGGTGACTCACATATGGGCTTACAAGCACGTATGTTATCGCAAGCAATGCGTAAATTAACGGCGAACTTGAAAAAGTCTAACACTATGTTAATTTTCATTAACCAAATTCGTATGAAAATTGGTGTCATGTTTGGTAACCCTGAAACCACTACAGGTGGTAACGCATTAAAATTCTATGCTTCAGTACGTTTAGATATTCGTCGTATTGGTGCGGTTAAGAATGGTGACGAAATAGTCGGCAATGAAACACGTGTTAAAGTGGTTAAAAACAAAATTGCTCCACCATTTAAGCAAGCTGAATTTCAAATTCTTTACGGTCAAGGTATTAACAGTCTTGGTGAGTTAATTGAGTTAGGCGTTAAAAACGGCTTTGTTGAAAAAGCGGGTGCGTGGTATAGCTGTAATGGCGAACGTATTGGCCAAGGTAAAGCTAATGCCGCTAAATATTTAGAAGAGCATCCTGAAATGGCCAAGGATGTTGATACTAAGTTGCGCGATATGTTTTTATCGAAAGCGTTACCTGTAGTAGAAAGCCCAGAAGTGACAGAGCAAGAAGAAGACTTTTTAGCTGAGTAGTTAATAATTGTAGGCTTAATAGCCCTCATAGCACTAAACCAGTCACATCATATCTTAATAACGCAGCTTTAGACGTAAAGCTGCGTTTTTTATTGCTAGCCTTAAATTAATCGCACAACCTCATTTTACTAATCATATACTATTAATCATTTAGTCGTCTGTTCTCACTTCCTCATTACTCAGTTTTACCTAGGTTATATTGACTTAGACGTTTAAGCTGCCGCAGACGCCATCTTTAATTTAATTATAAGTTAACCTGAGAACGGCTTAATAAATGCTTCTCTAGCTGCTATTTTTCCTAACTTCTTCGTTAAATTTATTGGCAATAGGCCAGCTATTGACGCGAAATTTACCTTGCTTATCATATGAAAAGAAGAAAAACGGTCAAATCGATAATTGGTAATGTGATTCCTTCTTATATTTCAATATATTAAGGGTTATTTACCGAATTCAGGTTAAGTTAGTGAATACTGTGATGGTTGTTTGCTTTATACAGTTTTATATTACGATAGTGTTAGTGGTTATAGACGTCTATACGTTTAGATGTTGACATAGCTAGCAATCTAAGTAACATTGCATTATGTCGTCATTGTGTACTTTAGTTAGTGCTGTTTTATCTTAAATAGGTGTCCTTATGCCCATTAAAATACCCGATCAATTACCTGCATTATCTGTACTCGCGAATGAAAATATTTTCGTGATGTCAGAAAACCGTGCTGCGAGCCAAGAAATTAGACCTATGCAGGTGGCTATTTTAAATTTAATGCCTAATAAAATTGAAACTGAAGTACAAATACTACGAATGCTGGCTAATACGCCACTGCAAATAAACGTTGAGTTTGTTCGTATTCACGCAAACGAATCTAAAAATACGCCAAAAGAGCATTTAGAGAACTTTTACTATTTGTTCGATGATATTAAGCATAAACAATACGATGGCTTAATTATTACCGGCGCGCCATTAGCATTAATGGATTATAGTAAAGTGACCTTTTGGGACAAAATATGCGAAGTTTTTGACTGGGCTGAAAAAAATGTCACTTCAACCATGTTTTCTTGTTGGGCAGCACATGCCGCTTTATATCACCATTACGGTTTGAACCGTCATTTACGACAACAAAAATTGTCAGGGGTTTATCAGCATTACCCCTTAGTACCAACCGAAGAGTTAACCCGAGGTTTTGATGAGAGCTTTAATGTGCCACACTCACGTTATGGTTATATTGATGAAACCGATTATCAAAAAATTGATGATTTAACTATTTTGGCGCAGTCTGATGAAGCTGGCGTTTACTTAGTTGCAAGTAAAGATAAACGACAAGTGTATTTAACCGGTCACCCAGAATACGACACAGTAACTTTACATGAAGAATACCTTCGAGATTGTAAGAAAAGTAGCTCAACGGAATTACCAGTAAATTACTATCAAGACAATAATGTTAACAACAAACCGATGAGTTCATGGCGAAGCCATGGTTGTTTATTATTTACTAATTGGCTTAATTATTATGTTTATCAGATAACGCCATATCAGCTAGATGCTGATAATATGAGTGCTACTTGGAAAAATAAAACAGCAGAGTAAAAGTAGCTCAGTAGCATAAACTAAATAAAGCGGTGAATAAGCTATGCTTGACACGCTATTCAGAATTAAGAACACGATTACTTTGGATTAGATATGAAAAACCATCCCTCATTTGCATTATTTGAAGAGCAATTAGCTAATAACATCCTTATTCTTGATGGTGCTATGGGCACTATGATCCAAGCGTACAAGTTTGAAGAGCAGGATTTTCGCGCAGAGCGTTTTGCTGATTGGCATACCGATGTAAAAGGCAATAACGATATGTTAGTGCTAACACAACCTGAGGTGATTAAAGCAATCCATCTTGAGTATTTAGAAGCCGGTGCCGATATTCTTGAAACTAATACGTTTAATGCAACCACTATTGCCATGGCCGATTACGACATGGAAGAGTACAGTGCTGAAATTAACCGTGTTGCAGCACAAATAGCGCGTGAAGCAGCAGACGAATACAATAAGAAAACGCCAGATCGTCCGCGCTTTGTGGCAGGCGTTTTAGGTCCAACAAACCGCACTTGTTCAATATCTCCTGATGTAAATGATCCTGCGTTTCGTAACGTTACCTTTGATGAATTAAAAGATGCTTATATCGAGTCTACCTTAGCGTTAATTGAAGGGGGCAGCGATATTATTCTAATCGAAACTATTTTCGATACCCTAAATGCTAAAGCGGCTATTTTTGCAGTAGAAACAGTATTTGACCAGCTAGGGCAACGTTTACCTGTGATGATTTCAGGAACGATTACCGATGCCTCAGGTCGTACTTTATCGGGGCAAACAACCGAAGCATTTTATAATTCTTTACGCCATGCTAAGCCAGTATCATTTGGCTTAAACTGTGCGTTAGGCCCAGTTGAACTTCGCCAATACGTTGCTGAATTAAGCCGTATTTGTGATGTTGCTGTTTCTGCTCACCCTAATGCAGGCTTACCTAATGCTTTTGGTGAGTACGACTTTACTGTAGAAGACATGAACACCCATGTCGCCGAGTGGTCTCAATCAGGCTTTTTAAATATTATTGGTGGCTGTTGTGGTACAACGCCTGCTCATATTCGAGGTATGGCTGAAAGTGTTGCTAATGTTAAACCGCGTACAATTAAGCCGCGAGAAATTGCTTGTCGTTTGTCGGGGTTAGAAGCATTAACCATTCAAGAAGATAGTTTGTTTGTTAACGTAGGCGAGCGTACCAACGTAACAGGCTCTGCTATGTTCAAGCGTTTAATCGTTGAAGAAAATTATGAGCAAGCAATTGCTGTTGCACTACAGCAAGTAGAAAACGGCGCACAAATTATTGATATTAATATGGATGAGGGCATGCTCGATTCAAAAACCGCGATGGTGCGCTTTTTGAACTTAATTGCTGGCGAACCAGATATCGCTAAAGTGCCAATTATGATTGACTCTTCTAAATGGGACATTATTGAAGCGGGTTTAAAGTGCATTCAAGGTAAGGGCATCGTTAACTCAATTAGCTTAAAAGAAGGGGAAGAAAACTTCCGTCAACAAGCTGAGTTATTGCGTCGCTACGGTGCGGCGGTTATTGTGATGGCGTTTGATGAAGAAGGCCAAGCCGATACGCGCGAACGTAAATATGAAATTTGTCATCGTGCTTATCACATTTTGGTAGACGAAATAGGTTACCCAGCAGAAGATATTATTTTTGATCCTAATATTTTTGCTGTCGCCACTGGTATTGAAGAGCATAATAATTACGCGGTAGATTTTATTGAAGCCGTTGACGACATTAAGAAAAACTTACCGCATGCGATGATTTCTGGTGGCGTTTCTAACGTTTCGTTCTCGTTTAGAGGTAACAACCCTGTGCGTGAAGCTATTCACGCAGTGTTTTTATACTACGCCATTAAAAATGGTATGGACATGGGTATTGTAAACGCAGGCCAATTAGCCATTTATTCAGACTTGCCTGAGAAACTAAAACAAGCCGTAGAAGATGTTATTCAAAACAGTGATGACGGCGCCACCGAACGTTTACTAGATATTGCTCAAGAATACCATGGTCAAGCGGGTGGCCAAGTTGCTAAAGCTGATTTAGCTTGGCGTGAGCTACCAATTAGTGAACGCCTCGCTCATGCCTTAGTTAAAGGTATTAATGAATTTATTATTGAAGATACTGAAGAAGCCCGCTTAGCCGCCGAAAAACCTCTCGATGTTATTGAAGGACCGTTAATGGACGGTATGAATGTTGTTGGTGATTTATTTGGTGCGGGTGAAATGTTTTTACCACAAGTGGTAAAATCAGCACGTGTTATGAAACAAGCGGTTGCTCATTTAAATCCTTTTATTGAAGCGGCTAAAACCGAAGCAAGCAGTAACGGTAAAGTATTATTAGCAACGGTAAAAGGTGACGTACACGATATTGGTAAAAACATTGTTGGGGTTGTTTTACAGTGTAATAACTATGACATTATTGATCTTGGCGTTATGGTTTCTTGTGAAGAAATTTTACGAGTTGCCAAAGAAGAAAACGTCGATATTATCGGTTTATCAGGTTTAATTACGCCGTCATTGGATGAAATGGTACATGTTGCTAAAGAGATGAAGCGTACTGGACTTAAATTACCTTTATTAATTGGCGGTGCAACAACATCTAAAGCGCATACCGCAGTTAAAATTGAACCACAATACGACGAGCCTGTTGTTTATGTTTCTAACGCTTCGCGCGCGGTTTCTGTTGTTAGTAACTTATTATCAAAAGAACATAAAGCGGCATTTTTTGAAAGTACTAAAGAAGAGTACGTGCGTGTTCGTGAACGCCATTATAAAAAAGGTCCTCGCTCTAGTTTAATTAGCCTTGAAGATGCTCGAGCTAACGCGACAAAAATTAATTTTGACGATTACACTCCGAAGAAACCGAATAAACTCGGTGTTACTGTGCTTGATGATATTGATTTAAATGAGGTAAGAAAATATATCGATTGGACGCCATTTTTCATGACATGGCAACTATCAGGTAAATACCCACTTATTTTAAAACACGAAGTAATTGGCACTGAAGCAACTAACTTATTTAATGACGCTAATGCGATGCTTGACGATGTTATTAACAATAAGAAAATTTGTGCAAGAGCTGTTTTCGGGTTATTCCCAGCAAACAGTGTGCAAGATGATATTGAACTTTACACCGATGAAAGCCGCAGTGAAAAGTTAATGCGTCTACATCAGTTACGTCAGCAAAGTAAAAAACCAGCAGGGCAGTTTAACCGTTGTCTTTCTGATTATATTGCACCCGTTGATTCGAATATTGAAGACTATATTGGGGCGTTTGCGGTCTCAGCAGGTTTTGGTGTTGAAGAGTTAGTGAAGGTTTATGATGCAGATCACGATGCTTACAACTCTATTTTATTGAAAGCGGTTGCTGACCGATTAGCTGAAGCGAGTGCTGAATATTTGCATGAAAAAATCCGTAAGGAATACTGGGGCTTTGCACCCGATGAAGACTTAGATAACGATGCGTTAATTCGCGAAAGCTACCAAGGAATTCGTCCTGCACCAGGTTATCCTGCTTGTCCTGAACACACAGAAAAAGGTTTATTGTGGGAGTTACTCAATGTAAAAGAAAGCATTGATATGGACCTTACTTCAAGCTATGCAATGTGGCCAGGTGCTGCGGTGAGTGGTTGGTATTTCTCTCACCCAGAGTCAAAATACTTTGCGGTAGCGAAACTAGCAAAAGATCAGGTGTTAGATTACGCTGCGCGTAAAGGGATGACAATAGAGCAAGCCGAGCGTTGGTTATCTGCCAACCTCGATTACGAGCCAGAATAACCACAAGCTCGCTCGAGTTATTCTATTAAATAAACTTAAAAGGCTTCATTATAGTAAATAATGAAGCCTTTTTTGTGAGCTATAAGCTTATAAAACAATGCGATTATGAAAGCTGGGCAGGTATTTTATGCTCCTGAATTTAATCGCTATTAGTTAATACTTAACTTGACTGATATAAGTCTGTTTGCGGTACAACAAACTTATCATGGAATTTGGCTGATAAAACACCTTTACGACGAGCAAGGGCTACTTGGAGTTTTTTAGCAACTTTAGCGATAGCTACATACAACTGCTTATCGGACGCGTTAACGGTAACTTGTTCTCCTTCATACAGGGTTGTTACTTCAAGTTTTTGCTGATGCGGCTCAACGGTAATGGTTGAATTTAGCGTCATTATTGACGGATAATGCTTAGAGATTTTTGCAAACTTATTCTCGATAGACTGCTTGATACCTTCAGTGATTTCAACGTGGTGTCCAGAAATTTTAATTTTCATAGTCGTACCTCTTTAATTATCTTTCACTTGTTTTTAACTCTGTTTACATCTTCATATTCCTCCTTCATTCATAAAAATGCAACAATAAAATGTTAGTTAATTGCAATTAAATGTAACCTGAGAATAAGGTGTTTTTTTCGGTTGATTTAGCTAAAAATTAGCGTTAAATTGGAAGAGCCTCGGCAATAAAAAAGGGAAAATAACGAGGTTATTTTCCCTTAATATTAAATTGTTTTATTGCCTGATTATTACTTCATTATTGCTTCAAGCTAATAAATTAACCTGGTTTTTTAAAGTGACGATCGAAAAAATCAATAATCGTATTGTTTAAATGCACTTTTACTTTTTTACCGCGCATGCTGTGTTTACTGCCAGGGTAAGTCATTAATTCAAATATTTTATTCTCATCTTGCATTGCTTTGATTAATTTTGTGGTGTTGGTAAATAGCACATTATCATCAGCCATTCCATGATAAACCATTAGTGGGCCATTTAAACCTGAAATGTAAGGGAATACGCTGCTTTGCTCATAGCCTTGAGCGTTCACTTGAGGGTGGTTTAAATAGCGTTCAGTGTAATGAGTGTCATATAATAGCCAATCGGTAACAGGTGCGCCGCTAACGCCTGCTTTAAAGTAATCGCCAGCTTTAAACATGGTCATTAATGCCATATAACCACCGTATGAGTGACCATAAATACCAATACGTTCTTTATCTACGTACGGTAGAGTATGTAAAAATTTAACACCGGTAATTTGGTCGTTAACTTCAATATCACCTAACTTTTCATAAATAGGAAACTCAAAGGCAGTACCACGATAGTTTGAACCACGGTTATCAAGTTGGTACACAATGTAACCTTGTTGCACCATGTATTGAATCATATCTGCGCCTTGCCATTTGTTAGTAACGCGCTGAGCATGAGGACCGCCGTACACCTTAACAATTACTGGGTATTTGGTACCCGGTTGCATGTTCTTTGGTTTGTAAAGTTTATAAAATAAAGTTGCTTGACCGTCATCTGATTTCAATGAGCCAAATTCAGGCATAACAATGTCGTTGTAGTAAGGTGCTACAGGGTGGTTGTTAGTCACTTTGTTTTCAGCTAGCCAAGTAATGTGCTTACCATTTTTCTCGTGTAAACTGACTTGCGTTGGTGTTTCTATGTTCGAGAAGCTATCAATAAAGTTGCCACCTTTTGCAGCAAAGCTAATGCTGTGAAAGCCATTACGTTTTGTTAAACGTTGTACTTGCTCTGGTGATTTTCCAGCAAGTGGTACTTTATATAAATGACGCTCTAATGGGGTGTCTGCTCGACCAGTGAAATAAATCCAGCCATTCTTTTCGTCAACATATTTTAATGAATCAACAACCCAAGAACCTTTAGTAAGTTGCGCAATAAGCTTACCGTTAAGGTCAAAATGGTATAAGTGTTTGAAGCCATCGCGCTCTGATGCCCAAATAAAAGATTTGTTATCTTTTAAAAAATATAAGTCTTTATGTAGGTTTAACCAATGCGTTGACTGTTCGGTTAATAAGGTTTTTTGCTTACGCTTTTTAAGGTTGTAGGTCTTTAAAATCAGTTCTTTTTGATCTCTACTTTGCCACTGATAAGATAAGTTTTCGCTATCGGCTAACCATTTTACTCTAGGGATATAAATATCCTTGTTGTCACCAGTGTCAATAAAGCGTGTTTTTTTACCTTTAATATCAGTAACTGCAAGCTGAATATGCACATTATTAGTGCCAGTGGCAGGGTAACGTTGTTCAATTAATTCAATGTTCTCAGCGTAGATTTCGTTGCGAATAACGGTTTGTACCGGTGATTCATCAACACGTAAAAAAGCGAGGTGTTTTTCATCAGGTGACCACCAATAGCCCGTCATTCGTCCCATTTCTTCTTGGGCAACAAACTCACTCATGCCATTTTTGATAACGCCACCGCCATCTTTGGTGAGTTGACGTTCATTATTCGAACTTATATGGCGGACATAAAGGTTTTGCTCTCGAATGTAAGAAACATAATTTCCTTTTGGAGAGAATTTTACATCGGTTTCAAAGCCTTCAGTTTGCGTTAAACGTTTCGAGGTTTTAGTGGCAATGTGATAATAATAGATGTCACCATTTAGTGGAAATAGCAAGGCAGTGCCATCTGCCGAAAACTGATATTCCATAATACCAAAGCCATACATTCGTTGGCGCTCACGACGTGCTTTCTCTTCGTCAGATAAGGTTTCAGTACCACTAAAAAGGGCTTGTGAGTCAACCAACAGCTTGTTTTCTTTGCTCGCTAAATTGTACTCCCATAAGTCGTAACGGTGTAAATCATCGGCTTTACCTTGTAAATAGGTCACGCGATTACCATCAGGTGAGAATTTTAATGACTTGGGTGTTTGCCCGTTTAATGAAGGCGCGCTGAAAATTCTTTCTATAGTTAATTTTTTTTCGCTTTCAGCAGTAATGCTGGCTGATGTTGCTAACTCATTAGATTCAGCAGCATAGGCACTTAATGGTAATATTAAAGAGCAAGTTAGAGTGAGTAGTGCTTTTTTTACAGTAAATTTCATAAATAGATTTCAGTTTTTAAATGTTTGATGAATATTGTTATTTTGCAAATAGCTGCTTAGTATTTTAGCTCGGGAGCCGTTATAGTTAAATCACTTCAAGGGCATCACTTAGCTTTCTTACGCCAATAACTTCCATATCAGGAATGGGTTGCTTTGGCATATTATTAAAAGGCACTATAGCACGCTTGAAGCCATGTTTAGCGGCCTCATTAATACGTTCTTGTCCACTTGGAACTGGGCGTATTTCACCCGAAAGACCCACTTCGCCAAAAATAACTAAGTCTTGCGGCAGTTCAGTGTTTTTAAAGCTTGATACTAATGCCAAAATTAAGGCTAAATCAATACTTGTTTCGGTCACTTTAACGCCACCGACAACATTGACAAAAACATCTTGGTCGTTTAGTTGCAAACCACCATGTCGATGTAATATTGCGAGTAACATTGACAACCTGTTTTGATCAGCGCCTACGGCAACACGTCTTGGATTACCTAATGCGGAATGATCAACCAGCGCCTGAATCTCAATTAATAATGGCCGCGTTCCTTCCCATAATACCATAACGACACTGCCGGGTGTTTGCTCATCACTTCTGCTGAGAAAAATAGCTGACGGGTTTTTAACTTCTTTTAAACCGGCCCCAGTCATGGCAAATACACCTAGCTCATTGACAGCACCAAAACGGTTTTTATTACCACGTAAAGTACGGTAACGAGAGTCGGCGGTACCTTCAAGCATAATAGAACAATCAATACAGTGTTCTAGTACTTTAGGGCCAGCCAGTGAACCATCTTTGGTTACATGGCCAACCAGTAACATCGCTACGTGATGCTGCTTAGCAAAACGGGTTAAATACGCGGCGCTTTCTCGAACTTGTGAGACACTCCCCGGCGCTGATTGAATATCACTCATGTGCATTACTTGAATTGAGTCAATAACCATAATGCGCGGCTTTTCTTTTGCGGCGATATTACAAATATTTTCGACGCTAGTTTCAGATAACATTTGCAATTTATTGGTAGGTAGCCCTAAGCGTTTTGCTCGCATAGCTACCTGCTGCAATGATTCTTCACCGGTAACATACAGTGCTGGCATTTGCTCAGCTAAAGTACACATGGTTTGTAATAATAAGGTACTTTTACCTGCGCCAGGCTCTCCACCAATTAAAATGGCACTGCCAGGTACAATACCGCCGCCAAGTACGCGATCAAACTCGCTAAAAGCAGAGCTAAAACGAGGTAAGTCAGTTAAATCTATTGAATCTAAGGTTTGTACTTTGGCTTCTGTAGCACCCGCAAAACCGGCAAAGTTACCGCCGCGAGCTGGCGCTTTAGCTTGTCTAAACTCTGAAATGGTATTCCAAGCTTTGCAGTCGGTACATTGCCCCAACCAGCGAGCGTATTCTGAGCCGCAATCAGTACAAACATAAGCTGTTTTTGTTTTAGCCATGTTAATCCTTTATTTTCTTTTATTATGCGAAGTAGCTGGTGTAATATTTGCTTAGTTAATAATCGTTATATTTTTGACGATTATTAATGACTTATTGACAGCAAATTATAATGATTTTACTGTCATTGTCTAAGTTAAATAGTTGTGTCTATCTCCGTAGTTAAAATAATTAATAAGAATTTCTATGAATAAAGATTTTTCCAAGCACCAATCGCTTATCGATGCTTTTCGAGGCCTTGCTAATAAAGCTAATTTTGATACTAAATTTGCAGCTGCCGCAGGACACATCCCCAAAACCGAAAAGTTTCTGCTAAAAATGGAATTAAAGCGCTTGGGCAGCCCCTGTACCCGAGGTATAGATTTGCGTGGTTTGGTTGATGGAGAATGTCAGCTATTTGACTATCAAGGGCAAAGCCATTTTCTAGATGATATTGCTATTCGAGTATTTGAAGAACATGCTGAAATTTATGGCGGTTATACCTTTGGCGTTTATGAGGCGGTAAAAAACACCGAGAATAATTTTCGCAATATTTACCAAGCAGAACAATGGAGTGCTGATAATGCGCTTGCGCAAACACAAGTGCCTTCGCCAACCAATGTTATTGATAAAACACAATATCCTGCCAGCTTATATTACTTTGATAATTACCCTAATAGGGCTGAAGAGCGGATGAACTTCGCTATTGCGATTGAAATTACGCTAAACAATAAACGTGTTATAGAAGCTACTAGTGTAGATATTAGTGTCACAGGCCTAAAAATTAAGTTAATTAACCAAGCCCCGATGTCAAACGGTGATGTAGTAAATGTTTTTTTTACCGGCTTTGAGCAAGATTTTCAATTTACTAAAGACAGTGTTTTTAGTTATCAAGTTCAGAATGTTTTTTGCGATAAAGCTATGCAACTTGTTGGACTAAAGCGTATAGATGAAGATGAAAATAGTTTCTCTCGTTTTTTACATGGCTATATTCAAGGGCATAAACGCCGATATAAAGTGAATTTAGATAATACTATTAACGCATTACAGGCGAGAATATTTGAGCAATTCACGTTATTAAAAATTAATGAATTGCCTGTATTCATGGCCAAGGATAATAAATCTTTCTTACCTCGTTATGCATTAACTACCGTTAATAATCAAGATTGTTATCATTATTGGCGTGATGAGAGAAAAAATTCCACCTTAAATTTTTTAATTACTGAAGAGCGCTTTTCGCGCATGCAAACAGCTCAAGAGCAAGGGCGTAATTTACTTGTTTTTAGCTTTGTTCATATACACCAAGGAGCAAAATTCTTTTATTCGATGGATGATCAGCAAAGAATGAGTGATGAAGACTTCTTTGTGAAATTTGTTGCTTTTGCTGCGTCGAAAGCTTCTTTTGCTATTACCGCTTTAAGCTATCGTGAGGTTACGTCTAACCAAGGCTACTCTCCTTATACCACGGCAAATATTGAAACTAAGCAGCAAAGTTACCTTAATTTACCATTAACACCCGAGGTGGAAGAAAAAATTGCCCAACTGCCTTTAGTTGTTTCAGCGTTAGATTTAACGAGTGAAGCGCGTGTTGATGAATATAAACAGTTATCTTATGAGGGGATTGACCTCGCTAAATTAAAGTTGTTTGGACATAAACGTTTAACTAGCGCGATAACCGTAGATGAAATAGCTATTAACTATGGTAAACAACGTCAAGAATTGCGTTTTAAATATAAAACCCCAGCAATTATAGAATGTCAGTCTGTTAAGTGGTCTGGTGTTTCTGCCGACTTTTCAATGTCGGGTTTGAAGATTGAACTTGATGCGCCCGCAATGCTATCGGCGGGCGACATAGTGTCACTAAGTTTTCCTGATTTGCAAAAAATTACGTCGGCATTTGATCTTAACGCACTCCCTTATAAAGTGGTGCGTATTAATAAAGAAAAAACCACGGTGAACTTACGTGTATTAGTAAAAGAACATCAACATATTGGGCGCTCTTTCTTTAAACTATTGATTGAGAAAAATAAGCATAAACTCACCCCAGATGAATATGCAATGCTTACTCCCGGTTTGTCATCAGCGCTAAGGACCCTGTATGCGGTTAATTTATCGATACCATGCGCTATGGTGCAAACCAGCGGTAGCCGCTATAAAGTAGAAGCCCTCGTTTTAGGTAAATATGCACATCAAAATGCCCCGAAAAGTGAACAAAACTTATTAAGTAGCATGCTGGAGTTAAGTGACCAAGCTAATCGTTATAACCTCTATCCCTTGCTTAGTAACTTGCAAATAATGAATTTGTTAGATCAAAAGCTAAAGAAGATACTGCCGGGAGATAAGTCAGTTAATGAGTTGGCTTATATTACCATTAACCCTAACGTGGAGCAGGTTGATAAAGCGGTATCTGTTAGGTTGGCTAGTGAGTTTGAAACACCTGAATTAAAGCGATTTTTCATCAAGAAAGCGTTAATGCGTGGTCAATTTTATGCCTTAGAAGTCAGGTTGTCTCGTAGTATGGAGCCACAAATAGAGCATTTACATGCTGAGCTTAGCTATATAAGCGCATACGCTATACATAGAGGAAAACAGCTAGAGCAAGAGATATTTAGTGTGGCAGGCTTAGTGCAACTGTGTGATATGACTCAAGAAACTTTGTTAAGAAATCAATTATTGGCGATAGCTTAATGCATAAAGCTATTATGGTTGAATAATGTGTGCTTAACAATAAAAGCTAAGCGCACATTATTAATTTCAGCCTATGGCTAAGCGTTATGCCAACCAGTGTAGCAAACAATCTAAACCTTGATGGTTTATGCTAGCATCTGCTTGGGCTAAAACAATGGGTTTAGCATGAAATGCAACACCAAACGACGCTGCAGCCATCATCACTAAATCATTAGCGCCATCACCCATAGCAACGGTTTGTTGGTGCGGAATTTGATATTGCTCACTTAAAATGGCAAGTGAGTCAGCTTTAACTTGTGCATCGACCACTGAGCCGAGTACCTTACCCGTTAACTTACCATCCACAATCTCTAAAGTATTAGCAAAAGCAGCATCTAAGTGTAAAGTATCTTTTAGGTGGTCGGCAAAATAAGTAAAACCGCCTGACGCTATCGCAATGCGCCATTGATGTTTTTTAAGCTCAGTAATAAGCTTTTCTAAGCCAGCCATTAGCGGAATATCTTGGGCAACAGCGGCTAAAATACTTTCAGGGGAGTTAGCTAAGGTTGCTACCCGTTGATGTAAGCTTTGTGCAAAATCAAGCTCACCTAACATGGCACGCTCGGTTACTTCAGATACTTGCTCGCCCACACCCGCTAATTTAGCTATTTCATCAATACATTCTATTTCTATGGTGGTTGAGTCCATATCCATTACCAGTAATCCGGGCTCTGCTAAACAAGGCACATTTTGTAATAATGCGGCCTCAATCTTATTTTCTAAAGCAAATTGTGCAACAGCTTTTCTTGCTTGATCAAAGTCTGAGCAGGTTACATAAAAACGATAACTGGTTAAGTTATTACGGGTATTCGCTTGGTGAAGGGCTGTTATCGAAAGAACAGCGTAGCTTTGTAGCGCTAATAATTGTTGTAAGCTGGTTTGCGAAAATACAACAAGTTCAATAGATTGAGTTGTTGGTGTTGCATTTACTTCAATAAGATCGATAGCTTGCTCATTAAGACTAAAACTAACCGGTAGGTTAATTGGCTGCTGTGATAAATACTGTTCAAGTGAAAGGGGTAAAACATTGGCAGAAAAAGACACGTTAACTCTCTTTTATAGGTATAAGTAAAAATAATAAACTTCACATCAGTTAACAATCTCACTATAGTGACACTATCAACTTGTTATATAGTTATTTTGATTTTTTATGAAGCAAGCCGAACAGCCTTTATACCCTAAATTATCGTCGATTTATAATAAAATTCTGCAATTAGCTAGTGCTATTTTGCTTATAGTCGTGCTGATGAACATGTGGCAGGCAACAGGTATTAAAAATCGAGATAATTTAGCGGAGCATTTTAACTACATTGCTAAACAGCAGTTACAGCAAGCTTCGGTAGGGACCGCCACCATAATGGCGCAAGAATATGACGGTAATCAACGTAATAAAGAGACCTTACAAACTTACATTAATGGCTTGAATGAAGTAGATTTTATTAAACAAGTGCACCTGTATGACCCTACTGGTTTACTTATAGCGTCTAGCCAAATAATTAACACTAACAATAATAACCCCCTTATTGAGCAAGATAACGAGTCTGCAGAAAATCAAGATGAAAGACTGGTAAATACAGCACAACAAGCAAAAAGTATTAATGACTTATATGGTATTACCTTAGGGGAAAATAATACGAGTGATCGGTATACCCCTTTTGTGCAAGAAATACGAACAGATAAATTACTAGGCTATTTGCGCTTTACCATTGAGCAGTCTTACTTGACTGATATTCTTGCCAAGGCGGATGAAGACCAACAGGCGCTGTTTCGATTAATGCTATTGTTAGCTGGTTTTGTTGGTTTTTTATTAACACGCGGCTTTAATCGCTTTAGTCGCCGTAGTTACCGTTTGAAAAAAGCTATTGAACGTGAGAAAAAGATAATTGCCCAGAGCCAACAAAGTAGTGATGTTAATAGTGCTGATGTTAATAAGCCTGCTTTAAGCGCTGCTAGCAGTTCAAGCGAAAATATTAGCGCGAGTAAGAGGGAAGGTTAGTCATACGTACAAAGAGTTAATTAGCAGCCTCTATGTCAGTTAATACAAGCTATTTGCTAAAAAACATGTCGTCTAGGTTTTTTTCTAGTTGCGTAGCTATTACTTCAGCACTTTCAGCTCTGATCTCACTCAACACCTGAAACACATTAATAATATGGACTGGACTATTAGGCTGACCGATAACACCACCTGCTTCAATACTGATTGGCATTGAAGGTGCATCAGTCTCTAAAACTAAGCTTTCAAGAGGTAAGCGCTTTATTGCATTGATGGTTTTTTTGGCTCTGGGGTAAGTAATAGTGCCCCCAATACCGAGTTTAAAACCTAAATCAAGATAGCTTTTAGCTTGCTGATAACTACCAGAAAAACCGTGAATAATCCCCGCTTTTGATAACTGATATTTTTTCAGCCTCGGGACTATTTTATCGTGTGATTGCCTATGGTGAATAATCACGGGCAATTGCTCTGCTTTGGCTAAATTTAGTTGAAAATCAAAAAACTGATATTGCTTAGCCCAGTTATCTTCAATTGATTGACCATGCTCTGGGGCTTTTTTAGCAATAGCGCCATCAAGGCCGGTTTCACCAATAGCGATAATATCGCTGCGCGTTTGCGCTACTTTATTAGCAAGCTGTTCGAGGTGGATATCGGTTAACTTATCTAAAAACCAGGGATGAATGCCTAAACAAGGGTAAAGAGATACCTGTGTTTTTTCCTTAGGATGCTGCTTAGGAAGCGCTAAAACGCTATCAAAATTAGCAGGAAGTATTGCGGGAATAATAATGCGGTTAATAGCAAGTTGCCGACATTGTGTTAACAGCGTCGGCAACTGTGCGGTAAATACTTTATCGTCTAAGTGGCAATGGCTATCAGTAAATTTCATCTATTCACTACCCTTAGGGCTGTTAAGCTTTCTTGAAAGCTCAACAGCTTTTAGTCGCTTTTACATGCGATCCATGACTTCAATGCCTAAAATATCTAGGCCTTGCTTAAGTGTTTTAGCGATTAACTGACAAAGTGCTAAACGAGACTCTTTTACCTCAGTTGCAATGCCGTCTTTAAGAATAGGACAGGCTTCATAAAAGCTCATATAAAGACTCGCTAATTCGTATAAATAATTACATAGCAAGTTTGGCGTGCCTTCACTGATCACCGCATCAACAACATCTTCAAGTTGTAACAGTTTTAACGCTAGGGCTTTTTCTTGTGGCTCAACAATATTAATTTTTGCGTCACTGCTTAATGCGTCAGCTTTTGAATTTTCTGCCTTTGAAAATATGCTTTGAATACGTGAGTAAGCGTACTGTAAATAAGGTGCTGTCGCGCCTTCAAAACTTAACATTGTTTTCCAGTTGAAAATATAATCACTGGTACGGTTTTTCGATAAATCGGCAAACTTAACTGCGCCAATACCAACTTTTTCTGAGATAACCTTTAAGTCATCGTCATTAATTTCAGGGTTCTTTTCTTTAATTAAGGCGCTGGCACGAACAATGGCTTCATCAAGCAATTCAGCTAACTTAATGGTTCCACCAGTACGGGTTTTAAATGGCTTACCATCATCCCCCATCATCATGCCAAATGGACAATGCTGGTAACCAACACTTTCAGGTAAGAAGCCAGCTTTACGGGCAACTATTTCTACCTGCTTAAAATGCAGTGATTGGCGTGCGTCGGTGAAAATAATAATGCGATCTGCGGCTAATTTACCACTACGGTAACGACAGGCAGATAAATCGGTGGTGGCATATAAGAAACCGCCACCTGATTTTTGTACAATAAAGACTGATGGCTCGCCATCTTTGTTAGCCATTTCTTCAATAAAAACTACTTTAGCACCTTGGTCTTCAACGGCAATTTCTTTTGCCATTAATTCATCAATCACAGTTGATAAGTCATCGTTGTAGGCGCTTTCACCCATAATATCAGCACGTTTTAATGACACATTTAGCTTAGCGTAAATCTCTTCGCTATGAGTGATAGAGATATCAATAAATTGCTGCCAAAGCTTGGCACATTGCTCGTCACCACTTTGCAGTTTAACCACATCAGCGCGTGCTCTATCAGCAAAACCTTCTTCGTTATCAAAACGAATTTTTGCTTCACGGTAAAAATTTTCTAAATCGGCAAGGGCGGTTTCAGCCACTTCATTACCCGCAAGTTTGTCGCTTAAATGCGCGATAAGCATACCAAATTGTGTGCCCCAATCGCCCATATGGTTTTGGCGAATAACCTTATCACCGCGAAACTCTAATGCGCGTACTACCGCATCACCAATAATGGTTGAGCGTAAATGACCTACGTGCATTTCTTTGGCTAAATTAGGCGCAGAGTAATCTACTACTACCGTTTGTGGAGTGGCACGCTGTGTTACCCCAATAAATTTATCTTGCGCTACGTTAGCAAGCTGCGCTGCTAACCAGTTTTGGCATAGGTGAATATTGATAAAACCAGGGCCTGCTAGCTCAACTTTACTCGCAATACCGTTTAAGTCTAACTGTTCAACTACTTTAGTGGCTAATTCACGAGGATTGGTTTTTAACTTTTTAGCTGCACCCATGACGCCATTAGCTTGGTAATCACCAAATTCAACACGGTTAGATAAACTAATGGCAGGATTAGTATCGGCAGGCAAACCCGCTTCAGTCATTGCTGCACTAACTTTTTCAGAGAGGATCTGTTTAATATTCATATTATGTCTCGTTTATTTTCTACTTAGCTCGGTAGGTTTCTCTAGTAACTGAGGTAAACAAGCGATACGCGTAAACTCATCCATGGGGCTTAACATAAGCATCCATGCTTATGAAAATCGCTGTTACTACCATCAGTAACTCGGCTGAAAAACTCTACGGTGCTATATTGTTATCAGAGCTAGCACAGAGCAAATTTTATTTCTTAACGCTTCCATATTGGCAAGCTCGGTTTTGCAAACTAAATTGGATTTTAGCAAAGCGGGCAATGAATTTTATCAGGGAGCTTAGTGTCCTAAGTGACTTGATAAAATTCAGACGACAATGCCGCAAAAATTAGTGTTCACGTGTCGAGTGAAACTTAATATCTGGATGGCGCTCTTGCGCTAACGACAAGTTAACCATAGTAGGCGCAATATAAGTTAAGTTATCACCGCCATCTAACGCTAAGTTATCACCCGCTTTCTTTTTAAATTGCTCTAAAGTGCGTTCATCATCACAAGTACACCAGCGTGCAGTTGCAACACTAATTGGCTCATAAATCGCTTCAACTTTATATTCTGTTTTAAGGCGCTGCACGACTACTTCAAACTGTAATACACCAACCGCGCCAACAATCATATCGTTGTTAATAAAAGGTCTGAATACTTGTACCGCACCTTCTTCAGATAGTTGTATTAAGCCTTTTTGTAGTTGTTTCGCTTTTAAAGGATCGCGTAAGCGAATGCGGCGGAACATTTCTGGAGCAAAGTTTGGAATGCCACTAAACTTCATCATTTCACCCGAAGTAAAGGTATCACCAATTTGAATACTACCGTGGTTGTGTAAACCGATAATGTCGCCTGCAAAAGCTTCTTCAACATTAGAACGATCGCCAGCCATAAAGGTTACCGCATCGGCAATTTTTACATCTTTGCCTAAACGTACTTGCTTCATTTTCATGCCTTTTTCATACTTGCCTGAACAAATACGCATGAAAGCAATACGGTCACGATGTTTTGGATCCATGTTGGCTTGAATTTTAAAAACAAAGCCTGAAAACTTTTCTTCTTCGGCGTGAACTTTACGTAAATCTGTTTCGCGAGGTAGTGGCTTAGGTGCCCATTTAGTTAAGCCATCTAGCATGTGATCAACACCAAAGTTACCTAATGCCGTACCAAAAAATACTGGCGTTAATTCGCCAGCTAAAAACTCGTCTAAATCAAATTCGTGTGATGCACCTTGCACTAGCTCAAGCTCTTCACGTAAATCATCGGCATAACTGCCAACCGCGGTGTCTAGCTCAGGGTTATCCAACCCTTTGATGATACGAACTTCTTGAATAGTATGACCTTGGCCAGACTGGTATAAAAAAGTTTCATCAGTTACTAAATTATAAACGCCTTTAAATTCTTTACCCATGCCAATTGGCCAAGTAATAGGAGCACATTTAATTTTAAGTACGTCTTCAACTTCATCCATCACTTCCATTGGGTCACGCACATCGCGATCCATCTTGTTCATGAAGGTAATAATTGGCGTATCACGTAAACGCGTGACTTCCATTAATTTAATGGTTCGGGCTTCAACACCTTTGGCAACGTCAATCACCATTAGGCAAGAGTCAACCGCTGTTAAGGTGCGGTAGGTATCTTCAGAGAAGTCTTCATGACCAGGGGTATCTAACAGGTTTACTAAACAGTCATTATAAGGAAACTGCATTACTGAGGTGGTAATTGAAATACCACGATCTTTTTCCATTTCCATCCAGTCTGATTTTGCATGCTGACCAGATTTTTTACCTTTTACCGTACCTGCTTTTTGTAGCGCTTGACCGAACAAAAGAACTTTTTCAGTGATGGTGGTTTTACCCGCATCAGGATGAGAAATAATAGCAAAGGTGCGACGAAGATCGACTTGCTTTTGTTGAACTGACATGCAGGAACCCTTAAATGAAGACGTTAAAATAGTAGCAATAATAAACTCGACATTATAACGAATTTAGCTCACTAAAGTCATTCAAAGAGTGAGAAATATCTGCTTTATAGTGAAATTAATACCAAGCCGCTTTCTATAATTCAATTATTTATAGCTAACTATTTGCTACAACATGTTATTTTGGACAGAAAAGACCTAGAAAATCACAAGTTATTGACGTAAGGTTAATGTGGGTTTTCTAAAGAGCTATTTATATGAATAAAAATCAGGATGGCTTTAATTTTCTTCTAGCCGGTATTTTTTTATTATTGCTAGGTATTGTTTATAGTACTTTTTTAGCACTGCATCATGAATTTGCTCCTGTTGTCACATACAGTGTTGCTTGCGTATTATTATTGGCTGCTTATTTTAGTAAGTATCTAAACATTGGCTACGATATTCGTCAAGCGTCAAGTTTGGTCGCTTTTGTTATTATTGTCGTTAGCGGTATTGTTTTTCCAAACGATCTTGAATCCATTGAAGAAATGTATTTATTGATCCCTCTGATTTTTTTATTTGTTTTACCTGGCTCCATGTGGCCTATTTTTATTGCTTTTGGTTTATTAAGCGCTTACTTACCCTCAATGGCAGATCATGAATTATCTGATCTTATTGAAGATGGGTTAGAGCTTATTGTTATTAGCTCATTTGCGACCATCATGACCTATTTTCAACAAAAGTCCTTAAAGCAAATGGAGCACTTTAAACTTGACAGTTATACAGACTATTTAACCGGATTGTTTAACCGTAAAAAGTTCATGGAGTATATGACTATATTTCAACAGCGACATAAAAAAAATGAGCAGTCAGGTTTCGCATTGTTAACTTTTGATTTAGATGACTTTAAAAAGATAAATGATCAATTAGGGCATTTAGCGGGTGATCAAGTGTTAAGGCAAATGGCAATAAGGTTAGATAAAATAAGCCATGGTAATGCTATTGCTTTTAGAACAGGTGGCGATGAGTTTGCTTTTATTCTGAGCAGCGATGATAAAAACACCTTATCACAACAAAGCCAATTGTTAGCGCAGCAATTAATTGCTTTTTCTGAGCAAGCTTATCGAGTATCTACTAAAAAGTTTTTCGTTTCATCGAGTATTGGTATTGCTTTGTACCCACAAGACGCTGTTGAAATTGAAACCTTATACAGTAATGCTGATTTGGCGATGTATAAGTCAAAAGAAAAGGGGCGTAATTGTTACTCGTTTTATGACACCCGAATTATGGAAGCCGCAACACGACGTTATGAACTTGAAGATGCTTTAAAAACAGCGATAGTAAACAATGAATTATTTTTACTATATCAACCTAAAGTTTGTTTAAGCACTGGTAGAGTTCATTCAGCAGAAGCGTTAATCCGCTGGGAGCATCCTAAGTATGGTTTAATTAGTCCCATGGAGTTTATTCCTATTGCTGAAGCTAGTTTAGCGATTATACCTATAGGACAATGGGTACTCGAACAAGTTTGCTTGCAAAGTGCTAGGTGGCAAGCTTATCCACACCTAACCAGTATTGCTGCTAACGTTTCGTCGGTGCAGTTAACCGATAGTAACTTTATCAATGTTGTTAAAAGTGCTCTGGCAAATGCTAACTGTGCTGGTGAGCGTTTAGAGATAGAACAAACAGAAAGCTGGTTTATGGATGACCCTGATAATAACGTTAAAATTTTAAGCGAAATTAAAAAACTAGGTGTTCAGTTATCACTCGATGACTTTGGCACAGCGTACTCATCATTGAGCCAGCTAGGTAGGTTACCATTAGATATTTTAAAAATAGATAAGAGCTTTATTGACGATTGTGTGCATAACGATCGCGACCATATGATAGTGCGTACTATTATTCAGCTAGGCCATAACTTAGGTATGAAAATAGTCGCTGAAGGGGTTGAATATGAAGCACAGCGGGAGTTACTTGAGTTGGAAGGCTGTGAGTTTTATCAAGGCTATTTATATGCTAAACCTGTAACGGCGCAAGAGTTTGAAGCCTTGTTAGTTGCAGAGTATTAGTTGTAGCTTGTTAGTTGCTGAGTGTTAAACGCTTTTGTATGTTTTTCAGATTTCAGATTTCAGATTTCAGATTTAGATTCAGGTTCTAAGCTTAGGTTTTAGATTTTAGGTAAGAATGTAAAATCGGCTGAACCTAAAATCGACTGAACCTAAAATCACAAGGCCCGACACTGTATATTTACAGCATAAGGCTAGCTTAAGGAAACTTGTATTGAAACTTTAAATCAACAGGTTAGCGACATTACAATAGCGTCTTCATAACCAAAGCCGCTACTACTTGGGTAGTAGCCAGTACGACGATTAACTTCAATAAAGCCAGCATTCATATAAAGCATTTGCGCACTAATATTTTTAGCGCGTACTTCTAGCCATACTTTAGTGGCGCCTTGAGCTTTAGCTTGCGCTAAAAATTGCCATAACAACTGTTTGCCATAACCATTGCCTTGTTCGTTTGGTGTTACACAAATGTCCATTAAGGTCGCTTCACCTAAAATGTACTCACCAACATAAAAACCAATAATTTCGCTGCAGTCTTGTGTGTTGCTTACTTGAGCATATTCACCAAAATAGCGACCGCCGATACAACTATTAAAGGTTTTTTCACTCCAAGGGTGCGAGTGACATGCTTCTTCTATCGGCATAAGTACCGACATATCGTCCGTGTTAATATTATTAAAGCGCAGTATGTTAGTTTTAGTGTTTTTTGTCATAATTTAATGAGCTTATAAAATTTCCGTATTAAGAGTGTGCCACAGTGCTTTTTTTAATGTCGGGGAGTTAGCTATTTCGTTAATGCTTGGTGTGAATAGTTGGTTGTCGCGATAAGTTATCTCAGCAGTTTTATCTTCTTGGTTTACTGAAGCATTAGCGTCATTACTGAAAAAGAACCAATTAAATAACCCTAAGTTAAGGCTTTGCTCTTGTTGAGTTACTTCACCAATACTCAAGTCTATTGCTAAGAGAATATCATTAAAACAGCGGTTGTTAGTTAATGACTCTAGGTTGGGCATTTTGTAGTGAGTCGTTACTTGTGCATGGTTTTGCTCTGTTTTTTTAGTACGCTTTTGCCAAAGCGATATTCCCATTTCGGTTAATTGATCAAATTGTCGAGTGTTAATAGCCATAAATAAAGCTTATCAATGTGCCTGAAAAAGAGTGAAAAGTAAGGTTAATTATGGGGTGTATCATGACAGATTAAGGCGTTAACGTATAGCGTTCGAGCAATAAGTCAAAATGCGGCTATTAAGCGCAAAGCGATAAAGTGGTGTTAGCTAGAAATAAAGTAGAATTTTAAAGGGACTTTTGCAAGACGCCAAGTGAAAGAACAAGGAAAAATAAAAGAAAAATCAAGTAAATTAATGTATTAAGAAGATTAAAGTATTAGTAATGGATAAATAAATCTAGGGGAAGTATAAGAATATACAGAAGAGAAAATGGCAGGGGTGGAGAGACTCGAACTCCCAACCATCGGTTTTGGAGACCGCTGTTCTACCAATTGGAACTACACCCCTGCAACAGATTCGAATTATACTGATAGCGAACCAAAGGTAAAGCTTAAAATTAGCTTTTTTTTATAATTGACGACTGTTCGAACAAATAAGCAACAAAGCGGCTTTAAAGTATGCGTTTTACACTCGGTGCCGAGTGTTCTTTTGCTTTGCTGCGGTTAGTTTGCGTAAAAAACAAAATCTCTCTTCATTGGGGTAGGGGTAAACATCTTCATAAATACCGTTGGCGACTTGTTGTTGACAATGCTGCCAATAACTTGCTGTTAATAAATCTTCATGGTGAATTTTAAATGCTTTGAGGTAACGTGGATTGGCTAATGCAAAGGTCGCGAGCTCCTCAGGAAACATATCACCGGGCAAAACACTATACCAAGGCTCAGCAGCATATATTTGTTCGGCGGTCACTGCTTTGGGTTTCACACGAAAGTTAATTTCATTCATATATGCTATTTCATCATAATCATAAAAAATCACGCGACCATGGCGGGTTACACCAAAGTTTTTTAATAGCATGTCGCCTGGAAAAATATCGGCACATATTAATTGTTTTATTGCATCGCCATAACCTCGTAGTGCTTCATTAATGGCCGAGTCATTTTTATTAGCGAGTGCATCCGCTAAATATAAGTTTAATGGCGTCATTCTGCGCTCTATATATAAGTGCGCAATGATAATTAACTCATTTTCGTAGCGTATTAATGAGGGAGCTACTTGCATTAACTCGGCAAGTAATTGCTCATTAAAACGCTCTTTAGGAAAGGCGACTTCAGAGTATTCCATGGTATCAGCCATGCGGCCAACACGGTCGTGCAGTTTTACGAGGCGGTATTTATCTTTAACGTCTTGCCTTGACATGCTTTTACTCGGAGAGAACTTATCTTTAATAATTTTAAAAACATAAGGGTATGAGGGCAGAGTAAATACCGACATCACCATGCCTTTAATACCTGCGGCTAATTCAAACTTGTCTTCACTGTGAGTTAAGTGATGTAAAAAATCACGATAAAATTCCGTTTTACCTTGTTTATGAAACCCAATGGCCGAATACAAGTCTGCTTTGGTTTTATGGGGCATTAATCCTTGAAGAAAGTTCACTAGTGCATAGGTGTGTGTGCAATCAACAAAAAAGTAAGCGCGCGCAAAACCAAAGACTATTGCCATACTTTCACTGCTGGTTAATAGCGCATCTAAATATAAGCCGCCTTTTTCATTATTGAGTACCGCAATAATAAAAGGGGTTTCACCTGCTGGTGATAATACTCGGCCAATTAAATATGCACCTTTGTTGCGGTAGAAAGTGAAGTTGAGAATATCAAACCGTAATTCGGAGAGTTGATAACGTGTTTTTCGTGCTTGTTTCTTAAAAGCACGAATAAGCGTTTCTACATCACGATTTAAATCTTCAAAAGGAATCGTGGTTTTATGGCTATTCATAATATGGCAAATAGTAGCCTTTAAGCCTGATTTTTCTGGTTTGTAGCTAGTGTAAATACTTGGTGAGGGCAGTTGTTCTAAGCGTTTTGCAGTACTTTTTACAAAAATATAATCATTATGGTAGTACTTACGCTCGAATAAGTTGCAAAAAACAGAGTTGTAAAAGGTTTCGGCTAACTCAGGTTGTTGATGGCGTGCTAGTAAAGCTAAATAATGGCGTTTTACTTGTAACCATAACTCGCTATCAAGATTTTTTATTGAAAAGTCATGCTGTAACACTGTTAAGGTTTCTTGAACGCGTTGTTCGTAATAGGTAGTTCTTTCTTTGGCTGCTTGTTGTACTTCACGCCATTGGCATTGTTGAAAGCGCTGTTGGGCTGAGCGAGTTAACTCGGAGAAAATTTCAATATGCCGATTAAAACTTCGCATAATATGAGAAGCTATATCGAGAGATAGTTTATCCATCATCAGTCACACTCGTTAATTATTATGTTATAGCGCTAACCTTCATAAAAGAGAGCAGCATAGGTGAAAATAAGCATACGCGAAAATAAATGCGAGTGTAGCTACTTTTGCTAAATGTTAGTTATCACGAGTAATAATATGACGAATAGCAACTTTACTTTACAGTTAGCACCGCTATTAGTGAAATAGCGAGTCACAATCGCTTATTTAACTTGCTATCAGTGGCGCTCAGCTCTAAAATTACGCATTTTTTAAAATGAGTAATTGTCCCCATTATGCGTGTTTCTGACTTTTCTTTTGATCTTCCTGAAGAGCTTATTGCTCGTTACCCAAAAGCCGAGCGCACCGGTAGTCGATTAATGACACTTAATGGCAATTCTGGTGATATTACTGATGGTCGTTTTATTGATATTGTCGAGCAATTAAATGCTGGCGATTTATTAGTTTTTAATAATACTCGAGTGATTCCTGCGCGACTTTTTGGTCAAAAGAGCAGTGGTGGTAAAGTTGAAGTATTAATTGAACGTATTGTTGATCAACACACAGCACTTGCGCACATTCGTGCAAGCAAATCACCAAAAGTTGGCAATGAAATATTATTAGGTGCAATTGAAGGTGCCGATCACAGTGGTAGCTTAATTAAAGCCACTATGATGGCGCGACATGGTGCTTTGTTTGAACTGAAGTTTTCAGAAGAACAATCGGTGCTTTCAGTATTAGAAAATATTGGCCATATGCCTTTGCCACCTTATATTGATCGCCCTGATGAAGATAGCGATAAAGAGCGTTATCAAACCGTTTATAATGAAAAGCCCGGCGCGGTTGCAGCGCCAACTGCAGGTTTGCACTTTGATGAAGCTTTATTAGCGCAAATTAAAGCCAAAGGTGTTGAGTTAGCGTTTGTTACTTTGCATGTTGGCGCAGGAACTTTTCAACCTGTGAAAGTTGATGAAATCGCTGACCATGTAATGCACGCTGAGTATGTAGAAGTATCTGATGAAGTGGTTCAACAAATTTCCGCGACTAAAGCTCGCGGTGGTCGTGTTATTGGTGTTGGTACAACCTCAATGCGCTCGTTAGAAAGTGCTGCTAAAGTTTCGGCCGAAAAAGGCACTGAACTACAAGCATTTTATGGTGATACCGATATATTTATTACACCAGGCTATAACTTTCGCGTGCTTGATGCCCTAGTGACTAACTTTCATTTATCAGAATCAACGCTACTGATGTTAGTAAGTGCCTTTGCAGGTTATGAAAATATTATGAAAGCATACCAACACGCTATAACAGAGCAGTACCGTTTTTTTAGTTATGGTGATGCAATGTTTTTGACTAAGCAAGACAAGCAAGACCTGTTAAATAAATAGAATTAACATTAACCGTAATAGCTTAATAGTGGTTATTACGATGAAAATATGCCGCCGATCTGTTTCGTTGGTGGGCTAGGAGAAAAAATGAAATACGAATTATTGAATAAAGACGGTAAAGCTCGTCGAGGTCGTTTGACCTTTGACCGTGGCGTAGTTGAAACCCCTGCATTTATGCCTGTAGGTACTTATGGCACCGTAAAAGGTATGAAAACTGAAGAAGTTGACGCTACTGGCGCTCATATTATTTTGGGTAACACTTTTCATTTAATGCTACGCCCTGGTACCGATATTATTGAGCAGCATGGTGGTTTACATGGTTTTATGAACTGGGATAAACCAATTTTAACTGACTCAGGTGGTTTTCAGGTATTCAGCTTAGGCAAAATGCGTAAAATTACCGAAGAAGGCGTACGTTTTAGCTCGCCAGTGAATGGCGAAAAAATTATGCTGACCCCTGAACGCTCAATGGAAGTACAACGTTCATTAGGCTCAGATGTGGTGATGATTTTTGATGAATGTACGCCATATCCTGCAACGCACAAAGAATCAAAAGACTCAATGGAGTTGTCACTACGTTGGGCACAACGCTCAAAAGACGCTCATGGTGATAACCCATCAGCATTGTTCGGTATAGTGCAAGGTGGTATGTATGAAGACTTGCGTGAAGTATCAATTAATGGCTTAAAAGCGATTGAGTTTGACGGTTATGCGATTGGCGGTTTATCAGTAGGCGAGCCAAAAGAAGACATGGTACGCATATTAGATCATACCGCGCCCTTGATACCTGAAAATAAGCCCCGATATCTGATGGGAGTAGGCAAGCCTGAAGACTTAGTTGAAGGTGTACGCCGTGGTATTGATATGTTTGATTGCGTAATGCCAACGCGTAATGCTCGTAACGGTCACTTATTTGTGAATACTGGCGTGATTAAAATTAGAAATTCAAGCCATAAAACTGATACTGGCCCGTTAGATCCTACATGTGATTGTTATACCTGTAAGAATTATTCACGCGCTTACTTACACCACTTAGATAAGTGTAAAGAAATACTCGGCTCACAATTGAATACCTTACATAATTTACATTTCTACCAAAAAGTAATGCAAGGTTTGCGTGATGCGATAGAGCAAGGTAAATTAGACGCCTTTGTTGAAGAATTTTATGCACTACGCGGCTTACCCGTGCCTGAGCTGGCTGCGGGTAGTGAACAAGTTTAGTTATTAATTAAGACAATATTCATTTTAAAAGTAATAAGAAGAGGAAGTTATGAGTTTATTTATCAGTTCAGCCCATGCGTCAGCAGGACAAGCACCAGCTGGTGGTGGTATGGAAATGATCATCATGTTAGCGGTATTTGGTTTAGTCTTTTATTTTATGATTTACCGTCCACAAGCTAAGCGTGTTAAAGAGCATAAAGGTTTAATGTCATCATTAGCTAAAGGTGATGAAGTACTTACACAAGGTGGTTTAGTGGGTAAAATCATTAAAGTATCAGATGAAAAAGATTTCATCGTTATTACTATTGCTGAAAACACTGAAGTAACTGTGCAAAAAGGCGCAATTACAGCAGTACTTCCAAAAGGCACCATGAAGTCTTTATAGTGTCACCTTCGTTGCTTGGCTTTACTTTATAGTAAAGCCAAATGACAGAGTTAAAGCCTATAAACGTAAATAGCTATTTGAGTTAACTTTATTCGCTAACTCAAAGCTCGCAATAGTTTAGGTGAGGTGGCTGTTATTCCTCATTTGAAAAGAAATAAATAAAAAGGACCGATTGTGTTAAACAAATACCCTTTATGGAAAACACTGATGGTAGCGCTGGTCGTTGCTTTAGGGGCGCTTTATGCCGCACCTAACTTATACGGCGAAGATCCCGCGGTACAAGTATCAGGTCTACGTGGCGTAGAAGCCAGCGCTGAAACATTAGCAACGATAAAATCAACATTACAACAAGAAAATATCGAATTTGCTAATATCGAATTAGAAAATGGTCAAGTACTTACTCGCTTTAAAAATACTGAAGCTCAACTTAAAGCACGTGATGTTTTAGATGACGCCTTAGGTAGACAATATTCAATCGCTTTAAATTTAACCCCACAAACCCCTGAATGGTTAGCTGCTATTGGTGGTACACCAATGAAGCTTGGTTTAGATTTAAGCGGCGGCGTTAGCTTCTTAATGGAAGTTAACATGAGCGAAGCCATCAATAAAGCCAAAGTGGGCATGGTGGGTGATTTTCGTGGTGATTTAATTAATGAAAAAATTCGCTACCAAACGGTAAAAGAAGTTAACGATGATATTGTGGTTATCTTCCGTAAAGTTGAAGACTTAGAAGCTGCCCAGTCACTATTTAAAAAGAATTACCGTGATTTAGTGTTAGCAGCTGATGAAGATACACTAACACTTACCGCGAAAATGACTGACGAAAAGCTTAAAGAAATTCGTGAGTATGCTCTTCAACAAAACATTACTATTATTCGTAACCGTGTTAATGAGTTAGGTGTTGCAGAGCCTTTAGTACAGCGCCAAGGCAAAAAACATATTGTTATTGAATTACCAGGTGTTCAAGATACGGCTAAAGCGAAAGAAATTTTGAACGCTACGGCAACTATCGAGTTTAGACTGGTTGATACTGAAGGTGATTTAAATCAAGCCTTAAATGGTCGCGTACCCGCTAATGCTATTTTACTAAGAGATAAAAACGGTCAACCGACCTTACTTAAAAAGCGTGTAATGTTAACTGGTGATCATATCACTGACGCTAAATCTGGTTTTGATGAGTATTCACGTCCACAAGTTAATATTTCACTAGATAGTGCTGGCGGCAGTAAAATGTCTAACGGTACTAAAAGTAATGTTGGTAAGCCAATGGCCACAGTATTCATTGAATACAAGCCAACAGATAAACGCGATGGTGAAGGTAATATTATCTTTGAAAAAGTAGAAGAAATTATTTCTGTTGCTACTATTCAATCACGTCTAGGTAAAACTTTCCGTATTACTGGTGCAAGCAGCCCAGCTGAGGCGCACAACTTAGCACTACTATTACGTGCTGGTGCTTTAATTGCGCCAATTACGATTGTAGAAGAGCGTACTGTTGGACCAACATTAGGTGCTGAAAACGTTAAGTTAGGCTTCCAAGCGATTGTGTTAGGTTTTGCTTTAGTTTTCATTTTTATGATTATTTACTACAAAGCGTTCGGTGTTGTCGCTAACTTTGCCCTAGGCGCTAACTTAGTATTGATTGTTGGTATAATGTCACTTATTCCTGGGGCTACCTTAACCCTACCAGGTATGGCAGGTATTGTATTGACAGTTGGTATGGCGGTTGATGCCAATGTTCTGATATTTGAGCGTATTCGTGAAGAAATCCGCGAAGGTAAAACTATTCAGCAAGCTATTCATCAAGGTTATGAGTCAGCATTTTCAACCATTATTGATGCCAATATTACCACTTTAATAGCTGCATTGATTTTATTTGCTGTCGGTACAGGCCCAGTGAAAGGTTTCGCGGTAACATTATCAATTGGTATTATTACCTCAATGTTTACCTCTGTTGTTGGCTCAAGAACCATAGTGAATGCTATTTGGGGCGGAAAGCGTCTTAAAAAGCTTTCTATATAAAGACAGGGATTTAAAAAATTATGCAAATTTTACAATTGAAAAACACTGTCGCGTTCATGAGTTACCGTAAGTATGCCTTCATTTTTAGCGTATTACTGATGATCGCCTCTATCGTGTCTTTAGCCACTAATAAATTAAACTTTGGTTTAGATTTTACTGGCGGTACCTTAATTGAAGTAGGCTTTGAAAAAGCGGCTGATTTAGAAGCCTTACGTACAGTCATGGAAACTAATGGCTTTGCTGATGCTAAAATTCAGTTTTACGGTAGCTCGCGCGATGTTGTTATTCGTTTAGGCTTACGTGAAGATGTTAAAGCAGAAATGCTGGGCAACGAAGTTTTAGAGATACTACAATCGAGCACAGGTCAAACTGTTGATATGCGCCGTATAGAGTTCGTTGGTGCAAGTGTTGGTGATGAGCTAGCAGAGCAGGGTGGCTTAGCAATGCTAACCGCGCTTATCTGTATTCTTATTTACGTTGCCTTTCGATTTGAGTGGCGCTTTGCTATCGGCTCTGTTGTCGCTTTATTTCACGATGTACTACTAACGTTAGGTCTATTCTCTGTTTTACAGTTAGAGTTTGATTTAACGGTATTAGCAGCGATATTAGCGGTTATAGGTTACTCGCTTAACGATACCATTGTTGTATCAGACCGTATTCGTGAAAACTTTAGAAAGATTCGTAACACAGAGCCTGAAGACGTAATTAATATCTCACTAACGCAGACTTTGAGTCGTACTTTTATTACTTCAATAACAACCTTGCTAGTATTGGCGGCACTATTCTTTAAAGGTGGTGCGTTAATTCATGGTTTTGCCACAGCATTGTTATTTGGTGTTTTTGTTGGTACTTACTCATCAATTTATGTGGCGTCGTTTGTTGCGTTAGCATTAGGGATTTCTCGTGATGACTTAATCCCAGAAGTGATTGAGAAAGAAGGCGAAGATCAAGAAGCTATGATGCCTTAATACGCACAGCACTTTTAACAAAATAGTTTCCTAAAAAACCAAGTCTTGTACTTGGTTTTTTATTACCTCACTGACAGTATTTATAAGTTCTACCGTGACTTCTTTACGCTTTAGTACCGTTATTTCTTGTAATAACAAAGACTTTGTTTTTTCTGTAAGCTTAAATTTACTATTTAAATAGTAACAATTTCCAAGGGAAATATCGCTTGTGTAACTCTTTGTGTAATAATACAGTTATGGTTACATGTTGTGGAGGCTGTTATGGCCCATGAGGAACGAAACAAAATGCTAAATACTACTGATGCTAAACTTGATAATACAACGGAAGATAATAAATCTACGCTTGAACTTCTAGCTGATGCTAACCATCAAATTGAAGAGCTTAAACTACAAATTGCTTGGTTAGAGCGCTCTTACGAGTAATTAGTATTAGATTTGATAATGAGTTTTGTGCTCGTTATATTACGTCTTACTATGGCTTAGCTAAGCCTTAACTGGCTTTAATTAAGTTAGCTAATTTTAGTTAAGTTTAGTTAAGTGAATTTGAAAAGCAGAAATATAAATTTATATTTCTGCTTTTTTGATCTCATTGAAGTATTTTAGCTGTTTTGTATGTAGCTCTACTTGAAATATTACATCGTTATTTAACTTTGCTGCGATAATGCTTTTGCCTCGTAAGCGTATAAATAGCGAATTAGTAAAGATAAGGCATTTTCATCATGGCTAGATCGTGCTATTTTTCAGACAATAAATTTTTATCGTATTAGTAAAGGAAACCCTACTATGCCAAAGGCTAGTGATATAAAGAAAAATGCTGCAATAGAGTACAATGGTAAAGTACTTATTGTGAGAGATATTACCCGTTCTGTACCACAAGGTAGAGCAGGGGGCAGTTTATACCGTATGCGTTTATACGATGTGGTAACAGGCGGAAAAGTTGATGAAACTTTTAAAGCTGAAGATATGCTTAACCTAGCAGACTTAAGCCGTCGTCCTTCAATGTTTTCTTATATTGATGGTGACGAGTATGTTTTCATGGATAACGAAGACTATACTCCATATAACTTAAATAAATACAGCATTAGTGATGAAGTATTGTTTATCAATGAAGCAACCGAAGGTTTATCAATTATCATCGTAGATGGCACGCCAGTTGGTGTTGATCTTCCAGCAAGTGTTGAGTTAGTTATTACCGAAACAGATCCTTCTATTAAAGGAGCTTCGGCTAGTGCAAGAACAAAACCTGCTATTTTATCTACAGGGTTAACAGTACAAGTTCCTGAGCACATTTCTACTGGCGATACAATTAAAGTAAATACCACAGATCATAAATTTATGGGTCGTGCAGATACTAAGTAATAAATTGTAATGGTTATTTTTAATGCCCGCTTTGCGGGCATTTTATTTTTTACGATTTGTCATCGTAAACGTTGAGTGATAAGCATGACTAGCGAATGACTAAGTAACCTGCTCTCGACTTAACAAATGTTTCTTTAGCAACTTTTTTCCTAACTGCTTCGGATACAGAAAAGTAGTTTTTGCCGATATTTCAATTTGTTAAATATCTCTTAAGCCGAGCTCAGGTTAAGTAATAATACTGATAAAGTTATCGCATAAAAATAAGGTGAAAATGTATGTATGATATTGGCAGCCCAGGTGTCACTTGGGGCGATAAAGAAAAAAAACAGTGGTTTAACAAGCAAGTGATTAAACGCTCATATCACGATGAGGTTTTACTGAAAGTATTACCATTAGCGTCACTTTTTGATGTTGAGCAATATGGCGCGTTAACCATTGATAAAGCTCGCTATCCGTTATATGCCATTAAAAGTAAAAACTGGCAAGCCGATAAAAAAACGGTGTTAGTGACTGGTGGCGTTCATGGTTATGAAACCAGTGGTGTGCAAGGGGCAATACGTTTTGCACAAACGCAGGCTCAAGATTATCAAACATTGTTTAATGTTATTATTTTACCATGTATCAGCCCATGGGGTTATGAAACGATTAATCGTTGGAACCCAAAAGCAATTGATCCTAATCGTTCATTTTATGCAAATAGTCCTGCAGAAGAGTCTGCTGCTGCGCTGAACTTAATGCAGTCATTAGACACTGAAATTTATCTGCATATTGATTTACATGAAACTACTGATACCGATAATTCAGAATTTAGACCAGCGCTCGCAGCACGTGATGCTACAGTGCATGACAACTGGAATATTCCTGATGGCTTTTATTTAGTCGGTGACAGCACTAAAACGCAAGCAGACTTTCAAAAAGCGGTTATTACTGGCGTTGAAGCGGTTACACATATTGCTCCTGCAGATGATTCAGGCAAACTTATCGGTGTAGATATTGAGCAGCACGGCGTTATAAACTATGCCGCGCGTGAACTTGGTTTATGTATGGGGTTAACAGATGCAAAATTTGTGACTACAACCGAAGTTTACCCTGACAGCCCAAATGCCGATGATGAAAACTGTATTCTTGCGCAAGTGGCAGCAATTACCTCAGCGATAGCGTATGCTAAAAACAATTAAGATTATTTTTTATCGTTAAGCTTATCTGCGTTAAGTCGGCTTGCTTGAGTCGACTTTTTAATAGTGCAATGAACTTAATAGCCCAGCTTTCAGTATATATTTTAAGGTGTGTAGCATTTCAATGCCGATAACATTTGTTGATAGCCTTGCCAATATTAGTCAGCGTGATTGGCAAGCGCTTAATTGCTCTAATTCACCTTTTTTAAGTTATGATTTCTTTCATGCTTTAGAAAAAAGCCAGTCGGCTACTGCTGAGCAAGGATGGCAGCCTCATCATATGGTGGTTAGCCAAAGGGCAGAGTCATTAAAGCATGCTAGTTCCAATATAAGCCCAGCGATTAATGTTGACGATAACTCAGACGCTAAAACTAATGTTACCGCCATATTACCCTTATACCTTAAGTCACACTCATGGGGGGAGTATGTGTTTGACTGGAGTTGGGCACAGGCCTATGACGATCACAACATTCCTTATTACCCTAAATTGGTTGGCACCATTCCATTTACTCCAGTTACCAGCCCTAAATTATTAGGGGATTTAACACTGCATGATACTTTTTCATTATTAAGTGAGCATTGCCAGCAGCACAATATTCACAGTTGGCATTTACTTTTTTGTCAGCAAAACCAGGTGACGCAAAGCGATGCTAATACCGCTGAAGCTTTACCAGACGACGTGTACTTACGCCATACGGTTCAGTTTAATTGGTTTAATCGTGATTACACCAGCTTTGATGATTTCCTAAGCCGCTTTAATGCGCGTAAACGAAAAAACACCCGTAAAGAAAGAGCGTCTATCGCTCAGAAAAATATTACTATTAAGCGGGTTAACGGCGCTGATATTACCGAGCAACAGTTAGAGTTTTTCTATTTAAGTTATCAATTAACTTATTTAAAAAAGGGTCACCAGCCACATTTGAGTTTAGCTTTTTTTCAACAGGTGCTATCAAGCTTAGCCGACAACATTTTATTAGTGATTGCTAGTCGCGATCAGGTAGCAAACGAGAATAATAAAAATAATGTTGAAGTTGAGAATATTGCCTGCGCTTTATTCTTCTTTGATGACACCCATTTGTACGGCAGGTATTGGGGTTGTACAGAGCCAATTAAAAACTTACATTTTGAGCTTTGTTATTATCAAGGAATAGAGTTTTGCATTGAGCATAAATTACAATGCTTTAACCCAGGTACTCAAGGAGAACATAAAATTCAGCGTGGCTTTGAACCCGTATTAACGCATTCATATCATTGGGTTAAACACCCTAGCTTTCAGCCGAGTATAAAAGACTTTTGCCAGCGAGAGCGTGAACATATGCAGGTTTATTTACAACAATGTCAGCAAGCGCTGCCGTTTGCTCAGGTGGCTGGCAGCTAAGTGGTCACAGGTTACAGATGCTTAGCAATAACAACGTAGTAAAAGGAATGTTATGGAACTTACCTATTCACAAGCTTGTGAAAATAATAAAACCGCAATTTTAGAGGTATTACAGCGAGTATTTTTACAGAGTAAACAAGTACTCGAAATAGGCTCAGGTACTGGGCAACATGCACTTTATTTCTCTGCGAATTTACCGCAGCTTACTTGGCAACCGAGTGATTTATTAATCAATCACCCCAGTATTATTTATCGTCAAGAAAACGAGGGCAGTGCTAATTTATTACCGCCACTGTTACTGGATTTGAATGAGCCTTGGCAAGCTAGTGCGTCGTTAACCAAAAAGGTTGACGGTATTTTTACCGCAAACACTTTGCATATTGTAAGTTGGGTGTTAGTCGAAAAGTTCTTTGTTGGCGTCGCTGAAAATTTAAGTGCGGGTGGAACCTTGTGTATTTATGGCCCTTTTAATTACCATGGGCAATATACCAGTCAAAGCAATGCTGATTTTGATCTTTGGCTAAAAGATCGTGATAGTAACAGTGCCATTCGCGACTTTGAAAAAATTACAGAACTTGCCAGCTCTGTTGGGTTATCGCTTATTGAAGATAATACAATGCCTGCGAATAATCGTTTATTGGTTTTTAAGCTGCAATAACGTAATTTATTCAGCTAAGGTGAGTTAGGGTAAACTGAGTGTTAAAGCTTAAACTATTGCAAGGTGATCATAACCATATCGGTATTACCCGCCTGATCTTGCACTATAATTTGCTGCTTGCCTTGCTCAACCTTAGCACCACCAGTAATAGCACTTGAAAATTCATGGTTGATACTTTCATTGTTCTCACTTTGATAACGAAACTCACCGTTAATGTACCAGCTTTTTTTACCACTACCGCCCACCGTTTTAAGCACTATACTAGGAGCTTCACCGTTCTTACCAGATCTTCGATAAATACTATTGTTTTCAATGCCGACAATATTAAGCGTCGCACTACTTGATAATAAAGTCTCTGCACATTGCTCGTCACTTTGAGGAATAAGCGTGCTACGCTGATAACGTTTACTGAGCCATGGCTCAAGAACCTTTGGCCATAACGCTACTTGTTTACGCTCTTTGGGGTTCACTAAGCAGTCAATTGACACCCGACGCTGGTTGTTAGGGTTAAGCCAGTAGTTAAAAAGCCCGTTTTGCCATGCGTCACTATCAGCGCTATGCCATGTTGGGGGAATTACTTGATCAATAATCCATGCTTGATGTTTTTGTTGGCAAAAGGCTTTGTTGTCCTCTGAATATTTAGTGCCTAATGGCCAACAAATCATTTCAGCAGTTATATTATCTGGCTTAATGATTTCTTGCGGGCTATTTGGCAATTGGTCCGCCACTTTAAATAGCAAAGGCCCTGCGGTTATACCGCCATAATGACCGGGCATTGCTGTGCCATCGGGCCGCCCTAGCCAAACACCAATAGTATATTTTTTATTAACGCCTATTGCCCAAGAGTCTCGATAACCATAACTGGTGCCCGTTTTCCATGCCAAGGTGTTATGGCTGTTTGCCTTGCTAAGTCTTGCCGCTAGCGTATTAATGCTATCAGGACGCTTAATACCTGAAAGTGTTTTTTGAATTACCCATGAACTCGCGGGGGATAATAACTGTCGGGTTACTTTGGGTTGAGCGAGTTGTTCTTGTAAATAACGTAATTGATGCACTTTTCCTTGGTTAGCCAGCGCTGAATATTGTTGTACTAATTGTGCTAACGATGTTCCCGCACCGCCTAATATCACCGCAAGGTTTGGTTGATTATCAGGAATAGATAAATGTAATCCGGCGTTGTCTAATTGACTAACAAAGCGGTTAACGCCATAGCGATCAAGTAAATCTACCGCTGGCATATTTAATGAGCGTTGTAATGCGCTGTGAGCCGATACTGGCCCATTGAAAGCACCATTAAAGTTGGCGGGGCGGTATTGTCCTTTATTTCTTGGTACATCAGCCAACAATGAATGGGAATGAATTAACCCGTCATCTAAGGCTAAACCATATAAAAAAGGCTTTAAGGTTGAGCCCGGTGAGCGTGTTGCTTGGATCATATCAACATAACCAAAACGTTTGCTATTGGCAAAGTCTGCAGTGCCTAAGTAAGCTTTGACTGTTGAGGTGGTATTGTCGACCACCAACACTGCAGCGGAGCTTTTTTTGGGTAAACGTACCATGTAGGCATTCACTAGCTCTTGTAAGCCTTGTTGTAATTCAGTATTGATCGTGCTTTTAATGACAGACTGAGTTGGTGATTGATTCAGTAACCGTCTGGCAAGTAATGGTGCTAACTGTTGGGGTTTAAAGCTGGCGCTATAGACTTGTTCGAGTTTAGCGTCCTTGATCTCGCTTTGAGACCAAACGCCAAAGTCGGCCAGACGTTGTAAAACTTTATCGCGCGCCCGTTGAGCTGCTTCATTATGTAAATCAGGACGATAGCGCGTTGGCGCTTGTGGTAATACTGCTAATAGTGCCGCCTCGGCGTGAGTGAGTGTTGAAGCTGGTTTATTTAAGTAGGTATAACTGGCTGCTTGTACACCTTCAATAGTGCCGCCAAAAGGCGCAGTGTTGAGGTATATTTGTAAAATTTGTGATTTTTCTAAATGCCATTCTAGTTGTAGCGTACGTAATACTTGCTGGAATTTACCGGTAAAGCTACGGGCATGAGGGTGCAATATACGCGCAACTTGCATCGATAAGGTTGAGCCACCAGAAATAATTTTCCCCGCGCTAATATTTTGATAACTTGCACGTAATAATGATAAAGGGTTAATGCCATAATGCTGCCAAAACCAGCGATCTTCATAGTTAAGTAAAGCTTCAATATACAAAGGCGATACTTGCGATAAGCTGATTGGGTAGCGCCAAATGCCATTATTATCGGCAAAAGTACGTAACAGTCTATCGTTTTCATCAACAACAACGCGAGCAAATTGCTTTTTTGTTTGTTTACTTTGGTTTTGTGCTGAGCCGTCATTCAAGCGGTTATGAGCTGTTGAATGATAGACGGCATGCGGTAAATTCAGTGGGTAGCAATAATCAAGGATGATTGCGCTTGTGGTGAACAATAATAAAAAGCCACTAAATAGCAATGCTAAGCGTAGATTTTTATTGAAAATTAAGTGTGTTTTGAGTGATAACAACCAAACTTTTGGGCGGTATTTTTTCCACCCAGATCTCGGTTTTTTGAGATGCTTTAGTGTTTTATGGTTGTTATCACTAGCTGTCATGAACAATGTCTACTTCTTATTAGCCTGAATGTCAGACTACTTACGTTTAGGCTGACTAACATTGATGTCAGGTGTTGCATTGCCAATACCACGTAGTTCAGGTCTATACATATCTTCAACCAATGAAGAGGGTACTTTATAAGTTCCTGGCGTTACCGCTCGGGCTAAATAGAATAGCTGTACGGTATGACCTTGATAAACTTCTAAGGCTGCGACAAAGCGATCGTCTCTAAATTCTTGATGCTTTAACGGGCTTTGTTGCTGCCAATGGCTAATGCTTTTGCCGTCAACCATAATTTCATCAAGTTTAATGCTATGAGCTAAGTTTTGATTTTCTAGCTCAAAGCCTGCAGGAAGTAAATCAATAACCATAGCATCAGGTGTTCTTTGTTTAGCGTTAACGGTTAGGTTAACTAAAAACAACTCACCAACAGTAACGTTTTTAATTGAAATTTCTTTGCCTTTTAGCGTAAGCCAGCGACGTTGTATTGCCAGACCGTTAGCACTTTCAGCAGGGGCTTTTTTGCTATAACCGTTAAGGCTAATACTTGCTAGTAGCGGTGTTTCATTAGTTGAGGTAATACTGACAGGTGTTTGTAAACTACTTGCTGGTAATGGCTGACTATAAGCGCCCGTTTGACTTAAGCTTGCGGTGGCCGCGTTAAGTAATAAATCAGCAGACCAAAGCTTATTGTTTACCTGATTATCTTTCAGTGATAACCCAGCTAAAAATAATGCATTGCGCTCTTGAGTGCTAAAATATTGTCGCTGATTAACTAACTCAGCCAAGGTAAAGCTTAAAGCGATGGCTTGCTCTGGGCTTTGTTTATGTTTGAGCATTAAGTGGATCATCATTGCTAAATCACGGACTTGGCTACCGTAATCAGCTAAGTAACGCGTTCTTTTTTTGGGCAGGTTTTTTAGCGCACTTGCGAATAAAGTATTACTACGCTTTTTATCGCCCATATTTGCCAATGCCAGTGCCAGTTGTATTTGTGATAAACCGCTACGAGCCTCTTTAGCATGGTTACTAGCAAGGCTACGTAACGTCCCTAAAGGTGCTTGGTTGACTCGTGACAATACATAAGCGGCATACGCTTTATAAGCAAAGTTGTAATGCTTGGCGTCATCGCTCCAGCGCTCGTTATAAAAACGACCTGAATGAGCAAGGTAGCGCTGTAATCGCTTTAATGTGTCAGCCAATAACGCTTCAGGAACATTGACCCCCATATCACGAGCATTTAATAAAAAATCGCCGACATAAGCGGTTAACCAATGCTCTTCCTCTGAAGTATTACTCCATAAGCCATAACCGCCATTACTTAATTGTAAGGTTGCTAAACGCTCAATTCCTTTATTAATCATCGCTAAGCGTTCACTTTCACTCACGCTTTTTATGCCCATTAACTTTTGTTTGTCGGGGCTGGCGAAAATGAGCGGGTAAACTCGACTGCTGGTTTGTTCTAAACAGCCGTATGGATACAGCATTAAATGGCTTAACTGATTTTGTAAGTTAATATCAGCGCGGTTGGCTATAGATACAGAGGCTTGGAGTGTTTCTGGAATTAAGCTATTTACCTGTGCTAAATCAAGTGACAACTGCTCACCTTGCATTAACACCTTTTGTGTTTTAGTTAAGGTTGCTGGGTAAGCGGGGCGTAAACCAAGTTGCCATTGCTGATTAATACCCTCGTTAAGTTTTTCTCCAGTAACGGCCAAGTTAAACTGTGCTTTTCCGCTGGCTGCTTGTGCTGTTACTTGATAAGTTAGTGTTTCTTTTATGCCATTGGATAAGGTTATTGTTTGGCTGTTATTAAGCGCTTTTACGGCACCAGAGGCGCTAAAATTAACCTGGAGTACTTGTTCGGCGCCACTGAGGTTAGTAATATCTAACGCGATAGTGGTTTTATCGCCCATAGCTAAAAAGCGTGGCATGGCAATTTGGGTGACTACAGGAGCGGCAATCGTAATGTTTTGCTCTGCATGGCCAAATTCATCATCAGTAAAAGCAACAGCCATCAATTTTAATTGACCATTAAAGTCTGGAATATCTAATTCAATCTCAGCTTCACCAGCATCGTTAAGAGTAACTAAACCACTAAAGAGTGACACAATTTGCACATCTGACTGTGGCGCTTTACCGCCACGAGTTAAATCACTGTCGCCACCAAAGCGTAAGTTGGCTTTTTCTGCTTGGCTTATTTCAATCACCTTATGATAAACATCACGTACATCAACACTGTATCGACGTTGGCCAAAAAATGCGTTGAAAGGATCAGGCGTTTTAAAGTCGGTGATACTGAGTACGCCAACATCAACCGCTGCTAAGGTAACAAAAGCTTTGCTAGATTTATTGATATTGTTGGTAGCGTTTTGCGCATGGGCAACGTTAACTTTTACCGTTAACTTTTTATTCGGTAAGGATTTTTCTGGCGCATCAACGCTAATATTTAGTTGTCGACTACTGCGCTCTAGCGGTAAATGTATTAAGCCAAAACTACGCTTAGGGGTAATACTTTTAATGTTATTACCAGCTTGTAAAACAACAGCACTAATATAGAGGTTATGTTGTTGCCACGCTTTTGATAGCGGAATCTCAACAATAGCACCTTCACTAGGAATACTAATACGCTGCATCCATAGCGGAGCGTCACCTTCTACCATAATAATGGCTTCGCCTGCTTGCGGCGGAATAACTTTGACCTTAACAGTATCGCCTGCGGCATAAGCTGCTTTATCTAGCGCCATAGTGATTTTGTCTGGTTTAGCAGCGCCACTGCCATTTTGTGCTTGTTGCCAATTTTCATACCAGTTAGTACCAGCATAAAACTGTTTGCTAGTTAAGAGGTTATTAGCGGGATCTCTAACCTCTAGACGATAACGACCCCATTCAACAGGAAATTGTACTTGCGCACTTTCGTTCGCTTTAATATTAACGGTGGTAGTTAGCTCAACAAATTCTTTATCGTTCCACTGGTAGTGCCAACCTTGATTGTCGGTGTAAACCCAAAAGTAACGACGGTCTTCTCTAATGAGTTTGACATCCAGATTATTGGCAGCATATTTTTTACCGTCGAGAGAGGCTTTGATAATGTCAAAGCTTACCTTTGAGTTAGCTTCAGGGTTGTTATTACCAAAACTGCTACGAATGCCTAGTAGTTTCTCTTGAGGCCAAACTAAACCTGAATATGCTCGTGAAACGGGACGTCCACCAGACTCATATAAACTACTAATAAATTGTACTCGTAGCGGGCTGTTAAGCTCTGACAAGTTGTCATTAAAGCTAATACTCCCTCGTCCGTTGGCATCAAGTTCAATATCACTTAATTGACTACGGCTATTAAAGGTAACCTCTTGGCTATTACCAAACTCAAATAGCGGTAAACTTACTACTGGGTTACGCCATTGAGAAACATTAACTTCGGTTGATAAACGGTTACCAGACGCTGGTGCGCCATATAAATATTCCCCTAAAATATCAACCGTTAAGGGTTTGCTTTTTGTACTTACTACGCGCTTATCTTCATTTTTGGGGTTGAAGGTTAGTTTTAAACGCTCAGGTAAAAACTCTTCTACTTTAAAGTCAAAAGTGAATATTTCATCGGTTATGCTAGCAACATTTAGTTGCCAATTACCCACTTGAGCGCTCTTGGGAATTGACCACGCGTGGTGATAATAGCTTTGCTCATTACCAGCCCATTTAAAGGTTTTTACTTGCGTGCCGTCAGGGCTAATAATGGTTGCGGTTAAAATGCTATTTGAGATCAAACCACCATCTTTATTGCGTAGTAAGGCATTAAAGTTAATTATTTCGCCAGGGCGGTACAAATCACGTGGTGCGTAAATAAATAGTGTTTGTGGTTTACTTGGACGTAGCCCTAAGTCAAATTCAGATAGATCTAATGCTGGTTTATGGATTTCGATTACCGAAAAGTGTTGCTCACTTTTTGCAATGATCAGCGAAGCGAAGTTAAGGTTACTGGTAAATGAAGCTTGACCGCTAGGTGAGGTTAGTCCTTGTTGTAGTATTTCTCCTTGATTATTTAATAAGCTGATTTCAACTTGCGCTAAGGCTTTACCCGATGTTAATGATGATGCAAAAACGTCTATCTGATTATCATAAAAGCGCGCATGTAAGCCAATATCGGTAACAGAGAACCACATCATTTGTTGTTTATTATAAGTGCCAGCCTTGGTCATAACCGCTAAGTAAATTCCTGGGTTTTCAAGAGCTGTAATACCCGCGATATCAATACTGCGTTCTACGCGAGTATTTTTAGGCGCGTTTAACTCGTATCGGCCAGTATAAGCTAAATCACCAAACTGAGTGACACGCTCAACTCCCCAGTAGTGGCGGTTGTATTGCATTTCATCTAAAAATCGTTGTTGATCTTGCTCTCGAATGCGGTAGAAATTTATATCAACCGAGTCGGTATTAACGCTAACAACAGGTAAACCATTGCCTAACCCTTGGGTTAAAAAGGCGCCAGTGGTATTAAAGTTAATGCTGGCAGTGAGACTATTGGTTGTTACTTCATGGCTTTGTACTTGCTTTAACCTTTGACCATTTGCAGCAACAAGCCCTTGATAAATGGTAATGTCATAAGTTTTTTCTGGTTCAGTATAGGAAAACCACGCGACTTTTCCTGACTTAGAAAGCACCCAAGCACCGTCAATAACGCCAGATTTTTTGCGACTGATATTGAAATACTTTTGATGATCTTTTGCGGGATCTAAGGGGACAGATAAAGTAACGGCAATGGAGTTTTTACCATTACGGCTACGTTCAGAGACATCAAGTACCGTTAATGGCACATTAGCGTAATCTTGCTGTACTTGCTGAAGATTAAAGGTGGCTTCAGGTATAGGACTGTTTTTAGGGGACGTTGTTGTAGAGTTTCCGTCCTGAGAGGAGATTTCAGGCTTCGTTGCAGTACTTGACGCTGGTGATTGGTCATTGTTGCAACCTGCTAATGTCAATAGCGCTAACATTAACGTTATTAGTAAAGCTTGTAATGTTGAGGGGATGGTCTTCATGTCATAGTCCTTTAAGCTTAAGTAATACCTGCTGGTACTTACTTTTATTGGGGCTGATTATAAAGAAATGCTGATGGTAAAGTAAGCCTAACAAGTGAAAGTGGCAAGGTGATGGGCGAATAATGATGAAATATGGCAATGTTTATTTGTTAGAAGTAAGTTTGAAGCTTAATAAGAATGCTAACGTTAACTTTTTATTTATGTAATCTGTTAAATTCAACCTAGAACAAAGCGCCAGATAAAAATTAATTCCTTATTTTATCTGACGCGATATTTATTTTACACTTTTAATAAAGCTATATCGTATCTAGCATAAGTATGCTTGATATATGTTGCTCTGGTGCCGGTTTGCTGTATAGATAGCCTTGTATTATATTGCAGCCATGTTCTAGTAAAAATGACATCTGTGCTTCGTTTTCTACCCCCTCAGCTACAATTTCTAGCTCAAGGTTTTGTGCCAGCATAATAATAGCAGAGGTAATTTGGGCTTCTCGATAGTTGTTGGGTAACTTGGCAATAAAGCTAGCATCAATTTTTATAATATCAATTGGTAAGCGAGTTAAGTAACTTAACGAAGAAAAGCCAGTACCAAAGTCATCTAGGGCTATTTTTATCCCCATTTTCTTTAATTCTTGTAAAATATTTGCGGCATTGTCTAATTGCTTAATGAAGCAGCTTTCGGTTACTTCTATCTCGAGTAACTCTGGTGGTAGCTGACTAATTGATAAAATTGACTTTACCGAAGCAATGAGGTCGCCTTGATGAAAGTGCAATGGTGATATATTTACTGCAATACGACCACAGTTTACGCCGTTATCTAGCCAAGTTTTACGTTGTTGGCATGCTTGTGCTAATACCCAGTTGTCTACTTCAGCAATTAAGCCTAACTCTTCGGCCATAGGAATAAACTGTGCTGGCGATACTTGCCCCAGTGTAGGGTTAGACCAGCGTAATAAAGTTTCAACACCATGTATTTCATCGTTAAGAATATTTTTTTGTAACTGATAATTTAATATCAGCTCATTGTTTTTTAACGCTAAACGAAAGTGATTTTGCATTAAAGAACGCTCTAATGATTGTGCATTCATTGCTGGAGTAAATAGCTGAAATGAGTTTCGACCAATGTCTTTCGCGCGATACATGGCAATATCAGCGTTTTTGAGTAGCTCTGTTTCATTGGTGCCATCGTCAGGGTAAACGGCAATACCAATAGAGGTTGTCACTTGTAAAGTGTGTCCGTCAATATGATAAGGCTGACGAACTTGATCAATAACGCGCTGACAAATTTTGCTGATATGTGAAACTTCTTTGATTTCAGTGAGTAATAGCGTGAACTCATCGCCTCCTAAGCGTGCAACGGTGTCGCCTTCTTTGATACTGTCGGTTAAGCGTTTAGCGATGCTTTGTAATAATTGATCGCCAACACGGTGACCATAGTTGTCATTAATATCTTTGAAATAGTCTAGATCAATAAAGAATAGTGCCACTTTTTCTTGATTTCTATGTGCTGATGCGAGTGCAATGTCAATGCGATCGTAAAACAATCTGCGGTTAGGGAGCTGGGTTAATTCATCATAAAAAGCGAGGTTTTCAATACGCTTTTCAGCCATTTTTCGGTCGCTAATATCGCTGAAAATAGCAGCGAAAGTCTGATTTTTTTGTTTGCTTTCACTGATTTCTATGATGGTTAACCATTGTGGATAAACTTCTCCATTTTTACGTTTATTCCAAATTTCTCCTTGCCATACTCCTTCGGTGAGTATCGTTTGCCATAGTTCGTGATAAAAGCTTGCACAATGCAACCCTGAGCTAAGTATGTTGGAACGTTTACCAATAACCTCATCTGCTTGATAGCCAGTAACCTTAGTAAAGGCAGGGTTGACTGACATAATTGAGCCATTAGCATTAGTGATCATAATACCGTCTAAAGATGCTTCAATAATTTTTTCAGCAATTAATAGGTGTTGCTTCGATTTTTTTAATGCCACATCACGTTGTTGTACAATTTGATGAAGCTCTTCTACATAAGCAAGCTCTATATCTGACATGATATTGTCCATTGTTAACAGGCCAATTATCTCATCATGACTATTACATACGGCAAGGTGACGTATGTTGTTATTAATAAGATGTTGATACGCTGAATAAAGCGAAGTATTACTGTTAACTGTTTGCAAAGGGTAGTTAGCATAGTGCCAAGCACTATCATTATTATATTGTACGCCAGTTAATATTGTCAGTAAGTCTCGTTCAGTAACTATGCCGTATTGCTGCCTTTGGGTATGGTAAATTAGTGCGGCCGAGCGTTGCGTGTTTTTCATATGTTGCGCAACACAATTAAGGCTATGCTGCTGATTAAGCGACTCGGTTATTTTTTTATAGCTGTTAGCTACTTTTTTCGCTTGTAAGTAATGCTCAATACCTTGGCTTTTTATAACGTCACTTTGACTAACGATACCGATAGGCGAATTATTATTATCGACTACGATAAAATGCCTAATTGCGTGACTACGAAATTTAGCAGAAAGCTCATGCACCAATAAGTTTTGTTGTATGGTAAGCACAGGAGTGCTCATTAGTTGGCTAATTTCAGTAATAAAGGTTTTATTTTCATTAAAATTAATTTTACGGCAATCGGCCTCGGTCCATATACCTATTGCTTTACCATTATCTATAACTAAAATTGAACTGATGTTTTTCTGACGCATTCTACTAGCGGCTTTATATATGGGAGTATCAGCAGTACATGTAAGAATATTCATTTGCATGATATCTTTAACAAGTAAAGTACTACGAGAAATCGTATGGCTATGCAAAGCAAACCTCTGTTAACGTGTGTGGGGTAGCTGGGGTTATATTATTTTTCTGGGGCAATGATTTGAATAATACTGCTAAACTAACTTGAGAATATAACTCACTTAAGTTGCTATTTTTTAATGTTAGCAATATTGAGCTGTATTCTCTTTTTAGCGAAGTATCAGCAAATACTTTAACTATTATTTAGGTTATTAAATAAATTGCCACTAGTGTCCAAACAGTAACAAAAATCATTACCGATTATGATGATCTAGCTCAGGTTTTTATGAAATAGTTGTAACTTTGTCGATTAAGTTTTTGTGAGTACTTATCATTTCACGTTGCTGATTTTTCAAGTGTTACGGCAATAGACTTATAAGTTGGCGTGCCACAATCATCAGCCGTGCTTTCAAGTGGTACTAGTGGATTAGTTTCAGGGTAATAAGCGGCAAGGCAGCCACTCGGGATTTGATAAGGAATCACTTTAAAGTGCTGGACACTACGCTCAATACCATCACTAGAAACCGTTTTTATTGTAACGCTATCACCTTCTTTTAGGTGTTGTTTTTCCATATCTTCAGCATTAGCAAATACAACACGCCTTTCGCCATACACGCCACGATACCTGTCATTCATGCCATAAATTGTAGTGTTATATTGGTCATGAGAGCGCAAGGTTTGCAGAGTAAATACTAAAGATTTTGTGTATTGTTCAGCAACTTCAAACGCTAGTTGTTCAGGTAATGCAGTGTGAGAGAACATTGCTTTACTGGTAGCAGTATTCCATTGACGAAGCGCAGCTGGATTTTGTAAATAGAAACCGCGCTTTTCTTCAATGCGTTGATTGTAATCAGTAAAGCCAGGTATCACCGCAGAAATTTCATCTCTAATTAAGCCATAATCATTGGCTAAATTAGACCATGGCACAATACTTTCACCTAAGGTTGCGTTAGCTATACCTGCGACAATGGCGGTTTCAGACTTAAGTAAAGGACTGGCGGGTTCGTTTTGACCACGCGAACTATGTACCATGCTCATTGAGTCTTCTACGGTAATACATTGTTCTCCGCTGCTTTGGTTATCAATTTCAGTACGACCTAAACAAGGAAGAATAAGGGCTTTTTTACCGGTAACAATATGGCTACGATTAAGTTTGGTACTGATATGTACCGTTAAATCGCAGTTTTTTAGCGCTTGATAGGTACGCTCTGTGTCAGGAGTTGCCGCAGCAAAGTTACCACCTAAGCCAATAAATACTTTGGCTTGTTTAGCTAACATGGCATGAATAGATTCAACCGTATTAAAACCGTTACTTTTAGGTGGTGTGAAATGATAACGTTGTGCTAACGCTTCTAGAAATGCAGAACTAGGTTTTTCATTAATCCCTACAGTACGGTTACCTTGTACGTTAGAGTGCCCGCGCACAGGGCAAGCACCAGCGCCAGCTTTACCTATATTACCGCGTAATAATAAAACATTAATAAGCTCTTGTACGGTGGCAACCGAATGCTTGTGCTGAGTAATACCCATTGCCCAAGTAAAAATAACCTTGTCGCTATGGGCATAAATATCGGTCATTAACTCAATATCAGCACGAGTCAGTGCGCTTTGTTGTAATATCTTCCCCCAAGAGGTACTTTCAACCGCTTGCTTATATTCTTCAAAACCATGGCAATGACGAGCTATAAAGTCATTATCTAGCATAGTGCTGTTGGTTGTCGCGCGTTCAAATAAGCTTTTAGCTATACCACGTAAAATTGCCATATCGCCACCTAAACGCGGCGTAAAATAATGCTGACTAATCGTGGTGCTACTAAAAATGAGCATTTCTTTTGGGCTTTGTGGGTCAGCAAAGTGTTGTAAGCCTTTTTCTTGTAAGTTATTAATGGCGACTATACGTGCACCGCGCTTACTGGCCTTGCGTAAGGTTCCTAACATGCGTGGGTGATTTGTTCCGGGGTTTTGGCCAAAAACAAAAATTGCATCAGCAAGCTCAAAGTCATCAATAGTAACCGTGCCTTTGCCTGTGCCTAAACTACGAGTAACACCTATGCCTGAGGCTTCATGACACATGTTAGAGCAATCGGGGAAATTATTAGTACCATATACACGACCAAATAATTGATACAAATATGCAGCTTCGTTACTCGCTCGACCTGAGGTGTAAAAGAGTGCTTCGTTAGGAGAGGCAAGTTGTTGTAAATTTTCAGCAATAAGTGAGAATGCTTCATCCCAGCTAATAGGGTGATAATGGTCATCACGAGCATCGTATAGCATTGGCTCAGTTAAGCGACCGCTTTTCTCTAGCGAATGGTCGTCCCATTGCTGTAATTCGGTGAGTGAGTGCTGAGCAAAAAACTCATCGCTGGTACGTTTTCCTGTAGCTTCCCAGGCAATGGCTTTTACGCCGTTTTCACAAAAATCAATTTTTCCAGCTTTTTTCTCATCGCCCCACGCGCAACCTGGGCAATCAAAGCCACCAGGCTGATTTGCTTTAAGGAGTGTTTTTACCCCTTGAGCAGATTTTTCTGTTTGAATTAAATGCTTAGCAGAGCTTTTTAATGCGCCCCAGCCTCCAGCGGGGTGAGGGTAAGGTGAACCATTTTTTGATGATGTTGACATAAAAACCTCGAGTGCTAAGTAAAATAATTAAAGAATAAGTTAAATAAAAGTGTAAGTTAAGCAAACCGTTTAAGCTGGCGATTACAAAAGCTAAAAAGCACCAGACCTGTTTGCTGTGCAGAGTTTACCGCTAAGTTAGTTGGCTGCGCTAATGTTACTAGCGTTAATATGCCTGCACGCGCAGCTTTTGCAACAAGGTCATGACTACAACGGCTGCTTAGGATAATAAATCCTTGTTGGTAGGTATTGGCCTGTGCCAAGCAACCAATAAGTTTATCTAATGCTGAATGGCGACCGACATCTTCACGATAAGCTAGTGGCTTACCTAATAAATCAAAGTAAGCAGCGCAGTGATTACCGCGTATACCATGGTGTTGTTGCTGTAACTCGTTTAAGCACGATCTCGCGTTAATTATGGTTTGTTCATTAGGAATATTCGCTAACTTACTTGTTTTGGTGGTACTGACTGCGGTGGTGTTTTTATTGCTGGCGTTGAGTGTGGTTAACAGCATTGCTTCATTGATAGACTCGAGACCACATAAACCGCAGCCCGTTGGCCCAGCTAAAGTACGGCGGCGCTTTTTAAGGCGGTGCTCTGCTCGAGCCGATACGATTAAATTTACTTGTTTCCCGAGTGACAATGGCTCAATGATTATGTCGGTCACTTCACTGATGTTTTCAATAAAACCTTCGCTAAGAGCAAAACCTAAAGCAAAGTCTTCTAGGTTATTGTCTGAGACCATCATTACCGATTGACTAATACCATTAATACAAACCGCTAGGGCTATTTCACAAAGCTGTGCTTGCGCTAAACTCACTTCTTTCTCTTGAGCAGGAAGTGTAGTAGCTGTTGTGACTGTTTGTTTTAGCTGGCTCATAAGTTATCAGTGTTGGTCTTAATGACGATAAATATTAAATGGCAGTAATATGCTGCGCAGGTAGATAAATGAGAGTATATCACCAGCTAAGGATTGAAGATAACAGCTAAGGTTATATTGATTATTGGTGACTGTGATTAAGGCACTAACGGTAGTTTATTGTTGTTTTAGTTAATGGATAACGTTGAGATAAAAAGAATAAGAAATAGTGTCGTAAGTAAGAGTTAATTAACGAGTAGATATAAAAAAGCTAGTTCATGATGAACTAGCTTTTAAAAATAGAGTGTCTAAGCTAATTAGTAGTTATGGTATAAACCAAACTCTTCATTAATTTTGATATTTTGTTTATTAGCCCAAGTGTAATATTCTTGATCTTCAAGCTCACTTGCTGCTTCTTTATCTAATAAAATAATAGCGTTTTCATGAAGCTGTAACGCAGAGGCAGGACATACCGCTGATAAAGCGCCAGTTACCATGTCTTTCACTGCTTTCGCTTTGTTTTTACCCGTTGCCATTAAAATTACATAACGAGCGTCAAGAATAGTTGCGATACCCATAGTCATTGCTAATGTTGGCTGAAACTCATCAGCAGCGAATAAACGGCTGTTGTCGTCAAGCGTTTGTTGCGTTAGTGTTTTAATACGAGTACGTGATGCTAAGCTTGAAGTAGGTTCGTTAAAGCCAATGTGACCATTAGCACCAATACCTAAAATTTGTAAATCTACACCGCCAGCTTGTTTGATTTTTTCTTCGTATGCTAAGCCTTGCTCTCTTGGGTTTTCACCTTGATTACAAGTGGGTAAAAAAGTTTGGCTTTTATCAATATCTACATGATCAAATAAGTTTTCGTTCATGAAATGACGGTAGCTTTGTACATTAGTACCATCAATGCCAAGATATTCATCTAAGTTAAAGCTTGTGGTGTTTTTAAAGCTTAATTCACCAGCTTTATGCTTGTTAACTAATGCTTTATATAAGCTAATTGGGGTGCTACCTGTCGCTAAACCAAGTACAGGGTTAGGCTTTTTATTAATTAGCTCTGCAACCCACTGCGCTGCGCTATCAGCAACTTGCTGTGCATCATCAAAAATAATAACTTGCATGTTTGTTTCCTTAGAGAATTAGAATAAATAAAAGAGCACAGCATCTGTGTCGATATTCACTTTATTATTATAATGCATAGGCATAACAATAATAAAAAGTAGTATTATTTTGTAACTTTACCACAAAAAAAGCCAAAACATGGCAATATTTTTTATTATAACTGGTTTTTTTGCCTTTTTTGATCTAAAAATTACTAATGTTGATGAGGTAGATAAAATAAGCGTTACTTGGCGTTTGTTACTTAAAGGGGGGGAATTAAACAGGCAGATTACAATTTATAGTAATTACTTCATATGACACTTCTGGTAGACTCCCTTACTATTCGTTATTTTTACTGAGCACTTAACTTTCAATGAATTCAGCAACGTCTTTTACCAGCAAGTTTACTTTAGATAAAGCCCATTATAACGAGTGTTATAGTCAATCAAGTACCTTGGTTCACAATAAAAAAACTTACTTTAAGGCGAATACCTTAACCTTGTTTGGTTTAGTTATTTTACTTTTTACACCCGTTAACCCGTATGCCGCTTGGTTTGTTATTGCATTAGGTATTTTAGAAACGGTAAGTGTTTATTATCACCAACCTTGGTGGGTTATGCGTCAAATGTTAAGTAAGGCGTCAGGAAGTGACGTTAATTTAACGCTAGATGATAAGGGCATATTAACAGAGTCTTTTCATGTAAATAGCCGTATTTTATGGTCAGATATCACGGCTATTAAAGCGACTGAACTTGGCTTTGTCGTTTTCTTTACCTTAACAACAAATGCTAAGGGCAAGAAAATATCAGGTAAAGGTATTAGCAGTAAAAGCTATATTTCTAAAAGCAGCTTAACCACAGAGGCAATAAGCTTTTTAAATAGTAAACATCGCATTGATGATAGCGCAAGTCAGGACGACCAGTAGTTACAGATATGATTAAAGCGTCTTCTACTAAGTTCACTAAAATAAAACACGGTTCGTTCTTTGTACTGTGTTGGGCGCTGTTATTAGCTTGTGCTCCTCATGATATTTCAGCCCTGCTTGATTACGTAGGCTTTAGCTTTTTAGGGTTTACGGGCGCTCTTTTCGCTAATTCAACTGGCGCTGGCGGCGGCGTGGTTTTTATTCCCATGTTTAATCAACTTAATTTTACCGACGCACAGGCGATTGCAACGAGCTTTGCAATACAGTGCTTTGGTATGACTGCTGGAGCGGTTACTTGGTGGCATCATTATAAAGTAGAAAAAACAGAGTTACGCTTATGGCAAGGATTTAAACGTATTATTGCCGTTGTTAGTATTGCCGCTGTTGTTGGTTTAAGTAGTGTTTTTTATTTTGCCTTACCATCTCCTAGTTCACTTCATTACAGCTTTAGCTGGTTTTCATTGCTGTTAGGGTTGTTTATTGTTGCAACTATTTATTTAATTAAGCCAAGAAAAGAGCAGAGCCAGCTACAGGTTTTTGATTATGTTTTTATGATTGCTATTGGTCTTTTTGGCGGCGCAATTACCGCTTGGCTTAGTGTTGGTGTTGGTGAAGTATTAGCGATTTATCTTATTTTGCGACGTTTCGATATTAGCATGGCCGTGGCAAGTGCTGTGGTGGTATCAGCAATAAGTGTTTGGGCTGCTATTGGACAAGTTCATCATGACGTTTATTGGCAAGTTGTTTTATTTGCAGGCCCAGGAGCGTTATTAGGGGGGTACTTCGCTAAAACATTAGTGGGTTACTTATCAGCGGTTAAGTTGAAGCTTTTTTTTGCTGCTTGGTTACTAATAAGTGGCACGGTTAGTTTGTTATAAAAACCAGTTTAGTTAAAAAGCTAATGCGAATTACTCTCAAATAGATTGACACTGTGATGTCTGCTTGTCACAATTTAACAAATTTTTTAGGAAAGCGTACGTTATGTTAAAAAAAATAATTATTGGTGCCTTGTTATCTGTGAACTTAATGGCAGTAGCAAGTGAAGAAGTGAACGTTTATTCTTATCGACAACCTTTTTTGGTTAAACCATTGTTTGACCAATTCACTGAACAAAGTGGTATTAAAGTAAACGTAGTTTTTGCCAAAAAAGGCATGGCAGAACGTTTAGCTGGAGAAGGCAAGTACAGCACAGCCGATGTATTATTAACAACAGATATTAGCCGTTTAATTGAGCTGCGAGATAGAGATTTAGTGCAAGTAGTAAACTCTGACATACTTGCTAATGCTATTCCTGAACAATTTCAAGCGAAAGACAACACTTGGTTTGCTTTAACCACACGTGCTCGTAATATATATTCAGCAAAACGTTTAGGTAATATTGACTTTAACTACGAAGACCTTGCGGATGAAAAGTATAAAGGACGCTTATGTATGCGTAGTGGTAAACACCCTTATACTGTGGCACTTGTTTCTTCAATGATCAGCGAGCACGGTAAAGAATACACTTTACAGTGGCTACAAAAGCTTAAAGCCAACTTAGCAAGAAAACCACAAGGTGGCGATCGCTCACAAGTGCAAGCAATACATCAAAACTTGTGTGATGTTTCATTAGGTAATAGTTATTACTTTGGTAAGATGTTACAAGATGAAAAACAAAAAGCATGGGCTGATGCGGTAAATATTAATTTTCCTAATCAGAAAAACCGCGGTACTCATGTCAATATTTCGGGTGTTGCCATGGCTAAATACGCACCTAACACTAAAAATGCTCAAGCATTGATGGAGTATTTAGTATCTAAACCCGCTCAAGAGTTGTACGCCCAAACTAATATGGAATACCCAGTACGCAAAGATGTTGAGATTTCACCATTAGTCGCTTCGTGGGGAGAGTTTAAAGCCGATACTTTAGCGCTAGAAGATATTGCAAAGAATCGTAAAACAGCCATTATGTTGTTAGATCAGGCTAAATTTGATTTGTGATAGCACTGAATAATAGTAAAACATGGACGTTTTTTAGCTTTTTAATTGCACTGGTATTGATAGTGCCAGTGCTGGTTATGTTGGTTGGAGGTGTTAATGCTTCAACCGAGTTGTTTAGTCATTTATGGCAAACAGTTTTGCCTACCTACCTCAAAAACACTTTATTCTTAGGCTGCTTAGTAGTTGTGCTCTCACTTTTTTTTGGTGTCAGCAGCGCTGCTATAATCACCTACACAAATATTGTATTTAAGAAGCAACTACGTTGGCTATTAATGCTGCCGTTAGCAATGCCTGCTTATTTAATTGCCTATATTTATACTGATTTATTTGATTATGCTGGACCAGTACAGCGCTCCCTACGTGCGTGGTTTAACTGGCAGAGCCCGAACGATTATTGGTTTTTTGATATTAGAACACTACCAGGTGCAGCTGTAATGCTTGCGCTAGTGTTATTTCCTTATATTTATATGTTAACTCGCGGCGCTTTTGAGCAGCAAGACCAAAACCTGATCAGGGCAAGTCGCACTTTAGGTTTTAGCTTAAGACAAAGTTTTTTTCGTGTCGCTTTGCCTCTTGCTCGTCCTGCAATAGCAGTAGCAGCCAGCTTAGTTTTAATGGAAACTTTAGCTGATTTTGCCACCGTGCAATACTTTTCAGTGAACACGTTAACTACCGCTATTTACGATACTTGGTTAGGCTATGGTGATTTAGCTGCGGCAAATGCTTTAGCGAGTGTGTTAATGCTACTAATACTTTTTGTTGTGTTGGCAGAGCAAAAAAGTAGAGCAGGGCTGCGTCATCAAAGTACTCGGCCTAGTTTTACAAGGGAGTTGATCCAACTCTCTATTACACAGCAATTATTTGCATCAATACTTTGCTGGAGCTTAGTTATACTTGGCTTTTTATTACCATTCGTATTATTGATTTCTATGGCACTTGAGTATAGTACTGCCGCGCAATTAACGGTTTTACTTGAAACCGGTGTTAATAGTATAAAAATTGCTGTGATAGCCGCGACTATTACGGTTATTCTTGCGTTGTTTTTTGGTTTGTATCAACGCTTACATCAGCATAAATATCGTGCCATGCCACAGCAATTATCAGGGCTAGGTTATGCAGTACCTGGAACCGTTTTAGCGATGGCGCTTTTGTCTACATTTGGGCCAATAGATCACTGGTTAAATAGTTTGTTAGAGCAATTTGGTTTACCTGAGCCAGGGTTGATTCTATCGGGTACATTATTTGCAATAATTTTTGCTTTTGTTGTACGCTTTTCTGCGGTTGCTAATGGGACAATTGTTAGTGGTATTAAGCAAATACCTCATTCGTTAGATTATGCGCCTGCAACATTAGGTGCAGACTTAAAACGTACTTTATTTAAGGTTCACCTACCGCTATTAACGCCTGCTATTATGGTGGCGTGGTTACTCGTTTTTGTGGAAGCAATGAAAGAATTACCAGCCGTTTTATTATTAAGGCCCTTTAATTTTGAAACCTTAAGTAGTCAAATCTATCAACTCATTTCAGATGAAATGCTTGAACAAGGTGCGCTAGGCGCCATTCTTATTGTTGTTTTTGGTTTACTTCCTATAGTACTGCTAAACACTAAAAAGGAAACCTCATGAGTTCGCTATTAAGTATTAAGCAACTGTCAGTGGTACTACAAAATAGTACTATTTTATCGAAATTAGATTTGTCTCTTGCTCAAGGAGAAATTCTTGGTTTAGTGGGGGCTAGTGGTTGCGGAAAAACTACGTTACTTAACACTATTGCTGGCTTTCTCAAACCAAGCCAAGGTGTTATAGATATTGATGGTAATGTTATTGTTGATGAGAGTCGGTACCTTGCAGCAGAAAAGAGGCACATAGGGGTTATTTTTCAAGATTATGCTTTATTCCCCCATTTAACAGTAAAGGCAAATGTAGCTTTCGGTATATCCCACTTACCTAAAACTGAGCAGAACCAACGCATTGAACAGTTATTAGCCATATTAAAGCTTAGTGAGTTAAGTGAAAGTCACATACATCAGCTATCTGGTGGTCAACAACAACGTGTTGCAATAGCAAGGGCATTAGCACCTCAACCTAAATTATTATTACTCGATGAGCCTTTTTCTAATATTGATGCACGTTTGCGTAATGAACTTATGCTTGAAATTAGGCAATTATTAAAGCAAGTCAATACAACTGCTATTTTTGTGACTCACAATAAAGATGAGGTGTTTACCTTTGCTGATAAAATGGCTGTGATGGCTGAGGGAAAGTTATTACAATTTGATTCACCAGCTACTATTTGCCAGCAACCTAATAGTTACCAAGTTGCTGATTTTCTTCAACTGGGGAGTTGGTTGCCTTGTCAACTAAGCAATAATGAAGTAAAAACCTTGCTAGGCGTATTGCCTTATAATAATGAGCAATCATTACTTGGCGAAGGTGAGCATAAATACAGTTTGCTAGTTAAACCGTCACAGCTTAATTTACAAAGCGATAGTGTAAAGGTTAATGCTCAAGTTGAATATGTTAGCGTAACAGAGCAAGGTTATCATTATCACTTTAGTAGTTTAGTTGATGGTGATTTAAGCTTTACTAAGTTAAGCCTATATAGTGAAGAAGTTTTAGAGTTAAAACAGCAGGTTGAGCTTTCTATCAATAGCCATAAACCTTTGGTCTATGGCATTGGTTGATTAACCACCAACTGTTACAGCTGAGTTACAAGTCATAACAGTCTTTAGTTGTCGTTATTTTATACTAAAAATATAAAGTAACGCGGTTAAGGAGTGTACCAATGACATTTAATCAAACCATTATTGATGATGTAACACTACATAATACAGTATCTTTAGATCCTAAAATAAGTCGTATATTACTGATAGAAAGTGATTTTTATTTATCAAGTTCTTTTCAACGAGGTTTAGTTGAACAAGGGTATGATGTTGCACATGTAAGGTATAGCGACTTACTTGACCCTAAATTAAAGTCAAACATCATTGGGTATAAACCCGACGTTGTTATTCTTGATTCGAGTTATAGCAATCAGCCAACTTTGAAGGTTATTAGAGATCTGAGAAACTTCTTCGATAACTGCTTAGTTGTGCTCTCTTCAAATAGCAGTGAGCATGAAGAAGTAGAAGCGTTTCAGCTAGGCGCTGATGAGTATCTAATTAAGCCGGTATCTTCTAAAATATTAACGGTAAGAATTACTGCTTTATTAAGACGAAAAAAATATAGTCATAAACAGCTCCATGTTGATGATATTAGTTTGGCTGACTTGTGCTTAATCCCCAGATCTCAAAAATGTTTAGTTGATAATAAACCGATAAAATTAACGGGTTTTGAGTTTTCTTTACTAAAATTATTACTACTTAACCAAGGCGCTATTCTGTCAAGAGATGCTATATATGCAGAGCTACTTGGGCGAGTTTATAATGGTAGTGAAAGAACAGTCGACGTAAGAGTCTCGCAATTAAGAGAAAAATTATTGTCGGCTAATATGAAAAAATGCCAAATAGAAACCGTTTGGGGTAAAGGTTATATGTTAAGTTTAGTCGCAGCTTAATAGCCCCTTAGGGAGAGGCTAAAATCTATAGCTAGTGCCAAACAGTGCAATATTATTAGCTTTTACATCACTTAATATTGCACTTTGGTTGTTAGTTGCTTCAATAAGTACTATCCCACCAGAAATTTGCCAGCTTGATGAAATATTATAATTACCCATAAAACTATACTGAGTGCCTTGGTGGTTATTCAAGAAAGTATTATTAGGTAACCAAGTTCTTTGCTGGTTATTTAGGGTTATTAAGTTATCTTGATAAATGTTAGTAGACATTGAAATATCAAAATTATCAGAGCTTTGTATCGTGAGCTCACTATTTAAATAAAAATCACTATATTGTTCCTGTAGTGATACCGCAGCAGGAGCACGTTGATTATTTGAATTACTATAATGTGTTTCAATCTCAAGCAGACCGTAATGAAACGTTATGTTTTGTTCAAAGTCTTGTTGGTGAAGTATTACGTTATCAACTTGAGATATTGATTTTTCTAACGGACTTTTCTCTTGAGTGTAGATGATGCTTTCAATGCTTTTATTTTCATTCGCGCTCACATGATATGAACATAAAATACAAATTAGCATTAATGTTAACTTCATTACGCACCCACCCAGTTAAAATTTTTATAACATAACTATAGTCAAATAATATGATGACAAAGGAATATTTTTATAAGATTAAGGGCGTTTTTATGACATTTTTTTAGCATTGATTATTTTTTGTTAGCACAGCAATAACTTAATACAATCGGTGTTACCTTATTCGTAATTTTTTCTGTATACTGCGATTTTTATAATTTTACTTTTCGGTATTGGAGTTGCTATTTGTTAGCTATATTACGCTTTTTTCTAATGACACTAGCACTTGTGCTGATATGTATTGTATCAATATTTTACTGCCTCATACGGCCATTCCATCGCGATAACGTTTACCATACAGCTAAATATTTAGGGAAAGTACCTAAGTTACTTGGTGTGACTATTGAAGTTAGAATGCCTGAATCAGTAAAAAATATTGGGCCTGTGGTTTATGTTGCTAACCATCAAAATAGTTATGATTTATTTACCATGAGTAACGCGGTACAACCAGGTACTGTGAGTGTTGGTAAAAAAAGTTTAAAATGGATCCCATTTTTTGGGCAAATGTATTGGCTTACAGGCAATATTTTAATAGATAGAAATAACACTAATAAAGCAATGAGTACCATTGCAATTACGGCCGAAAAAATTAAAAGCAAAGGTTTGTCTATTTGGTTGTTTCCTGAAGGAACCAGAAGTAGAGGACGAGGACTGCTACCCTTAAAAACCGGTGCGTTTAGAACAGCGATTCAGTCTCAGGTTCCTATTGTTCCAATTTGCGGCAGTAACCAACATGGTACAATCAAATTAAACCGTTGGAACAATGGCAAAATCATTATTGAATTTCTCGACCCTATATATATTAGTGAAGAGAGTCGCGATAGCCTTAGACACACTGCCAATGCAGTGCATTCGTTAATGAATGAAAAAATTAAAGAGTTATCTGAAGAAGCAAAAGCGTTTCAAGATAATTAATCGAAACTTATAACGTTAATACGCCCCAATATTAGGTATAAACATATGAATGAAGAACTGCAAGAATGGTTTGCTCATACTGAAGCGCTTGTGACAGAGTTACTTGAAGATGGCACTAATGATGAGGTTTACCACTCTATTGAGCATCACTTTGCGAGTACAGACTTTGACCTACTTGAAAAGGCCGCTATTGCTGCATTTAAATTAGGCTTTGAGGTAGATGAGCCTGAAGAGGCTGAATTAGAAAACGGTGATAAGGTTTTTGCTTTTGATATTGCTACAGAGCAGATGTTAGATATCGATTTGTTGAAAGCTGAAACCAAGACTATGTTTGAACTAGCACAAAAATGTGGTGTTGACTACGATGGCTGGGGTACATACTTCGAAGAATAGGGCTTAGTTATATGTACAAATAAAAGTGATATTTATTTGTACATATGTATTAAAGTAGCTACTATTAGCCTTAATATTTTAAAGTAACTACTTATATTCTAAAGATTTTAGAGTATGATAGTGTATAAATAATATAAAACTCGTCGGAATTAAAGGATTAATTACCATGGAATGGCTTCAATCAATACTTTCAAAAGAAATTCTCATTCTTTTTGTGTCAGTTATCGCAATGATAGGTGTTTTTATTTTTGCGGCTCGAAGAGCGCACTTAAATCACTTAAAGCGGATGAAAGAAATTAATAGTACATTTAACCCCGAAGATAAATCGCTAACCTAAAGACGTAGATCATACTTACTATGCTGAAGGATTTGAATTGGTCGACTTCCAATGTTTTTGATATAAAAGTACTTCTTCTCGTGGTATCGCTGCTGAATAAAGCCAACCCTGTGCAACTTCTATATTTAATGAGTTTACCCAGTCTAGCTCTGCTTTTGTTTCTATGCCCTCAGCAATAACGGTATAGCCTAATTGATGAAACAAGGTGGTAATGTGTCGGTATAATATTTTGCCACTTTGTGTTTCACAACCTTGTAAGAATTGTCGATCAAGTTTAGCAATTTCGATAGGTAACGTTCCTAGCATTGATAAACTTGAGTAACCTGTACCAAAGTCATCTATGGCTGTCTGAATTCCTTGAGCAGCTAATAACGATAAGTGCTCTATCACTATATCTGTTTTCTCTAAGTAACTCGACTCAACAACTTCTAATTTAACCTGTTCTGAGAAGTCAGCAAACTTTGCGCATATATTATCTATATTGTGACGCTTGTAGAGTATGTTTGGGTTAAGGTTTAGGCTTATGTTGGGGTAAAATTTTTGAGTATTCCAATATTGTAAATCTATGGCGACTTGATCAATTACCCAGTTATCAACAATATGTCCTAATTTATGGTCATTAAGAATATCTAAAAAATAAGGACCATATAACTTTCCATCCGCCTTCCTTAAGCGTAGTAATGCCTCATATCCGTAGATTTGGTTGTTTTTTAAGTTTATTTGAGGCTGATAATGTAACTCGAGATCGCTATTCGCTAGATCTGTCAGGACATTATTTAATGCTTTGAGTGAACTCTTATTTTTTTGTTGGTGTTTAATAAATATATTTTCATTGTCTTGATCTATTTGAGAGCTAATACCGAGTGTTCTTTCAAGTTTATCTACCGCGGTATAAGGGCTGTACTTTTCCTGACTTAACTTAACAAAGGGATAATAAATTAAAGTGTTACAGACGATAAGTAGTACTTGGTAAAGTACTAACATTGTATTTTCACTGAGTAACCAAGCATTAAAAAATATAGGTGTCATCCAGCTCATTTCTACGCTACTAACGGTAAAAACTTCAGCTGTTAATAATTGATAAGAGAGTAAAAAATTAAAGGTCGGTGCGAGAAAAAAAGGAATTAAATAAATAGGGTTAAGGATAATAGGTAAAGCAAAAATAATAATTTCGCAAAAATTAAAGAGAGTAAAAGGCAAAGATATTTTAATAATTGCCTGCTCATGTGACTTAACTCTTCGTATTAACACAGCAAGTATTAGCCCCCAAAAACAACCTGTTCCTCCTAATAATACAAATACATCATAAAAATTCTTATTGTTTAGTCCAGGAACTATGTCGTTACCTAAAATAGAGGCATTAACAAATACATGAAAAGCATTATCCCCGTGAATACCAAAAAACCACAAACCATGAATAATCCACATACGCCATAGCATTTGGCTGGTGTTTGCGGCACTTTCGAATTTGGGCAGTAAGAATGAGGAAAACTCATGCCCAACAAGATCAATTATTGGCATTAATAAAAATAAGGACAAAAAACTTAATGTGAAAGGGGTTATGAGTAAGAGATGTTTACGTAGGAATAAGCTTATAGAAGGCATCTCGCTGAAAATTGGCCGACATAAGCCAATAAATAATTTTAGGAGGTAACACGAAATAGCTGGAATAATTAACGAGTACACACTGGCGCTGTCGGGCATTAAAATAAAATGTTCAGGTGCTTTTCGGATGTATTGCGCATGAATAGAAAAGTTAGTCAGTGCTAATATGCTACCAACAATAGTATTAACACCTAAGTTTTTTGATAGAAAATAACTGAAAGAGATAACAACCGCTGCAGGAAATAGCTGGCTAATAACTTCACTGCCAAAGCTTAATGTTGAAATTAATAAGTGGTTTTCATCTAGAAGTGATAAATTCAGTAGTACCGTTTTTATTAACGTTATTAGTGCAGCAATAACAAAGTAAGGGAGCAGCGCAATAAAGGCCTCCCTTAAAGATAAGAAAAAGCTATTATTAGAGAATTCGACAGCTTTATTTTGAACTTTTTTGATAGTAGCTAAAATAATAATACTCGTTTAAATAAGGTAGCTATTACTCAATATAAGCTGAAATTAGTTTGAGTGCGCTATTTATTTTTCACGTTATTAAAATTTTCTCGTTTTTAAAGCTGCTAACTTTATAATATTAAATGCTGGTAGTGGAGTCCCTAACAATGAGTTCAGGAGTATATAGTTTAGTGAGTGCATTATTGGCTTTTTGATTTCTAACTTGCGATATAAGTAAGTTTGCTGCGTTTTCAGCAATTTTTCTATTCGGTTGGTTTGCTGTGGTCAGCTTAGGCCATGCTTGTCGTGAAAACGGGCTATTCTCAAACCCTGAAATAGCTAACTGCTCAGGAATACTGATATTCATTAGTCTTGCTGCAAATAAGGCACCAGCGGCAATCTCATCGTTACATGAAAAAATAGCGCTGGGGTGAATGTCTTTTTCTGGAGCCATTAATATCTTTACAGCGTCAACCCCCGAATCAAAAGAGTACTCACCTTCAATAACCAACTCTTGATTAAACTCAATGTTGTTGTCTTTCAGTGCTTTACGGTAGCCTTTATAACGCTCAATGGTTGACATATGCTCTGCATCACCAGCAAGAAAAGCAATACGTTGATGGCCCACATCAATGAGGTGCTGAGTAATCGTGTAAGCGGCATCGCGGTCATTAACCATAATGCAAGGAGTTAACTGATCAGGAGCAACATCTCCAGACATAATACGCACCACTTTAACATCTAATGCCAGCATAGCATTGACAAAATCAGGCATTTCAGAAAAAGGAGGAGTTAATACCAAGCCAGCAACGCGGGCTTGCTTGACCATAGTTACAACTTCATCAGTAATATGTTCTTTTTTAGCATCACAAGGATGAATGAATAACTCAAAACCCTGCTCTTTACAGGCGGTTAAAATACCCTCTTGGGTGTCAATAACATAATAAGCGTTGGGATTACAATAAACATAACCTATGCTAAATGATTTTGTGCCCGCTAAATTTCTAGCCGAGAGGTTAGGCTTATAATTTAAAGCGGTAACGGCTAACAGTACTTTTTCTTGTGTCGCTTTTCGCACTGAGGGTTCGTTGTTTATGACGCGAGATACAGTTTTGATCGATACGCCAGCCTGCTTGGCTACGTCATTAATTGTCGCTTTCATTGATATTATTAGCCTTTATTCTTTTTATTATTATGTTGTTTTTTTAAACTAAACTCTAGTTAAAGCTGAACCTTAATTACACAGGCGGTAACATTTTCTATAAAGTCGCCTTATAACAAGGGAAATAGAATAAACCTTTAATTGATAAATATCATCACTTATAAGAGGTGCTTTCTTATCTTTTAGCTTTGGGTTATCGTTAATCATATTAACGATTGACAGCGCTGTCATTATTTAATAGGGTAGCATAAATTTCATATAATCACACTTGTTAAATAGAGCGAAAACTCTAACCATGAGTGTATATAACAATAATAAATGTGTGTAACGCATTAAGCTAAACCGTTAATTTACACGGATGTTATTAATACGTAACTTGCATTTGTGTAAGTTTAACCATTAAATCAATCAATTTTAAATTAGGGTCCACTATGTCCGCTCGTCAAACATTAGCTAGTTGGAAAAAGTTGCAACAACTTGCTCAAGAAAAAAAATCTCAACATATGAATACCCTGTTTGCCGAAGATGGCGAGCGTTTCAATAAATTCTCAATAGAGCTACCTAACTTATTACTTGATTACTCAAAAAACCTAATAGATAGCGAAACGCTTGATACTTTACTCACGTTGGCACAAGAAACAGAAGTGTGCGAGTGGCGTGCGAAAATGTTTGGCGGCGATAAAATAAATAAAACAGAAGATAGAGCCGTATTACATACAGCTTTACGTCGTAAAAGTGATGAGCCGTTAATCATTGATGGCGAAAACGTAACTCAACACGTGCAAAAACAATTAGCTGAAATGGAAGTTTTTGTTGATAAAGTACGTCAAGGTCATTGGTTAGGTTACTCAGGTAAACGCATTACTGATATTGTTAATATTGGTGTAGGTGGCTCAAACTTAGGCCCACAAATGGTGACCGAAGCACTAAAACATTATAGTGACGGTAGTGTTAACGTACATTACGTATCCAATGTTGATGGCGCACAAATTGTTGAAGTTTTAAGACCTTTAGATCCTGAAAAAGTTATGTTTATTGTTTCATCAAAAACATTTACAACAACAGAAACCATGACAAATGCCCGTACTGCGATGAAGTGGCTTACTAGCGCATCTTTTGATGAAAAATCTATCGCGAAACATTTTGTTGCGGTAACCGCAAACAAAGAAAATGCGATGAGTTTTGGTATTGAAGAGCAAAATATCTTTGATATGTGGGACTGGGTTGGTGGTCGTTTCTCATTATGGTCAGCTATTGGTTTAGCTATTGCGCTTGATTTAGGCTTTGATAAATTTAAAGAGTTACTTGATGGTGCCCATGAAATGGACCAACATTTCATTAATGCACCATTGAAAGATAATATGCCGGCAATTATGGCGTTGATTAGCGTATGGAATACTACATTCTTAGGAGCACAATCACAGGCTATATTACCATACGACCAAACATTGCATATGCTAACGGCTTACTTACAGCAAGCAGAAATGGAAAGTAATGGTAAGTCTGTCACTTGGGATGGTGTTGATGTCGATTATGCTACAGTACCTTCTATTTGGGGCGAACTCGGTATTAACGGGCAGCATGCTTTTTACCAGTACTTACATCAAAGTAATAATGTTGTGCCAGCTGACTTTATTGGTTCAGTAGAGAGTGTTACTCCAGTGCAAGGGCACCATGAAACCTTAATGGCTAACTTTTTTGCGCAAACACAAGCATTAATGGCGGGCGTAAATGAAGAGCAAGTTCGTGCTGATCTTAAAGCTAAAGGACGTACGCCTGAATATATTGACCAAGTTGCACCACATAAGGTTCATAAAGGTAATCGCCCAACAAATACCATATTAATGAAGCGCATAGATCCTAAAACTATTGGTAGTTTAATTGCCGCATATGAGCATAAAATATTCGTGCAAGGTATTGTTTTGCAAATATGCTCATTTGACCAATGGGGTGTAGAACTAGGCAAAGGCTTAGCTGCTGAGATTCAAGACGAGCTTGAAAGCGGTAATATTGCTAACGGACATGATTGCTCAACAAAAAGCTTATTAAAGTTTTATTTATCGACCAAATAGCAGTTTAAGTTGTTTTGTATTGATTAAATAACCCATGTATATACAAAAGCCCCTTAGCGATTCAAAGTTGTTACTTTGAATCGCTAAGGGGCTTTTTTGTCTTAATGAATATAGAATTAGTGAATTTTTATTCTCTCTTTTTGAATTGTTAGTCGTTAAGTGTGTTTTTGTGTGTTTTTTTTGTTCAAAAATAAACTATTTTGCAGTCTAATACAGGTTTGTAACAAAAAAAAGTTCTTGTTAAAACCCTTTTAAATCAGTATCTTTTGTTGATTTATGTTGTTTTTATGCAAATATTTGTTAATTTATTCTAGCCAAATGAACTAATAAAAGGTAAGGTTTTAGTTATCTCATGACAGCGTTGTCATTAAAGGCGAATGCAAAGATTTGAGATTTAGTGAAATAATCATACTAGATATAAAAAAATATTTTAAAAACAAAACGTGTGTAAGGGAAAGTCGATGTCATCAAAAACATTTAAAAAAGGTTTCTTAGCGAGTTCAATCGCTATGGTTTTAGCTGGTGTATCAGCACAAGCTAGCGCGGCTGATGAAGCAGCTGCTGCAGTAAATAAAGACGAAGTTGAAGTAATTCAGGTTACTGGTATTCGTGGTTCATTAAAAGCATCATTAAATGCTAAGCGTTTTTCTAACGCTGTGCTTGATGCGGTATCATCAGAAGACATTGGTAAATTCCCTGATGGCGATGTTGGTGAATCATTAGGTCGTATTCCTGGTGTTGCTGTTAACCGTCAATTTGGTCAAGGTCAGCAAGTTTCTATTCGTGGTGCTTCTGCACAATTAACACGTACTTTATTAAACGGTCACACAGTTGCATCAACTGGTTGGTACGACCAACAAGATATTGACCGTAGCTTTAACTACACTTTATTACCTCCTGAGTTAGTTGGTGGTATTGAAGTATACAAGTCATCACAAGCAAACATCGTTGAAGGTGGCGTTGGTGGTACAGTTATCGTTAAAACTCGTAAGCCTTTAGATTTAGAAGCTAATACATTATTCGCAAGCGTTAAAGCTGATTACGGTACTGTGTCTGAAGAAGCAGATCCTGAAGTTTCAGGTTTATACAGCTGGAAAAATGATAGCGAAAGCTTTGGTGTTTTAATCGCTGGCTCTTTCTCAGACCAAACATATCAACGTAACGGTATTGAGTCATTAGTTGGTTGGGGTGACATTGTTCCTTCAACGTTTGAGCAAATGCGTGAGCGTACAGCGCTTAACCTTGCTGTTCAGTATGCACCAACTGATGAACTAGAGTTCGGTTTAACAGTAACTAGCTTAGAACTAGATGCTGATAACTTAAACACTTCTATGTTTACTATGTTCCAAGATGACAAAAATGCTAGCTGTGAGCAAACAAATGCTGACGGTACATGTACATTCTACCGTCGTCCAGGTACTGGTGCTAATCCAGGTTGGACACAAACATGGGCTCGTTCAACAGGTATGACTTCAGACACTTACGATTTCGATTGGAAATATGAAGCAGAGAACTTTACGTTATCAGGTCGCGTAGGTAACACTAAATCTGAAGGTGGTACTAAACTTACTGCTAACTACGGTAACTTTATCGGTACTCCTGCTGACTTTAAGGGTACTTACGATGCAACTGGCGATGTAATTGCTATTGATATTGCTAATAAAGTATTTGGCGCTGAAGACTTTAATGGTGATTTAGCATCAGCTGGTTGGGCACTTAAAAAGCAACCTAACTCTGATGAAGAAACTTATGTAAACATTGATGTAGAAGTTCCTGTTGACTTAGGCGCTATTAGTGCTGTTAAAGCGGGTTTCCGTTATGCAGATCACTCTGTTGCACAACAAACATTAAATGCTAACTCTTCTGGTATCGTTGGCCAAGACGCTTCAGCATTCTACTCAGGTACTATGACATCAGGCGCTGGTTTTGTATTACCTAAGCCAAATTTTGATGCCATGATTTCTGACTCTTATCAGTTTATTGATAGCTATTCAGAAGCTAAAGACGGCTACGGTACTGTTGATGAAGAAAACTTAGCTGTTTATGCAATGGCTGATTTTGATGGTGACGGTGTTCGTGGTAACTTCGGTATTCGTTATGTAACAACTGATGCATCATCATCTTACTATGACTTAGATGCTCAAGGTAACTACGCTGATACATTATCAACTGATACTCAAGACTACAGTGAAGTATTACCAAGTGTAAACGTTGCATTTGATTTATCTGATGACGTGATTTTACGTACGTCAGCGGCGCAAGTTATGTCTCGTCCTAACTACACAGATATGTTCTCTAGTTATGCATTACCTGGTTACAATGACGGTACTGCAGGTAACGAGCGTGTTCAACGTGGTAACGTAGGTTTAAACCCGTTTAAAGCATTCCAATCTGACTTAGGTGTAGAATGGTACTTCAGTGAAGACGGTATGTTCAGTGCAACTTACTTCTTAAAAGAAGTAAATTCATTTGTAACAACTGTTCAGGTTCTTAACCAACAAATTGGTATTGAAGATCCTAACCTTGCTGCTGCTGGTGAAAGTTCTTGTGGTGTAGGCGTTTACGATTGTTGGACACTTATCAACAAAGAAAACGCAACTGGCGGTAAGATCAAAGGTATGGAGTTCCAACTTCAAGACGCATTTAGCAACGGTTTAGGTTACTCTGTAAACTACACTTATGCTGACGCAAGCTCTCCTGCAAGTAACTACCCTGATCAAATAGGTGTTTTCTCAGATTCATCTAAGCACACTGTTAACACTGTAGGTTACTACGAGAATGATTTCTTATCAGCTCGTTTAGCGTACAACTGGCGTTCAGAGTACATGATTCGTGAGTCTGGTTTCTACGGTCAACGTCAACACAAAGACTACGGTACATTAGACTTTAGTGCTACTTGGTCTGCAACTGATTACTTAGATGTAACATTTGAAGCAGTTAACATCCTTGAAGAAGATAGTGTTCAAGTGGGTATTGCAAGTGGCGATGCACAGGTTAAACCTGAGCTTAGACATGGCTACCCAGCGTGGAGCTTTGAAGGCGAAGCACGTTATAAAGTGGGTGTAGCTGTTCGTTTCTAAACGATAGTTAATAACTACTTAATAAAACCCAGCCTCGGCTGGGTTTTTTTATATAGAAACTGCTGTATTATCAGTACAATAAAAAATGATAATTTAATAGGATGATAGCTATGCAGAATATTGTCATTGTGGGTGGTGGAACAGCGGGCTGGTTAGCTGCAAACCATTTAGGTAAAAAATTTAATCATAATGATGCAGTCACTGTTACTTTGATTGAATCTCCTGATATAGCACCTATTGGTGTTGGGGAAGGAACTGTTCCTCATATTAGAAAAACCTTATCTAGCTTTGGTATTAGTGAAACTGAGTTTATTCGTGAATGCGATGTTACCTTTAAACAATCTATTAAGTTTGTGAATTGGATGGATAAAGCAAAGCATGGCAGCGATAATTTTTTTCATCATTTGTTTGATGCTCCCAGTAAGTTTGGTGATGATTTAACGCCATATTGGCTTAATCATGGAGCAGAAAAAGCATACGCAGATATGGTTTCTCCACAGCATAGTGCTTGTGAAAAGCAAAAAGCCCCTAAGTCTATTACGACCCCTGAATATGAAGGAACACTTGGTTATGCTTACCATTTGAATGCAGCTAAATTTGCTAATTTATTACGAAAAAATGCCGTTGAAAACTTTGGCGTTCAGCATATAAAAGCAAATGTTTTGGAGGCAGAGTTACATGAAAGTGGTGCTATAGCAGCACTGATTACTAAAGAAAGTGGTAGGTTGGCCTATGACTTTTATATAGATTGCAGTGGTTTTGAATCATTGCTACTGGGTAAAGCTTTACAAGTTCCTTTTATTGAAAAGTCTAAAGAGTTATTAGTAAATTCTGCATTGGTAGTTCAAGTGCCTACTCAAGAGAATGATGAGATTCCGCCTTATACCGTTGCAACAGCACATCAAGCTGGCTGGATCTGGGATATTGCTTTGATTAATAGACGTGGGGTTGGTTTTGTTTATTCTAGCGATCATATGAGTGATGAAGAAGCAACAAACAAATTAGATCGTTATTTACATGGTAACCCTACAGGGCTGAAGTATCGAAAAATTCCAATGAAAGTTGGACACAGGGAAAAATTCTGGCATAAAAACTGTGTATCATTAGGATTAGCGCAAGGATTTTTAGAGCCGCTAGAAGCAACCTCTATTTTGTTAACTGATTTTGCTGCAGGCTTTTTAGCCGATCGTTTTCCACAATCCTTCGAACAAACATCTGAACTAGAACAACGATTTAATCATGTGATGGGTTACGCTTGGGATAGAGTTATTGACTTTATTAAATTACATTATTGTATTTCAGATAGGGAAGATTCACAGTTTTGGTTGGACAATAAAAAGTCAGAAACTATTCCTGATACACTTAAAAAGCGATTAGCATTATGGCAACACTTTAGCCCTCAAAGAGAAGATTTTTTTAGCAAATTTGAAATATTCGATTACGATAATTATTTATATTTGCTTTATGGGATGCACTATCAAAGTAAGTTGTCAGCATTATCATCGCAGTATCATAGTGCCGCCAAAGAACATGCTTTACGTATAAGTACTATTTCAGAACAACTTAATCAAAAGCTGCCAGGTCATAGAGAGTTAATTAATAAGATCAAAAAATATGGTTTACAGGCTCTCTAACCGTGCATAAAAAAGCCCAAATCATAAGTATTGGGCTTTATTGTGGTGTGTCAGTGATACGTTTTTATAGAGGTAGTGAGTTGTGTTTACTTACTTTTAGGCCATTTATCCCCATAAACTTTAGCAAGTTGCTCGTTATGAACTGAAAATTGTTGACTGACATGCTGACAATAGTTAATGATTTCTGCGGTAGGCGCGACTTTTATATGTTGCTCTGGCTTTGTCACTGTTGTTGGAAAGTGACCTTTTCCAGCAAATAAGCAATACCAGCTAGGTGCAAAGTAGGTTAACTCAGCATTGTGACGTGTTAATTCCGCTTCGAAATCTCCGCCTTTTGTGTGCCATGCATTAAGTAGCGCGTTCAAGCGAGGTGAGTTGTTTGTGTTATCGCGATTATCACACCAATATTGGCTATCAGTGCGTGAGTTTAGGCGATAATGAGCAACAATATAATCTTTTATACTCTCAAATACTTCATTTAGCTGGGAGTTGAAAATATTTTGTTGGCCTGCGGTATCACGTTGTTCGGTAAACATTTCTTCGTAATGACTAATAAATAGTTCGACAGTATGCTGAATTAACATCAGTGCCGTTGCTTCTAACGGTTCAATAAAGCCTTGTGATAGACCTACAGCTAAAACATTTTTGTGCCAATGATGTGTTAACCTACCGAGGCGCATAGGGATAACTCTAGCCTCATAACCTTCGCAGCTTTTACCTATATGGGCTCTAAGCTCTTTTTCTGCTTCTTCATCAGTAATGTATTTAGATGAATAAACATAGCCATTGCCATAACGGTTACTTAACGGGATATTCCATGCCCAGCCTGATGAAAGGGCTGTTGATGTTGTCTGTGAGGGAATATCTTGTGTACAGTCTATTGAAGACTGAATGGCAACCGCTCTATCATTGAATAAGCTGTCACTATAATCTACAAAGTCAACGTTAAGTGCTTTGCTGATTAACCGCGCAGCAAAACCTGTACAGTCGATAAATATATCAGCATTTTGTTCGCCATTAGCTTTTGTTATAAGGCTAGCAATTTCACCGCTGTTGTTGAGTGTGACATCATCAACGGTATCAACTAAATGTTTTACCCCCATTGAAAGTAGGCGTTCCTTTAAGAAGTTACCGACCAGTGCCGAGTCAAAATGGTAGCCATAATCCATTTCGTCTCTTAATTGTTGAGCGGCGATTGGACTTTTAAAGTTTTTGGCTAAATAAGACTGTAACCAGTAATCATCGGGGTGAGCGGGTACATCGATGCCATCTCGTCTTAAACGGGCGTTATGCATAAAAGCATTGCCTGTTTTCCAGTCGGCTTGAGAATAAAAAGGGTGAATGTAAGCGGAAAAGTCAGCGTAGGCGGGGTCATCTTTGCTAGTCCAGCCGGGAAAGCTAATGCCGCATTTATAGGTGGCATTACATGCAGGCATCCATTCTGCTTCCTTTATGCCTAGGTAATTGAAGAATAACCGTAAGGCAGGGGTTGAACCTTCACCAACCCCTATTTTATTGATGACATCAGACTCAATAAGTAATATTTCAGTGCCTTTATCAGCCCATGCCTTCTGAATAAGACTTGCAGCCATCCATCCTGCGCTGCCGCCACCAAGAATTATTATTTTTTTAGGTTGTGCTGACATTCACAATTCTCTCTATTTCGCTTCGAATGCGTTTTGCTTTATGGTTAGGCGTGTTATTTGATGTAAAGAGGCTAAGTGTGCGTAAATTAGTGGTAATAACCCTTTAGTGCGTAGATCTTCAAATTCTTCAGTAGATAATGCGTTTAGCGCTTTTTCATCAATCAAATAGATACCGTTAAGTAAGAAAGGCTCTTGTTCACTAGTAAGTTTCACGTTGAGTTGTTTTGAAGCCAGTAACCTTTTCTTCGCAAAGATATCAATTATTGCTTGAGTTTGTTCGGTAAACTCGGCAACGCTTAGTAATGCTTGAGTTCTTTGTTTTAAAAATTCAGTTTGCTCGCCTTGCTCGTCAAATAAAGCATCACCAGTTTCAGTATTAACAAATACACTCTTTTCATCAATACATACAACGACTTCATCACTATTCTCATTGGTTTGTATTAATGAAAATGGCGCATTATGAAAACCTAACGGTGCTACAGCACAAGACCATTTTTCGTCTTGACAATACAAGTTAACGCCTGAGCGTATTCCCATCATGGCAACACTGATAAACTGCCCCGTTTCTTCATTTTTTACAAAAACAATAGGGAACTCTGTTGATAATGGAATGAAGTCTTGTACCGTGACAGGAATAAGTTGTTGTTCTTTAAAGCGAGAAACATTATTGTTTTTTTTAATTTTTACATTGGCATGTAATTTGTTATTTAAAGGGATCATGAAAGGTACTCCAGTATTATCTTTATAGTTATTTATTGGGTTGTTTTTAGGTGTTAAATGCATCAAAGCATATTAACAACAGAATGAATAGTTACTTCGTTGTTATACTCGCAAATGATGAAATAGAAAGCCGTCCTTGATTGATATCACCACAATAGCTTTCATTAGAAACCAAGTTAGCGCTATGTAATATATTGGCAGGGTATATAATTAAGCGATTAGGCTGAGCATCAATGGTTAACACTTGCTCAAATAAGCTCGTTGATTGGGTAATATAGCTAGTGTGCTCTTCTGGGCTTTGTGTTACTTTCTCTAACATTTCGGGGACAACGGCTTGGTGCTGCTGAGTAAAGGCAATTAAGTTTTTAGGTTTATAACGATAAAAGCTTGTACCGCCTAATGCTTGACCTGATAAATAATGAACGAAAGCGTAATCGTCATCATTACATGAGTCAACATGCGGCATTTTTTGGTTAGCACTCAGATCAGTTGGTGGGCAAGTGACTAAAGATAACAAACTTTTATTCAAGCTTGATTGATACACAGCATCAGGCTTAATTTCTTTTAATAGGATGTTGTCAAAAAAGGCCTTTAACAATCGAGTATAAGGTGCAGGCATTTTATCTCGCATACCAGGAAATAGCGTATTGTCTGAAAACATGGGGTTAAAATAGGCAATGTTGTGCGCGAAATGCATAATAGCGTCACTATTAAATAAGAAATTATCAATGACCAATACCGATACATCGCTATCAGAGATTGTAACTTTATTTAAAGTGTAATCAGGGTTTACTCTTAGATTTTTCATGCTATTCATCGTTAGTGTTCTTATTTTAGCAATACTTGTGTGCGCATACTCGCAATGTTGAATAAATCATCATTTTGATAAATCAATATACTCAGGTTTGACAGCGCTGTCAAAAATAGAGATAGTGAGCCAAGTTATAATATTAATAATAAACTATTTCGCCGTGAATCAACTCGGACAAAGGCCTTTTAAAATGCATATAAAAAAGATGAATAAAAAAATCTTAGCGTTAACTATTGCTGCTAGTTTTACCTTGCTAGGGTGTGAACAACCCATTAATAGCCAACAGGCTATTATACCTGCAGCAGAGCAACTAAAAATACTGCATAGCGCCACACAAATAGATGTTGATAATATTGCCGAAAATTTGCAGGTTAAGTACCGCTTGAACACCAATATCCCTAGTGAACATTGTGATAGCGCTATTGAAAACGGCACTTGTTATGAAGCTGAGCTAAGCTTTAATGCATCAACAATTATTAACGCAAAAGATTGGTTCATTTACTTTAGTCATATTGCACCTATTCAATCCTTTGAAAGTGATGAGTTTTCGATAGAGCATATTAATGGCGACTTACATCGTATTAGCTTGCAAAATGGTTTTTCTGGCTTTAAAGCGGGTGAAATTAAAACAGTTTCATTTCGTGCTCAATTTTGGATGTTGGCAGAGTCAGATGCAATGCCTAACTATATTGTGAGTGCTCAAAACTTAAAACCGCGTGTTATTGAAAGTACTATACCAGTGATTGACCCTGAAACAGGGTTAGAAACGCTCACTCATATTGAATTAGCAAATGATCTTGATAAGCATTTTAAGCGGACTGTGAACGATAATACCGTACGATTAACAAGTGAAAACTTATTCGAACGTAACGCTGCGGCTAATCTCACCAGTGAAAAAAATAAAATTGCGGTTACTAATGCCATTATTCCAACACCTAAGTCCGTTACGGTTGATGCCAAAAATGCCTTTTTGAATATCGATCAAGGGTTGGCGATTCATTTAGGTAATGTTGATAAAGCTCAAGTTGCTTCAGCGTTGAGTCGTTTAACAGCTTTAGGTATTGCTGAAAATAAGCAAGGATTACCATTACATTTAAGTATTAGTGAGAATAAAGATAAATTATTGGGTAGCTACAGCCTTAATATTACCGATAAAGACATCAAAATTGTTGGTGTTGATGCGAATGGCGTTTTTAACGGCATTCAATCTTTAGCAAGTTTGGTGACTTTAGGTGAAACACGTCTACCTTTATTAAATGTTGATGATGAACCGCATTATACCTTTCGCGGTATGATGGTTGATGTTGCACGTAACTTCCATTCTAAAGAGTTCATTTTATCGTTACTGGACCAAATGGCTGCGTATAAGTTAAATAAGCTACATTTACATTTAGGTGATGATGAAGGTTGGCGTTTAGAGATTCCAAGCCTACCAGAGCTTACCGAAGTAGGCAGCAAACGTTGTTTTGATATTCAAGAAACAAGCTGTTTAATGCCGCAACTAGGCGCAGGTGTTGACCCCACAAGTTCTGTTAATGGTTACTATAGCGTTGCTGATTACCAAGAAATTCTAGCAGCAGCCACAGCGCGTCATATTCAGGTTATTCCATCATTAGATATGCCTGGACATTCACGTTCATCAGTAAAAGCGATGAATGCGCGTTATAAAAAATATCAAGCTTTAGAAGATGAAACTAAAGCCAAGCAGTTCTTATTAGATGACTTTGAAGATACCACTAAGTACTCCTCAGTGCAGTTTTATGGTGATAACACCATTAATGTTTGTCTAGAGTCATCATACGACTTTATTACTGAAGTCATGAAACAAGTTAAAAAAATGCATAATGATGCAGGTCAACCATTAACACGCTATCACATCGGGGCTGATGAAACAGCAGGCGCTTGGATAGACTCACCTGCTTGTCAGCAATTTATTGCTAACAATGATAAAGGTGTTACTAGCATGAAAGAGCTTAGCGCTTATTTTATTGAGCGCGTTGCGGGTATATTATCTGATTTAGATATTGAAACTGCAGGCTGGAGTGATGGTATGGAGCATACGCGTAAAGAGAATATGCCTGCTATTGTGCAAGCAAATGCGTGGGATGCTTTATTTTGGGGAGGGCATGACAAGGTTCACGCATTAACTAATCGTAATTGGCAAATGGTGTTATCAAGTCCTGAGGTTTTATACTTCGATCAACCTTATGAAGCAGATCCTAAAGAGCATGGCTATTACTGGGCTTCACGGGCAACCAATACTGAAAAAATCTTCCAATTTATGCCAGATAACTTACCGGCTCATGCTGAATTTTGGACAAATAGAGAGGGTAATGCCTATATTGCTGACGATACTAAAGTTCCATTAGCGCCAGGACAAAAATTTTATGGCATTCAAGGGCAGTTGTGGGGAGAAAATACTCGTACTGGTGCTATGGGTGAGCATAAAATTTACCCGCGCTTACTTGCGCTAGCGGAGCGTGCATGGTACTCAGCTTCATGGGCTGTGCCTTATGATTATCAAGGTAAAAAGTACAGTCAAGAAACTAACAATTTTACTGATGAAATGCAGGTTTCACGTGATAACGCGTGGGCTTTATTTGCCAATGTGCTCGGTCAAAAAGAGTTTGAAAAACTCGAACTTGCAAATATTGATTACCGCCTACCAACCGTTGGTGCTGTTATTAAAGATGGTAAGTTATTCGCAAATGTTGCCTTCCCAGGTTTAACTATTGAGTATAAAGTAGGTAAAGGTGATTGGCTGACTTATGTTGAACCTGTGGTAGTGAAAGGTCCTGTTATGGTCCGTAGTCGTAGCATTAATGGTCTTCGTGCTAGTAGAACAACCAGTGCTTTATCAAAGTAGCCAAATACAATAAATGCGAAACATCAGCTTTAATAACGGATGTTTCGCATTAGAAGTAATAAAGTCTTTCCGCTCTTTATTTTACAGTGTTATTCACATAGAGTGAGTACCTCGAACAGTAATTGTTACGGGAAATTTCCACCAAGGTTATGACTTTTCACTCAGAAAGGTTTATATTTTTTACGAATAATAAAATGACATTAATAAAGCGGCGGCTAAGAGAAGCAAGATTCACCGCTTATTTTTTTGTATAATTTAATTAAAATTGTTGATTTTATAAAAAAGTAAATGACAACGCTGTCATTTGTGGCTAAGATTAAAAGCATCAAAAATTGAACAATATTCTTTTCAAAAAATAAGTATTAATTCAGTATTACTGAATAATCATTAAATAAACGAAAAGTATATCTATGAGCACAAGCATAAATTAAGAGGCTGGTATGCTGACAAGCAGTGATAATAACAATGAGCTATTTTTAGGCATTGATGGTGGTGGTAGTAAATGTAAAACCATCATTATGAATAAAAATAATGAAGTCCTTGGTACGGGGATATCTGGACCGGGTAACCCACTTCACGGTTTCGAACAAGCAACCAACTCTATTACAGAGTCAGCTAAGTTAGCGTTAGAAGATGCAGGCTTGGCTCACATTGAATTAAATGAGCTTAATGCTGGTGTTGGTTTAGCTGGGGTAAATTTACCGGTATTATTTGACCAAATGGCGGCCTGGAAACACCCGTTTAAGCAAATGTATTTAGCAACTGACTTGTTAATAGCCTGTTTAGGGGCGCACCAAGGTAGTGATGGTGCAGTAATTATTACAGGTACTGGTTCATGTGGTTTTTCTTGTATTGATGATGAGTACTCTATTTTAGGTGCTCATGGTTTCCCACATGGCGATAAAGGTAGTGGCGCGTGGTTTGGTTTACAAGCAGCTAAAAATGTATTGTTATCAATTGATGGCTTAGTGGAGCCAACAATTATGAATGATGTGCTATTAAATAAGTTGAACTGTAAAGATGATACTTGCCTAGTGGAAGCTATTGCCGGTAAAAAAGCGACTTATTATGCACAACTTGCTAACTTAGTATTTGATGCCGCAGAGCAGGGCGATAAAGTCGCACTGGATATTGTTAATGAAGGTGCAGAATATATTAATAGTATGGCACGCAGTCTAAAAGCTAAAAACCCTCCTCGCATGTCTATGATTGGTGGTTTAACCCCAAGATTGAAATCATGGCTTGCTAAAGAAATTCAAGCTGAGTTATCTGAGCCTTTAAGTGCACCAGAAGTAGGCGCGGTACTGTTTGCAAGACAAGAGTACGCCAAACAAGTAGCGAAGCAACAGCAATCAGCGTAATCTTACGTTAAAAACGATTTATTGCTGTAATTTCTTTAGACAAATATAGGAAACCCTATGACTTCAGTTCGACTTTATGCGCCACGCTTATTTGATGGTGAAAATTTTATCAATGAGCAAGTGCTTACATTAAGCCAAGGTAAGATAACGGCTATCGATCAAGAAACATCACATTTTGATGTTAAGGCATCAGGTTTAGTTGTTCCAGGTTATATTGATTTACAAGTTAATGGTGGCGGAGGCGCATTGTTTAATGACTCACCATCTGTTGAAAAGCTGAAAACCATTATGGCTGCCCATGCCAAATATGGTACTACTGCGATGATGCCAACCTTGATCACTGACAAAGTGGAAGTGATGGCGCAAGCCGCTGATGCTATTGCTCAAGCAATTAATGAAAATGTTGCAGGGATTGTTGGTGTGCACTTTGAAGGACCACACTTGTCTGTTGCAAAAAAAGGTACGCATTGTGCGGAGTACATTCGCCCTATTTCTGAGGCTGAATGGCAAGTGTTATCACGCCAAGATATTGGTCAAGTTATTGTTACCTTAGCGCCTGAAACTGTAGCACCTAACGATGTGAAACGTATGGTCGATTTAGGTATTAAAGTATGTATTGGTCACACCAATGCCGATTTTGAAACATCACAAAAGTCTATTGATGCTGGTGCTAGTGGCTTTACACATTTATTTAATGCTATGTCAGCATTTCAAGGGCGAGAGCCAGGTGTAGTTGGTAGCGCATTTTTAAATGACAATACCAGTTGTGGTTTAATTGTTGACGGGTTTCATGTTGACTATGCAAGCTGTCAAATAGCAATAAAAACTAAACCGCGTGGAAAAATATTCTTAGTGACAGATGCTATGCCACCGGTAGGTACAGACCAAACAGAATTCGCTTTATATGATCGCACTGTATATGTTGATAACAGAAAGTTAACTTCTACTACGGGTGAGCTTGCGGGATCCTCTTTAGATATGGCAAGTGCCGTTAAAAACACTCATTTGGGTTTAGGTGTTGAACTTGGTGAAGCCGTTCGCATGGGGAGTTTGTATCCTGCTGAATATCTGTATCAAGGACAAGAGGTTATCCGCGGCAAACTACAAGTGGGTAAACAAGCTGATTTTGTTATTTTAAATGATGACTTAACAGTAGATGAAACCTGGGTATCAGGTGAAAAATTCAATTAATTAAACGACTTATTTGTACTAAATGAGAAAGTTTTAGGACAAATAAGTTACTTAAACAAAAAATTCAAGCGATAATTATAACAATAACGCAAGTTAACGAGGAAGTTATGGAAATGTCTTTAACCGAAGAAAAAAAACAGAGTAATGCTCTACCCATGGTAATAGTTGCCGGACTATTCTTTATTTTAGGTTTTGCTACGTGGCTTAATGGCTCGTTAATGCCTTATCTACAACAAATACTACAACTGACTCCTTTTCAGGCGTCATTAATTATTTTCTCTTTCTATATTGCAGTAACGTTTACGGCACTACCTTCAGCGACTATTATTCGTAAAGTTGGTTATAAGAATGGTATGGCATTAGGTATGGCAACTATGATGGTCGCTGGCTTGTTGTTTATTCCAGCCGCTAAAACCCAAATATTTGCCTTATTTTTATTTGCTCAGCTAGTGATGGGTGCAGGTCAAACTTTATTACAAACAGCGGTTAACCCTTATGTTGTTCGTATTGGGCCAGAAGAATCAGCTGCTGCACGTATTTCTATCATGGGCATTATGAACAAAGGTGCAGGTGTTGTTGCTCCTATTGTATTCACCGCGCTTATTTTGAGTGGTTTTACTGACACAGTTGGCACTGAATTATCACAAAATCAAATTGATGACATGGCTAATAGCTTAATTCTTCCTTATTTAGGTATGGCATTATTTATTGGTTTATTAGGTTTTGCCGTTAAAAAATCACCTTTACCAGAGTTAGAGCAAGACGCTGATGATCAAACAGAAACTAAAGGCCAACTTAAAGAAGCATTAGCGCACCCTAACTTAGCGTTTGGTGTTATCGCTTTATTCTTATATGTAGCTGTTGAAGTTATTGCGGGTGATACTATTGGCTCTTTTGCCTTAGCGTTAAAGGTTGAAAAATACAGCGTGATGACCTCTTATACTATGGTTTGTATGGTTATTGGCTATATTTTAGGTATTGCTTTAATTCCTAAATTTATTTCTCAAGAAGCCGCATTAACCGCTTCAGCGATTTTAGGTGTGGTATTAAGCTTAGGTATTGTCTTTGCTGATAATAACTCATTCGCTATTGCTAATGGCTTATCGTTCATTCTTGGTGGTGTGCAACTACCCGATCCACTGATGTTATTAGCATTCCTTGGTTTAGCCAATGCTATCGTTTGGCCTGCTGTTTTCCCACTCGCCTTATCTGGGTTAGGTAAATTAACAAGTGTTGGCTCTGCTTTATTAGTAATGGGTATTGCTGGTGGCGCTTTTGGCCCAATGTTTTGGAGTATCGCAAGTGGTTCAAGTGGTACTGCTGAAGCAGCACAAAGTGGCTATATTGTGATGTTACCATGTTATTTATTTATTTTATTTTACGCGGTTAAAGGTTGTAAAATGAAGTCTTGGAAATAGTTATTCATTTATCAGGCTTGCTTTTGATGTAGCTTACAGCTAGATAAATCATCTAATACCGCAAGAAAAACCATCGTGTATTAAACGGTGGTTCAAAAGGCCCTCTTATTGTTATTCAGTAAGAGGGCCTTTTTTATTCCTTTAAAAATATAGGCTTAATCGGTTTTTATAGTTTAGTTATATATTATTCTCTTTTGTTGTTTAAAACGTGACTATCTGGTTGTACCAGATGTTGGTATGCTGGTACAACCAGATTGATATCTAACCAGTTGCTAGGTCAGACCAGATGTTTTTTATCTTAATAATCAATAAAAATTAATAATTATTCTAAAAGAAAGGATGCTAATAATGGGTGAGGCTAAACGAACAGTGACGGTTATTTATTGTAGTGATGGAGAGCTAGAGCTATTTAGAGAAACTCAAAGATTCGCATTGAATTTTTATGGTGACATGATTATTCCTGAGAGATATAAGCGTGGAAAAACAATTGTAGCCGTTTGTGAAGGAGAGGTTGAAATACTAAACAGTATTGGTGATCGCCTTATTGCAGAGTACTGGCCTTAAAGGTTAATCAGCTGCTTAACCACTTCATTACAACAGAAAAAAACCAACAAAAAAGGTGATTATGTTAATCACCTTTTTTGTTGGTTTTAGCTTGGGGCTGTAAGTACTATCTCATAGTGAAGAGAGAGTACCTATATTAGCTACTTTGTGTTGAGCTGCTCAGGGGTGTAGTTTGCTTTTTCATGCTTTTGTCCTGCTGCTTCAGCAAGCTCTGTCGGCATGTAATTCTCATCATGCTTAGCAAGTACTTCACTCGCTTCTACACTCAAACCCGTTGGTGGATGCTCGGCTAGCGTACCGTTTGCAACAATACCTTGGCCTTCTCGAAATAAATCGGGCAATATCCCTTCATAATAAACAGTAACGACAGGGTCTCCTTCATTAAATACAATAGGCATTACCATATCACTCAGTTGAAATGATACCTTTAGGCTTTCAGGGTCGCGTTTAACGCTACCAGGGACCACTAAGCCACCAATACGTATACGTTGACCAATAACCGGTTTAATCCCCGTCTCCTTCTTACCCGAAGTAATCTCGGAGGGGGTGTAAAATAAATCAATATTCTGACTTAAAGCGTAAAGCACTAAGCCTGCAATGGCGCCAATACCGATGAGTACAGAGCTGACAATTGCTAAGCGTTTTTTACGACGTGGGTTCATGAGATAGTACCTTTAATTAAAGTTAAATAGGGTTAACCTGCGGCTGAGTCGTCTGTCTTTGCTGCTTTTTTTCGCTGTTCACGACTTTTACGTAGCTTATCTTCTCGACGCTTATGTTGCGCAATATGGTTTATAATTCTTTTATGCCCCGCTTTTGAATCTATTACTAATAACGTTAGTAATAAAGCGGTAGCACCGAAAGATAGCCATACGTAAAAGCCGTATCCTCCCATGCTGATAAAGTCACTAAAATGAGTAAACTGCATTATTTGCTCTCCAATGTAAGTTTGCTACTACTGTGTTTTTTGTTCTACTAACTCACGCACCCAAGGACGAATACTGTTGCGAGCTAAAATCTCATTGCGAAAACGTAAACAGATAATCACACCGACCAATAATGAAAAACCAATAAAGCAAAAAATAAATGGCCAGAGCATATCAAGTGACATTGATGGCTTTCCTAGTTTGCTGACGGTTGAACCTTGGTGAAGTGTATTCCACCATTCAACAGAATATTTAATAATTGGAATGTTGATAACACCAACTAAGGTTAAAATTCCCGCTGCTTTGCCGGCTAAATTTTTATCTTCAAATGCGCTATGTAAGGCAATAACCCCTAAATATAAAAACAATAAAATTAATTCAGAGGTTAAACGTGCATCCCATATCCACCAAGTGCCCCACATAGGTTTACCCCAAGCAGAGCCTGTAATTAAAGCAATTGCAGTAAAAGCTGCACCAACAGGTGCCATTGCAGCTGCCGAGGCATCAGCAAGCCTTACTTGCCAAACTAAGCTACTAAAAGCGGCAATAGCCATAGAAACATAAATACCCATTGAAAGTGAGGCTGCAGGAACATGTACGTAAAATATGCGAAAACTATCACCTTGTTGATAATCGGCAGGGGCAAATAAAAGCGCCCATACTAAGCCAATACTTAAAAATATTGCAGCAAGGTAACTAAACCAAGGCAGCAATTTATTTGTAAGGTGATAAGACACTTCAGGGTTTGCATAAGGGTGTAACCATTTCCACATTAATTAGTACTCACTTTTAGTGCGGCACCTACGGCAAAAGGTGCAAGAGTTAAAGAGCCAAAAAATAGCGCGGCAATTATAGCAAGTTGTCCGCTGTAGGGTAAACCAAGCGCTGCGGTATCAATGGCGCTCGTTGCAAAGATTAATACAGGAATATAAAGCGGTAGCACTAATAAGCTGAGTAAAACACCGCCTTTTTTTATACCAACAGTTAATGCCACGCCTATAGCCCCCAATAGACTTAAAACGGGCGTACCTAAAAACAAGGTTATTATTAACGCTCCGTAACTGTTTTCATCCAAATGCAGTAATACTGCTAATAATGGAGCCATTAGTATTAACGGCAAACCGGTAATTAACCAATGAGCCGTGATTTTTGCCAGCACTAAAATAAATATTGGATGTGGACTTAATAGCATTTGCTCTAAGGAGCCGTCGGTGAAGTCAGCTTTAAATAAGCGATCTAACGATAAAAGTGTTGCTAGGAGGGCTGCAACCCAAATAATGCCTGGTGCAATGCGGCTTAAAGTATTTGCCTCTGGGCCAATACCTAATGGAAATAACGTGATAACAATCACAAAAAATAATAACGGATTGATAATATCGTCACGGTGGCGCAATGCGATGGTTAAATCGCGTTTTAACACTAATGAGAAAGCGCGACGATAAGAAAGCTGTTTACTCATGGGGAGCAGGTTATTGTCTTTATTATTGGGAGTTGATGTTGCTAATGTCATTTGTCGATTTCTCTGCGTTAATCAAAAGCAATATCGTTGCTGTAATCTAAAGTGATTTTTTTAAGCTGGGTGTTAGCTAATGCACTTAAATCTTGGTGGGTCGTAAGTATAATGCAACCGCCGCGTTGAGCGTGTGCTAAAAAAAGTGCCTCTAAATCACTAACACCTTGCTTATCAATTGCGGTAAAGGGCTCATCTAAAATCCAAATGGGGGCGTTGCTTTGGTATAACCTTGCGAGTGCGGTTCTGCGATGTTGTCCAGCGCTTAAATTAGAAGCTAAATTATCTTCAAAGCCCATTAAATTTACGTTGGTTAATGCTTGAGCTTGACCGTCAGCGTTGTCACCGTGCAATGCAATATTAAAATTTAGGTTTTCCTCTACGGTCATTTCGCCTTTTATTCCTGATAAGTGACCAAAATAAAGTAAATTTTGTTGATACTCTTCACGGTAACGAGTAATAGCCTGTAGGTTTTCTTTGTTATGAGTAGCAGTTGACTGAAAAAGTACTTGCCCTTCGTATGGCTGCGATAAACCAGTAAGTATACGTAATAAACTGGTTTTTCCTGAGCCATTAGGACCTTCAACTTGTATAATGTCCCCGGCGAAAACATCAAAAGATAAAGCATCAAACAATAACCTGTCTTGGCGAATACAAGTTAAGTTTTTAGCGCTGAGTAACAGTGATGCTTTTGGTGTTGTTGATGGAGTCACGTTAATTTTTCTTATTAGTTAATGCTAATGCTCGGTTAACACTTTTTATCGATGTAATTGCCACAGTAATTGTTATTGTACATTATATACTTGAATAATTTTGTGCTTATTTTTCATCAAGCTTACATATATATTAACGGTTTTTTCTCTGGTAATTATTGATGTAGATCGCATAATCACTGTGAGTAATATCTTATCATAGGCACTATGGTTGTAACCTTATAAAGTTGTAACATTATGAAACAACTTGCAGGGGGAATTTACATTAATATTTCGCGCAATTAAATGTTAGAATATTTTAGTGATTTTTAACCAGCAGCCTATAAGTATTTTACTATCTTTTACTGGTAGTTGTTTGTTGAGTAAATATTTTTTAGTAGAGCGGAGAGAGCAATGCTACCTAATGTAGTACCTGAAGTAATTCCTAGGCTGATACCTGAGCTTGGTCATCTAGCCTTAATCATCGCGTTAGCTTTTGCGCTGTGTTTAAGTGTTATCCCTTTAATTGGTGTTCATAGCTCAAATAAAAGCTCATTAAAAAAGCTAATGAGCTACGCCAAGCCACTAACGTTTGGTATGTTTATTTTCACCAGTATTAGCCTTTTTATTCTGGCGTATAGCTTTGTTATTGATGACTTCTCCGTTAAATATATTGCTGGCCACTCTAATACTCACCTTCCTTATTATTTTAAAATTAGTGCTGTATGGGGTGGACACGAAGGTTCACTGTTACTCTGGGTTTTCTCCCTTACGGCCTGGACCGCCGCCGTTGCCAGGTTTTCCAGTGCAATTGAAGAAGAGTTTATTGCTCGCGTTTTAGCGGTAATGGGCATGATAGCGGTTGGTTTTATTGCTTTTACGGTGCTGACTTCAAACCCATTTGAACGCTTATGGCCCAATGCGCCATTAGAAGGGAGAGACTTAAACCCATTATTACAAGATATTGGTTTGATTATTCACCCACCATTACTTTATCTTGGTTATGTTGGCTTTGCCGTTGCCTTTGCTTTTGCTGTTGCAGCCCTAATGATGGGTAAAATGGATGCTGCTTGGGCACGTTGGTCACGCCCTTGGACTGTTGGCGCTTGGATGTTTTTAACATTAGGTATTGCCCTAGGAAGCTGGTGGGCGTATTACGAACTTGGCTGGGGCGGTTGGTGGTTTTGGGACCCTGTTGAAAATGCCTCATTTATGCCTTGGCTTGTTGGTACTGCTCTTATTCACTCATTGGCGGTTACCGAAAAGCGTGGCACGTTTAGAAACTGGACCATATTATTGGCAATTTTTGCCTTTGGTTTAAGCTTACTTGGCACATTTTTAGTACGCTCTGGTGTGATTACCTCGGTTCACTCTTTTGCCGCTGATCCATCAAGAGGTGTTTTCATTTTAATGATTCTAGCTTTTGCAATGGGTGGGGCATTAACGCTATATGCCTTTAGAGCACGTACTGTTGCCAGCTTCTCTCGCTTTGCCTTTTATTCACGTGAAACTGCATTATTACTTTGTAATGTGATTTTAGTGATTGCCGCAGTAACGGTATTATTGGGTACGCTTTATCCTTTATTAGTTGACGCACTAGGTTATGGAAAAATCTCGGTAGGTCCTCCATATTTTAACGCGGTATTTGTGCCTATTATGAGCATGCTCTTTGTTATTATGGGGATTGGACCAATGATTCGCTGGAAAAAGGCGAAAAAAGGCGAACTGCGTAAGCATTTAGTTAAACCGTCAGTTTTTAGTATTGCCTTTGGCTTGTTGTTTCCTGTTGTTTATGCCGGTGAGTTTAATATTCTGGTTGCTATGGGTATGACATTAGCAATGTGGGTTTTCTTAGTGGTGGTAAAAGAAGTACGCAACCAATTGAAAGCGTCAGGAAAATTATCTATTAGCCACTTAGGCATGGCAACAGCACACGCTGGTATTGCTATTACTATTGTTGGTGTAACGCTTGTTTCAAGCTATGAAAGTGAAACTAACGTAAAGTTAGGGCTTGATGAAAAAGTTACTATTTCAGGCTACCAAATTGAATTCAAAGGTATTAAGCAGGTTGAAGGGCCAAACTATAGTGCAGAGCAAGGTCAAATCAATGTTTATAAAAATGATGATTTTGTAGCGTTATTAAAACCTGAACGCCGATCTTATCGTGTTCAAACAATGGGAATGACAGAAGCGGCTATCGATCCTGGTTTATTCCGCGATGTTTATGTTGCTTTAGGTGATCCGATTGTTATTAATGGACAACATGACGGTTCTTGGGCTGTACGTGTACACTATAAACCCTTTGTACGCTGGATTTGGTTAGGTGCTATTTTCATGGCACTTGGTGGCGTGCTGTCTATGCTTGATAAACGCTATCGTCGCCGAAAAAGCAACACCGCTAAAGAGCCTGTTGTAGCCGACTTACTTACTCAACCTGTTTCAAATAATACCAAGGCTTAATGAATAATGAATAAACTCATTCGTTTTTTACCCCTTATATTAGTGATTGCATTGGGCGTGGTTTTATATCGAGGGTTATCATTAAACCCACAAGAAATGCCGTCAGCGCTGGTAGGTAATAGTATGCCAACCTTTAATTTATCGACATTAAATAATGCAGACAAACGGGTAACACAGGCCGACTTATTAGGTGATATTGTACTCATTAACGTATGGGCAACGTGGTGTCCAACCTGTAAGTATGAACACCCTTATTTGGTTGATGTGGCTAAAAACCCGAAAGTGAAGCTTTATGGTTTAAATTATAAAGACGATCGCGTAGCTGGACAGCAATGGCTTGTTGATTATGAAGACCCGTATATTTTCTCAATATTTGATGAAGAAGGTACGCTCGGTTTAGATCTTGGTGTTTATGGCGCACCTGAAACTTTTGTTATTGATCACCATGGTGTTATTCGTAAGCGTTTTGCTGGTGCTATTGATACACGCGTTTGGCGCTCCGAGTTTGAGCCGCTTATTGAACAGCTTATTGTTGAAAAGCAACAAGGGAAATAAACCATGCTATTTAAAAAAACACTCATTGTATTGTTAACCGTTGTGGCCTACTTCTGTGCAAGCTTTAGTAGCTCTTTATCAAATCAAGCCTATGCTAGTCCGATGGATACCTACGAATTTCATGATGAAGTGACTAAAATACGCTTTCAAGCACTTACCAAAGAGTTACGCTGCCCTAAATGTCAAAATCAAAACTTAGCTGACTCTAACTCACCCATTGCTGCTGATTTACGTAATGAAGTGTATGAATTGTTGATGCAAGGTAAGGCCGATATTGAAATTGTTGACTTTATGGTGAAACGTTACGGGGAATTTGTTTTATATCGCCCTCGTGTTTCACAGTTAACTTATGTTCTATGGTTTGGACCCGCGGTATTAATATTGTTTGGCGCAATTGTTGTCACTGTTATTGTTAGAAGAAAGCCTGTGGCAGAGAAAGATATACAACTCAATGCTGAACAGCAAGACAAACTCAAACGCTTTCTTAAAAAATAACCCAGCACCTATTAAAATAAGTAGAAAATATTATGGAATTAGCTTTAATCCTTTTGGCACTATTCGCCTTATTGTTACTGGTGGTTTGGTTACCGTTTTTTAAGCAAACCAAACAAAAAAATACCGACAACGCTAATGTGCGTGATGAAACCAATGTACGTTTATATCATGAGCATAAAAAAGAAATAGAAAAAGACTTTCAAGACGGCGGTATTGATGATGAAAACTATCAATATCTACTAGCTGAGCTTGACAGTAGCTTGTTACAAGACATTGAAGCAAGCGAAACTAGTGCTGATATTGCCACCGGAAAAGAAAAAAACTTTTCGGTGATCTGGCCTATAGCATTGAGCGTGTTCATTCTTACCTTTACGGTTGGATTTTATTTAAAGCACGGTCACTTAGAGCAAATAACCCAACCTGCGATTAATGATGCTCATCAAGGTATGAGCGCTGAGCAACTACAAGCACAACGCCAAAAAGAAACGGTCGCTTATATTAAAAAATTACAGCAGCGTACCCAAGAAAATGCAGATGATGCTGAAGCTTGGTATAACTTAGGGCAAACCTTTGTCGTTGTTGGTGAGTTTGATGCGGCAATTAAATCATTTGAGCAAGTCATTCGTATTGAAGGAGAGCATGCTGATTTACTGGGAGCGATTGCTCAGGCACATTATTATAAAAATGATCAACAGATTAATGAAATAGTGCAGCATTATATTGATAAATCATTAGCTTTAGATGCTAACGACGCTTCAACCAATATATTACTTGGTATGCATAATTTCTTAGGTGAAAATTACCCGCAAGCAATTAGCCATTGGCAGCGTGTTATTGATGCTAATAAGCAAGGCGTTAATATTGCGGCATTAAAAGAAGCGGTAGCTGAGGCTAATAACCGTATGGGGCTATCAGGTAGCTCACAAGCTGATAGTGGCGATAAAAGTAATGATAGCCCAAGCTCAAAGCTTGATTCAGCAGACGGACCACAGTTGAATGTATCGGTGAGTTTATCTGAAAATATTTCAGCTAAGCTTGCCCAAGGTGAAGATCGCGTAGTATTTGTTTATGCGATACCAACTACGGGTCAGCGTATGCCATTAGCGGCAGTTAAAATTAAGTTAAGTGACTTGCCAACGGTTATCGTGCTTAATAACTCGCAAGCAATGAGCAGCGCGAATACCTTAGGCAGTGTTGAGCAAGTAAATTTATTTGCAATAGCATCTAAGTTAGGCGGCGTTGGCATAAAGCCGGGTGATTATAAAGCAGAGAAAAAAGACGTTGCTGTTAATAGTACAGGCACTATTTCATTAGTGATAGATAGCTTGGTTGAGTAACGCTTTGAGTCTCTATTAAGTGCAGCTAAGCGGCTTATTATAATACGCTGTATATTGCGCATAACGACAACGTGAGTAAATTGATCTACCAGGGGTAATGCCCATCAAGATCTAATTTATTCACGTTTTTTTATTCTATAAGAAAAAATTATTATGGGACCCGCGCAGAGCACTACTATTACATTGCGAGGTTAACTAACCTAGGAGTGAGGTAGTACACTCATCTATAACTAACCCGCTAGATCCAATGCCAAAGAGTAATCAAGCTATACTCTTCTCGTTAAATAAAGTTTTAACTTCATTTATACCTTGTACTATTTTTACTTGTCATTTTTAGGTACTTAACTATACTGTCTTTATATACAGTTATCGAGTGCGTAAAATGACAAGTCAGCGTAAAATTATTCATATTGACATGGATTGCTTTTATGCCGCTGTTGAAATGCGGGATTTCCCTGAATATAGAAATATCCCTTTAGCTGTTGGTGGAGATGGACCACGTAGTGTTTTATCTACGTGTAATTATTTAGCAAGACAATACGGTGTTCGTTCAGCATTACCTGCAAGTAAAGCAAAGCAGCTTTGCCCTGAACTTGTTATTGTTCACGGGCGTATGAAAGTTTATCAAGAAGTCTCCTCTAAAATCAGAGAGATATTTGCTCGCTACACTTCATTAATTGAGCCGCTGTCGCTAGACGAAGCTTACCTTGATGTAACCCACTGCAAGCACTTTAATGGCTCAGCGACACTTATTGCTAATGATATTCGCCTTGCTATTTTTACTGAATTACAGCTAACGGCATCTGCCGGTATTGCTCCTATTAAGTTTCTCGCTAAAATAGCCTCTGATTTAAATAAGCCAAACGGACAGTATGTTATTACGCCTGCGCAAGTTGATGGCTTTATCGATAATATGCCCCTCAAAAAAATTCCAGGTGTTGGTAAAGTGAGCGCAGAAAAACTAAAGTTAAGTGGTTTAACTTTAGGGCGTGATGTAAAAGCGTTAGATGAAGCAAGCCTTATTCAAAAATTTGGTAAATTAGGGCACTCACTCTGGCATAAATGTCATGGTCGAGATAATCGTGCAGTAGAAACCACTAGGGTAAGAAAGTCCGTTGGCGTTGAAAGAACTTTTGCGGATGATATTCATGATGTTAAAACGCTAAATCATTACATGAACAATAAATTAATTCCTGAGCTTAAGCTTAGAGCAGAGAAATATTTATTAACAAGAAACATTAGTAAACTGGGAGTTAAGGTTAAGTTTAAAGATTTTCACCAAACGACGAAAGAATTTAAGTTTCACCAATTTGATGAATTAGTTTTTAAAACTTTACTGGAAGAAGGGCTGGCAAGAGGTCAGGGCAAAGCGGTACGTTTGTTAGGCGTTCATATTGGCTTAGGGGATAGTATTCAACAAGAGCAGCAGCAAATAGAGTTTGAGTTGTTATAGTTTAATCACACAAAAACAATAAGCTGTAGTCGCTCAGCCATTCACTATGTAAATGACTGATTAACGCTACCTAATAATAACCCCAAGTCATTTATGAGGCTGTTTCTGCGACTTTAGGGTCGCTAGGTAACATGCCCTTGAGTAATAAGCCGAAAATATCAGCCCCCGTAATAATACGCTTTGTTTCACCCCAAATTAATAGCACGTCATGTTCAATAACCCCATCAAAGTTTTTATCAATAGAGGTGTTACTTTTCATCAATAACATTGCTTCATTTAATGGTGTCGTTTCGTCAGTGATAACTACCGGGCGATGACAATAATGATATGGATCGAAGCTTTCTTGTTGGTACAATGCAGCACGAGAAAAACCGTCAGCATCTAATACTAACAGCGGCTCACCTTCTTCATTGGTTAAAATCACCCAACTGTGGTTGGTATTATTCACTAGCTTTAAAAAAGCATCGTCAGGGCTCTGTGTAATTTCAGGAATAATAGGTAAATCTAATTTAGTGGGTAGGGCGATAATTGATTTAGGATCAATTACTTCTCCCTCTTGTGTTACATGTATTTCATCTAACGCAAAAAAGTTTAATGCGCCTATACCTTCAACATGGTTTAAGTCAGCTTCTTCTGCGGTGATATGTTGCTTAATAATATTACGTAGCTCACTTTCTTCTAAATAAGTAATACCTTCTTTACCTAACCAGCCATCTAATATAAGCGCGGTTGGTCGTGCAACAGGATAAAATAAAAACTGATAGAAACGAATAACTGGTGCCAGCATATTTCCCATTTTTAAGGCGTTTCGTGAAAAGTAAGCTTGAGGGGTAATTTCACCAATAATCGTGATAGCAATGGTTGAAAATAAAAAGGCGCTAATACCAGTAAGTACCGAGTCAGATAACATAGTGAGCAATACGTTAATACCTACATTACCCCATAAAATGGTTGCCAGTAAAAAATTAGAATCATCTCTTAGCTGTAAAACCTTAATGGCTGCCTTGTTACCTTTTTTAGCTTCAACCTCTAAATGTAAGCGGCTGATTGAAAAAAAAGCGAGATTGAGCCCTGAGAATATTGCAGATTGCGTGATACAAAATGCGATGGCACACCATAAAATGATGTCTGTAGACATATATTTTCCTAAATGTATTTAATAGAACGTGTTTCAGGCATCAACTTAAGCTTAAATTACCCGAAATGAAAGTAAAATAAACTGCTATGCTAACTAATTAGTTGGTTTTTAATCAGTACACTTACCTAAAATGAAAAGGCTTTCAAAATGAAAATTGCTATTTTATCACGAAATAAAAAACTCTACTCTACTCGTAGACTCGTTGAAGCAGCTAGAGCAAGAGGGCATGAAGTTGATGTGATTGATACGCTACATTGCTACATGGATATTACCAGTAATAAGCCAACAGTAAGGTATCATGGTGAAGAGCTGCCCAAATACGATGCTGTTATTCCTCGCATTGGTGCTTCAGTTACTTTTTACGGTACAGCCGTTGTTAGGCAGTTTGAGATGATGGGCACCTTTATCGTGAATGAGTCAGTGGCTATTAGCCGTTCACGTGATAAGTTACGTTCAATGCAATTGTTATCGCGTAAAGGGGTTGGGTTACCACGCACAGGGTTTGCTAACAGACCTGACAACATTAAAGACCTAATTAAAAATGTGGGTGGCGCTCCTGTAGTAATTAAATTACTTGAAGGTACGCAAGGCATTGGTGTGGTGCTTGCTGAAACCGCTAAAGCGGCTGAAGCAATTGTTGAAGCATTTATGGGCTTAAGTGCGGATATTTTGGTGCAGGAGTTTATTAAAGAAGCTGGCGGTGCTGATATTCGGTGTTTAGTGGTCGGCGGTAAAGTGGTTGCGGCCATGAAGCGTCAAGGTGCTGAGGGTGAGTTTCGCTCTAACCTACATCGTGGTGGCAGTGCTGAACTTGTTAAGCTAACAAAAGAAGAACGAGCAACCGCAGTTATGTCGGCTAAAGTTATGGGATTAGGTATGTGTGGTGTTGATATTTTACGTGCCGAGCGTGGCCCTGTTGTTATGGAAGTTAACTCCTCGCCTGGCCTAGAGGGGATTGAGAACGCAACTAACAAAGATGTTGCAGGTATGATCATTGAATATATTGAAAAGCATGCTAAAGAAGGTAATACCAAAACCAAAGGAAATGGTTAGTCTCTTATGTTTAATGCCGACTTAATGTCGACAAAAACGCTTAGTTGCCACGCAGCTAAGCGTTTTTTATTGGCGAGTCATGCGTCATATGAGCTAATCTGAGTTCAGGTTAAATATAATAAATTATAACAACATTGAATTTACTTGCAAAACCCTAGTTATTAGCGCATAAATCGACCTTATTATTTTAAGCTCTGTGTAATATGTAAGTATTTTTAACCTGGGCTGGCGTTTATTTATTATATTGGAGTGAAAACATGATCAGAACAATGTTGATTTCCCCATCATCTTCAGTAGAGATGGGCGGTGAAGAATTGTTAGCTCAGTGGGAAAATAGCACTGATACATTGCTTTGGATTGATCTTGATAACCTTGATCGCACTAAAGAAAAAGCACTATTAAATCAATTAGGCTGCCACCCTCTAGCAATACAAGATGCGCAGCGTGATAGACACCCGCCTAAAGTTGAGCTATTTAGTGATTACATTTTTCTACTTTATCGCGGTTTTGTTGAAAATGATGACAGTTTGAAATTTGAGCATTTACAAGTCAGCATGTTTATCGGTCATCGTATTTTAATTACTAGTCACCCTAAAAGCTCAATTGCTATTAATAGTTTATTCAATAAAACCAGTGCAAAATACTTACAGCGTAGCCCTATGCACTTAGCGTTAAAAATATTTCATAGTAGCTGTGGTAATTACCTTAAGCAGTTATTCACATTTGAAGCTAACCTAGAAAAAATTGAAGATGAATTTCAATTAAGTGGTAACGACCAAATGATGCGAGAGATCACATCATATCGTTCTCAATTAGTTAAAATCAGAAGAACCTTTAATTACCACGTGACCATTGGAGATACGCTTAAAGTATACCTTGAAGATGAGGAAACTGCGTTAATCACCGCAGACGAAGTACATACCTTAACCGACTTAAGAGAGCGGTTAGATAGGTTATTGAGCCTTTCACAAATGTATTATGATATTTGTGGCGACTTAATTGATGGCTATATGTCTATCACTTCACACCAACTTAATGCCACTATGCGTGTACTCACAGTAATCACAGCGTTATTTGTCCCATTAACCTTTTTAGCGGGCATTTATGGGATGAACTTTGAGAATATACCGGAGCTAAAATTTGAAAATGGTTATTACATATTGCTCGGTGTTATGACGGTAACCTCGGTAGCTTTGATTGCGTTCTTTAAACGTAAGCGCTGGTTATGATACAGTGAAATAGGTGAGTGTTTCTTGAGGGAACATTGCTATATTCAACAACAATTATTATTAATTACTCGCCAAGCGCTTTATAATGCCAACATGGTTATTTAGCTAAAAAGGGGGAGAGTTTGAAACAAACCGCACTCCATTGCGCCGTTGGCTTATTAGCACGGTGAGAGCACTCACAAGCAGAGCTAACCCAAAAACTATTAACACGCGAGTTTCTTCAAGCAGATATTGATAAAGCTATTGAGAGACTACTAGAAAAAAACTACCTTAGTGATGAGCATTTTGCACTAAGTCGCTATCACTATCGTGTTAATCGAGGTTACGGTTGGTATTACATTGCTAATGAATTAAAACAAAAGGGCGTTTGCACAACAATCATACAAAATTTGCGTGAAAGTTGTGAAATTGATTGGTATCTTCAAGCCGAGCTTGCGTATAATAAACGCTTTGCTATGAAAGATGCTGTTGATGAGCACATAGATGACAGCCTAGATAAAAAACTAAGCATAAGCTTATGGAAAAAGACAAAGCCAAAAAAATTCGTTTTTTGCAATACCGTGGTTTTTCAACCGATGAAATAATTGCGGTAATAGAATGATAATTAAATAAATCGATTTGTAGAGTATCTCATGATTAAAAGCACCGCCGAAGTCCGTCAGGCATTTTTAGATTTCTTTGCCACCAAACAACACCAAATAGTTAAAAGCAACTCATTAATACCCGGCAACGATGCCACGCTATTATTTACTAATGCTGGTATGGTGCCATTTAAAGATGTTTTTTTAGGTGCTGAAAAACGCAGTTATACCCGAGCAACGTCAGCACAGCGCTGTGTACGTGCTGGTGGTAAGCATAACGATTTAGAAAACGTTGGCTATACTGCGCGCCACCACACTTTTTTTGAAATGTTAGGTAACTTCAGTTTTGGCGATTACTTCAAAAATGATGCGATTAGCTATGCTTGGGAGTTTTTAACAACCGTATTAGGGCTTCCAAAAGAGAAACTTCTGGTAACCGTTTATGAAACGGATGAAGAAGCATATGCTTATTGGAAAGATATCATTGGCATACCAGCAGAAAAAATTATCCGTATTGGTGATAAGTCGGCGGGTAAAAAATACGAGTCAGATAACTTCTGGTCAATGGGCGATACTGGCCCTTGTGGCCCTTGCTCTGAAATATTTTATGATCACGGTGAAGATATTTTTGGTGGTCCTCCTGGATCGCCTGATGAAGACGGTGATCGTTTTATTGAAATTTGGAATATTGTTTTCATGCAGTTCAACCGCCAGGTTGATGGCACAATGGAACCATTACCTAACCCGTCTATTGATACAGGTATGGGGTTAGAGCGTATTTCAGCGATTATGCAAAATGTGCATAGCAACTATGAAATTGATATTTTCCAAGCGTTAATTAAAGATACTGCGAGCTTACTTAGCTGTAATGACCTAGACCATAAATCATTACGTGTTATTAGTGATCATATCCGTTCATGTAGTTTTTTAATTGTTGATGGCGTTATTCCGTCAAATGAAGGACGCGGTTATGTATTACGTCGTATTATTCGTCGTGCTATTCGTCATGGTCATAAACTAGAGGCGAAAGGGCACTTCTTCCATAAATTAGTGTCTTCACTGATTGCCCAAATGGGTGATGCGTACCCTGAGCTAGTTCAGCAACAAGCGACTATTGAAAAGTTATTACGTATTGAAGAAGAGCAGTTTGGACGTACGCTTGATCGCGGTATGGTGCTACTTGAAGATATTCTAACTAATTTACAGGGTGACACTATACAAGGTGATGACGTCTTTAAATTATATGATACTTATGGATTTCCAGCTGATTTAACTGCTGATATTGCTCGTGAGCGACAATTAAATATTGATCACAATGGCTTTGATATTGCTATGGGACAACAGCGCGAACGTGCCCAACAAGCGAGTCAATTTGGTACTGACTATAACCTGCAACTTAAGTCTGATCAGAAAACAGAATTTAAAGGTTATGACAATAACTCTGCTTCAGCGACTATTGTTGAACTTTTCAATAACACAGACCAAGAAGCGGTTAGCGAGTTAAAAGCAGGTGAGCAAGGGATTGTTATTCTTGACCATACGCCATTTTATGCTGAATCGGGTGGTCAAGCAGGCGACAGTGGCTTCCTACATCTTGATGGCGGTTACTTTGAAGTTAAAGATACCACTAAGCTAGGTAATGCATATGCGCACAGAGGTATTGCGCATACTGATATGGGCTTGAATCGTCGTGTTAAAGCTGAGATTGATGTAGAACGCCGTGCGGCAATTGTTAAAAACCATACCGCAACACATTTATTACACGCGGCTTTACGTAAAGTTTTAGGTGAACATGTTGGGCAAAAAGGCTCGTTATGTGATAGTGAAAAATTACGTTTTGACTTCTCTCATTTTGAAGCGGTAACTGCCGATGAATTAAAAGCGGTTGAGCAACTTGTTAACGATGAAATACGTCGAAACCACTTAAAACAAACTGAATCAATGTATATTGAAGAAGCTAAAGAAAAGGGTGCGATGGCCTTATTTGGTGAAAAGTATGATGATGAAGTACGGGTAGTGACTTTAGGTGACTTTTCTATTGAGCTTTGTGGTGGTGTTCATGTTGAGCGCACCGGTGACATCGGTTTACTGAAAATAGTTTCTGAGTCAGGCATTGCAGCAGGTGTTCGCCGTATTGAAGCGGTAACGGCTATTGAAGCTCTAAACTTTGTTGATAAGCAAGCAGAGTCACTATCGAATATTGCCAGCCTAGTAAAGAGTGATGTTGCAGGTGCTCCAGGGAAAGTAGAGCAGCTAATTAGTCGCTCTAAACAACTTGAGAAAGAAATCGCACAGTTAAAGCAAGAATTAGCAGCACAAGCAGGCTCTGACCTAGTAAATAACGCGATTAATATTCATGGTGTTAATGTACTGATTGCTGACTTAAATGGCGTAGAGAGCAAAGCACTACGTGGCATGGTAGATGAACTTAAAAATAAAATGCAGTCAGGCATAATCATGCTTGCTACGGCTAATGAGGGTAAAGTTGGCTTAATTGCTGGTGTTACTAAAGATTTAGTAGGTAAGGTTAAAGCCGGCGAATTAGTGAATATGGTTGCCTTACAAGTCGGCGGTAAAGGGGGCGGTCGCCCTGATATGGCACAAGCTGGCGGTAGTCAACCTGAAAACATCACTGCAGCTCTAGCGAGTGTTGAAGCTTGGTTATCAGATAAGCTTGCCTAAAAATATTATGTTGATAAAAGGTTTTTATTAATGTCTTGATTGTAAAAAAGAAGCTTCGGCTCAATGCCGATCAGTTAAGAGAATGATCGGTTGACCGATCCAAACGATCATGCAAAATCCGTAGTTAGGAAACTAACTACGGATTTTTTTTGTGAATATTGAACAAGCATTACAGACCACACTTGAAG